>WTGH01000051.1 GCA_011523655.1 Rhodospirillaceae bacterium
AACCAGGGAGTCCCTACCCTCTTCTCCCTGACACACAACTCTTGACGTTACCCTCCAGCACAGCCTTGCCTCGGCGCCGCTGCCGGGCGTAAGGCGAGCAAATTTCTTGCGGGACCGGTACCGGCTCGGGGGCGGGCGCTCCGAGACAATCTCGCGGCCGTACAGGTCATTGGAATGGAAAATTTACCGTCTGCCTATATCGATGGTTATGCGAATGGCCGGACGGTCGATGCCGGGCGGGCGGAGAACTACGTCGCCCACACCACCGTGGGCGATCCCGTCGCCGATGCGATGGTCGCCGACCTCACGGCCATTGGGTCCGAGGAATCGAGCCGGCTGATCCGCGCGGGCATGCACGGAGACGACGAAACCGCGCTTCGAGGGGCGCCAGCGTCTGTCAGGGAATTTTTCGACTCCTGCGCCGAGCCGCCGGAATGGGTGGATTATTCTGCGTTCCTGCCCGGTTGCCGGATGTTTCACAGGAATACGCGGCTCGTGCTCGCCGGGATGGTGGGCGGCGTTCTGGTCGAAGGGTTTTCGACCAATATCGCCAGGTCTTTCTTTCTGACCGGCAAACTCCGGGACCAGGGCGTGAGGCGGTTGAAGCAGAACAACCGCCACATGCTGGAGATTTTCATGCCCGGGAGCATGGAAAGGCACAATGACGGATGGACGCACTCCGTCCGGGTAAGGGTGGTCCACGCAAAGATACGGTCGTTGATCTCCGGTTCGGGCGAGTGGGATATCGACGAGTTGGGCACGCCGATCAGCGCGGCCCATGTCGGCTTTGCCGTTGCGGCCTTTTCGGCAAGGTTGTTGCACCATCTGGAGCGACTTGGAGGGAAGTTCGACGAAGAGGAACGGCGAAGCTTCATGGCGGTATGGCGGTATTCCGGCCTTCTGATGGGCATTCCCGAGACGATTCTGTTCCACGACGAAGCGGACGCGCTGGAAATCTTCAAGGTCGGCCGGATTTGCGAACCGCCGCCTTCGCTCGAATCGGCCGTCCTTGCGTCCTCGCTGATCAATTCGGCGCCGCTGTTTGCAGGCATGGACGAATCCCGCGCACGGCGCAAACTGGCCGGTTACATAGCGGAGATTTCGCGTGCCCTGATCGGCGACGAACTTGCCGAGCAGCTTATGTATCCGAAGAAAAAATCCTCGGCGACGCTATGGCGGTTCCGCACGCTGAACCGGATCGAGAGCCTAAGGAACCGGCTGGTCCGGAACCGGGCCCGGGAGAATGTGAACCTCACCACAATTCTCGACGTATCCATGTTCGACGAGGAGGGCATCAGCTACAAACTGCCCGACCATGTCTATGCCGAACAATCGTCCCAATGGTAGGACCGGCGCGATGAAGCCGGTCGGTGGCGCCTTCCCGGTAGCGGCCTCCGCCCCTGTACCGGCTGCGCCGGCGGGACCGCGCGGTGTGCCGGTCGAGCGCCCTTGCCTGCCGTGCCGCCATTCCCTGAACCGATGACGTCCGTGCCGCTGGACCGCTACACCGCCACAATATTACGCCGCCGATGGCTGGTCATCGCGTTCGCCGGCCTCCTGATGCTTGCGCTGACCGCCGGGGCCAGGTTCATCGGCGTCACCAACGACTACCGCAGCCTGTTCGACGCCGACAATCCGCAACTGGAGGCGTTCAACGCTTTCGAGAACGTCTATGGCGCAACCAATACGGCATTGATAGCCGTCGCCCCGGGCAAGGGCACGGTGTTTACCCGTGAAACCCTGATTGCCCTTGAAGCCCTGACCGAGGCTGCGTGGAAAACGCCGTTTTCGACCCGGGCCGATTCGCTGGCCAACTACAACCATACCTGGGCGGAAGAAGACGATCTCATCGTCGAGCCGTTGGTCGATGACGCTGCCGCGCTGAGCGAACAGGATATCCGGCGAATCGAAAAGATCGCGTTAAGCGCGCCGGAACTCGTCGGCCGTCTGGTCTCCCGCGACGGTAAAGTGGCAGGGTTGGCAATCAGCTTTGCGCTCCCCGACAATCCGGATGCCGCGGTCGTCAAAATCACCGACTACCTCAATGCGCAGCTGGATCGTCAGCGGGCCGCCAATCCCGATATCGCCTACTACCTGACCGGCGACGTTCCCCTGAACCGGGCCTTCGCCGACGCGACCCGGGACGATATGGAATCCCTGGCGCCGATCGTGTTCCTGATCATCGTTCTGGCCGCGGCCCTACTCCTTCGTTCCCTGCTGGGTACGGTGGCGATCGTTGCGGTGCTCGGCTTTGTCATCAACACCACGGTGGGTTTTGCGGGCTGGATCGGCACGGTGTTCAATCCGGCCAATTCCGGCGTACCCATCATCGTGATGACGGTCGCCATCGCCCACTCGGTCCACATCGTTTCGAGCACCCTGGCGGCCATGAGCAACGGCATGG
Organism: Rhodospirillaceae bacterium; assembly: GCA_011523655.1. Lineage (GTDB taxonomy): Bacteria > Pseudomonadota > Alphaproteobacteria > Bin65 > Bin65 > Bin65. Next base: position 2,405 of record WTGH01000051.1, read on the forward strand.
ACCGGAATGCGGCCATCGCAGAAGCGCTGCGCATCAATGCCTGGCCGGTCTTTCTCACATCGCTGACCACCGCAATCGGCTTTCTCAGCCTCAACGCCTCGGACTCGCCGCCCTTCCGGGTTCTCGGCAATCTCGTGGCCTTCGGTGTGCTGTGCGCGTTCGTCTATTCGCTGACATTCCTGCCGGCGCTCCTGTCGGTCCTGCCCCTGCGGGCCAGGGCGCCGCGCAGCGGCAAGACAGCCTTCTTCGACCGTTTCGGCGGTTTCGTCGTCGCCCGGCGCAAAATCCTGCTTGCCTGCTCCGCTCTCGTGACGGTGTTGCTGATTACGGGCATCTCCAGGATTGAACTGACCGACAACTGGACGCGGTATCTCAGCGAGCGTTACCAGTTCCGCCAGGACACGGACTTCGTCATCCGGAACCTGACCGGCATGGAAACGCTGGAATATTCGCTGAAATCCGGACGCGAAGGCGGCATCACCGAACCCGCCTATCTGCGCAAGGTCGACGCTTTCGCCCAATGGTTCCGGGCGCAGCCGGAAGTTTTCCACGTTCAGGCCTTTTCCGACATCATGAAGCGCCTGAACAAGAACATGCACGCCGACGATCCGGCTTCCTACAGGCTGCCGGAAGATGCGGAGCTCGCCGCCCAGTTCCTGCTGCTTTACGAACTTTCGCTGCCGGGCGGCATGGATCTGAACGACCGGATCGACGTCGGAAAATCGGCCACGCGCATGACGGTCGTGATGCGCAGCCTGACATCCCAGAAGCAACGCGAGCTCGATGAGCGGGCGCAGGCCTGGATCGGGGCCAACGCACCGGGTCTCGCCTCCGAGGCGTCGGGCGTCAGCATCGTTTTCGCGCATCTTTCCCAGCGGAACATCCAGAGCATGCTGACCGGCACCATTATCGCCATGGCGCTCATTTCGCTGATTCTGATCTTCGTCTTCCGCAGCATTCGCCTCGGCCTTGTGAGCCTGCTGCCGAATTTCATTCCTGCAGCCCTGGCCTTCGGCGTGTGGGGCTATCTGGTCGGCCGCGTAGGACTTGCCGGATCCGTGATGACGGCGATCGCCTTCGGCATCGTCGTGGACGATACGATCCACTTCCTGACCAAGTATCTGAAAGCGCGTCGCGAGGGCCTATCCGCGCCGGAGGCAGTGCGCTCGACTTTCCGGATCGTCGGCCATGCGTTATGGACCACAACCGCCGTCCTGTGCCTCGGCTTCCTGGTGTTTGCAGCATCGGGGTTCGAAATCAGCTGGTCGCTCGGTATTCTGGTGTCCGTTACCATCGGCTTCGCTCTGCTCGCCGATTTCCTGCTTCTCCCGCCGCTGTTGATGGCCATCGATCGGAGAAAGACATGATCCCCGCGTATTCCACCGGTTCGACAACCTGTGCCGCCGTTCTGCTGATTGCGGGTTCGCTGGCCGCGTCGCTTCCCGCCAGCGCAGCCTCTCCCGAAGAAGCCGGCCTCAAGATCGCAAAAGAAGCCTATGACCGCGACAAGGGGTTCGGCAATTTCACCGCGAACCAGACCATGGTGCTGCGCAACAAGCGCGGGCAGGAGAGCCGGCGCCAGTTGCGGATCAAGGTGCTCGAGGTCGAAGGCACCGGCAACAAGAGCCTGTTCGTGTTCGACCGGCCGCGCAACGTCAAGGGCACGGCGTTCCTCATCCACTCCCACAGGGAAAAGGCCGACGACCAGTGGCTCTATCTGCCGGCGCTCAAGCGGGTCAAACGCATCAGTTCGTCGAACCGCTCCGGCTCCTTCATGGGCAGCGAATTCTCCTATGAGGATCTGGGCGCCCAGGAGGTCGAGAAATACTCCTACAAATTCCTGCGCGACGAGGCGTGCGGCAAACGCAAATGCTCTGTGGTCGAGCAGGTTCCGACGGCCAAGCGGTCCGGCTATCGCCGCCAGCTCGTCTGGCGCGACAAGGAGGATTTCCGCCTCTGGAAGGTCGCCTATTACGACCGCAAAAACGCACACCTCAAGACGCTGACACTGAGCAAATACAAGCTTTACCTCGAACGGTTCTGGCGCGCCAACGAGATGGCCATGGTGAACCACCTCACCGGCAAGAGCACGGTCATGATGTGGTCGGGCTACAAGTTCGGCAGCAAGATCAGCGAGAGCGAATTCACGCGAACCGGCCTGAAACGGGTTCGCTGATGGGATTTCGCGCCGCCATCGGTCGCGCGGCCTGCGGCGCGGTCTGGGTCGTATCGGCCGCCTGCGCGGCGCTGGCGCCGTCCGGTGCCGCAATCGCCGAGCACGAACTCTCCGGCAAGATCAGTTTCGAGACCCGCTGGTTTCCGCGGCCCGCCGGGTTCGACGGCCAGCGCAGCTATAACGCCGGCTTCGTCGCCGAGCCCCAGCTTTATCTCAACGAACCGGAGAAATTCAGCGTCACCATCGTTCCGTTCCTCCGTTTCGACGCCGCGGACCGGACCCTGACCCACGCCGACCTGCGCGAAGCCTACCTGCTGTTGAACGGCCCTCTGGGCGAAAGCGAATGGGAAGTTCGCCTCGGGATCGACCGGGTGTTCTGGGGCGTCGCGGAAACGCGCAATCTGGTCGATATCGTCAATCAGACCGACCTCGTCGAAAATCCCAACGAGAAAGTAAAGCTGGGCCAGCCGATGGCCCATCTCACGCTCTCCGGCGACTGGGGCGTGGCGGAGTTCTTCGTGATCTCCTTCCATCGTCTGCGAACCTTTCCCGGCCGCGCCGGCAGGCTGCGTCCCCAGTTGATTATCGACAACGACCTCGCGACCTACGAAAGCGCAGCGGGGGATTGGCATCTCGATTTTGCCGCCCGCTACAGCCACACCTTCGGGCCGCTCGACATCGGCCTCAGCATCTTCGACGGCACCAGCCGGGAACCGGTCATGCGGCCGGCCGCATTCCGGCTTGTCCAAGGACAACCGGTGCCAGGCGCCCTGGCGCCGCACTACGAGCAGATCCGGCAGTTCGGGCTGGACGCCCAACTCACGATCGAATCCTGGTTGCTCAAGCTGGAGGCGATCTATCGCCAGGGCGCGCGAAATAACGTCGTCGGTGCGAACCCGCTCAAACCCGGCAAGAAGGAAAACTACGCCGCCTTCGTCGTCGGCGGCGAATACACCTTCAGCGGCATCTTCGAATCGGAAGCCGATCTGAGCCTGCTCGCCGAATGGCTGATCGACGGGCGCCGGCGCCGCTCGACCAACCAGTATCAGAACGACCTTTTCCTCGGCGCGCGCCTGTCGCTCAACGACGTCCAGGGCGCGGCCTTCACCCTCGGCACGCTGACCGATCTCGACTTCGGCACCCGAACCCTGTCGCTCGAATTCGATCGGCGCCTTACCGATTCCGTCTCGGTCAAGGCCGAGGCGATCCTCATGCTTCACGTCGGCAAGAAGGACGCCACCGTCTACCCGACCCGGCGCGACAGCTTCGTGGGGGCGAAACTGGCCTACAGTTTCTGATCGGCCAATTTCTGATCGGCCGCGAAGCCGGCCCGCGCTACGCTATCAGTTTTGCCAGTTCGCCTTTCTGGATTTTCCGGGTCGGCGTCATCGGCATCTCGTCGACAATTTCCAGCCGCTCGGGCCAGCGCATCTTCGCGACGCCGTTCGCTTCGAGAAACCCGGTCATTTCCTCGAAGGTCAGGCCCGCGCCGGGTGCAAGGGTGACGAACAGGCACATGCGCTCGCCCAGCACATCGTCCGGCATCGGGACCACCGCCGCGAGCACGATCGCCGGATGGGCCTGCAGAAGGTTCTCGACATCGGTCGGGTTGATCTTGATGCCGCCGCGGTTGATCACGTCCTTGACCCGGCCGGTGATGACGACATTGCCGTCCGCATCGACGGTTGCCAGGTCGCCGGTCCGGAAAAAGCCGTCGGCGGCGAAGGCCCCGGCATTGGCTTCGGGATTGTTCAGATAACCCGGGAAGATGCTGTAGCCCGCAAGTTGCAGCTCGCCCTCGGCGCCGTTCGGGACTTCGGTATCGTCTTCGGGACTGGCGACCCGCACCTCGATGCCGCCGGTCTTGCGGCCGGTGCTGGTGTGGCGGATCTCCGGCGGCGCGTCGAGCGGTGTCTGCATGATGAGAATGGTCTCGGTCATGCCGAACAACTGCCCCGTCCGGCCGTTCGGCAACCGGCGTTCCAGCTCTGCGGCAACCTCCGGCGGGCAGACCGATCCGGCGACGATGACGTCCCGGATCGAGCCGAGATCGGCGCCGTCGAGCAGTCCGGCCTTGATCGTCGCGGCGACATGGGCCGGCGCGGAGAACACGACCGTCGGCCGGCCGTTGACCAGCCGGTCGGCATAGAGTTCCGGCGAAAACAGCGACATCAGCACGTTGGTCGCGCCGTGGCACAGGCCGAGCATCCCGCAGGACAGGCCGAAGACGTGGGTGAAGGGCGGCGCGACCAGCACCCGGTCCCCGGCGGTGAGGCCGATGGTCTGCGGATAGATGCGCAGGTTCGAGGTGAAGGTTTCGTGGGTCCGCACGACGCCCTTGGGCGACGCCGAGGTGCCCGAGGTGAAACACAGGATGACCGGGTCGCCGGGAGCGGGCGGATCGGCGACCGGGTCGTCGCTCGCGCCGTCGATCAGGGTATCGAAATCGAGCCCCGCGCCGCGGCCGCCGATGACGATGATGTGTTCGAGCGACGGCACCTGCGCCTTCAGGCCCGCCATGGTCGCAGGCGCGTCGTATTTTTCGTCGCCGGCGGTGCAGATCACGGCGCGCGCCCGGCCGTGGTTCATCAGCGGTGCCATCTCGCCGGCGCGGTAGGGCATGTGCAGGGTGCACAGCACGCCGCCCATTATCGCCACACCGAGGAAGGCGATGAGGAATTCGGGATGGTTCGGATACTGGATCGCCACCACCTCGCCGCGCTTCAGGCCGAGGCCGAGCAGGGCATTGGCGAAGCGGCGTGAGCGATCGCGCCACTCGGCGTAGGTGATGTCCCGGTCCGGTGCGGCTATCGCCACCTTGTCCGGCGTTTCCGTGGCCCAGCGCTCCAGATAGTCGGCCAGCCGGTCGTCGTTCCAGAATCCGGCATCGCGGAAATGCTGCGCGAGGGCCGGCGAATGACGCGGAAAATCGGTCAGCCCGGTCATCGCTTGCCCGCCCAGCGCTGCACGGTCATTCCGCGGCGGCCCGGCCGGCCTGCGCCGCTTCTTCGCTCAGCAGCTTCGCCACCCAGCGCTGCGCCCGGTCGACGCCCTTGTCGATATGCCAGCGCACCGGGCGCGCCGGCTCGGGCGCCCTGTCGAGCATCTTCTGTTGGGCCTCGATGACCGCGACATCCTCGAAGAAGGTGTCCCGGTTGGCGGTGAACATGGCGTCGGTCAGCGCCTTGTCGTCAAGCGCGGTGTCGCGCTGGAGCGACCAGAAATAGTGGGTCGAGCGATCGGTCTCCGGCGTCATGGCATTGAGGACCCGGTTCTCGACCGCGTGGTCGGGATTGTCGTTTGAGCTGACCCGCACGCTGATCACGATATTCGCCGCCGGGGTGAACGCGACCTCCTGTCGATGGTTGACGGTGCCGTTGAAGCCGCACAGCCGCTTGAAGAAGGGCGACGGTTCGATGCCGCGCATGTCGCGGACAACCCGCAGGGCCTTCCCGTCGAATTCGGTCTTTACCGGCGCATCGACCACGGCGTCCGTGGCCAGCGTGTCCTGATGCACGAAATGGGCGTGGGACAGGTCGAGGAGATTGTCGCGTACGAGCGTGTAGTTGACCGCGACCGGCAGGGTCTCGCCGCGGCCGGCCCAGCCCGGATCGTCGTTCCAGTGATAGTCCGGGATCGCCGCTTCGTCGGCGAGCGCCGGATCGCCCATCCAGAGAAATACCCAGCCCCAGCGCTCGGCAACGGGATAGGACCGGGTCGACAGGCCGGAGGGCAGCGTCTTGACGCCGGGCACCTGGGTACAGCTTCCGTCGCCGCAAAAGCCCAGCCCGTGGTAGCCGCAGACGATGTCGTCGCCGACGACGCGGCCGTTCGACAAGGGCGCGCCGCGATGCGGGCAGCGGTCGGCCAGCGCGCAGGGCGTTCCGTCGCCGCGCCGCCACATCACGACCGGCTCGTTGAGCAGCCAGCGCTGCAAGGGCTCGCGGCCGATTTCCTCGCTCCACGCTGCGACATACCAATAGTTGCGCAGGAAAATCGCCAGGCTCCTTTCCTCTCCGGGGCGGCCGCCGGGAATCGGCGCGGCACCGCGGAACTGCAAATTCTCCCGAATTTCGGCGGGCGACCGTATCCCAACCGCCAGAACCGATCAACGCGACCCGCCCGCGCCGCACCATCCGCAGGGAAAGTGATAGGGCAAACCCGTTCAGGCGGGCGACAGCATGAAATTTGCGTTGGCGCCGGCGACCGGCCGGGCGGGATCGTCCTGCCAGGCGAAGACACGGACATTGGCGACCCGCGCCCCCAGCTTGGTCACGCCGGCGCGGGCGTAGGTATCCTTCGGCCCGGCCGAGCGCAGATAGTCGACCGTGATCGTGATCGTCTTGGGGATCCGCAGGGTTTCCTGCATCCACAGCAGCTTCAGGATCGCCGCGGTTTCGAGCAGGCCGCCGATCGTGCCGCCGTGGATCGCCGGCAGGATCGGGTTGCCGATGATGTGCGGGCTGTAGTTCATGCACGAGACAAGGTCGTCGCCGTCGAGCGCCGCGGTGATGTGCAGGAAGCGGGCGTAAGGGATGGCCTCGGCCATGGCGTTCGGCTCGCCCGATTCGCGCGCCGCCGCAAGCCGCTCGGTCAGCGTAGCGCTCATGCCGGCTTCCTCCCGCCGGCGCCCCTATCGGCTTCAGGTCCGCCTTTCTTCTTGCGGCTGCCGACGAACATGAAGGTGCCGGTGGCGAGCGCGACCGTGTCCTTGGGGTCGTCCTGATAGGCGATGGCGCTGAGGAAGGCGATGGTGCGGGTCATCTTGGTCACCTCGGCCCGGGCAAACAGGTCGAGACGGGGCGTCGCCGGGCGCTGGTAATCGATCCGCAGGTCGAGGGTCACGATGCGCTCCGGCGGCTGCCGCGCGCTCATCGTCGCCATGCCGCACACGCTGTCGAGCAGGGTCGTCACAACGCCGCCGTGCAGCACCAGTTCGTCCGGGTTGCCGACCAGCCGCTCGTGCCAGGGCAGGCGCATGATCGCCATGCCTCTGGCGGAATGGACCACCTCCAGCCCGAGTTCCCGGCTGTGGGGAGTCGAGCCGCTGATCAGCTTGAGCATTTCCTCGGTGGTCGGCGGCTTGCCGTCCGGATTGCCTTTTGATCCGGGGTGCGGCGGCGTTACGGATTCTTCGGCCATGGCCCCGTGTCTTGTCAGCCCGCCCGAAGCCGGTCAAATTGCCTTCATGACGCATAACCCGGCCAACCCGGCCGGCTCCGGGGGTTCCGGGGACCGGCCTTCGCGCCCCCGCTCCGGTACAGGCCAGAATGTCGGACCCGACGTCTGGAAGATCCCGGAGGGCGACGAGCGCGAGCGGCTGGTCTGCTCCGATTGCGGCTTCATCCACTACGACAACCCGAAGATCGTCGTCGGCTCGGTCGCGGTGTGGGAAGACAGGGTGCTGATGTGCCGGCGGGCGATCGCGCCGCGCATCGGTTATTGGACCCTGCCGGCCGGCTTCATGGAACTGCACGAGCGCTCTGAGGATGCCGCCGCGCGCGAGGCCTGGGAAGAGGCCCGCGCCGAGATTGAGGTGCACGACCTGTTCGCGCTCTACAACATCCCGCGCATCAGCCAGGTCCAGCTCTTCTATCGCGCCACGCTCAAATCGCCGGCGATCGAACCGGGGCCGGAGAGCACCGAAGTCCGGCTGTTCGGCTGGGACGAACTGCCGGAAGACGAATTCGCCTTCCCGTCGGTCCCCTGGGCGCTGCAGCATTACCGGGAAATCGCCGGCGAGACCGCCTTTGCCGTCCGCACCAACCCGCCCCCCGGACCCATGGGTCCGTCCGCCGACGGAACGGCTTTCTCATCTCCGAAACAGGAGCGACCGCGTGGCTGACTTCATTCAATGCGCCGCCGACAACGGCGTCGGCATCATCACCCTCGACCGGCCGGAGGCGAACAATGCGCTCAACGCGGACGCCGCGAAGGAATTGTGGGACGCGACGACCGAACTGACCGAGGACCCGTCCGTCCGCGCGATCCTCGTCCGGGCCAACGGCAGGATGTTCTGTTCCGGCGGCGACCTGAAATATATGCTGGCAATGGAGGACGAGGCAGCGCTCGCCAAAGCGCTGAAAGTGACGACGACCTATTTCCACGCGGCCGTGTCGCGGCTTATGCGCGGCAACGCGCCGGTCGTGATGGCGGTCCAGGGCGCAGCGGCCGGCGGCGGCTTCAGCTTCGCGATCACCGGCGACATCGTCATCGCCGCGGAAAGCGCGAAATTCAAGATGGCGTATACGGCGTCCGGCATCAGCCCGGACGGCGGATCGACCTGGTTCCTGCCCCGGCTGGTCGGCCTGCGGGTGGCGCAGCGGCTGGCGCTCGAAAACCCGACGCTGACGGCGCAGGAGGCGCTGGACATCAACCTGATTACCCGGGTCGTGCCCGACGATGAACTGGCCGGGACCGCAATGGAAACGGCGCGGCGGTTCGCCGAGGGGCCGACCCTCGCCTACGGCCGGGTCAAGCAGCTGTTCGCCGAGACCTGGGCCAACGGGGCCGAGCACCAGATGGAACTGGAGACCCTGGCGATGGCCGCCAGCGCCCGCACAAGGGATATGAACGAGGGCCTCGCCGCCTTCTCGGCCAAGCGGGCGCCGGTTTTCGAAGGGACCTGAGCCCCCTAGTACATGTGCTGGCCGCCGTTGATGCTGAGCGTCGAGCCGGTGATGAAATCGGCGTCTTCGCCCGTCAGGAAGACCACGCCGCGGGCAATGTCCTTCGCATTGCCGAGCCGGCCGACCGGAATCCGCTGGATGATCCGCTCCAGCACCTTCTGCGGCACGGCGCGCACCATGTCGGTATCGACATAGCCGGGCGCGATGGCGTTGACCGTGATGCCCTGGGCCGCGCCCTCCTGGGCCAGCGCCTTGGTGAAGCCGTGGATGCCGGACTTGGCGGCGGCATAGTTCACCTGGCCGTACTGGCCGCCCTGGCCGTTGATCGAGCCGATGTTGACGATGCGGCCGAACTTGCGCGCGCGCATGCCTTCGATCACGGCGCGCGAGCAGTTGAAGCAGGACGAGAGGTTGGTCCGGATGACATCGTCCCAGTTGTCGTAGGGCATCCGGTGCATGGTGCCGTCGCGGGTGATGCCGGCGTTGTTGACCAGGATGTCGATCGGGCCGAGATCGGCCTCGACCTGCGCCACACCCGCCGCGACGGCGTCGAAGTCGCCGACATCGAACTTGTAGACGCCGATTCCGGTCCGGTCGGAAAATTCCTTCGCCCGCTCGTCGTTGCCGCCATAATTGGCCGCGACCTTGCAGCCGGCCTCCTTCAGCGCAATGGAAATCGCCTCGCCGATGCCACGGGTTCCGCCCGTGACCAGTGCTACGCGCGCCATGATGTCAATCTCCTGTTGTGCGGCCCGCCGGTCCCTGCCGTGGCGCGCCGCGTTCGTTGGGTTCAGCTAGAGGTTTGGCCGGCGGCCCGGATGACCGCGCCGCCGTACGGGAAGGTTGATCCCACGGTCAGTCGCGCGCCACGCACATGGCGATGCCCATGCCGCCGCCGATGCACAGCGTGGCGAGGCCCTTCCTGGCATCGCGACGCTTCATCTCGTAGAGCAGCGTGGTCAGGATGCGCGCACCGGAAGCGCCGATGGGATGGCCGAGCGCGATCGCGCCGCCGTTGACGTTCACCTTGTCCATGTCGAAGCCGAGATCCCTGGCGACGGCGCAGGACTGCGCCGCGAAGGCTTCGTTGGATTCGACCAGGTCGACATCGTCGATGCTCCAGCCGGCCTTTTCCAGCGCCTTGCGGCTCGCCGGGATCGGGCCGGAGCCCATCAGCGCGGGATCGACGCCGGTCGTCGCCCAGGACACGATGCGGCCCAGCGGTTCGACGCCGCGTTTCTCGGCCTGCTCGCGCGACATCAGGACGAGCGCGGCCGCGCCGTCGTTGATGCCCGAGGCATTGCCCGCTGTTACCGTGCCGTCCTTCGCAAAGGCCGGACGCAGCTTGGCGAGCGTTTCCGCCGTGGTGCCGTGGCGGGGATACTCGTCGGCATCGACCGTGATGTCACCCTTGCGGTTCGGCACGACGACCGGCGCAATCTCGTCGGCGAACTTGCCGGACTTCTGCGCCGCTTCCGCCTTGGCCTGGCTGGCGGCGGCAAACGCGTCCTGGTCGTCGCGGGTGATCTGCCATTGCTCGGCGACATTCTCCGCCGTGGTGCCCATGTGGTAGCCGTTGAAGGCGTCCCACAGGCCGTCCCTGATCATGGTGTCGGTAAAGGCCACGTCGCCCATCTTGGTGCCGGCCCGCATGTGCGAGGCGTGGGGCGACTGGCTCATGCTCTCCTGCCCGCCGGCCACGACGATCTCGGCGTCGCCGGCCTGGATCGCCTGCCCGGCCATCGCGACGGCGCGCAGGCCCGAACCGCAGACCTGGTTGATGGTCAGCGCGGTCTTTTCCTTCGGCACGCCGGCGGACATCGCGGCCTGCCGGGCCGGGTTCTGGCCGGTATCGGCGGTCAGAACCTGCCCCATGATGACGTCGTCGACATCCGCGCCGGCGACGTTCGAGCGTTCCATAGCCGCTTCGATGGCAACCCTGCCGAGATCGGCGGCCGGCACCGTGGCGAAGGCGCCGCTGAAGGCGCCGATCGGGGTGCGGGCGGCGCTGGCGATAATGACGTCCGTCATGGATGTTTCCTCCTGAAGATCCGGCCGGAAGTGCCGTTAGGCATCGGTTCGCGGGCGCTCGGCGGGCTTGCGGGCCCGGTCCGAACCAGTACCGGGGACAATCGAACCGTATGGGATATACGGCAACTTTTTTGCGTGGCCATAAGTATAATGGTGCAGTGCAGCATTTTCAAGTGCACTTGCGAAATAGAGGCGCTATCGTCGCAGTCACTCCGAATGCAGCCATACGGCTATGCGGCCAGGGATTGCTGCCATGCCAGCAGCGGCCTCCAAGTCTCACGCTCCGCGCGGCGGCCGGCCATCATGCCGATATGGCCGGCCCGGGCGATGCGGATTTCGGCTTGCGGCAACAGGCGGGCCAGGGCCATGGCCGATTCCTGCGGCACGATCCGGTCCTTGTCCGGGATGAGGGCGAGGGCCGGCAGGTCGATCTCCTCGGGCCGTATCGTCAGGCCGCCGACGGTCCATCGGCCGGCGGCCGTGAGATTTTCGCCGTACCACTCCTGCAGCGTCTGACGCGCAATCGGCAATGGAAGCGGGATGCCGTCGTTCAGCCAGTCCTCGAGCGCAACGAAGCGCAGCGCCGCGTCTGAGTCCTGGTCCAATCCGGCAAAGGCGCGAAACTTCCGGAACCCCACCAGCGGGTCGTTGGCGGCAAACAGGGCCTGGAGCGCATCGACCGGAAACTGCCCCAGCGGTTCGAGCGCGGACAACCATGCGCCGGTGAGATTGGCCAGCGCCCGCGCCTGCTCCGGCCGTTCGGCATGGAAATCCCACGGCGTCGCCAATACGGCGAGGCCTGCCAGTTCCTTCGGCGACATCTGCGCGACGACCAGCGCGAGCAGCCCGCCCATGCAGTAGCCGACCAGCGCGGGCCGGCCCGCGCGGGCCGCGACATCGTTCAGTGCCGGGACAAGCCGCTCACGAACGAGGCGGGCAAGATCGAAACCGCTCTCTTCAGCGTCGGGCGTGTTCCATTCCAGGAGATAGACCGGCGCGCCAGCCTCCGACAGAAACCGGGCAAGCGACACGCCAGGCATGAGATCCAGCACATAGCCGCGGTTCACCAGCGACGGAACCAGCAGGAACGGCGGCCCGGCGGCCCTGCCGGGCGCCGAATAGTCGAGCAGACGCGCCGTGCCGTAGCTTGCGACAACGGGCGGCTCCGGCACGGCGCGGCGGTAGGGGTGGTTGCGGTAGGCGACGATGCCCGCCAGGAAGGCGCCAAACGCCTCTGCCGATGCGCTGCCCACTGCCGCCGCAACGGCAGAGTCGTCATGGTGTTCGAAGCGGCTGCGGAGCCGTTCTGCCTCAGGACCGTTCCAGCCGGGCCAGCCGTTCCTCAATCCGGTCAAGCCGCTCAAGCAACTCGCCGAGGCGATCGTCGCCATCCACAGGTGCAGGCCGAAGGGGCGCGGCGACATCCGGCGATTGAGGCCGATCCGGTCGGCGTTCATCTTGCGCGTCCTCCGTCGGTGTTGCCGGCCCCGCCGATGCACCAGGAACGGCACCCTCGGCCCATTTAGCGAAAAAACCGGAAATCGCCTCAGAAACGGCCGGGTTTGCCGAAAGCGCGGTCAACTGATCCTGCCAGAGGCTCAGATATTGCCGGGCCAGTTCGTCCAGAGGATCCGGCGTGTCGCGTTGGGTGGGATCGTCTTCCGTGCCGGTCATGGTTCACCATAGCGCGGCCGGTTATCCGGGCCAATTTGTTTGCGCCCGCATTGCCTTCACGCCGATGCCATTGCGCGCCTGCGAAATGAATCTTGCGCATTGCGGCAAATTGCTGGCAGTGTTGGAAAAATCGGCTTACCGGACCGGCTCCCCTGCTCTTAGGGATCGCGCAGTTGCGCGCGGGCGCCGGAATATGCAGGAGGGCTGCACCGCCATGCCCAGCAGGAAACAGCCGGGGGACGACGGCCAGGTCGTCATCAAGAAATACGCCAACCGCCGCCTCTACAACACGGCGACCAGCAGCTACGTCACCCTGGACGACCTGAGCGGCATGGTCCGCAACGACATCGAATTCGTGGTCTACGACGCGAAGACCGGCGACGACATCACGCGCTCGGTCCTGACCCAGATCATCGTCGAAGAGGAGGCCAAGGGGCAGAACCTTTTGCCGATCCGTTTCCTCCGGCAACTGATCGGCATGTATGGCGATTCGCTCCAGGAACTCGTGCCGAAATACCTCGAGCACAGCATGGAAAGCTTCATCGACAACCAGGAGCAGATGCGCGAATACATGACCCAGGCCTTCGACGGCATGTTTCCGTTCGGCTCGTTGGAAGACCTGAGCCAGCAGAACATGGAAATGATGAAGCAGGCGCTGGCGATGTTCAATCCGTACCAGGCCGCCGGCGGGGCCGGGCGCGAGGATCGCAAACCGGCATCCGCAGCAGGCGACCCCTTTGCCCTGATGCAGGCGCAGATCGATGCCTTGCAGGAACAGATGCAGGCGCTGGCCGGTCTGAACCGGAAGAAATAGCCGCCGCCCTCCCAACGGCCGGCTTGCCGGCATTTCCGCCAGTTGCGACCGCCCATGAACAAGCCGGAAACGATTCTGGACCTGCTGCAAGCCGGCGCCGCCGGGGCGCCCGCGATCGGCGGCGAACAGGGCGACAGCGTCACCTATGAAGGATTGCGCGCGCTCTCCGGCAGGACCGCAGCACGCCTCGCAGATTGCGGAATCGGCCGCGGCGGCCGGGTCGCCATCGTGCTGCCCAACGGCCCGGAAATGGCGGCGGCTTTCGTCGCCCTGGCGGGTTGCGCCACCACCGCGCCGCTCAACCCGGCCTACCGGTCCGAGGAATTCCGCTTCTATCTGAGCGATCTGCGCGCCGACGCCCTGATTGTCGAACGGGATATGGAAAGCCCGGCGCGCGCGGTTGCGACCGAACTGTCGCTGCCGGTTATCGAGCTGTCGCGCGACGCCGCCGGACCGGCCGGCGCGTTTACCCTTGCCGGGACCGGCGGAAAATCGGCCGCCGACACTTCGGCGCCGGGTCCCGACGACATCGCGCTCATCCTCCATACCTCCGGCACCACGTCGCGGCCGAAGATCGTCCCGCTGACCCAGCGCAATATCTGCACCTCGGCCCGCAACATTGCGGAGACCCTGGGACTGACACCTGCAGATCGCTGCCTGAACATCATGCCGCTGTTCCACATCCACGGTCTGATCGGTGCGGTGCTGTCGAGCCTCGCCGCCGGAGCTTCGGTCTGGTGTGCGCCGGGGTTCAATGCCTTGCGTTTCTTCGGCTGGATGACGGAGGCCGCACCAAGCTGGTACAGCGCCGTCCCCACCATGCACCAGGCCGTCCTGTCGCGTGCCGGCCGCAACAGAGCCGCGATAGCCGAAGCCGCCCTGCGCTTCATCCGTTCGTCATCCTCGTCCCTGCCGCCGCAGGTCATGGCCGCGCTGGAGGAAACGTTCGGCTGCCCGGTGATCGAAAGCTACGGCATGACCGAAGCGGCGCATCAGATGGCCTCGAACCCGCTGCCGCCCGCCGCGCGCAAGCCGGGCACCGTGGGCGTCGCGGCCGGGCCGGAGATCGCGGTGCTCGACGGCGCGAACCGGCCGGTGCACGCCGGAACCATCGGCGAAGTCTGCATCCGCGGCGCCAATGTCACGCCGGGCTACGAGGCGAACCCGGAGGCCAATGCGGAAGCCTTTGCCGGCGGCTGGTTTCACACCGGCGACCAGGGGACGCTCGACGGCGACGGCTATCTGACGATTACGGGACGCCTCAAGGAGATCATCAACCGGGGCGGTGAGAAGATTTCGCCGCGCGAGGTCGACGAGGTGCTGCTCGATCACCCCACGGTCGCGCAGGCCGTCACCTTCGCCCTGCCCCACGACAAGCTGGGCGAGGAAGTTGCCGCCGCCGTTGTGCCGGCCGGCGACAGCGGCGTTGACGAGCGCGCGCTGCGGGACTTCGCGGCCCAGAGGCTGGCCGACTTCAAGGTGCCGCGCCGCATCGTCGTGCTCGAGGAAATCCCCAAGGGTGCGACCGGGAAGGTCCAGCGCATCGGCCTGCACGAGAAACTGGCAAACTTCCTATGAAGATTACGATCTACGGCGCGGGCGCCATCGGCGGCTATCTGGGATGCGAACTGGCCCGCGCCGGGATCGACGTCACGATGATCGCCCGGAACCGGACCCTCGCAGCGATCCGCGAGAACGGCATTACGCTGCATATCGACGGCGAAACGCGGATCGGCCGGCCGGCGGCGACCGACGATACCGCCAAGGCAGGCCCGCAGGATGCCGTGATCGTTGCCGTCAAGGCCAACGCAGCGCCGGTCATTGCACCGCAGATAGCCCCGATGCTGGGGCCGGAGACTGCCGTCGTCACCGCGACCAACGGCGTGCCCTGGTGGTATTTTCACGAGCATGGCGGCGCGCTCGCCGGCACACGCCTCGAAACCGTCGATCCGGGCGGCGTCCAGTGGCATTCGATCGGCCCGGAACGGGCGATCGGCTGCGTCGTCTATCCGGCGGCGGAAGCGATCGGGCCCGGCGTGATCCGCCATATTTCGCTTAACCGCTTCTCGCTGGGCGAACCCGGCGGCGGCAAGTCCGACCGGATCCTGCGATTGGCCGGGGCGCTGAAATCCGCCGGCTTTTCTGCGCCGGTCCGGCCGCGCATTCGCGACGAGATCTGGTTGAAATTGTGGGGTAACCTGAGCTTCAACCCGGTGAGCGTGCTTACCGGCGCCACCCTGGGGCAAATGGCCGGCGATCCGCTGGTCCGCCCGGTAATCGCCGCCATGATGGCCGAGGCGCAGGCCGTGGGCGAAGCGCTGGGCGTGTCGTTCGGGGTCACTTACGACAAGCGGATCGACGGGGCCGGCAAGGTCGGCGCCCATCGCACCTCCATGTTGCAGGATCTCGACGCCGGCCGGAAAATGGAGATCGACGCACTGGTCTGCGCGGTGCAGGAGCTGGCGCGGGTCGTCGAGGTGGACACCCCGGCGATCGATGCCGTGGCCGGGCTGGTGAAGATGAGGGCGCAGGTCGATGGACTGTATCCTTAGGCCGTCGCGGTGACCGTCAAGTCGCCCTGTCTCCTGGTGTGCGAACTCGACCGGACGACCGGCTGGTGCTTCGGCTGCGGGCGCAGCGGCGAAGAGGTGGAGAACTGGCTGGCCTACTCGGACGGGCGGCGCGACGCCGTGATGGCCGCCCTGCCGGAGCGCCTCGTCGCCCTGGGCCTGCCGCCCCAAGGGGACCAGCGGATGGCCGAGGACAGGGCGCGGGCTCAGAAAGGCGTCGCCCGCCGGCAGAACAGGCGGCGCAAGCGGCGGGCGTGACCCGGCTATTCGAAGGCGGAAGCCGGGTGCCGGGTCACGTCTGTCTTCGCAAAATCGGCGCCCTTGAACAGCAAAGGCTCCCCGGTCGCCTTGCTCACTGCGTAGGCCATGCAATCGCCGAAATTCAGCCGCGCCGGATGCCGCCCCCTTCCGTAGCGGCGGAAAGCCTCGGCTGCGTGACGGTATCCGTCCGGACCGAAGGGCAGGAGAGTTACGTCGAAGGCTGACAGAAACCGTTCTAATTCAGCTTCAACGGTATCCGGATACTCCCGGAGAAGAACCATCTGGACTTCCAGGAGGCTGGGCGCGCCGATGATCGCCATGCGGGCGGACGCAAGCGCCTTGACGAATGCCGGCCCCTCTCGTTCTCGCAGCAGGATCGCGACAACGGCCGACGAATCGAGAACCATTACTTCGGCAGGCCGTGTTCGTCGTAAAGGTCTTCGACGAGTTCGCGCGCCGACTTGTCAGGATTTTTTCGCGGTAATTTCGAGACGCGCGAAACGATCTCCCGGGCCGCCTCCAGCTTGCGCTCACGTTCGCGCTGAACGGAACATTCCCTGGTCAGCCGCTGTTCGATCGCCGTCTTCACGGCAGCGTCGATGCTTTCGCCGGTCGCCTCGGCCAATTCGCGCGCCAGCCGGTCGATTTCCGGGTCGTCGATATTGAGCGGCATCGTCGGTTTCCGGTCGCCGATAGTGTGGAACGAAAGTAGGTCGAATCCGGAATTTCTTCAACCGTCCATCATTTTTCCGCCGAATCGAAACGCCAGATATAGCCGCGGTTCAGCGTGTCGTATTGCGGCGGCCATTCCACCTTGCCGTAGCCGATCTGGTCCATCTCGTAGGCCGCGTGGCGCGTCCAGTAGGGGTCGTACAGATGGGCCCGGGCAATCACGCACAGGTCGGCCCTTCCGCCGGCCAGGATGGAATTGGCGTCTTCGTAGGAACTGATCGCGCCGACCGCCATGGTGGGCCGGTCAAGCTCCAGGCGGATGCGCTCAGCGAACGGCGTCTGGAACAGCCGGCCGTATTCCGGCTCCTCGTCGGACACCACCTGCCCCGAGGAGGCGTCGATGATGTCGGCGCCCGCCGCATAGAGCAGGCCGGCGGCCTCCACGGCATCCGGGGGCGTCGTCCCGCCGGCCTTCCAGTCGTGCGCCGAAATCCGCACGGAGATCGGTTTCTCCTCCGGCCAGGCACCCCGCACCGCACGGAAGACCTCAAGCGGGAAGCGCATCCGGTTTTCCAGGCTGCCGCCGTATTCGTCGGTCCGGATGTTGGTCAGCGGCGAGACGAAGTTGTTGAGCAGATAGCCGTGCGCCATATGGACTTCGAGCATGTCGAAGCCGGCCCGCTCGGCGCGTATGGTCGCTTGACGATACTCCTCGACAACCCGGTCCATATCCGCCCGGCCCATCTCCCTGGGCACCTGGCTGTGCGGCTTGTAGGGCAGCGGCGAGGCCGCCATGATCGGCCAATTGCCGTCGGGCAAGGGCTCGTCGAATCCTTCCCACAGCAGGGTCGTTGAGCCCTTGCGCCCGGAATGGCCAAGCTGCAGGCCGATCTTCGCCTGGGTATAACGGTGAACGTAGTCGGTGATCCGTTTCCAGCCCGCGACATGGTCGTCGCTGTAGATGCCCGTGCAGCCGGGGCTGATCCGCCCCTCTCGGCTGACGTTGGTCATTTCCGCAATGACCAGACCCGCTCCGCCCATGGCGCGGCTGCCGAGATGGACGAGGTGCCAGTCGTCGGGCATGCCGTCCTCGGCGGAATACTGGCACATGGGCGAGACGACGATCCGGTTGTCCAGCACCATGTCGCGCAGCCGGAACGGCGTGAACATGGGCGGCGGCGGCGGGCCGTCCGGCAGATTGACGCCCGACCGGTTGGCCGCGCCGGCGGCGAACCATCTGTCGACGCTCTCGACATATTCGGCGTCGCGTAGGCGCAGATTGCCGTGGCTGATGCGCAGGCTGCGGGTCAGCAGCGAAAAGCCGAACTGGATCGGCTCCAGAGTGTCGTAATAGCGCTCGGTTTCCTCGAACCAGCGCTGGGACACCTTCGCCGAGCGCTGCAGGCTCTCGACCTGCGGCCGGTAGGTTTCCTCATACTGCACAAGGCCCTTGTCAATCCCGCCGGTTTCGAGGATCGCGCCATGCAGGGCGATCGAGTCTTCCATCGCCAGCTTGGTGCCCGAACCGATGGAGAAATGCGCGGTGTGTACCGCGTCGCCCGCCAACACCACATTGTCGAACGACCAGTTTTCGCAGGAGATGTTGGGAAACTGGCGCCAGTGCGACCGGTTCCTGATGATCCCGGCATCGCCGATATAGGGACGGAGCAGGTCGGCAACGTAGGCGACCGTGGCATCCTCGTCGGTGACCTCCAGCCCGGTGTTGGCGAAGGTCTCGTCGGTGCACTCGATGATGAGCGTCGACATGTCCTGGACGTAGCGATAGCAGTGCGTCCGCCAGAGGCCGTGCCCGTTTTCGATAAAGTGGAAGGTGAAGGCCGGGAAGTTGAAATCTGAGCCCAGCCAGACGAAGCGGTTGGGCCGGAAATCGAGTTGCGGCCGGAACCGGTCCGCCCAGCGGTCGCGGGCGACCGAGTTGACGCCGTCAGCGGCATAGAGCAGGTCGCAATCCCGCAGCGTCTCCGGATCGTCGATCCGCTCCTCGAAATGCATGTCGATGCCGAGTTCCCGGCAACGGTCCTGCATCAGCAGCAGCATCTTGACCCGGGACATGCCGGCGAAGCCGTGGCCGGTGGATTTCAGCACCTGGCCCTTGATGTGGATATCGATATCGTCCCAGTGCTCGAACGACCGGGTGATCGCCTCGTGGGTCGGCGCGTCGGCCTCGCGGAAGCCCTCCATCGTCCGGTCGGAGAAAACGACACCGAAGCCGAAGGTGTCGTCGTGGCGGTTCTGCTCGTAGATCGCAATCTGCGCATCCGGAAAGGATTTCTTCATCAGGATCGCGAAATACAGGCTTCCCGGCCCGCCGCCGAGGCAGTTGATTTTCATAATCGTTTCCGCATTGTCCCGGACCGGGGCCTGGCTCCGGCCGGATCGAGGGTTTCGATAACGGTTGCCGGCGCGCTGTCGGCAGGCGCCGCACCGCCGCATCCGGCGATCCGGATCATTGCACGCGAATGCCCCGTTCGCGGGCCTTTCTTTCTTCCAGCCGGCGCAGCTTGAAGCGCTGAACCTTGCCGGTTTCCGTACGCGGCAGGTCGCGCACGAACTCGACGGCGCGCGGATATTTGTAGGGTGCGATCTCGGCCTTGACGAACTCCTGGAGTTCTTCGGCGGTCGCTTCGCCGGCCTCCGCCGGATCGCGCAGGATCACGAAGGCCTTGACGATCCGGCCGCGTTGCTCGTCCGGCACGCCGACCACGGCGCACTCCTTGACTTTCGGATGATCGAGCAGCGCGTCCTCGACCTCCGGGCCGCCGATGTTGTAGCCGGCGGAAACGATCATGTCGTCGGCCCGCGCGACATACCAGAAATAGCCGTCGGCATCCTGGCGGTAGCGGTCGCCCGGCAGGTTCCAGCCGTTGACGACATAGCTGCGCTGCCGTTCCTCGTTGTCGAGATATTTGCAGCCGGTCGGCCCCCTTGTCGCCAGCAGGCCTTCGCAGGGCGGTTCCAGGATGTTGCCGGTTTCGTCCACGATGCAGGCCTCGTAGCCGGGGATCGCCGTGCCGGTCGCGCCGGGCCGGATGTCGTCGCCCTCGGCCGAAACGAAAATGTGGATCATTTCGGTCGAGCCCAGGCCGTCGATGATCCGGATCCCGGTTGCGGCCCGGAATGCCTCGAAGGTCGGCAGGGGCAGAGTCTCACCGGCAGAAACGCATTGTTTCAGGGTTTCAGGTGCGTTTCCGCTTTCCGCGATCTTGTCGGCGAGCGCGCGATACATGGTCGGCGCCGTGTAGAGCGTCGTGCAGCGGTATTCGTCGATCAGGTCGAGCAGAAGATCCGGCCCCGGCGGGCCGGGATAGAAGACGACGGAGGCTCCCGTCCGCATGGGAAACAGCAATTGCGCGCCCAGCCCGAAGGTGAAGGCGAGCGGCGGCGTGCCGACGTAAATGTCGTCCGGCGACGGCCGGTAGACATGTTTCGGGAAGCAGTCGCACATCGCGAGGATGTCGCGGTGGAAATGCACGGTTCCCTTGGGCTGGCCGGTCGTGCCGGAGGTAAAGGCAATCAGCCCGACATCGTCGGCCGCGGTATCGACATTGTCGAAACCGGGCGGCTTGCGGGCCGCGGCCCGATCGAGGTCGGCCGCCGGGTCCGATCCGTCGCCGAGGGCGGTAAAGAATTTCACCTTGTGCAGGAGCGGCGCCCGCTCCATCGCAGCGTCGCCCTCGGCCCGGAGGTCGATATCGCACAGGAAATGGCGGATTTCCGCCTTTTCCGCCATATAGGCCAGTTCTCGGGCGCGCAGCAGCGGCATCGTCGCGACGACGATCCCGCCGGCCTTCAGCACCGCCAGCCAGCAGGCCGCCATCATCGGGTTGTTCGGGCCGCGCAGCAGCACCCGATTGCCCGTCTCCAGACCCATATCCTCGACCAGCACCCGGGCCACGGCGTCGGCCCTGGCCTTCAGGTCGGCATAGGTCCAGACATGACCGGCATAGCGGATGCAGGGCCGCCCGGCCCAGCCCAGTTCCGTTGCCGCCTTGTCGAGCAGTTCGACGGCCGCGTTCATCCGGTCCGGATAGGCCGCCAGCTCCGGCAGCCCGGAATAGTCGATCTCCGGCCACAGCTCCTTCGGCGGCAGGTTGTCCCGCGCGAAGGTGTCCTTGAAGGCGGTGACGCCATCGCCGGGAATCCTAGCCATGAGGCGCCCCGAGGGCCGTTACCGTCTGGCCGGCGATCACCAGTTTCTGCACTTCGCTCGTTCCCTCATAGATGCGCAGGGCGCGAATCTCACGATACAGTTCTTCGACCTTCTGGCCTACAGTCACGCCCTGCCCGCCGAAAATCTGCACCGCTTCGTCGACCACGTCCTGCGCCGCTTCCGTGGCGTACAGTTTGGCCATCGAGCTCTCGCGCGTCACCCGGATATTCCTGACGTCCTTCGTCCAGCCGGAGCGATAGACCAGCAGGGCCATGGCATCCACCTTGACGGCCATTTCGGCGATCTTGGCCTGGATAAGCTGGAACTCGCCGATCGCCTGGCCGAACGCCCTGCGGCTCTGCGAATAGGCCACGGCTTCGTCGAGCGCCCGGCGCGCCATGCCGAGCGCGGCGGCGCCGACCGTCGTCCGGAAGATATCGAGATTGGCCATCGCGATCCGGAAGCCTTCGCCCGGATTGCCCAGCAGATGGCTGGCCGGAACGCGGCAATCCTCGAAAGACAGGGTCGCCAGAGGATGGGGCGCCATCACGTCGATCCGGCCGGCGACCCGGAAACCCGGAAAATCGGCGTCGACAACGAATGCGGAAAGCCCCCTGGCGCCGGGCGCCTCGCCGGTCCGGGCAATCACGACGTAATGGTCGGCGATGCCGCCGTTCGAAATCCAGGTCTTGGTGCCGTTGAGGACGAAATGATTGCCGTCGAGCTCGGCCGTCGTCTCGAGCGCCGCAACGTCCGAGCCGCCCTGGGGCTCCGACATCGCCAGCGCCGCGATCCGCTCGCCCGTCGCAACCCGCGGCAGGTATTCAGCCTTCAGTTCGTCCGAGCCGTAGAGCGTGATCGCGCCGGTGCCCAGCCCCTGCATGACGAAACTGAAATCGGCGAGGCCGAGATAGTAGCCGAGAATCTCCCGGCCGAGGGCGATGGAGCGAACGTCGAGCGTCTCATGCGTTCCGCCATAGGCCGCCGGCACGGTCAGTTTCAGCCAGCCGGCCTCGCCCAGCATGCGGACCAGGCGCAGGCAGATATCGTCGACATCGGTCTTGCCGTGAACCTCATGCTCCATCGGGCGCAGGTTGGCCTCCGCCCAGGCGCGCAGTTCGGCCGCGAGTTCCCGGTGCCGGTCTTCGAGAAACGGCCAGTCGAGATAGGTCGAATCCGGCATCAGTTGCCCTCGAACACCGGCTTTTCCTTGGCCACGAAGGCGTGGTAGGCGCGGTGGTAATCTTGGGTCTGCATGCAGATCGCCTGGGCCTGGGCCTCGGCCTCGATATACTGCTCCAGTCCCATGTTCCATTCCATGTCCAGCATCTTCTTGGTCATGGCATTGCCGAAGGTCGGTCCGTCGGCGAGCCGCGCGGCGAACGCCTGCGCCGCCCCAAGGAGTTCGCCGCTGTCGACCAGCCGGTTGTAGAAGCCCCAGCGCTCGCCCTCGTCTCCCGTCATGGCGCGTCCGGTATACAGCAGTTCCGCCGCCCGGCCCTGGCCGATGATACGCGGGAGGATGGCGCAGGCGCCCATATCGCAGCCGGCCAGCCCCACCCGGTTGAACAGGTAGAGCACCCTGGCCTCCGGCGTCCCGAAGCGGATATCGCAGGCCATGGCGATCGCGCCGCCGGCGCCGGCGCAGATGCCGTCAATTGCCGCGACGACCGGCTGCGAGCAGGTCCGGATCGCCTTCACCAGGTCGCCGGTCATGCGGGTGAAATTCAGCAGTCCCGGCATGTCCAGGTCGAGCAGCGGACCGATGATCTCGTGGACGTCGCCGCCGGTACAGAAATTGCCGCCGGCGCCCGTCACCACCACCGCCCTGACATCTTCGGCGTAGCTCAGCGCCCGGAAGGTATCGCGCAGTTCGGCATAGCTCTCGAAGGTCAGCGGATTTTTCTTCTCCGGCCGGTTGAGCGTGATCGTGGCGACCTTGCCGTCGACCTCCCATTTGAAATGCTTCGGCCGATAGTCGGCAGCCAGCGAAGGCGAGGTATCTTCCAGCATCTGGCCGAAGGTGCGGCCGTGACGCTTGAGCATGTCGGTTTCGGGCATCGGCTTCCTCGAAGCTGCGGCGGACGGAAACGGCGCTCAGCCGCCGCCCGCCTTGTCGTGCAAATGATCTTTCAGGCGGCCCAACAGGGTCTGCAGCTGGCGCAGGTCCGACCGCTTCATCGCCCCGAGCTTGGCGGCGATCACCGCCTCGTGGTTCGGCAGCATTTCGCGGAATGCCGTCGCGCCTTTCTGCGTCAGCCTGACGATATGGGCCCGGCGGTCTTTCGGCATCGGCGTGCGCTCGACCAGGCCTTCCTCGACCAGCCGGTCGATCAGTCCGGTAACATTGCCCCTGGTGACCATCAGCCGGCGGGAAAGTTCGCCCATCGTCAGGCCTTCGGGTGCGCGCTCGAGCTGCGACAGCAGGTCGAAGCGCGGCAGGGTCATGCCGAAGGCGGCGCGCAGTTCCTGGCGCACATCCTGCTCGATGCGGTTGGCGCAGGACAGCAGGCGCAGCCAGACCCGCAATTCCAGCTTGTCGTCGGCCGTCGCCGCAGTCTCGCGGTCGACAGCGCCACCCGGCTTGATGTCGCCGTCCATCACATGACCTCGCCGCCCGCCACCGGGATCGACTGTCCGGTGATCGAGCCGCTGTCCGGCCGGGCCAGCCAGACCACGACGTTCGCAACCTCTTCCGGATCGATCAGGCGGCCCTGGGGGTTGCCCTGCGCCAGCTGGGCCCGCGCCGCTTCAGCATCCATGCCGGTCTTTTCGACGATGTTGGCGATGGTATCGGCCGTCATGTCGGTCTCGACATAACCGGGGCAGACCGCGTTCACCGTCACACCCGTTTTGGCGGTTTCCAGCGCCAAGGACCGGGTCAGGCCGACCACCCCGTGCTTCGATGCGACATAGGCGGCGACATAGCGGTAGCCGACCAGACCTGCCGTCGAAGCAACGTTGATAATGCGGCCGTACCCCGCCTCGGTCATCGCCGGCAGCGCCTGCCGGATGCACAGGAAGGTGCTCAGCAGGTTGATCTCGACCATGCGCATGAAGAAATCCGTCGTCGTGCGCTTGAAGGGGGCGCTGTCGCCGCGCCCGGCATTGTTGACCAGAACGGAAACCGGCCCGCGGTCCGCGACCGCCCTGGCGAAAGCGGCTTCGACGACAGCCTCGTCCGTGACATCGGCAGGGGCGATCCCGGCTGCAGTGCCGAAGCGCTCCGCCAGTTCAGCCTGTTTGGCCTCCAGCGTGGACGGGGTCCGGCCGAGCAGCGTGAGTGCGGCGCCCTGGGCGGCCAGGGCGTCGGCAATCGCCGCGCCGATGCCGCGCCCGCCACCGGTCACCAGGACGTGCTGTCCCTTGAGCAGGTCGGACTGGAGAGCGGTCATTGCGGTGGCGCTCATGGCGTGGGGCGAAACCTGGGGAAGGCAAGGACGACCGGGGCAAAGCGGCCCAAACGCGGGACTGGACAGCCGAAAAATAGTTTAGATATAAAATATTCAGACCTAAAATTTCTGTCCACCCCTTTGTTTACCGGAGCGACCGAGATGCAGATTTTGCAACCGCCCGGCTGGCCGCGCGCCAAAGGCTATTCCAACGGCGTCGCCGCGAAAGGAACCCTGGTTTTCGTTGCCGGCGAGATCGGCTGGGATCCGGTCACCGAGAGGGTCGTCTCCGACGATTTCACGGCCCAGTTCCGGCAGGCGCTGGAAAATACCGTGGCGATCCTGAAGGAAGCGAACGCCCGGCCGGACCATATCGTCCGGATGACGTGGTTCATTACCGACAAGAAGGCGTATCTGGATGACGCCCGTGCCGTCGGCCATGCCTGGCGCGATGTGATCGGTCGCCACTATCCGGCGATGGCCGTGATCGAGGTCAAGGGCCTGATGGAGCCCGGCGCCATGGTGGAAATCGAAACCACGGCCGTGATCCCCGACTGAATCCCGATGCGGCCCCGCGGCCTCCTGTCCATTCCGGGGCGGCGGTCGTGAAACGGCATGGCCGTTCGGCATTGAACGACCCAGCCGCCTAAGCCACAATATTGCTCGTAAGCGCCAACGGCGACCGGGCATCGAAGAATCGGGTTCGGCGCCGCATCATCGGAGACGAAAGGCCGGGAGCGGACCGATGCGGGACATCATCCGGGCCGTGCTGACTGCAAACAGCGAGTTCTACCGCGCCTTCCGCGAGCGGGATATCGGCGCTCTGGAGGATTTGCTGGCGGTTCGATCGCCGGTCGCGTGCATCCATCCGGGCTGGGACATCCTGACCGACCGTGAAGAAGTCCTCAACAGCTGGCGGCAGATCCTCTCCCACCAGCAGGATGTTGCCATCGAGTGCCGTAACGCAACGCCCTACATTTTCGACGAGGTCGCCATCGTCCTGTGCCATGAGCGTCTCGGCGGCCATACGCTGGCGGCGACCAACATGTTCCGGCACGAAGAAGGCGAATGGCGCATGATCCATCACCAGGCGAGCCCCATGGCGGTTTCGATGGACGAGCCGGAAGACCCGGACATCCCGGAGCCGACCCGCCGTCTGCATTGACCGATCTGTTTATTCGCCAGCCGCTCGCGGCGGTCGACAAGTAACCTGTACTAATATACTGGACAGTACGGTATAGTTACGCCTGCCTGTTTCGGTCCACAGCATAACCACAGGGACGCCGACCATGAGGCCTAAAAAGAAAGACCAGTTGGTCGACACAGCGCTCCGGCTGTTTTGTCGTTCCGGCTTTCGCGCGACGGGTATCGATACGATCCTGGCCGAAGCGGGTGTCGCCAAGATGACGTTGTACAACAATTTCGGCTCCAAGGAGGCGCTGATCCTGGCGGCCCTGGAAAAACGGGACGAGGAGCATATCGCCTGGCTCACTGCCGAAACGGACGCGCGTGCCGCGGCGCCGGAAGACGGTCTGCTTGCCCTGTTCGATGCGCTGGACGCCTGGTTCGCCGGCAAGGATTTCCATGGCTGCCCCTTCCTGAAGGCGTCCGGCGAGTTCGACGATCACAACGATCCGGTTCACCGTGCGGCGCTGGCCCACAAAGGAAAGCTGCTCGCCCTGATTCGGGAACTGGCCGAAGCCGCCGGCGCGCCCGATCCGGCGCGGATTGCCGGAGAAATCTACCTGCTGGTCGAAGGGGCCACCGTCGTCGCCCAGCTGACCGGCGACCGCTCCACTGCCGCCCGGGCGAAACAGGCGGCCGAAGCGCTGCTTGCCGCCGGCTGACGCCGGGGCGCCCGGCATTTCCGCTCGGCTGGCCGGTCCGCCAATCGGCGAATGAGTTCCTGCCCGCTTTCCGGACGTCTTCCGACCGCCGCAGGTCCGCGGGCTGCAGCCGTCGTCGCGCTGGCGTTGGCCTTGCCGGTCGGCGCGCCGGACGCGCACTCGGCGTCGGAGGATCGGGACTCTGCCGCTCCGGGCAAGGTCTGCGTCGGCACGAGGGGGTTCGGCGTCGCCTGCCTCAAGGGAGGCGACTGGGTGCGCTGGACCCGGAACGGCGGCGCGCTGGATTCCGATTTCGTCTATGCCATCGCGGCCTGCCACGGCCGGATCGTCGTTTCCACAGGCAGGCGCCTGCACGAATTTGACGGCGAGAACCGCCGCCTGATGCACTGGACTCCGGGCAGCCCGGCCCGGCGGATCGCCTGCGACCCGACGGGCGGCTATTGGATTACAGGCGGCCGCACCCTGGCGAAATGGACGGGCCGGACATGGCTCAGCCATTCCATCGACAAAGCGCTGGCCGCCGCCCGGGCCGGCTGGATCGACGATCTGACGGTCGAGCGCAACGGCCGGATTTGGATTGTGGCGGGCAACAGGATAGCGGCACGGTTCGATGGCAGGGATTGGCGCCTTTTCAGGGCCGGAGCCGGCCTGCCGGACCGCTGGCGCCTGACCGGCGTCCATGCCGGCAGCGGCGGCAGCCTGTGGCTGGCCCACGATCGGGGCCTCGCCCGGAGACAGGGCAGCGGCTGGGTGAATGTCGCCGGCCCCGGCAGCGCCGATGTCATCGCGGAAGCGCCGGACGGCGCCCTGTGGCTCGGTTACTACGGCCGGATTACCCGGTATCGGAACGAATTCTGGACACGGTTTGCCCCCGCAGCGCGGGTGAAAGGCCTGGCCGCGGACGGCAGCGGACGGGTCTGGGCCGCGACCCGCTATGGCCTCGGCGTTTACGACGATGGGAAATGGCGCTGGCGGCGCATGGCGGATTCTGCGCTGCCGTCCAACGATCTGGCCGGCGTGGCCGTGCTCGGCAGCGGCTCCCCGCTGCCGCCGCTGCTCGCCAAACCGCCGGGCAGCCTCGCCTTCCGCCTGGTCCGGGCTTCCGGCGGCGCTCTCGCAAACGCCCGGGTCGACCTGTGCGCGGCGCCGCCGGGCCGAATCCTCCAGGGCGGCCGCTCGCCCTGTCGCGGCCGGCCGTTGCATCGGATTTCGAAGACCGACGGAAACGGACAGGTCACCTTCGACGGCCTGCCGGCGGCCGACTATTTTCCGGCGGTTCTTGCCCCGGAAGGAGAGCGATGGCTGATCGGCGCCAGCGGGCGGCGCACCCGTGTGACCGCGGGGCGGCGGTCGGATTTGGGCACCCTGCGTATACGCGCTGCGAACGAAAACGGACCCGCACGATAGGCGCCTCCCGATCGTTTATTGACTTCGCTTTGCATTCCCGTATGTTGTTTCAGAATTTTCCGAAATAAGGAGGATGCAATGGAGCTTTCTCCGGTCATGGAGGCGTTCGTTCTCCATTGGGGCGAAATGGGTTCGCGCTGGGGACTGAACCGCACGGTCGCGCAGATCTATGCCCTGCTCTATGTCGCCGGAAAGCCGCTTCCGGCCGACGAAATCGCCGATACGCTGAAGGTCGCCCGCTCGAACGTCAGCACCAGCATCCGGGAGTTGCAATCCTGGGGCCTGATCGGCAGGACCCAGGCGATCGGCGACCGGCGCGACCATTTTATGGCGGAGACCGATCTGTGGACCGCCGCCGGGCGCGTCGCGGATGCGCGCAAGAAGCGGGAGATCGACCCGACGCTGACGGCGCTCGCCAAATGCCTGTCGGACGCACGGGCGGACGACGCGATCGGCAAGGACGCCGTCGCCCGGATACAGGCGATGCAGGATTTTCTCGAGGCGGCGAGCGGCTGGTACGAGCAAGTCCGGGAACTGCCGCAATCCAAGCTCGAGACGCTGATGAGAATGGGCGCCAAGGTCGCCCGGCTCGAAGCGCCCGCCAAGAAGCCGAAAAAGAAAAAGGGCAAGGGCCGAAAATGACGCCCCGTGCCGACGCGGCAGGCACGCGGCCGCCGAGCAGGAGTTTTGCGCCACATGGCTGAAACCCGGAATGTCCTGGTCGAGACGCGCGACCGGGTCCGCATCGTCACGATCAACCGGCCGAAGGTCCGCAATGCGGTCGATCCACAGACCGCCGGGGCCCTGCGCGACGCGTTCCTCGCCTTCGCCGACGACGAAACGGTGGATGTCGCGGTCTTCACCGGAGCGGACGGCGCCTTCTGCGCCGGCTACGACCTCAAGGCCCTGTCGGCCTCGCAGGGCGGCATCCCCTATGAACCCGAAGGCGTCGGCCCCATGGGCCCGTCGCGGCTGCTGCTCGACAAGCCGGTGATCGCGGCGGTCGAGGGGCCGGCGGTCGCCGGCGGGCTGGAGCTGGCCTTGTGGTGCGATCTGCGCGTCGCGGCGGAAGATGCGGTGTTCGGCGTCTATTGCCGGCGCTGGGGCGTGCCGTTGATCGATGGCGGCACGGTCCGCCTGCCGCGCCTGATCGGCCACAGCCGGGCGATGGACATGATCCTGACCGGCCGGCCGGTGCGCGGGCCCGAGGCCCTCGAGTTCGGCCTCGCCAACCGGCTGGTGCCGAAAGGCGCCGCGCTGGAGGCCGCCGTTGCGCTCGCTGACGAGCTTACCCGCTTCCCGCAGCTCTGCATGCAGACCGACCGCATGAGCGCCATTCGGCAATGGGGCATGCCGCTGGAGGAGGCGCTGCGCTATGAAGGCCGGGAAGGCGTTGCGCCGCTGGAGCGCGAGGCGGTCGGCGGCGCCACGCGCTTTGCCGGCGGCAGGGGCCGCAGCGGCGCTTTCGACGACATCTGATCGCCTGTTCGCCTCCGCTGCGGCGGCTGCCGGCCGCGAGTGAGACTCCATGCCACCCAGAACCCGGAACTTCACCCTGTCGCGCCGGCTCGGCCATCCGCGCAAACGCCATGAGGGTCAGCCGGTCACGCCGCGGGACGCCGCGACGCTGATCCTGGTCCGCCACGGTTCGGACGGGCCGGAGATCCTGATGGGGCAACGCTCCAACCGAGCGAAATTCGTCCCCGGCTCCTTCGTGTTTCCGGGCGGCCGGCTCGACAGCCACGACTGGGAGGCGTTGCCCGCAACGCCGCTTTCCGCGCCGGTCGCCAAGATGGGCCTGCGCGGCAACGCCGCCAAGGCGCGGGCGCTCGCCATGGCGGCGGTCCGCGAGACCTTCGAGGAAACCGGCCTGCTGCTGGCGGCGGACGGCGATGTCGGCGCGGCCGACGACGAGACCTGGCGCGAAATGCGCGCCCGCGGCAAGGCGCCGGACCTGGCGCGCCTGACCTATCTCGCCCGGGCGATCACCTCGCCCTACAGCCCAATCCGCTTCCACGCGCGCTTCTTCATGGCGGCCTGGCGTCCGGAAGACGGCGCGATCGGCGGCTCCGGCGAACTGTCGGACCTGCAATGGATCCCGATCGCCCGGGCCGAAGACTACGGCCTGCTCGACGTCACCCATTTCATGCTCGGCGAAATCGAGCGCCGCCTGGCCGAGCCGGACACCGGCACGGTGCCCCTGTTCGCCTACCGCCTCGACAAGCCGTTCGTGCGGTACGATTGAACCGTTGACGGGCCGCGCATCCCGATCATTCAAGGGCGATCTGCGCTACGGGCAACCGCCTTGGACATCCGTTCGATCGCCGCCTTCAATTCAGGCAAGTCCCTTTCGACCACGCTCCAGACGGCGTCCAGATCGATCCCGAGATAGTTGTGTGCCAACACATTACGGAAACCGGAGATTGCGCTCCACGGCACACCGGGTTCAGTCGTCTTGAGCGAGGCGCTCAATCGCTGCGTCGATTCTGCCAGCGTTTGCAGATTGCGCACGACCGCATCCTGAACCAGTTGCGAATCGTAGAAGATATTCCGCTGTCCCCCGGTGTATTCCCGAATACGCCGGATACATTCGCTAATGTGATCCAGCAGGAGCATGTCGGAATCTGTATCCGATGTCACAGCCGTTGCGCCTCCCTGACAATACGGTCGCGTATCGCAGGATGAAGGCTGTTTTCGGTTACCACCTCAACCCGGCGGTCAAGGAGGTCCTGCACATCTGTTAGAAGAGCGCCAAGCGCGAGGCCCGTTTTTCCCGGGCGCAACTCAACCAGCAGGTCGACATCGCTCGCATCGCCGGCGTCACCCCGCGCCATGGACCCAAACACCCGAACGTCGCCGATGCCGTGGCGCTCGGCGAGCGCGAGAATCTCGGTGCGGTGAGATTCGATCAGCGGGTGCATGGCAACCTCTCAATGTTCCGCGTGCCGACGCGCACGACCCGCTCGCGGCGCGTCCCTCCAGTCGGGCACCGGCGACCTGGAGCAATCTTTATAGCGAAACGAGCGTCCGGATTGCGAATTTGTTCGCCGCTCCCTCACGCCAGCCGGAAGCTCGCGCCGGTGCCGAGTTCGCCTTCGGCGCGGACCCTTTCCTTCTCGAGCAGCCAGACGAGGTGGGACAGTACCGAGCGCGCCGCTGCCGGATACATGGCCGGCGGCACGTCGCCGGCGTACATGCGCGGCACCATATCCGCGATGCGGGTGATGCCGTCCTTCAGGCAGGCGAGCACCTGTTCTTCCCGGCCCAGGCGGTGTGCCCGGAGCGCCGGGACGAAGGCGCCGGGATCGCGGATCGGCGCGCCGTGGGTCGGCCAGTAAACGGCGTCGTTCCCCGCCCCGTTTCGCGCGATCAGCCGGTCCAGGCTGGCGACATAGTGCGCCATGTCGCCGTCGGGCGGCGAGACGATGGTGGTCGACCAGCCCATGACATGGTCGCCGCTGAACAGCGCGTTTTCCTCCCTGAGATGGAAGCACAGATGGTTCGAGGTGTGGCCCGGCGTGTGCACGGCCTCGACCGTCCAGCCGTCGCCCTCGATGACGTCGCCGTCCTGGGTCACGACATCCGGCACGAAGCCCTCGTCGCCGCCGGCTTCGACCACTGCGCCGGCCTCGATCCGGCCGCCGCCGTGCGGGCCGTAGCCGTATGTCGGCGCCGCCCATTCGCCTTTCAGCGGCGCGGCGGCCGGCGAATGGTCCCGGTGGGTGTGGGTGATCAGGATATGGGTGATCGTCTCGCCGCGCAGGGCGTGCTTCAGGGCCTCGATATGGGATGACAGCAGCGGGCCCGGATCGACGACGGCGACCTTGCCGCGACCGACGACATAGGTGCCGGTGCCGTGGAAGGTGAACGGCCCGCCGTTGCGCGCGACGACCCGGCGGATCAGCGGCGAGACGCCCTCGATCCGGCCGTATTCGAATTCCAGGTCCCGGTCGAAGGGAATGCCGTCCGCCATCGCTTGCCGTCCGCTCTGCCGCAGGTCGGGCGGCACCCTAGCCGCGGCGGCGCGGCGGGACAACGGGCCGCGCACTGTCGGGAAATGTCATGGTCCGTGCCGCCGGTCACCCCCGCGCGTCCTCCAGCGTCATGGCGGCGCCCTTTTCGGCGATCATGATGGTCGGGCTGTTGGTGTTGCCGGAGGTGATGACCGGCATGATCGAGGCGTCGATCACGCGCAGGTTGTCCAGACCGTGAACCTTGAGCCGGTCGCTGACCACCGCCTGCGGATCGCTGCCCATCTTGCAGGTGCCGACCGGGTGGAAGATCGTCGTGCCGATGTCGCCGGCGCCCCGGACCAACTCCTCCTCGCTCTGCAGCGCCGCGCCGGGCAGCATCTCCTCGGGTTCGTAAGGCTGCATCGCCGGCGCCCCGACGATCCGCCGGGTCAGCCGGATCGCATCGGCGGCGACCTGCCGGTCGGCCGGCGTCGAGAGATAGTCCGGCGCGATCGCCGGCGGCTCTTTCGGGTCGGGCGATTTCAGCGTCACGCTGCCCCGGCTCTCCGGCCGCAGGTTGCAGACCGAGGCGGTGAGGCCCGGGAAGCGGTGCAGCGGCTCGCCGAACCTGTCGAGCGACAGCGGCTGGACGTGGTATTGCAGGTTCGCGGTCGCGCGCGACGGGTCGGACCTGGCGAACACGCCGAGTTGGCTCGGCGCCATGGTGAGCGGCCCGCGCCGGAACAGCAGATATTCCAGGCCCATCGCCGCCCGGCCCCACAGGCTGTTCGCCTTCTGGTTAAGGGTCACGACGTTCGCGACCCGGTAGACGAGGCGCAATTGCAGATGGTCCTGGAGATTGCCGCCGACGCCGGGCAATTCGTGCAGGACGTCAACGCCCTTGTCCTGCAACAGGGCGCCCGGCCCGACGCCGGAGACCTGGAGCAGGTGCGGCGAGCCGATGGAGCCGGCGGCCAGGATCAGTTCGCCGGCAACCTCGGCCCGCGTCTCCGCCCCCTTCAGCCAGAAGTCGAGGCCGTGCGCCCGCCTGCCGTCGAAGCGGATGCGCTTTGCCTGGGCGTGGGTGAGGATCGTCAGGTTGGGCCGGTTGCGCGCCGGTTTCAGAAAGGCCTGTACGGTGTTCCAGCGCGCGCCCCGGCGCTGGTTGACCATGAATTTGCCGGTGCCCTCGTTGTCGCCGTCGTTGAAGTCCGGCGTTCGTGCGATGCCGGTCTCGTTGCAGGCGCGCTCGAAGGCGTCGAGGATTTCCCAGCCGACCCGGGGCGGCTCGACCCGCCATTCGCCGCCGACCCCGTGGAACGCGTCGGCCGGGCCGAAATGATGCTCGGACTTTTTGAACAGGGGCAGCACGTCGTCCCAGCCCCAGCCGCGGTTGCCCATCTGGGCCCAGCCGTCATAGTCGCGCGCCTGGCCGCGCATGTAGATCATGCCGTTGATCGAGGAACAGCCGCCCAGCACCTTGCCGCGCGGATAGTTGAGCGCCCGGCCGTTCAGGCCGGCCTCGGCTTCCGTCTTCAGGCACCAGTCGGTGCGCGGATTGCCCTGGGTGTAGAGATAGCCGACCGGCACCTTGATCCAGAAATAGCTGTCCCTGCCGCCGGCCTCGAGCAGCAGCACCCGGTTGCGCCGGTCCTCCGACAGCCGGTTCGCCAGCACGCAGCCGGCCGAGCCCGCGCCGACGACGACATAATCGAAGCTGCCCAGGGAGGCGGGTTCCGTCATGCTATGCTCCGGCGGTGTCCGGCCGGGCTGCGCTATCCCGCGGCGCCGGTCCGGTGCAGCGCCACCGTAGGCCCAAAGCCCCCCGTTCAACAAGACCGCCGGCCGGATTCGCCAGGGGGACCGCCGGGGGAATCGCCGGAAAGGAACGCGCCATGACCGACCGTCCCGACGGCTCTCCGGTTTCCGGCGGCCGGCCGAAGAAACGGACCGTCCGCGAGATCATCCTTGAACTCGCCGAAGCGGCCGGCGAGGGCTCGATCGGGCCGGGCGACGTCGCGAAGGTCTTTGCCGAGGAGCGGCGCAGGCCCGGAGCGCCGGTGCAATCGGCGCACCGCTGGTCGCGCATCGTGCGCGAGGAGGCGATCGGCCTGGCGCGCGCCGGCAGGGTGCAGGTCCTGCGCAAGGGCAAACCGGTCGATCCCCACGCCCCGGTCAGGGGCGTGATCCGGATCCGGCTGGTGCGGTAGGGTTCGGCAGCGGGCATCCGAATCGGCCGTTCCGTGCCGTCTGTTCTTCGTGCCGGCCCGAGCAGGCGGAAAGTGCCACGCGTTTCCCTACACCTCCTCTTCAGGAATCCTCTGCGAATAGCCGCCCGGAAATAATTTGCAGCGGGCAACGCAATCCTGCGCGCGCATCCATCCTTGCCACCCTGCACACCCCATACGGCGGGCTCTGCCGAGCCGGTCTTTCAACAATATTTCCTTTTTTTCGATAATATTCCTTGACACGGGTGACCTCGCGCCCTATATCGGCCCCGTCAACGCCCGGAATGCGCCTGCCGCGGCCGGCCGATGCCCCCCGAAAAGAAGCAAACGAAGAATCAAGCGGGGGACCGTACGGGACCGCTCCGCCCGTCCCGTTTTCCGGCCCGCCGCCGGTGTCGAGCGGCGCTCCCGCCCGGCCGGAAGTCTGTAATATTTCCTATCTGGATTATTTTCTTGCACTCCCGTACGGCGTCTTTTCAACGATTCCAAAGGGTTAGGGCTGGCGGACGCACAAAAAAAGAAAAAGAAAAAAATTGACCATTCATTCAAAATCCGGCCGTTTTCCGGCGTCCGGCCGGGCCGGCACACCCCTTCGCAGAGGAAGCCTTCAGAGGGGAGGTCGGCGGCCCATGCGATCGAGCCGGGTGCGATCGATGCAGCCGGAACCGTGCCGGCGGCCTGGGCGGACCCGGTGGCGTCAAACAAGGACGATCTTGGGCACGGGTCAGCTTCCCGCCTGCGTGATAACATGGGATAGGTAGCCGTTTAACGGACGGCATCCATTCTGCAAGTGGGGCGGAAACCGGAGGGCAATATGACAACCGTATTGGTCAAGAATGCGCACGTCGTTACCGCGGTCGACAACTACACGGCCGACATTCTGATAGAGAATGGCCGGGTGCACACCATCGGCATGAACATCCCTGTCGGCGACGATGTCGAGGTTCACGATGCGAGCGGCCTCCTGACCCTGCCCGGCGGCGTCGATGTCCATACACACCTGGATTGGGATTTCGGCGTTGCGAAAACCGTCGACACCTTCGGCACGGGCACGAAGGCGGCGGCCTTCGGCGGTACGACCACAGTGGTGGACTTCTGCAATCAACCCCCCGGAGAAAGCCCGCTCGTCGGGCTCGAGGACTGGCACAGGCGGCGGGAGAGTGCCTGCGTCGATGTCGGCGCGCACGTGATTCTGAACCAGGTCAACGACCAGACACTTATCGACATGAAGACGCTGATCGCCGGCGAAGGCGTCACCAGCTTCAAGCTGTTCATGGCCTATCCCGGCGTCATGATGATCGAGGACGGGGCGATGTTCAAGGCCATGCGCATGGCCGGCGGGCAGGGCGCCATGACCTGCGTGCACGCGGAAAACGGCCCGGTCATTCAGGTGTTGATCGAGGAGGCGTTGGCGGAGGGCCGCACCTCGCCGAAGCAGCACATGCTGACACGTCCGCCGCTGATGGAGGGAGAGGCGACCCACCGGGCTATCCGGATTTCGGAACTGGCGGACGCGCCGCTCTATATCGTCCACCTTTCCGCCGGCGAGGCGCTCGCCGCCGTGCGGGAGGCGCGCGACCGCGACATCCGGGTCCATGCCGAGACATGCCCGCATTACCTGTTTCTCACGGACGAAGAGTACGATCGTCCCGACTTCGACGGGGCGAAATATGTGGCGACACCGCCGCTGCGCGGGCATGAGCACCAGGCGGCGTTGTGGCGCGGTCTAAAGACCAACGATCTGGAAGTCGTCTCGACCGATCATTGCCCGTTCTGCTTCAACGAGCAGCCGTTCGGGATGAAGTATTCGAAGCAGCAGGGGGTGGACGACTTCAGCCGGATACCCAACGGGGCGCCGGGCATCGAGACCCGGCTGCCGCTGATGTACGACGGCGGAGTCCGCAAGCAGGGGATGTCGATCAACCGGTTCGTCGAGTTGACAGCGACCACGCCGGCGAAGCTGTTCGGCCTGTTCCCGCGCAAGGGGACGATCGCGGTGGGTTCCGATGCCGACATCGTCCTGTTCGATCCCGACGAGGAGTGGACGATAAGGGCGTCGGAGCACCACAGCCGGGTCGATTATTCGCTGTTCGAAGGCCGCCCGGTCACCGGGCGGGTCAAGAAGGTCCTGATGCGCGGCCAACTGATCGTTGACGGCGCCGAATGGCTGGGCCGCGAGGGTGCGGGTGAATTCCTCAGCCGCGGCGAATGTGGAATTCTCTGAGCGTTTGGACGGGGTATCGCATGAATGCCCGGAGGAATTTTCATGGCGGATGATGCCGTATCCGTTACCGCCGTTGTCGAGGCGGTCCGGGAGAACCGGCTGTGGCAGCGTCACATGGACATCGCCGCGATCGGCGCGACGGGACGCGGCGGCGTCAATCGCCAGGCCCTGACTCCCGAGGACGGTCAGGCCCGGCGCCTGATGCTCGAATGGGCGTCGGAACTCGGCTTCACCGCCAGCGTCGACGCCATCGGCAACCTGTTCATCCGCCGCGCCGGCGCACAGCCGGCATCGGATCCGGTGGTCGCCGGTTCGCACCTCGATTCCCAGCCCACCGGCGGCAATTTCGACGGGGTCTTCGGCGTTCTCGCAGCGCTGGAAGTCCTGGAAGCCGCGAATGACGCCGGCGTTGTCACCGGACGTCCCTTGGAACTGGTGGTCTGGACCAACGAGGAAGGCGCGCGCTTCCAGCCCGCCACCATGGGCTCGGCGGTCTACGCCGGCGCCCTGCAGCTGGAAACCGTGCTGGCCTCCAGCGACAGCGATGGTGTCACAGTGGAACAGGCGTTGGCCGGAACGCTCAAGGCGGCGCCGGTCCCGGTGCGGCGTGACTTTCGTTCCCCCATGGCCGCCTATGTGGAGGCTCACATCGAACAGGGTCCAGTCCTGGAATCGACCGGAAACACCATCGGTGTGGTCACGGGGATCCAGGGACTCAGGTGGTTTCAGGTCGAGGTCGGTGGAGAGGAGGCGCATGCCGGCACCACGCCGCGCAGCAATCGCCGGGATGCCCTGGCCGCCGCCGTCGCCATGGTGACAAAGTTGCAGGCTCTGATGTTCGACGAGTCCGACACGGTGCGCTTTACCGTCGGCCGCTTCGAGGTGGCGCCGAATTCGCCGAACACGATACCGGGACGCGTTGTTTTCACGATAGATTTCCGGCACCCGGACCAGGATGTCCTGACCCGGCTTGGCGACCGGGTCGAACCGGTGTGCCGGGCCGAGGCACAGGACTGCACCGTCAAGGTTGTCGAAACCATGAACGCACCGCCGACCGAGTTCGACCCTGACGTTCGAGACCTTGTCCGCAGCGCCGCCAGGCGCCAGGCGTTCCGGCATATGGACATGACGTCCGGCGCCACCCACGACGCCAAGTTCATGGCGGGTCTCTGCCCGAGCGGCATGATTTTCGTTCCCTGCGAATCCGGCGTGAGCCACAACGAAGCCGAGAACGCATCGGCGGCCGACCTTGCCGCCGGCGCCAGGGTTCTGGCCGAGGTCGCGATACGGCTGGCAAATCGCTGAGAGGAAGAAGAGCAGCTGCGCGGCCACGCAACCGGTAGCGCCCCGTTATGTCATTCCGCCGCCTGCCGCGTTTGCGAGCCGGCGGCGCTGAGGGTGCGCCAATCCTCATCCTTCGGGTAAATGCCTTCAAGGGAGCTGATGGTAGCCTGGGGAATGCGCGGCTCGGCGGTCCCGATGGCCAGTTCGCCGCGGGCGACGGCGCGCGCCGCCTCGACCATCATCCTGCGGAACTCGACCACGGCGAGGTCCGACGCGCCGAGGAAGTCCTTCGTCCGGTCGACGATCGGGCCGGGCGAAACCCACATGGCGACATCCTGATTGGGGATGCCCTCGATGCCGGTGAAGCTGCCCGCCTTCATCGCGGCGCGGTCCTGCCGGAAGCGATTGTCCAGCGTGCCGCGCGGCGCCCAGTCGTCGGTCAGGTCGATGCCGCGGCGGGTACGATGGAACTCCCGCCATTCCTCCGTGGTCGGCACGTCCGGCCCGTCCCAGGCGATGAAGTAGAAGACGCTGTTCGTATCGTCGGCCGGCACGATCACGCTGGCGACCCGGTGCCGGTCGTTCGGCGGGATCAGCGAGTAGTAGGGCGCGACGTACTCGGTCACCCGCAGATAGTTGTGCGTCGCCGCATTCTTCACCGGCCGGCGGATGGCGACGTAGTGGAAGCCGTAGCGCGTGCGCTCGATCTGCATGCGCGGCGACTTGTCGGTCGACGGCCGGTACCAGGACTTGCCGTCGGCCGAGGCGCGCGCGACCCGGGCCGGCACCATGTCGGACGAATGCAGGCTGGAGGAATGGGCGCTGTCGATCTGGCCCTCGTGGATCTGCGCCCAGTTGCACGGCACGCGGATCTTCAGGATCGCGATGTCGACATCGTCGCGCGGGGCGAAGGCCGGCGGGTCGAACGGCGGCGCGGCGTCCCGTTCGCCCAGCCAGGCCCAGACGAAGCCGCCCCATTCGACGACCGGCCAGGCCCGCGCCCGCACCTTGTCCATCAGGGCGCCGCTCTCGGGCTCAGAGGCCATGGCAACGCACTTGCCGTCCACGGCGTACTTCCAGCCGTGATACAGGCAGCGCAGGCCGCACTCCTCGTTGCGGCCGAGCAGCAGGGAGGCCCCGCGGTGCGGGCATCTCTCGTCGAGCAGGCCGAGCCGGCCGTCGCTGTCGCGGAAGGCAACCATGCGCTGGCCCAGCGCCTCGACAAGCACGGGCGCGCCGTCCGGCTCGGCGACCTCCTCGACCAGGCAGACCGGCGCCCAGTGCCGGCGCATCAGCCGGCCCATCGGCGCGTCGCCCTCGACGCGGGTCAGCAGGTCGTTTTCCTCCTTGGTCAGCATGGGGCAGTCAGCATGGCTCCGTTTGGACAAGTGGATTGAAATTCCGGCGATATGCTAGGTCGGAGGGCAGTCGCCGTCCAGTTCGACGGCGCCGCCGAGGCTCACGCACGATCCGAGATGGCCGAACCGACCGCCCTGACCCGCCTGACCATTGCC
Organism: Rhodospirillaceae bacterium; assembly: GCA_011523655.1. Lineage (GTDB taxonomy): Bacteria > Pseudomonadota > Alphaproteobacteria > Bin65 > Bin65 > Bin65. The sequence goes on from WTGH01000051.1 coordinate 41,252, forward strand.
GGCAAGCGCAGGCTGACGCCGGATATCTGGGAATTCACCCTGGAGCCGGCGGACGGCGGAGCGCTGCCGTCGTTCGAGCCGGGGGCGCATATCGGGGTCGAGACGCCTTCGGGCGCCATGCGCCAGTATTCGCTGGTCAACGACGGCCGCGCACCGGAGCGCTACGTCATCGCCCTGAAGCGCGAGCCCGACTCGCGCGGCGGCTCCCGTTCGATGGTGGAAGAGGCGGCGGTCGGTGGGACGCTCCGGGCCGACGCACCGGCAAACAGCTTCCCGCTGGCCGAGGCGCCCGGCTACCTGCTGATCGCCGGCGGCATCGGAATCGCGCCGATCCGCGCCATGGCCGACCGGCTGGACGCGGAGGGCCGGCCCTTCCGCCTGATCTACTGCACCCGCAGCGCGGCGGAGAGCGCCTATCTGGACGAGATGCGCGCCCGCTTCGGCGCGCGGCTGACCGTGCATCACGACGGCGGCGACCCCGACGCCTTTTACGATTTCTGGGACGCGTTCGCCGAACCGGCGGACATCCGGGTCTATTGCTGTGGCCCGAAAGCGCTGATGGAGGAAATCCGGGCGGTCTCCGGCCACTGGCCCGAAGGCCGGGCGCGGTTCGAGGATTTCCGGCCGGTCGAGGCCGTGCGGCCCGACGACCGCCCCTTCGACGTCGTGCTGCACCGCTCCGGCCGGACCGTCGCCGTGCCGGCCGATCTGCCGATCCTGGAAGCCCTGCGCGGCGCCGGAATCGCGGTGCCGAGTTCGTGCGAGAGCGGCGTCTGCGGCACATGCAAGACGCGGCTGATCGCCGGCGAAGCCGACCATCGCGACAAGGTGCTGATGCCGGAGGAGCGGGCCGATTTCATCATGCTGTGCGTGTCGCGCGCCCAAGGCGGAGTGCTCACCCTTGACCTCTGAGCCGGTGCGCCTCGGGATCGTCGGGCTGGGCCGGGCCTTCGCCCTCACAGCGCCGGCCCTGCGCGCCGACCGCCGGATCGCTGCCGTGGCCGCGTGCGCGCCTCGCGCCGACTCCCGCGCCGCTTTCGAAGCCGAGTTCGGCGGCCGGGGCTACGCCGATCTGGACGGGCTGTTGGCCCATCCCGGCCTGGAGGCAGTCTACATCGCCACGCCGCACGGTTTGCACGCCGAACAGGCGGTCGCCGCGGCGGCGGCCGGCAAGCATGTGCTGGTCGAAAAGCCGCTGGCCGTCTCGATGGCCGACGGCGAAGCCATGATCGAGGCATGCGAGAAGGCCGGTGTCGCCCTGATCGTCGGGCCGAGCCACAGTTTCGACGCGCCGGTCGCGCAGGCCCGGAAACTCATCGAAAGCGGCGCCCTCGGCCGGGTGCGCATGATCCACGCCTTCAACCACACGGACTTCCTCTACCGCCCGCGCCGCCCGGAGGAATTGCGCACGGAGGAAGGCGGCGGCGTGCTGTTCAGCCAGGCGGTGCACCAGGTCGATGTCGTGCGATTGCTCGGCGGCGGCCTGGCGACGCAGGTCAGCGCCTTCACCGGAGCCTGGGACCCGGCGCGGCCGACAGAAGGCGCCTACAGCGCACTGCTGGCGTTCGCGGGCGGGGCCTTCGCCAGCCTGACCTATTCCGGCTACGGCCGCTTCGACAGTGACGAGTGGATGGGCTGGATCGGCGAACTGGGCCACGAGAAGGATCCGGACGACTATGGCCGGGCGCGCCGGGCGCTGGCCGGCGCGCCGACTCCGGACGCGGAATCGACCCTGAAGCGCGCCCGCACCTTCGGATCGTCGGATGTCCCGCCGGCCGCGCCGCATCACGAGCATTTCGGCCCGGTGATCGTCTGCTGCGAGCGCGGCGACATCCGGCTGACACCGGACGGCATCTGGATCTATGGCGACGAGCGGCGCTTCGAGCCGGCGTCCCGACACGCCGATCCGCGCACGCCGGTGCTCGATGCATTGGTCGCCGCGGTGCGGGATGGTATTGAACCGGTCCAGACCGGCCGCTGGGGCCTGGCCAGCCTGGAGGTGTGCCACGCCATCCTGCAATCGGCCCGCAGCGGCACGCCCGTAGAACTCACGCGGCAGGTAGCCTTACAGCCGGAGGGGACCCCGAGGTGAGCGATCTGCGCCTGTCCATCGCCATGGGTGACTACGACCGCACCCGCCCGATCGCGGACGGCCGGGTGAGGATCGACGGCGTCGACCCGGCAGTCATGCTGCTGACGCCGGAGGAGATGTTCTTCCGCGCCATGCGCCACCGGGCCTTCGACATCTGCGAGCTGTCGCTGTCCTCCTACGTCATCTCCGTGGCGCGCGGCGACCCGCACTACGTCGCCGTGCCGGTCTATCTGTCCCGCGCCTTCCGCCACACCTCGATCTACATCCGCACCGACAAGGGTATCGAGCAACCGGAGGACCTGCGCGGCCGGCGCATCGGCATCGCCGAATACCAGCTCACCGCCAACGTCTGGGCGCGCGGCATCCTGGAGGAGGATCACGGCGTCCGGCCGTCGGACATCGTCTGGGTGCGCGGCGGCATGGACACGCCGGGCCGGCCGGAGAAGATCGCGCTGGACCTGCCGGCGGATGTGACCGTCGAGCAGGCGCCGGAGGGCGCAACCCTGAACGGCCTGCTGGCGGACGGGGAGATCGACGGCTTCATCGGGCCGCGCGCAATCCGCTGCTTCGACGAGGGCCACCCGAAGGTCGGCCGCCTGTTCGGCGATTCCTTCGCCGCGGCGGAGGCGTACTACCGGCGCCACGGCGTGTTCCCGATCATGCATGTGCTGGCGCTGCGGCGGTCGCTCGCCGACGCCCATCCCTGGCTGCCCGGCGCGCTGCTCAAGGCGTTCAGCCGGGCGAAGGATGTGGCGCAGGCGGCGCTCGGCGACACCTCGGCGGCCAAGGCGACCCTGCCCTTCCTTGAGGACAGCCTGGAGCGCGCCCGTTCGCTGATGGGCGCGGATTTCTGGAGCTACGGCGTGACCGGCAACGAAAAGACCCTCGACGCCTTCCTCGGCTACCACCACGCCCAGGGCCTGTCGCCGCGCCGGGTCGAAGTCGAGGAATTGTTCCACCCGGCGACGCTGGAGGCGTTCAGTTTGTAATTCGCAATTCCGGGGCGGCACGCTCTTGCCCCTCGGGCAACATCCGCGACGGAAGCCCGCTCGGGTCCGCCCGGAGTCACCTCCAACCGTCATATCGACCGAAGCGGCCCGGAGGGCCGCGCAGCGGAAATATCTTTTCTCTACGGCGCGAGGCTCATGGCACCGTGCGGAAAGATTTCTCCGCTCCGCGCCTTCGGCGCTGCGGTCGAGATGACGGAGAGGGTGGCGCGGATTTCCTTACGCACTATCCGCCCTACGCCAGCCCCATCTCGGCGAGGATCGGCGGTTTGACCTGGTCCCAGGGGCGCGCGGCTTCGAAGCAGGCCGAGGCGCGGAGCACCGTGGGGTCGTCGAGATGCCGGCCGATGATCTGGAGGCCGACCGGCAGCCCGCCTTCGGTGAAGCCCGCCGGGATCGAGGCCGCCGGCTGGCCCGTCATGTTGATCGGGAAGGTGAAGGCCAGCCATTTGAACGGCTCGACGATCCGGTTGTCGATCTTCTCCGGCCCCTGCATGTGCACCGGGAAGGCCGGCACGGCGAGGGTCGGGGTCAGCAGGATGTCGTAATTCTCCATGAAGGCGGCCATCCTGTTGGTCACCGCCTTGCGGCCCATCACGGCGTCCGTCAGGTCTTCGGCGGTCCACGGCCGGGTGATGAAATCGACCAGATGCGGCGTCATCTCGTGGCCGTGCTCCTCGACCATCTTGCGCAGGCCGCGCAGGTCGGATTCGAGGGCGACCAGGCCCCAGAACGACAGATAGGGATCCTCGAAGCCCGGATGGGCGACCTCGACGGTGCAGCCGAGATCGCTTTCGAACGCCTGGGCAGCGGCGTCGATGAGCGCGCGCACTTCCGGATCGACGGCGGCATAGCCCCAGTCCGGGCTGTAGGCCACCCGGAGGCCGGAAAGGTCGCCCTCGCAGGCGTCCAGCCAGTCGAATTCCGGCCCCGGCAGCGTGTGCCGGTCGCGGGCGTCCGGCCCGGAGCCGATCACGGTCATCATCAGGGCGGCGTCGCGCACCGTGCGCGCGACCGGGCCGATATGCTCGATCGATTCCCAGGAGGAGACGCCGGGATAGCGCTCGTCCTTGGTGCCGGGCCACAGCGGCACCCGGCCCATCGAGGCCTTGAGCCCGTAGGTTCCCGTCAGGCAGGAGGGGATGCGGATCGAGCCGCCGCCGTCCGACGCTATGGCGTAGGGCGTCATGCCCGTAATCGTCGAGACGACCGAACCGGCCGACGAGCCGCCCGGCGTGAGATCGGTGTTCCACGGGTTGCGCGTCGTCTCGAACACGGGATTGTGGCCAACGCCGGAATAGCCGAACTCGGGCACGTTGGTCTTGCCGAGAATGAGCGAACCGGCGTCCTTCAGCCGCTCGACGACGACATCGTCGACGTCCGACACATAGTCCTTGTAGGCCATGGAGCCGGACACGGTCGGATAGTCCTTCATGACGACGAGATCCTTGATCCCGACCGGCACGCCGGCGAGCGGGCCGGCATCCTCGCCGCGCATGATCCTGTCCTCGACCGCCCTGGCCTGGTCGCGCATCAGGTCCGGCGTCGGCGTGCAATAGGCGTGCAGCACCGGGTCGAGGGCCTCCATGCGCGCAATCGAGGCTTCTGCGACCTCGGTCGGGGAAATCGACTTGTCGCGCACATTCTGTGCGATCTCGACCGCCGTCATCCGGCAGATGTCGTTGCCGCTGGTCATGCCTTGCTCCTTTTCAGGGGCTCCTCAAAAGGGCCCGAGATTGCGAATCGGGAACGCAACCGTAACTCGGGCATCGCGAGAGCGGAAGCACCGCCCCGGGGCCGCCGGCTCCGGGGCGGTTGCGCACTGCGGCGACTATGCACCCGCCTCGGCTTCCGCGCCGGTGCTTTCCTCGCCGAGGTCCGCGCCCATGGCGGCCGGCGCCGCCTTGGCGAGGATCACATAGACGACGAAGGACGAGACCAGGCCGGTAATGCCGAACAGGAAGGTCGGATACCGCTCGTTGACGATGTAGCCGAGCACCACGCCGACGATAATGGCGATCACCGCCGCCCAGTTGACCGAGGCCTTGCGTTCGACCGAGAAGCCCTTGTCGCCCCGGACGACGAAATAGTCGGCGATGATCGTGCCGCCGATGGGCGGCACCAGCAGGCCGATGGTGAGCAGCCAGACCACGATGTCGCTGATGAAGCCCGTGGCCGCCGCGATCAGCCCGATGATCGACCCGAAAATGGCCGCCTTGCGCCAGTTGAAGCCCGGGATCGAGTTGGTGAAGCCCATCGCCGCGTTGTAGAGGCAGGCATCGCAGGTCGACCAGTTGCTCAGGATCGCCAGCACGACCAGCGGGATCAGCACGGCCAGGGATTTCTGGTCGAAGAAGTAGACCGTGCCGGGATCCGTGATCGTCGCCGAGATCAGCGCGCCGATGACCATGAACGGGGCGTTCGAGAACATGAAGGCGACCGCCGTGACGCCGACGGCCTGGTTACCCGTCCGCGAATAGCGCACGATGTCGCCGGTCATGGTGCCGGAGACCGCGAAGGTCGCCCAGGCCATGCCGACGCCGGTCCAGAACGCGATCTTGCCGTTGCCCTCGCCTTCGAACAGCGAACCGCCCGCCGGGATCACCCGCGTGATGAGATAGTAGGCCGCGAAAATAACCATCGCCGGGATCGCGACCTTGCGGACCAGCGCCATCTGGCGGATGCCGAAAATCACCGGGATGGCGTAGATGATGCCGGCGATCAGCGCGATGATGCCGACGACCACCGCGCCCTCAAGGCCGAAAGCGACCCGGAGGATGTCGGCGGTCAGCCATGCCTGGAAGGCGTACCAGCCCGTGACCAGCAGGGCCAGGACGATCACCGGAACCACGGCGCCCGTCCGCCCGAACACGTAGCGGACGGCCAACGGGAAATTGATCCCCCATTTGCCGCTCGGGTAGCCGATCAGCGCGGAATAGACGAAGAGGATGAAATTGCCGAGCAGGATGGCGAATATCGCATCGACTGTGCCCATCCCCTGCTGGATCTGGCCGCCGATGACGGCGCAGATGAAGGCGATGCCGAAACCGGACCAGACCCAGGCGGGTTCGGCAAATCCCAGCCTGTTGCCCAAGGGGACCGGTTTGGAGTGAAATTCCTCGTGAACGTCGTCTTGCGAGCCGAAGAAACCCGAACTCTCACCGCCGGAATCCTGTGCCATTTTCCATCCCCTTTTTGTGCCAGCACCGAAGCGTGCAGGATTTGCCAGTGCAGTTGCACGCTACCATTATTGTGCATTGTGTGCAATCGGGGCCGCCATTTCCGGCCGGATTCCGGGCCGCGCACCGCCGGGCGAACCATTGCGATCCGGGCCTTTCCGGCGCAACATATTCTGTGGACAAATCCGGCGCCGGCGGATCATCCGTCGGCCCGGTTTCTCCTGTCTCAAACCTGCGATGGATTTATCCGGCGAAGCGGGCGCCGGCCTGTCCGCCTGAAAGGAGACTGAAAAGACCTGTCTCCGAGGCCCGGCTTTCCGATAGACTGCGGCATCCGTTCGGCTGACCGGGAGGATTCCAATGGACGGCGCGATCCTTTCCTACGACGACCTGCGCAACGCGCCCGATCTCGACAGCCTGACGGCACGGGCGGCCGAGCGCGGCCTGACGCCCGGCTGGATCGACCGCGAAGCGCCTATCCTGTATCGCGAACCCCATACCGATTTCCTGCCGGCGCACTGGAAATACGCCGAGGCGCGGGCGGCGATGGACGGTGCGGCCCGGCTGATCGGGACCGATCTCGCCGAGCGGCGCAACCTGATCATGCGCAACCCGATCCCGGGTAACGACATCGCCACGGCGCGCACCCTGATCTGCGCCTACCAGACCATCCTGCCGGGCGAGCAGGCGGCCAGCCACCGCCACGCGCCGCATGCGCTCAGGGTGATTCTGGACAGCGACGGGGCCTGGTCCATCGTTGACGGCGAGAAGCACCCGATGCTGACCGGCGACATCGTGCTGACGCCGGGCGGCTGCTGGCACGGCCACGGCCATGATGGCGCCGAGCAGGCCTACTGGTTCGACGGGCTGGACGTGCCGCTCGTCCATCTGCTGGAGCCGATGTATGTCGAAGGCCATCCCGACGGCATGGAGCCGGTGAAACGGGTCGTCACCGAGTCGCCCTACCGTTTCCCGATGGAGCGCACGCTGCGCGAGCTGGACGCGGCATCGCCCGATCCGGAGGGCCATTTCGACCGGCGAATCCGCTACGAGACACCGCAGATGCCGACCATCGCCATCACCATGCACCGCATGGACAACGGCTTCCGGGGCCGGCCCTACCGCTGCACGGCGAACAGCGCGTTCGTGGTCATGCAGGGCAGCGGACGGTCGGTCGTCGACGGCACGGCGATCGACTGGGCCTACGGCGACACCTTCGTCTCGCCGTCGTGGAAGACGGCCGAACACGGCGCGGCCGAGGATGCCGTGCTGTTCCAGATGTCGGACGAGGAGCTGATGCGCTGGGCGCGCTACTGGCGCTTCGAGGCGATCGACTGACCGCGGTCGCCTGCCGAGCGGGGTTTATCGGCTACCCGCGGCGCAGCCGTGCGAACAGGCGGCCGTCGATGACCGCGAGGCCGAGAAAGATCAACGCCATGCCGGCAAGGGCGGCGGTCGTTACCGCCTCGTCCAGGAACAGGGCGCCGGTAACGGTGGCGCCGATCGGCACCAGCAGGGTGACGAGCAGAAGGTTGGTCGGGCCGGCCCGCGCAAGCAGCCGGAAATAGAGAATATAGCCGAGCGAGGTGCCGAACACGGCGAGCGCGAGCAGCGCAGCCCACACGCCCCCGCTGACCGGATAAGTCCAGAACCGGTCGTTGATGGCTGCGAGCGGCAGCATGATCAGCGACGCGCAGACGAGCTGCCCGGTCGAGAGCACCAGCGGCGGCACATCCCGGAACCGCCGCCCGTAGATCGCCGCCAGGGTGTAGCACAGGGCGGCGCCCAGCGTGAGAAGCTGCCCGGTCAGGCCAAGGGTAAAGCCGCCGAGCACTTCCGGCCCGACCAGGACGACCAGTCCCGCCAGCCCGATCAGAACCCCGGCGACCCGCCCGACGGTCAGCCGTTCGCCGCCCAGCAGATGCGAGAGCACCGCGCTCATCATCGGCGTGGTGCCGATCAGGAGCGCCGTCATGCCGGTGGTAATCCATTGCTGACCGCCGACGATCAGGGAGAAGGGCAACACATTGTTGAGCAGCGCAATCAGCATGAAGCCCGCCCACAGCCGCGGCGCGACGGGAAGACGCTGGCCCACGGCGTAAAGCAGGACCACCAGCGGAATCGCAGCGAGCCCGACCCGCGCCAGGACGACCGAAAAGACCGGCAGTTCGGAAAGGCCGATTTTCTGGAACAGATAGGAGAGGCCCCACAGGCCGGACAGGCTGAGCAGCAGGCCCCAATCGCCCGCATCCATGCGGTGCGCCGCCTGCGGCGGTACGGCGCCCTGTTTTGTCGCTTCGACGGAATCGCTCATGTCGGCCCCTCGTTTCCGGGATGCCGTTTAACGGCGTCGGCGCCGCTGTGCTATCCGGAAACCGGATAAAACGGTTATATCGCCTCCGCTGTGGCGCCGAACGGCTGCAAAGACCGTTGCCCTGCGCCCGGCTTTCGGCTTTGCTCGGCACGGCCGGCCGAATTTCCCCGGCGCAATACGACCCCGCCGTGCCCGCCGTGCCCCGCCGCGCAGAGTCTGCGAACACAAGAGGACCGCCCCCTTGCCCGTCACCCTGCGTCAGCTCCGCTATTTTCAGGCGCTGGTCGAACACGGTTCGTTCAGCCGGGCGGCCGAGAGCGTGTTCGTTTCGCAGCCCGCGCTGTCCCTGCAGATCCGCGAACTCGAAGGCGCGCTCGGCGGCCCGCTGGTGGAGCGGGAGAGCCGCGGCGTTCTGCTGACCCGGCTCGGCAAGGAAGTCCATGAGCAGACGCTGAGGGTCCTGGACGAGACGCTGCTGCTCGAGACCATGGGCAAACAGTATGAACAGGGGACGCTCAGGATCGCGCTCGGGATCGTCTCCTCGCTCGCGCCGTATCTTCTTCCGGGCTTGATGGAACGGCTGAATGCGGCGTCGCCCAGGGTCGAACCGGATGTGCTGGAGGCGACGGGACAGGATCTGGTTTCCGCTCTTCTTGCAGGCCGGCTCGACGCGGCGATCGTCTCGCTGCCGCTGGGAATGATGGAACTTCCCGAACGGGACCTGTTCGAGGACCGCTTCATCATCGCGGGCCGGGCCGAACGGCTCGACGCCCTGCGCGCGCAGGGATTCGTACCGAATCCAGAGGATATGTCGCGCGCGGACATCGGTCCGCTCCTCATCCTGGCGGACGGCCATTGCATGGCCGATCAGGTTCTCGGCGCCTGTTCCATGTGGCGCCAGCAGGAGGTTCGCCGCGGCGCCGAATCCCTCGCCACGCTTTCGCGCCTGGTCGCGGCCGGTTCGGGACTCACGCTTTTGCCCGAAACTGCCGCGCTATGCGAAGGCGCGGCAACGCCCGGCCTCAGTTTTTTGCGTTTCGCTTCGCCGGAACCGTCGCGGCGGATCGGCCTCGCCCACCGCCTCGCGGCTCACGGCCAACACTGGATCGACCTGCTCGCGGGCGCCACCGCCGGCGCGGGAGAAGAACTTACGAAGAAGGCGCGCCAGGCGATCGGCTGACGTTGCCGCCGAGCGTCGCCGCGACCGCGACCGGCAACGGCAAACAGCCGCGTTGCGCCGAACGGGAGACCGGAACATGGCCGACGATACGAACGGTATGAACGCGCGCGTTCGCTACGAGCCGGACGAAAAACCGCCGGTATCGCTGTCCGTCGGCCTCGGCGCCCAGCTCGCCATGCTCACCCTCGCCGGCGTCGTGCTGACGCCGGTGATCGTGATCCGGGCGGCCGGCGGCGCAGCGGAGTTCCTGTCGTGGGCCGTCTTCGCCGCCGTCATCGTCAGTGGCGTGTCGACCGTATTGCAGGCCGTGCGGCTGGGCCGCATCGGCGCCGGCTATGTCCTGCTGATGGGAACGTCCGGCGCCTTCATTTCGGTCTGCATCGCGGCGATCGCGCAGGGCGGGCCCGCCATGCTCGCGACCCTGGTCGTGATCTCTTCCCTGTTCCAGTTCGCGCTCGCGTCGCGCCTGTCCCTGTTCCGGCGCATTTTCACGCCGACCGTCGCCGGGACCGTGATCATGCTGATTCCGGTCACCGTCATGCCGATCATCTTCAAGATGCTGGGCGACGTACCGGAGGGCGCGCCGGCCGCCGCCGCGCCCTTGTGCGCTCTCGCCGCCGTCGCCGTCATCGTCGGGATCGCCCTGAAGGCGAAAGGTGCGCTGCGGCTGTGGGCGCCGGTGATCGGCATCGCGGTCGCCTGCGGCGTCGCCGGCACTTTCGGCATCTACGATGCGGCGCGGGTCGCCGACGCGGCCTGGATCGGGCTTCCCGCCGGCGCCTGGCCGGGCTTCGATCTCGAATTCGGCCCGGTCTTCTGGTCGCTGCTGCCGGCCTTCGTGTTCGTCACCCTGGTCGGCGCGCTGGAGACGATCGGCGATTCCGTCGGCATCCAGCATGTCTCGTGGCGCAAGCCGCGCGCGGCGGACTTCCGCGCCGTACAGGGCGCGGTCACGGCCGACGGCGTCGGCAACCTGCTTTCCGGGCTGGCCGGCACGGTCCCCAACACGACCTATTCGACCAGCATTGCGGTCACCGAACTGACAGGGGTCGGCGCCCGTTCCGTCGGCATGGCGGCCGGCGCGATCTTCATCCTCCTCGCCTTCTCTCCAAAGGCGCTGGCCGTCGTCCTGGCGATCCCGAACCCCGTTGCCGCGGCCTATGTCACCGTTCTTCTGGCCATGCTGTTCGTTCTGGGCATGAAGATCGTCGTCCAGGACGGCCTCGACTATCGCAAGGGCATGATTGCGGGCGTGTCCTTCTGGGCCGGCGTCGGCTTCCAGAACGGCGTGATCTTCCCGGAAATCTTTGCGGAAATCGCCGGCGGCATCCTGCAGAACGGCATGACGGCCGGCGGCCTGGTGGCCCTTCTCCTTACCCTGTTCGTGGAGATCGCCAAGCCGCGGCCGAAGCGGATCGAACTGCTGTTCGCGGCGGACGGCCTGCCCGATTTGCGCAAATTCCTCGCCGATTTCGCCGCGCGCAGCGGCTGGGACGACAGGATGGTCGACCGGCTCGACACGGCCGGGGAGGAAACGGTGCTGACGCTGCTGGAACGGGAGGAGGGACGGGAAGACGCAACGCCCCGGCGCCTGTTCCTCGTTGCCCACAGGGAGGGAGGGGAGGCCGTTCTCGAATTCCTCGCCGGGACGGGCGACGAAAACCTGCAGGACCGGATCGCCCTGCTCGGCGAACAGGCGGCCGGGCCGCCGCCGGAGCAGGAATTCTCGCTACGCCTGCTGCGCCACGTCGCATCGTCGGTCCATCACCAGCAATATCACGACACCGACATTCTGACCGTGCGGGTCAGGGCGCCGGGCTGAGGTTCCCGGGCGCTGCGCCCCCTCCCCGGCCTCCGCCGCTCAGTCCACGATGTGGTAGACCGGCGCCTTCTCCATCTCCCAGCTGTCGCTGTCGCGGTCGTAGCGGGACAGCGTGAAGCAGTGCCACTCGTCGTCGTCCAGCTTCGGATGGTCGGCGCGGTAGTAGTAGCCGGGCCAGCGGGTCTCCTCGCGGAACAGCGTGTGCTGGGTCACGCTCTCCGAGGCCAGCACCCGGTGGTGCAGTTCCCAGGCGCGCTGAAGCTGGTGCAGGTCTTCGGCGCCGATATGGTTCATGTCTTCCTTCAGCATGCCGAGCAGTTCGATGCCGCGGTCGAGCAAGGGTGTGTTGGTCGTGTAGTGGGCGCTGATGCCGCCGACATACTCGTCCATGATCTTCTCGAGGCGCTGGAGCCCGTGGATCGGCAGCAGGTAGCTCGGCGAGACCGTGCCGGCGACGATCTCGTTCCGGCCGACCGAGTAGTTCTCCATCGGCTGGAACACCGTCTTTTCGAGCGCCCGATATTCCTTCTCGTCGACCTGCGGCCCGTCGCTGCCCAGATCGTTGACGTAGTTGACCGCCGCCTTGCCGGCGATCCGCCCCTCGGTGAATGAACCTGAGGAGAATTTGTGCGCCGTGCCGCCGATGGTGTCGCCGGCGCCGAACAGGCCGTCGACCGTCATCATCCGGTTGTAGCCCCACTGGTATTCGTCGGGCGCGTAATCTTCCGGCCCGCTCGCCCAGGCGCCGGAACAGGTTGCGTGGGAGCCCATGACGTAGGGTTCCGACGTCGTCAGCTCCGGGTTGATGTGCTTCGGGTCGATGTTCTGCGACGCCCAGACGACGGCCTGGCCGATTGTCATGCCGAGGAAATTCTCCCAGCCGACCGTTTCCTTGTGCGGGTCCTGGAAGGCTTCCTTGGTCACCATCCGGATCGGGCCGCGGCCGGCCTTGACCTCTTCGAGCAGGGCGTGGTTGCGCAGGCAGGTCGGCACGGGATGCCGGTCGACATAGTCGCCGACCAGTTGCTTGGTGTGCTCGTACCAGGTCGATTCGTACTCCTCGCCGTAGGCGTTCTGGGTGTAGGTCTTGAGGTGCAGGAAATAGGCGCCGACCGGGCCGTAGCCGTCCTTGAAGCGGGTCAGGACGATGCGGTTCTCCATCTGGGTCATCTTGGCGCCCACCAGGATCGGCAGGGCGTAGGCCGAGGCGCTGCTCCAGGGCGCGTACCAGGTCCGCCCCATGCCCTCGCCGACCGCGCGCGGCTTGAAGATGTGCGAGGCGCCGCCCGCAGACACGATCACCGCCTTGGCCTTGAAGACGTAGAAATCGCCGGTGCGCACGTTGAAGCCGACGGCCCCGGCGACCCGGTTCGGATTCGTCTTGTCGGTCAGGAGGTGGGTCACCATGATCCGGTTGTAGACCTCGGTCGCGGCCTTGCGGGCCGCCTCCGCGACGATCGGCTTGTAGCTCTCGCCGTGGATCATAATCTGCCACTTGCCTTCCCGCAGATAGCGCCCGGTCTCCGGGTCCTTCATGATCGGGAGGCCCCATTCCTCGAACTTGTGCACCGTGCCGTCGACATGGCGGGCGATGTCGTAGCCGAGATCCTCGCGCACCAGGCCCATCAGGTCGTTGCGGGCGTAGCGGACATGGTCCTCCGGCTGGTTCTCGTCCCACTGCATGCCCATGTAGCAGTTGATGGCGTAGAGGCCCTGGGCGACGGCACCGCTGCGTTCGATGTTCGCCTTCTCGACGCACACGACCTTCAGGTCGCGGCCCCAGTAGCGGGATTCGTAGACGGCCCCGCAGCCGGCCATGCCGCCGCCGATGACGAGGACGTCGGAATCGACGAAAACGGTTTTTCTGCGCGAGAACAGGCCCACTAGACCACTCCCTCTTTGAGCTGCTCCGGCGTGAGCGCCGGCAGTCCGCCCTCGATGTTCAGGGCATCCGGCTCATGGGCCAGTTCCTGGGACTTGTAGTCGTCGGCGCCCGGCGCGGCGTAGTCGGAAGGCGACTGGATCGTGCCCCAGTCCGTCGTCCGGATCGGCGAGACGAAATTCTTCTCGTTGCCGTCGCGGAACTTGATCTTCCACGAGATCGTGCCCTTTTCCTCCTCGCGCAGGGCCCGGACGCTGTGGCCGAGCGGTGCGAAATCGGCATATCCGCGGCAGTCGATCGCGTTCTGCGGGCAGGCCTTCACGCAGGAATAGCATTCCCAGCACATGTTGGGCTCGATGTTGTAGGCCCGTCGATAGGTCGTATCGATGTGCATGATATCGGACGGGCAGATATCGACGCAGTGTCCGCAGCCGTCGCAACTTGTCATGTAGACGAATGTCGGCATGGGTTTTCGCTATCTCCCTTGGTGAAGACCGGTAGCGGACGGCTTCAGTAGTGGTTGGGTTGCCGGCGGGCGCTGCCGAATGTCACCGGCCGGTCGGCCGGCGCCGGCAGGTTGCGGCGGGTCCCGTTCGCTTCGGCTACGCGCTTCTGGAGCGCCGCCGCCGGTTTGAAGAACATGTGCGAGAATTTGGACCAGGGGACCGATCCGAACAGCACGGTCGTCGCGATCAGGTACAGCGCCAGGAACAGCCAGGTCCACCAGGTGCCGCCCGGCTGAACGAAGGACCAGATCAGGCCGAAGGTCGTGCTGGCGAGCAGCGAAAGGATGAACAGGTCGGCCCGGATGATCCGGAACGGCGAATGGCCTTCTGCGGAAACGTCGGCCCGGATGAAGAACCAGAACCAGTAGCCGCCCACGCAGACCATCAGGGCGCCGACCGTCCAGATAACCGGCAGGGCCGCGGGCGTCGACGCGGCTGTGTCCGCATAGCCGAACACCATGATCGCCGTCGTGACCGCGTAGGCCAGGAAGCCGTACATGGTGAGAAGGTGCGCGACCCGGCGCCGGGCGTTGCAGAACTCGGACGAGGTCAGCACTTCCGAAGCCAGGGTCTGGGCGGCGAGCGAGACCACCTCCCCGCTGCCGACGGTATCGGTGCCCTTGCTCTGGGCGTTACGCCAGTCACGGAAGAAATATGTGGCGCTCTGCTTGTGCAGAATATCGAACAGCGTGCCGGCCGCGACAAACAGGATCATCACGATCACATAGATCTGCATGACAACCGGCGACACGTCCGCCGACAGGGCGGCGAAAGGATTTTCGATGGCCATCAAGTCCCCCCTGAACTGCCGGGCCGTTGGAAACGATTACATTCCGGTATCTTCCGAGGCAAGGATGCGGCATCATATTCAAACATTTGAATTTAACAAGCGCGATTCGGGAGGCGCGCCGGCTGCCGCAACCAAGCGTCGTAAAGCCCACAAAGCGGTTGAAGGCAACGCATTTTCCGTGAAATGAGAAAACGCCGCAAGACCCCGTCCGACAACCGCCCTGAAGCGTCGCGCAGCAGACATTCCGACCTGCCCGCCGGCGCTGCCGGTTCTCTGGAGACAACCCCATGTCGAACCTGATCGCCCCGCACGGCGCCCCGCGCCTCACCCCCCTGTATGTCGCGGATGCGGAGGAACGCGCGCGGCTCGCGCAAGAGGCGGAATCGTTGCCCTCGATCACGGTGTCGTCGGCGGCGGCCAGCAACGCGGTGATGCTGGGCGGCGGCTATTTCACCCCGCTCGCCGGCTTCATGGACAAGGCCGATGCGCTCTCGGTCGGGCGTGCGATGCGCACCGCCGGCGGCCTGTTCTGGCCGACGCCTGTCCTCAACCTTGTCGATGACGCCGGCGCCGCGGAGGCCGGCGCGCGGATCGCGCTCAGGGATCCGAACGTCGAGGGCGCGCCGGTGCTCGCCATCCAGGAGGTGACGGGCGTCGAGACCTTTTCCGGGCCGGAGTTCGACGGACTGACGGCGCAGGTCTACGGCACGACCGATCCGGCCCATCCCGGCGTCGCCGATTTCCGGGCGCAGGGCCGCGTGGCGCTTTCCGGGCCTGTCCGGGTGCTGAATTTCAGCTATTTCGAGACGGACTTTGCCGAAACGTTTCGCACCGCCGTGTCGATCCGGCAGGAGATCGCCGAGCGCGGCTGGCGCCGGGTCGTCGCCTTTCAGACCCGCAATCCCATGCACCGCGCCCATGAGGAACTGTGCCGGATCGCGATGGAGCGGCTCAAGGCCGACGGTGTCGTCATCCACATGCTGCTCGGCAAGCTGAAGCCGGGCGACATTCCGGCGCCGGTGCGCGACGCGACCATCCGCAAGATGGTCGATCTGTATTTCCCGCCGAACACGGCGATGATCACCGGCTACGGCTTCGACATGCTCTATGCCGGCCCGCGGGAAGCGGTGCTCCACGCCATCTTCCGGCAGAACATGGGCGCGTCGCACTTCATCGTCGGCCGCGACCATGCCGGCGTCGGCGACTATTACGAGCCCTTCGAGGCCCAGGAAATCTTCGACGATATCCCCGACGGCGCGTTGCAGATCGAGTTGTTCAAGGCCGACCACACCGCCTGGTCGAAGAAGCTGAACAAGGTGGTGATGATGCGCGAGGCGCCGGGCCATACGAAAGAGGATTTCATTCTGTTGTCCGGCACGGCGGTGCGCGAGATGCTGGGCAAGGGCATTGCCCCGCCGCCGGAATTCTCCCGCCCCGAGGTCGCGCAAATCCTGATCGATTACTATCGCGGGCGCAGCTGAGCGGCTGCGGTCGCCCGGTTCGCCGGTCAATCGGCGCGGCCGGCGCGGCCGCGGACGGGGAGGAGCAGGCTCAGGGCGAAAATCGCGCTGGCGACGAGCACAATGGCCGGCCCGCCGGGTACATCCCATTCCAGCGCACTGAACAGGCCCGCGACGATGGAGACGATCCCGATCACCGTGGACGCCACGGCCATCTGCTCGGGCGTCGTCGCCATGCGCCGGGCGGCGGCGGCCGGAACGATCACGAGCGCCACCACGAGCAGCATGCCGACGATTTTCATGCCCACGGCGATCACCGCCGCGAGCAGGAACAGCAGCAGGAGGCGGACCCTTTCCACCGGCACGCCTTCCACGGCCGCGAGGTCCCTGTTCACGGTAATGGAAAGGAGGTTGCGCCACTGCCAGGCCAGGGCGGCGATGACGATGACGGCGGTCGCGAAGATCAGCCACAGGTCGAAGACGCCGACGGCGAGAATATCGCCGAACAGGTAGCCGATCAGATCGACCCGCAACCGTTCCATGAAGGCGACGACAACGAGCCCTCCCGCAAACACAGCATGGGCCAGAACGCCGAGCAGGGCGTCGACCGATATGTAGCGCTGGCGCTCGAGCAGAAGCAGGCAGAGCGCCAGCAGCAGGCAGATCGCGAAGACGGCCAGGATCGGTGCGATGTCGAGCAGGAAACCGAGCGCAACTCCCAGCAGCACGGCATGGGCGAGCGCGGTGCCGAAATAGGCCAGGTTCCGCCACACGACGAAGCAACCGACCGGGCCGGCGGCGATCGCCGCCCCGATGCCGCCGGCGAGGGCGCGCAGGAAAAAATCTTCTAGCACGGGCGCCGGCCGGTGTGGCCGGAATCCTGTGCCGCGACGGATTCCGCGGCCATCGGTTCGCCGAGCGCGTCGTGGCGATGATCGTGCATATGCTGGTAGACGGCGAGCGTGTCGGCCAGGTGCGAACCGAACAGCGCGATGAATTCCGGGTGGCGAACGACGGACTGGGGTTGGCCGCTGCAACACACATGCCGGTTGAGGCAGACGACGGTATCCGTGTCCGACATGACGAGATGCAGATCGTGGGAGACGAGAATTACCGCGCACCCGTAGCGGTCCCGGATGGTCGCGATCAGCTTGTAGAGGTCGCTCTGGCTGGTGACGTCGACACCCGCCAGCGGCTCGTCGAGAACCAGCAGGCCGGGTTCGCGCAGCAGCGCGCGCGCGAGCAGCACGCGCTGAAGTTCTCCACCCGAAATTTCGGCCAGCGGGAAATCGACGATCGAACCGGCACCGACCTCGTCGAGCGCAGCCGCGAGTCTGTCCGGCGTCGCCGGCCCACCGAGTGTCAGGAAACGCCGCACCGTCATCGGCAGGATCTGATCGCGGTGCAGGTGCTGGGGCGAATAGCCGATTCGCAGGCCGGGCGCGCGCCTGACTTCTCCGGAATCCGGCTTCACGATGCCCAGAATGACTCGGACCAGGGTCGATTTGCCCGCACCGTTGAGCCCGACCAGGGTCATGATCTCTCCGGGGCGCACGGCGACGTCGACATTGTCGAGAACGCTCAGCCGGCCGAAGCGGACGCAGACCCCCCGGGCCTCGACCAGAGGCGCGGCCTGTGCAGGATCGCTCGAAGACGGCCGGGGCATGGCGAATCGATACAGGCTCGCAACAGCCGAGGCAAGGACCGGCGGGGCGGCGCCGGGAACCGGCGGGCAATGACAGGCTAGAGTTCGGTATATTTCGCGGCGCGGCCCCGGGCCTTGTCGGCCGGATATTTCGCTTCGTTGGCCGCGATCTTGTCAGCCGCGGCCGAGGGCAGGTCGATGCCGGTCCGCTCCGCGATCAGCAGCAGATAGACCAGAACGTCGGCGCACTCCTCGGCCAGCCGGGCGCGCATCGCATCGCCCTCGGCTTCCCGTTCGAAACCGGCTTCCGATTTCCACTGGGTCAGTTCGAGCAGTTCGCCCGCTTCGAGGTTGAGCGAGACGATCAGGTCCTTCAGCGAATGGAACTGGCGCCAGTCGCGCGCATCGCGAAAGGCGATGAGCCGGCGGGTCAGGTCTTCCAGCGACGGCGGTTCGCGATCCATGGTTCCGGCCCTTCTTCGATCCGCAGCGATCTGACGCACTGCCCCGGCACGGCGGGTGCTGCTAGCCCGTTAGCCGGCCGGCCCCGTGAGGCGGCCGCTCCCCTGAACGATGCAGCCCATGCGGATCGTCCATATCTCCGACACGCACATTGCCCGCGACCGGCCCGAACGCGCGGCCGGCCTCGAGGCCTGCGTCGCCTGGATCGACGGTCTGGAGCAGCCGCCCGACGCCGTCGTCCATACCGGCGATATTGCCCATAACGGGCGCGTCGAGGAATACCGCACTGCGCGGGCGCTGCTCGACCGGCTGGCGGCGCCGTATTTTGTCCTCCCCGGCAACCGCGACGACCGGCGCAACCTCGCCACGGTTTTCGACGACGGGCGGCATATACGCGAAGACATGCCCTTCGTGCAGTATGCGGTCGAGGATCTTGCTGTGCGGCTGATCGTTGTCGACTCGCTCAACGAAGGCGTCAGCAAGGGCCGGCTGTGCCCGGAGAGGCTGGCCCATATCCGCGCGATGCTGGAGACCGATACCGCGCGGCCGGCCTGCCTGTTTCTCCATCATCCGCCCTTCGAAGTCGCGGTCGGGCCTTATCCGCGCCATTTCGAGCCATGGGCCGGCGCCGAAGCGCTGACCGCCGAACTGCAGCGTCACCGTCATGTCCGCGGCATCTTCTGCGGCCATGTCCACCGGGCGTTCGACACGGCGGTCGCCGGCGTCAGGGCGAGCGTGGTGTCCTGCCTGGCCGACGACCTGCGATGGGACAGGCCGGAGCGCGCGAAACGGGGCCTCCCGGTGCTCGGCGTGCATGAGATCGCTGCCGACGTGCCGGCGGCGGCATAGCGGCGATAACGGGAAGATACAAAAGCCCGGCCGCAGGTTCGGGCGGACAGGCCGTACGGGAGTTTGAAACCCTCCCGTACTACAAATTCCGGGTAACTCCGAATTCGGCGGGTCGAACTCCGGCCTATGGCGCGACGATCGGCATTTCGAGCGACGGCGTCTCGAACAGGGCAAAGAAGGAGTCGATCCCGTCCGTATCCCCGGTTGCGGCGACGTCGCCGGCCGCCACGCCCGCCGGAAAACGCGCGCCGCCGGTCACGGTCGATTCCAGGAAGGCCCGGCTGAAGCGCAAGCGGATATCGGCGTTCTCGGGCGGGTCGGCGTGAAACTGGCAGACGCCGCGGCGGACCTGCAGCGCGCAGGCTTCGTCCGTGTCCGTCGTCTCGAAGGCGACCGTAATGTGCATGTCCAGCGCCGCTTCCGCCCGCAAGCGGACGGTCATCGTTTCGAGCATCCGCGACATCGGGAAGGTGCGCACGGTATCCGGGTGGCCGAAGGGGAGGCCGCGGGGCGGCTTGAGCTTTCCTTCGAGTTCGAGCGCGGCAGTCAGGGCCCAGTTGCGCCAGTTGGTGTTCGCCTGGGCCAGTCCCCAGCGGCGCAGGGCGTCGGCGCGCAGGCTGCGGGCCTCCGTATCGCCGGTGTCGGCCGCGACCAGCCAGCCGGTCAGTTCGGCGGACCACTGGGCGTCGCCCTTTTCCAGAGCGGCGCCGGCCTCCCGAAGCAAGGCGTCCCGGCCGCCCATCAGGCCGACATAGCGCGCCGCCCGGTCCTGCCGCGGCGGCGGATCGAGCTTCGCGGGATCGCCGTCGAACCAGCCGACATAGCCGGCATAGATGGCCGGCGCCGAGTGTTTGTAGCTGCCGTAGAACTCGCCGAGCCATTCATGGTCCGCCAGGTGCGGCGGCATGGCGACCCGGTCGGCCAGTTCGTCCGGCATCGCGCCCCTGTTGATCCAGCGCACGGTCTGGTCGTGGAGATACTGGATGGCGTCGCGGTAGGCGGTGAGCACCCCGTCCACCGCCGCCGCGCCGCCGACCGGCCGGCCGTGATGCGGGATCAGCGTTTCGGGTTGCAGGCCGCGCAGCCGGTCGATGGCGCGGACCCAGACCATCGGGTTGCGGAAGCCGGTGCCGCGCAGGGCGTAGATGTTCGGAAAGGTTTCGCCCTGGATCACGTCGGCCGACAGGAGAACGCGGTCGTCCCCGCTCCAGACGACGACCTGGTCGTCGGTTTCGCTCGGCAGGTGGATGAGCGTGAGCCGGATGCCGGCGACCTCGATGTCCTCCTGCCCGGCGAAAGTGCGAGTCGGTGCGATGAAGCTGCGCCGGCCCGGAATGTTGGGCGGTCCGAGGCCGGAGCCGACATTGCCGCCCTCGTCGCGCGGCAGCTGGAAGCCGAAGGTGTACATGGCCCGGCGCGCCAGCACCGGGGCGAGCAGGCCGCTGTCCCGCGCCAGATGGTCGGTCAGCTCGTCGAGCGCGACGATCTCGACGGCGCCGGAGCGGACCTCCTCGTCGGAGACGAAGGCCCTGACGCCGCTGATATGGTCCGGATGGACATGGGTGTAGACCACGGCGCGGATCGGCTTGTCCGTGATCTGCCGGAAGGCTTCGGCGACCGGCTCGGCAAACTCCACCGTCGGCAGCGTATCGACGAGCACGCAGCCGTCCTCGCCTTCGACGAGCGTGCAGTTGGACGGGCTGAACCCGTAGGCGACGTGATAGCGGCCGGCGACGGTGCGGATCGACGGCTCGAACTTCGTGTTCTGGCGGGCGAGACGGGGGTGGACGGTCATGCGCTGGTCCGTTTCCTGCACGTGTTGCTGGCCGCCCTGTTAAAGCCGCGTTTCGGCCGGAACTGTCAATCAGACCTTTCCCGCGCTCGCAATCGCCGCGACGTTGAGCAGCCCGCGCACGGTGGCGTTCGGCGTCACGATATGCGCCGCACCGCCATAGCCGAGCAGGATCGGGCCGATCGGCTGGGCATTGCCCAGAGCCGAGAGCGCGTGGATCGCCGCGTTGGCCGCATCCATGCCCGGAAAGACCAGGATGTTGGCCCGGTCGGTGAGCCGCGCGCAGGGCAGGAAGCGGTCGCGCGCCGCCTTGTCGAAGGCCAGGTTGAGCTGCATCTCGCCCTCGAACTCGAAATCCGCCCCGGTCTCGGTGAGGATTTCGGTGGCGCGCCGCATCCGGGCCGCGCTCGGGCTGGAATGGGCGCCGAAATTGGCGTGGCTGATCAGCGCGACCCGCGGCGTCAGCCCGAAGGCACGCACCTGCGCCGCCGCGGCACGGCAGATCCCGGCGATTTCCTCCGCATCCGGCTCGTAGTTCACATAGCCGTCGGCGATGAAGACGGTGCCGGTATCCATGATCAGCGGCACCAGGGCCGAGACGGTCTCCGCCCCGGTTCCCAATATCCGGTCGATCCATTGCAGGTGGGTCGCATAATGGCCGCTGGTGCCGCAGATCAGGCAGGCCGCGCCGCCCTCGCGGACATGCATCGCCGCGGCCAGCGTATCGCTGGTCCGGAACAGCTTGCGGGCAGCTTCCGGGCCGATGCCGTCGCGGGCGCGCAGGCTGTGGAGTTTCGCGCCATAGTCCTCGACCAGCGCCTCGTCGTCGTGGTCGAACACCTCGAAGTCCCGGCCGGGCGCGATGCGCAGGCCCATTTCGGCACAAAGCGCGGCGATCCGGTCCGGCCGCCCGGTGGCGATGGGGACGGCGATGCTCTCGTCGAGGATGTTCCGGATCGCCCGCAGCACCCGCCGGTCTTCCCCCTCGGCGAAAATCACCCTGCGCGGCGCCGCCCGGGCGCTGTCGAAGATCGGCCGCATCAGGAAACCGGTGCGGTAGACGAAGCTCGAAAGCCGTGCGCGGTAGGCGTCTAGGTCGGGCAGCGGCCGCGCCGCCACGCCGCTCTCCATCGCCGCCGCGGCGACGGCCGGCGCGATGGCGCCGAGCAGCCGCGGATCGAACGGCCGGGGCAGCAGGTAGTCGCGGCCGAACCGCAGCCGCTGGTCGCCATAGGCGCGGGCGACCTCGTCGGTGATGCCGGCGCGCGCGAGTTCCGCCAGAGCCGAGACGCAGGCGAGCTCCATCTCCCGGTTGATGGCCGTCGCGCCGACATCGAGCGCGCCGCGGAAGATGAACGGAAAGCACAGGACGTTGTTGACCTGGTTCGGGTAGTCGGTCCGGCCGGTGCAGACGATAGCGTCCGGGCGCACGTCGCGGACATCCTCGGGCATGATCTCCGGCACCGGGTTGGCCAGCGCCATGACCAGCGGATCGGGCCCCATGCGGCGGACCTGGTCGGGGCTCAGCACCTTCGGCCCCGACAGGCCGAGAAAGATCTCCGCGCCGTCGATGACATCGTCCAGCATGCGGGCATCGGTGTCCTGGGCGAAAGCCGCCTTGTGCGGCTCTGCATCGCGTCCCGTGTGGACCAGCCCGTCGACATCGACCAGCCAGACATTCTCGCGCTTGAGGCCCAGGTCGAGCAAAAGGTTCAGGCAGGCGATGCCGGCCGCGCCGCCGCCGGTCGAGACCAGCTTGACCCGGCCCAGGTCCTTGCCCAGCAGGTGTATGCCGTTGACGACGGCGGCGCCGACCACGATGGCGGTGCCGTGCTGGTCGTCGTGGAAGACGGGGATGTTCATCTCCGCCTTCAGCCGGTTCTCGACCAGGAAGCAGTCGGGCGCCTTGATGTCTTCCAGGTTGATGGCGCCGAACGCGGGCTCGAGCCGCCGGATCGTATCGGCAAGCGCATCCGGGTCGCTCTCGTCGATCTCGATGTCGAACACGTCGATATCGGCGAATTTCTTGAACAGGACGGCCTTGCCTTCCATGACCGGCTTCGCCGCCAGCGCACCGATGTTGCCGAGGCCGAGGACGGCCGAGCCGTTGGTCACGACCGCGACCAGATTGGCCCGCGCCGTATAGCGCGCCGCATCGCCCGGCCGTTCGGCAATCGCGCTGCTCGCCTCGGCGACGCCGGGCGAATAGGCGAGCGCCAGATCGCGCTGGTTGGCCAGCGGCTTGGTCGGGCGGATCGCCAGCTTCCCCGGCCGCCCGGCCTCGTGATACAGCAACGCGTCCCGGTCCATGTGCTGCCCTCTTCAAACCGGCGGAATGTGATCTAACGCAGTCAGGGACCGTATCACCGAAGGTGGCGGTCGTCCGGCGGGTTTTGCCGAAGCTTATTCGCCCGGATCGTATACGTCGTCGCAGACTTTGTCGCCGGCCAGGCACCTCCTGCGCATGTCGACCAGCCACCGGGTTGCGGGGATGCCCCATTTCCTTTCCAATGCGATCAGGAAGCCGGACCTGTGCCAGTCGACGATCGCCGCCGAGAGCATCCTGCCGAGGCGGCCGTCACGGTCTTCCTTCCGCACCGCAGCGCCCCACGGAACATTGTCGACGATCGGCGTCGCGATCTCGAAACCGGTCCATTTTTTCGGCGAATTCACCTTGCGCGCGATGAAAGCGCTGTCGCTGTAGAGCCAGCCGGCGCACCGTCCGTCGAGCAGGGCCTTCTCGACTTCGGCAACCCTTTTGAAGGCGATCACTTCGGCGCCGTTCTTGAGGCCGTGGTCCCTGTTGTACCAGGCCCCTTGAATGCCGCAGATATTCCTGCCCTTCAGCGAAGCCCAGCCGTCGATGCCGGAGCGCTTGTGCGCAAAAACGGCGACGCCCGACGAATAGTAGCCGGGCTGGACGATACCGACGATCTTGCGCCGCTCCGGCTTGTTGGACATCGTTGCAATGAACATGTCCGTCTTGCCCTGCACCAGGAACTGCATGCGGTTGGACGCGACGACGACGACCTTCTCGACGGCGATGGGCTTGCCCGCCGCCATGCTCAGGCGCCGGGCGAAATCCGCAATCATGTCGTGTTCCATGCCGACCAGCCTTCCGGCGGCGTCGCGCATGCCCCACGGCGGAAAATCGGCCTTGACGCCGACAACGACCTTGCCGCGCGCAACGATGTCGTCGAGCGTATCCGCAAGGGCCGGAAGCCCCGTTACGCCGAGAAACACGGTCGCCACCGCGCCGCCCGTCATCAGCTTCCTGATCATCGAAGACCTCCCCTGGGCAGGATGTTACAGGCTGTCGCGCCGGACTACCCGCCGACGTCCGGCCTTCGGGCAGGATGCCGGCCGATAGCCCCCCGGAATCGCGCGCCGCGGCCGATCGGATACCACATTTTGAAAATTTGTCATGAAAATCGCAACATGTTGTAATCGTTCGGTGGCGGCGTATAATTCCATCACATATTTGCGACCGGGGCGCTCCGGGGATTGAACATGGACGGCATGGCGAACACATCCGGCAACCTGCTCGACCGTTCTTTCGACGGCAGCCGACAATCCCGCGCGACGGATTCCCGCCCCATGACCCACGTTTTCCATCGCTCGCCCTCGGGCGCCATGCCGACGGTGTCCCACGGCGAAGGCGTCTACATCTACGATACCGACGGCCGGGAATATCTCGACGGTTGCGGCGGGGCGGCGGTGTCCTGCCTCGGCCACTCGGACAGCCGGGTGAAGCGGGCGATTACCGAACAGCTGGAGCGGATTCCCTTCGCCCACACCGGCTATTTCACCAACTGCCCCGTCGAACGGCTGGCGGAAAAGCTGGCCGACCGCGCGCCCGGAGACCTCGACAAGGTGTTTTTCGTCAGCGGCGGCTCGGAAGCCATCGAATCGGCGCTCAAGATGGCGCGCCAGTATTTCGTCGAACGCGGCGAGACCGGGCGCACCAGGTTCATCACGAGGCGCCAGAGCTTCCACGGCAATACGCTGGGCGCGCTCGCCGCCGGCGGCAACCGCTGGCGCCGCGCCCAGTTCGAGCCGCTGCTGATCGAGACCCACCGCATCGAGCCCTGCTACGAATATCGCGGGCGCCGGCTGGAAGAAACGCCGGAGGTCTACGGGCTGCGGGTCGCCGACGAACTGGAGAAGAAGATCCTCGAACTCGGGCCTGACACCGTCGCCGCCTTCATCGCCGAGACCGTGATGGGCGCGACGGCGGGCGCCGTGCCGCCGACGCCCGGCTATTTCAAACGCATCCGCGAAATCTGCGACCGCTACGGCATCCTGCTGATCCTCGACGAGGTCATGTGCGGCATGGGGCGGACCGGCACCATGTTCTCCTGCGAGCAGGACGAAGTCGTGCCCGACCTGCTGACCCTCGCCAAGGGGCTGGGCGCCGGCTACCAGCCGATCGGCGCCGTGATGGCGGCCGACCGGGTGTTCCGGGCTATCGCCGACGGCAGCGGCTTCTTCCAGCACAGCCACACCTATATGGGCCATCCGGTGGCCTGCGCCGCGGGCAACGCCGTGATCGACGCCATCGAGGAGGACGATCTGCTGGCCAACGTCCGCACGCGCGGCGACGACCTGCAGGCCGGCCTGCGCATGACGCTGGGCCAGCACCCGCATGTCGGCGACATCCGCGGACGGGGCCTGCTGGTCGGCGTCGAGATCGTCCGGGACCGCGGCACCAAGGAGCCGTTCGAGCCGGAACGCAAGCTGCCGGCGAAAATCAAGGCGGCGGCGCTGGACGAAGGGCTGATGGTCTATCCGATGGGCGGCACGATCGACGGCCTGTCGGGCGCCCATGTCCTGCTCGCGCCGCCCTACACGATCGACGCCGGCCACGTCGAAGCGATCGTCGACCGGCTGGGCACGGCGCTCGATACGGCGCTCGCGGCGTAACCGGCCCCCTGACCGGAAGGGGCGCCCGCCGCGCCGGCTATGGCCGCGGGCGGCAGTCCATGCCATCATCCGCGCAAGGACCGGCCAGGAGCGAAGACATGGCGCGATTCGTCGTTTCGCCGCATATGCGGCTGCATGAATGGGTGGCGGAGGAGAAGGGGTTTTTCTCCGACGTCGGGCTTGACTACACGTTTCGCGAGCAGCTCGGTTCGCGCGACGGCAGCGATCACGACCTGGGCGACAGGATCGGCGCCTACCAGACCTTCGAGGCGGGACGGACCTGCGATGTCAGCGCCGCCTGCCACTGGACGGTCAACGCTGCCGCGGCGTCGGGCCACGGCAAGCTCTACGCCGGCTGCTACTCGGTCTCGCCCTGCGGGATTTTCGTCCCGGCGGACTCTGCCATCCGCCGGCCCGAAGACCTGGCCGGGGTGCCGATTTCGGTCGGCTACCAGTCGGGCAGCCACTATTCGACCATCCAGACGCTCGAAGACTTCATGGCGCCGGAGAATATCGCGCTGTCCTTCGCCGACGGTCTGCTGTTCCGCCGGCTCGAACTGCTGATCGACGGCAAGGTTCCGGCGGCCAGCCTGTTCAGCGGGCCGTACTATTTCGCCGAGCAGCTCGGCTTCCGCAAGATCGTCGACACCAGCTTCATGATGGCGTCGATGATCACCGGCGATCCGGATCCCGGCGTCGTCGAAAAGTTTTTCGAGGCCCTGCGCCGCGCCCAGGTCGAGATCGACCTCCGGCTCGAACGGCACCGCCATCACTACCGGCGGGAATTCCCGAAACGGTTCCACGACGAGATGGACGTGCGCCGCTTCGGCCCCGGCGAACGGCTGGTCTTCGAGCCCTATACCGAGGACATTTTCGAACGCTCGCGCACCTGGGTCGCCGAGCGTGGAATCTTCCCAGACGGCGGCCTCGGCGACGCCTCGTACCGGGACTCGATCTACGCCGCCGCGTGACCCGCGCCGGCTGTAAGGCGGCGCGGCCTATTGCCGGAACCGCCCGGCGCGGCGCTACGGATTCTGGTCCCAGTCCGGATCGTCGCTCGGGCTCAGCGGCGTGTCGCCGACCAGCAGGCCCTTGCCCGGTATGTAATTGATCTCCAGCCGGATGCCGTCCGGGTCCTCGAAGACGAAATAATAGTAGCCCGGTGCAAAATCGCCTTCCAGCGGGCCGCGGTCGATGAAGCCGCCGATGCTGCGCACATGCGCGGCCGCCGCGTCGACATCCTCCCGGCTGCGCGCCCGGAAGCAGAAATGGTGCAGGCCGACCCGGGTCGCTGCGAAGCGTTCGCCGGCATAGTCTTCCGAGCAGCGCTGGATGCCGACCGCGGTGCGACCGCCGACATGGTAGAGAAAGTTGTTGCCGTCATAGACCTTCTTGAGGCCGAGGAAGGGCAGCAGTCCGGAATAGAAGTCCCGCGCCTTGTCCCACTGGCTCACCGTCAGGATGATGTGGGCGGCGCCGTTGATCTCGATCATCTGTTTCTCCGCGCGATACCCGGCAGGCGCTAAGCGGCCGTTTCCTTCGGCTTGTAGCCGGGCAGCAGGTTCTGCTTGGTCTCCTCGTCCCACTCCAGCATCAGCTTGCCGAGGTCCTTGCCGGCGTCGTAGCCGCGGCGCAGGGCCGGCCGCTGCTGCAGCGCCTTGTACCAGCGCCGGACGTTCGGGAATTCGCCAAGGTCGACCTTCTGCCCCTTGTAGGTGATGACCCAGGGCCAGCACGCCATGTCGGCGATGGAATAGTCGCCGGCGATGAACTCGCGGCCGTCGAGCCGGCGGTCGAGCACGCCGTAGAGCCGGAGCATTTCGGCGCGGTAGCGCTCGATGGCGTAGGGGATCGGCTCCGGCGCGTAGAGCGAGAAGTGGCCGGCCCCTGGCGGAACATCGGGCCGAACATCGGGCCGACGCCGCCGAGCTGCCACGACAGCCATTCGAGCACGGTCTTGCGCCCGCGCAGGTCGGCCGGCAGGAAGCGGCCGGTCTTCTCGGCGAGATAGATCAGGATGGCGCCGGATTCGAACACCGGGAGCGGCGGGCCGCCGTCGGCCGGTGCGTGATCGACGATCGCCGGCATCCTGTTGTTCGGGCTGATGGCGAGGAAGTCCGGCTCGAACTGCGCGCCCCTGTAGATGTTCACCGGGACGATCCGGTAGTCGAGCGCCATCTCCTCCAGGGCGATGGAGATTTTCCAGCCGTTCGGCGTGGGCCAGAACCAGGCGTCGATCATGGGCGGATGTCCTCGGGGGAACCGGCTGGCGGCAACGATTGAGGCGCCGCCCTCGCCCGGACCTATCACGAAACCGGCCCTGCCGCGAGATCGGGGAGCGCCGGCGCAGCGCCGCCCGGTTCGACGCGCAGCGCGATTGTGGTAACAAGCGCCGGGACGGCGGCCCCTCCGCAGCCGCTGGCAGACAACGCGAACGACAGGAAGTCCCGTGAGCGACCCCGACCTCGACGCCGCCTACGACATCGAAGCCTCCGTGCCGGACCTGCCGGCGATCCAGGCGCGCTATGCCGAAGCGAGCGCTGCCCTGACCGGCCTCGACGGCGCCGCGCTCGACCTCGCCTACGGCCCGGACCCGCGGCACCGGCTGGACATCCTGGCGCCGCCGGACGGCGCGCGGGCGGCCATCCTGTATTTCCACGGCGGCTACTGGAAGGG
This sequence comes from Rhodospirillaceae bacterium, assembly GCA_011523655.1. Classification (GTDB taxonomy): domain Bacteria; phylum Pseudomonadota; class Alphaproteobacteria; order Bin65; family Bin65; genus Bin65. The sequence goes on from WTGH01000051.1 coordinate 69,831, forward strand.
CGGCGCCAAGGAAGGCCGGCGCTTTCCCGGCCCGGCCTGGAACGCGCGCGGCGTCGCCTGGGTGCCCGTGGAATACCGGCTGGCCCCGGCGGCGACGGTGGACGAGATCGTCGACGACGCCCGCCGCGCCGTCGCCTGGTTCCATGCCCATGCGACCGATTACGGCTGCGACCGGGCGGCGATTCATGCCGCGGGCAATTCGGCCGGCGGGCATCTGACCGGGATGCTGGCGGCCGGGGACTGGCAAGCTGAATGGAGCCTGCCGGCGGACGTTATCGCCTCGGCTGCGCCGGTGAGCGGCCTGTTCGACCTGGCGCCCCTGCGCCGCACCTTCGCCAACGACTGGCTCGCCCTCGACGAGGCGGGTGCGCAACGCAACAGCCCGCTCCACCGGCCGCCGCGCGCCGGGATGCCGGTCGTCGTCGCCTGGGGCGGCAAGGAACCGGCGGCGTTCCGCGGCCAGTCCGAAGCCTATGCGGACGTCTGCCGGCAAGCCGGCGCCGCCGTAACGGCGATCGAATGCGCCGGCGCCGACCATTTCTCGATCATGGCCGACTTGGCCGACCCGGCCAGCGCGCTGTTCAGGGCGCTGGAGGGGAATGTTGACTTTGCTACAATCGCGCGGAACCCATAACCCGATCGGTTGGGGCCCGCCGCCCGTAGCGGTTTGGTTGCCAGTTCGAGTCCCGCCGGCCTGCTACTTTGGTCCTGTCGAAACTGCGCCGAGCCGGAGCAGCTACCGTCAGGCGAGTACTCTATCTTTGCTGGCTACGGTTGGATATCTGAATGAGAAAACTCGCTGCCTGCCAATCTTCATCGTTTTGCTGGTAACGCGGTGGCAGACGATCAGGATCTCCTCTTTGAAATGAAACGCGTCGTGTATTGTTGCTAAATTCGGATTTGACAAGTTTTTTTATTTTCTCTATATGTTCATCAATCCTTTCGACTTCGGTTTTGTATCTCATTTTTTTCTTAACGATAAGCATTGCTAGGTATCCTCGTTCCAAGGTTCCCTTCCTTCTTGAGGAATAGCGGTCGATAAGGGCGCAGATTCTTTGCAAATCCGTCCGACAAGCATCAGAAACCCATGATCGCTTCACCTCAATCACACAAGTTGGTCGATAGTCGACGTCAAACAAAACAATATCTGATCGATTTTTTTTATTAAGAGCTTTAGGTTTGCTGCCAGACACATTATTGGCTGTAGAAAATTCGTCTATATATTTGAATGCCAATTCCATTTGTAGACTTTCGCCTTTGCTCTGTTTCTTGTTGATCGCTTCCGCAATTTCAGCAGTCATCAGGCCCTCGACGCCAGAATCGGTTACCCAGCAACCCTTCGACCATTTTTCGTATTTTCTGTTCGCTGTGCTTATCCCGCTATGTATCGCATTTTTTATCTGTCTTTCGCTAATTGGCATGAGATTGCCTCCTTCGATATAGACTGGCTCCATATAACCTTACCCATGATGCCCCGCCAGTCTCTCACACATCTCCGCTAACCGCCGGCGCAGCCGGGCGGGTCTTTCGACCGTCACACTGTCGCCCCAGGTGACGAGGCGCCGGCACATTTTGTCGAGGCCGCCGGCGGTGAAGCGCACCGTGAGCGTGCCGTCGCCCTCCGCCGCCACGGCCTCAGTCCGCGTCGCGGATAAAGAGGTGCCTGGGATGGCCGCGGTATTTGCCGGATTCCGCAGGGGCGCCGGTGTCGCGATAGCCTTCCCACGGCTCTGAATTGTCGACGACCAGCAGGTATTCCGGCAGGACGCTGCGTTGCACGGCAATTCCGTTCAGAATGCCGCCCTTGTCAAACCGGTTCCAATTTCCGCCGAAGCCGTGATCCTGAACGGTGACGAAGAATGGCGCCGGCGTGCCATCGCCCTGGCAATAGAGCGCATCGTAGGCGGCAAAACCGTCCGCGCCGATGAACAATCCGGCGAGGCGCTCCGGCCCGTGCGCGTCGCCGTATCCCTCACCGTCAAGTCGGCGAAAGACGACGAAATGGGCGAACGGGTCGGCGAACCTGTAACGCTTGTTCCGCGCGAGCGAAGAACAGGCCGGCGTCCACCCGCCCGGCCGCAAATCGGCTTCGCGAATCGGTTCCTCGCGTTCGGGCGCATAGCCCCTGAATCCGGTTTCGGAACCGTACAACCGCTTGAAAACCCAATCGCGATCGTAAGCGGTATCGACATACACGAAGGCGTGCGCGGCACGGGCCCTAGCACACAGTTTGACCGGCTGCCCGTCGTCGCCCGAGCCGGGATAGTAGATCGTCCTCGAACCGAAGAAATCCGACCGGTCGAACGCGCGCGGACCGGCGCGGAGCCAGTCGGGATATGACTCCGGGTTCCGGGACAGATGCTCGATGATCGTCGCCATAAGACAACCTCTCCTTTCTTGCCGGTCAGCCCCGGCCGTTGCCCTTTACAAGTCCGGCGGATTCCCGTGATGCCCCGCAAGCGCCGCGCACATCTTTGCCAGCCGCCGGCGCAGCCGGACGGGTTTTTCGACCGTTACGCTGTCGCCCCAGGTGACAAGGTGCCAGCACATTTCGTCGAGGCCGCCGGCGGTGAAGCGCACGGTGAGCGTGCCGTCATCGTGGACTTCAACGGTCTGGTCCGGATGGAACAGGAAGGCCGCTGCGTCGTCCGCCGCGCGCGCGGCGAAGCGCAGGACGACGCGGACGGGCGTCTCCTGAAACGTGCCGAAAGACCGCCGCGCGTAATGCCCGAGATCGAAGCCTGGGTCGCGCTCGAAGCGCTCGCCGGGCAGCCGGGCCTCGCGGATATTGGCGAGGCGCCACAGCCGCGGCCCCCCGCTCCAGCCGTCGGCCGCCCGCGCGACCAGAAAGGCCCGATTGCCGTAGAGCAGGCCGTAGGGCTCGATGCGCTGCCGGCTTTGCCGTCCCGTCGAGCGCGCGCGGTAGCGGAACGTCACGATCCGCCGGGTCAGGATCGCCTCGCGCAACAGGGCGAGCAGGGCGGCATCGACCGGCTGCCGCGGGCCGGGCCGCATCGCCAGGCCCTCGGCGCGCGTCAGGGTTTCAAGATCGGCGTCGAGCCGTTCCAGCGCTGCGCCGCGCTGCATCGCGCGCAGCTTGCTACCAATCTCCCGGAGCTTCGCCGCCTGCTCATGCAAGCCCGTCCGTTCGAGCGCCGCGGCGGCAGTCGCCAGGGCCGTCAACTCTTCGGCCTCGAACCCGAGAAGATTGCGCAGGGCATTGGATTGCAGTCGCCAGTGCCGCTTGTTGTCATCGGCCGGGACAATATCCAGCGGCCCGAATGCCCAATCGACGGCATCCCGCATCCGCTCTGCCGTCCGGCGGCTGACGGACATTTCTCGTTCTATATCGTCCAGGGTCAGGCCGCCGCGCGCGACCTGAAGGCGGACCGCCAGGTCGATGATGTCCTTCACGCGTTCGTATCGCATCCGGCCGTCCTCCCAGCATCCGGCGAGGGCGTCGCCCTCGACGATAACGGGCGACCATAGCCCGCGGCGCCGGGGCCCGGAACCGCTACGGCCGGAATCCGATCGCCGTGGGCCGCTCCGGCTTGGCGGCGCACTCGGCGCGCAGCATTTCGGCGAGGGCGTCCGCGTCCTGCAGCCGGCCCAGCAATCCGGCCTTGCGGCGCACGACCGCGAAATCGCCGGGGGTGAGCGCGGTCAGCGCCGCAAGGGATGCCGGCGGCGGCAGCGAGAAGAATTTGCGGAACGCTGCATCGGCCTGTTCCGGCCCGAGAAAGTCGAGCGCGATCTTGAATACGAAGCGCCGCAGCGTCGCCGGGTCGAGATGTGTGCCGAAATTGGTCGTGCAGGCGAAGGGCAGCGGGTGGATCTCCATCCAGGTCAGCATCTCGTTGACCTGGCTGACCTCCCAGCTGCGCTGGGCGAGGCGGCGGTCGGCGAGCAGCGAATCGGCTTCGTCGAAGACCAGGAAGGCGCCGGTACCGCGCGCTTCGGCGAAGGCGCGGGCGATCCGTTGTTCGGTCTGCCCGACCCACATGGACATGAGGTCCGAGGCCCGCTTCTGCACGACCTCCAGGCCGAGGCGTTCGGCGAGATGGCGGACGCAGGCGCTCTTGCCGGTGCCCGGCGGGCCCTGGAGGCAGAGAGAGAACCGCTGCGCGCCGGCGGAAACGAGGCGGTCGGCCAGCGCCCCCGGATCGGTGTCGGCCCGGATCAGGTCGGGATCGAAGCCTTCGGGCGCCGCCTGGGGCGGCCTGCTGCAGGACAGAAGCCGGGACAGGCTCTCCACGCCGCGACGCACCGTTGCGATGTCGCCGTCCGCAAGATGCGCGGCGGCCGTTGCGCCGGCCGCGACGCCGGGCGTGGCGTCGAACTCCGCCGCCAGCCCCTGCACGTCTTCCGGCGCAGCCTCGATGCCGTGGCGGCCGAGCTGGCGCGACCAGACCCGCGCCCGCACCTTCGTCGGCGGCGGGCGCAGTTCGAAGGCGAACATCATGCGCCGGAGAATCGCCGGGCTGACATCCCGTGCATCGTTCATGGTCCACAGGGTCGGCGCCGGTGTCTTCTCAAGGAGCCGGTGCATGAAGATTTTGGAACCGGCCTCGCGCGATCCGGAGGAAAGCAGCGCTTCGAAGAGGCGGAAGCCCCCGTACCTGCCATCGAGCAAATCGTCCATCTCATCGAACAGAATCAGGGACTGCCGGTTGCCGCCCAGAAGATGTTGGGCAAGCTTGAGTTCCTGGAGCCTTTCCCTTCGCCTCGGCTCGTCCCCCTCCTCGTCCGCTTCGCCGACGCTGTAGAGGGTTGCGCCGAGTCGGCCCGCCAGCGTCTTGCAGAACTCGGTCTTGCCGGTGCCCGGCGGGCCGTAGAGCAGGATGTTGACGCCCGGTGCGCCTTTGGCGAGCGCGCCCGCGATCAGGGTCTCGACATGGTCGCGGGCGACGGCGACATGGTCGAAGTCCCGCCATTCGAGATCGCCCGGCGCAGCCGCGTCCAGCAGCAGGCGGCTCACATCGATGTCGCCGTCTCCCGGTGCGGTGACGAGCCGGCGCAGGCGGCGGACGGGCTCCAGGTCGCCGTCGCCATCGATGCCGACAAGTCCCGAGCGGACGAGGGGCGCACCGTTCCGGAGACGGGACTGAACCGCGTTCGCCGGCAACCCGAGAACCAGAGGCATCGCCCAGCCGCCGGTATTGAGCGGACGGGTCGAACGGCCGGGACACTCGAAAATGTCGTCGATCATCGATTCGAAGACGCTGTGAGTCTGATAGCGCAGCAGCAGTTCGAGGATGTCGATATCCGCCCGTTCGAACCCCGCTATATTACCGAGCCGTTCGAGCCGAATCGCGGTCCGGTCGGGTTTCGCGGCGTTCGCCGAATGCCTGCCCCGCAGGGTTTTTTCGAGGCGGTGCAGCTCGTCTGCGGCAACATCCGTATCGTCGCGGGGCCTGTCCCACGGGTCTGTGCGGCGGCGCTTCCTGCCGGCGAATGCAACCCGGTTATCCTCGTCGTCAACCCATTCGACCAGCCTCCGGGCTTCCGGATCCTTGCAGCGAAGGCGGGCCGCAATGTTCGCGAGATATCGGGTGAGCAGGCGTCTTTCATATGCTGTCAGCATCGGTCTCTCCAATTCGGTTCTATGGAGAGAGGCTACAGGAGTGCTACGTCACATTCGGTCGTATCGATCCGGCGTCGGGCGAACGGGTCCCGGAAACCGGCGTGGGCGCCCGTTTCGACCGGAACCGCCGACGCGGCCGGGCCGCGCGGAAAGGGGCTTGACATCCGCAACCGGAACATTATAAGAACAAATATTCGAACCGCGCGGCCACGGAAAGTCGGTGGAGGCGATGGCGGGGTCCAGGGGCCACAGGCTGAGACCGTTCGGGTCGCTCCCATCGACAAGCTCTGGGCAAGCTCTGGGTCCCGGATCAAGTCCGGGACGGCAAGGATGGTTGAGAGGCAGGAACATGACGAATCATGACATTTCATGACATCTGCCGGGAGCCGCCTTTCCGGCGCCGCGGCCGCGCCGCCGTATCTGCGCGGCCGCCCGGTGCGGACAATCTGGGAAATTATGCGTAGCAGGCTTTTTTCCGCACGGCCGCTGGAACGAAAATGGCGGATTTCTGCGATTTCCGCGCCGCAAACAGCGACTCGGCGGCAAAAAAACACGATATATAGACCGGTCTGTCTTAATCTTGAGGCCGGGCCGCGAATGCGAAAGAGAAGGAAGGTACCGCCACGGATCATGACGGATCATGACGAATCATGACATTTCATGACACATCATTTGGAGTGGGCGGCGCGGAGAGTCCGCCGGCGCCGGGCGGCGCTGCCCCGGCCCCGATTCTACAGGTCGAGCGAATCGAGGTGGCGGGCGATCATGATTTTCTGGATCTCCGAGGTGCCCTCGTAGATCTGGTAGACCCGCACGTCGCGGTAGATTTTCTCGACCGGGAAATCGTTGAGGAAACCGGCGCCGCCGTGGATCTGGATTGCCGCGGAGGCGACGCGCTCGGCCATCTCGGAGGCGAAGAGCTTGGCCATCGAGGCCTCGGCGGCGCAGTCCCGCCCGGCGTCCTTCAGGGCCGCAGCGTGGAGGTAGAGCTGGCGCGCCGCCTCGATCTGCGTCGCCATGTCGGCCAGCTTGAAGGCGATCGCCTGGTGTTCGGCGATCGGACGGCCGAAGGCTTCGCGCTCCGCTGCATAGTCGCGGGCCGCCTTCAGCGCCGCGCGGGCGCCGCCGACCGCCTGGGCCGCGACGCCGATTCGGCCGGCGGACAGGTTGGCGAGTGCGATGCCGAGGCCGCGGCCTTCCGCGCCCAGCAGGTCGGCCTCCGGCACGATCATGTCCTCGAAGACGACCTGCGCCGTATCGTTGGTGCGGTGGCCGAGCTTGCGCTCCTCCGCGATGACGCGGTAGCCGGGATTGTCCGTCGGCGTGACGAAGGCGGAGATGCCGCGCTTGCCGGCCGCCGGGTCGGTGACCGCGACGATCATCGCCAGCTCCGCCGACGCACCGCCGGTGACGAAGGCCTTGTGGCCGTTCAGGCGCCAGCCGCCTTCGACCTTCACGGCCCGGCTGCGGATCGCGGCGGCGTCGGAGCCGGTGTGCGGCTCGGTCAGGTGGATGCAGCCGATCCATTCGCCGGAGGTGAGCTTCGTCAGGTATTCGGCCTTCTGGCGCCCGGTGCCGTCTTGCTGGATCGCGGCGGCGACCGGCGAGTTGTTCGCCGCCATCATGTTGGAGATGCCGCCGTCGGCCGCCGAAATCTCCTCGAGCGCGAGCGCGTAGGAGACGAAGTCGGCCCCGGCGCCGCCCCAGGCCGGATCGACGGTCACGCCCATCAGGCCGACGTCGGCCATCTCCCGAAGCACGGATCGCGGCGCGCCTTCCTGCCTGTCCCAGTCCGCCGCATAGGGCGCAATCGCGCGAGCCGCGAAAGCGCGGGCGGTATCCCGGATCTGCCGTTGCGTTTCGCTGAGCTGCATGGCACCGCCGCCGTACTAACCGCCGAGACCGAACAGCCTGAGCGCGTTCGTCCGGCCGATCTTCAGCCGGTCGGCCTCGTCGATATCGACGCTGTCCATCCAGGCCGCGGAATAGTCGACGTTTTCGAACGGCCAGTCGGTCGAGAACAGGATCCGGTCCGCCCCGATGACCTGCATCGAGCAGTGCAGCGCCTCGGTGCAGTAGTTGCCCGACACGGTGATATGGAAGTTCTCCCGGAAATATTCGGTGAAGCTCTTCCGCGCCGGCTGCGGGCCGCTGCTCCCCGGCTTCTTCGTCCAGGCGTTCTTGTTGTCGACCCGCCAGATGTTGAAGGGCAGTCCCTCGCCCATGTGGCCGACGATAATCTGCAGGTCCGGATGGGCGTCGAACAGGCCCGAGCCCATCAGCCGGAGCGCGTGAACCGCGGTTTCCTGGCCGAACGCCCAGCCCGGCCCCATCAGCCAGGGATGGCCGTCGTAAATGCGGGCGTCCCGGGGCAGCGGGTTGCGCGGATGGAGGTAGAAGGGCACGCCGAGCCCGGCGCAGACCGCCCAGAACGGCCGGTATTGCGGCAGGTCGTAATAAAGCAGCGTATCGTCGCCCTCGACCTGTGAAAACCCGTTGGCGAGCGCGCCGACGAAGCCGAGTTCCCGGATGCAGCGCGTCAGTTCGGCGGATGCAAGCTCCGGATCCTGCAAAGGCAGAGCCGCAAGCCCCTGAAAGCGGTCGGGCCGCCGAACGACCTTTTCCGCCAGGTCGTCGTTGGCCCGGCGCGCGACGTCGGCGGCCCGCGTCACGTCCGGAATCGCCTGGACCGCCGGCGCGTTGAGCGACAGGACCATCGTCTCCATGCCATGGGCATCCATCTCGCGCAGGCGCCGGTCTTCCGGGTCGATCAGGCGGCCGGAGAGTTCCTCCCAGTCCTCCGGCGGCAGGAAACCCGCGGAATCCGGCAATGTGTCCGCAATGGCGAAATGCTCTTCCAGGCCGATCTTGCCGTCCATGTTTCCTCCCGATCTTCAAATGCGTTGGCGGCAGGCTGCCGCTGCATCGTAAGGGCGACCGGGCCGCGTTCCACGTTTTTCTTTGCCCCGACGCAGCAGATCGCCGTTCGACGGCCCGGCCCATCTGGGATAAACGGATCGGCGAAGCCGCCGCACGGGTCGCGTTCCTGCGCGCGGCCGGCATCCGGAGGGAGGTATCGATGCAAGGCAAGATCGCGTTCGAAGAGCATATGGCGATCGAGGAGACGCTCGGCGGGTCGCGGCATTTCGCAGGGGAATCGGGGCGCTGGGACGAATTCACCCGTGAACTGCTGGACGTGGGCGAGCGGCGTATCGAGGCGATGGAGCGCTGCGGCGTCGACTTCGCGCTGCTGTCGCTCAACGCGCCGGCGGTGCAGGGCATCCTCGATACCGATGAAGCCATCGCGGTCGCCCGCAAGGCCAACGACAAGATCGCCGAGGCGGCGGCGAAATTTCCGCACCGCTATGCCGGCCTGGCGGCGCTGCCGATGCAGGATCCCGATGCGGCCTCGGCGGAACTCACCCGCTGCGTGAACGACCTCGGCTTCAAGGGCGCGATGGTCAACGGCTTCACCCAGAAGGGCGAGCCGGACAGCGCGATCTACTACGACATCCCCGAATACCGCAGCTTCTGGGCCACCGTGTCCGAACTCGACGTCCCCTTCTACCTCCATCCGCGGATGCAAATTCCGGCCCAGGCGGGCAACTACGAGGGCCATGGCTGGCTGATGGCCGCGCCCTGGGGATTCGCGGTCGAGACTTCGATCCACGCGCTGCGCCTGTGCGGCTCCGGCCTGTTCGACGACTATCCCAACCTGCGGATCGCGGTCGGCCATCTCGGCGAGAACATCCCCTTCGCCCTGTGGCGGCTCGATGCGCGGATGCGTTTCTCGCCCCGCGGCTATCGCGGCAAGCGGCCGCTCGGCGAGTATTTCGTCGAGCATTTCCACATCACGACGAGCGGCTTCTTCAACGATCCCGCCTTCAAGTGCACCGTCGAGGTGATGGGCACCGACCGCATGTATTTCTCCGCCGATTATCCGTTCGAACGCATGGAAGACGCGGCGCGATGGTACGACGCGACGCCGACCATAGCAGACAGCGACCGCCTCAAGATCGGCCGCACCAACGCGATCCGCCTGTTCGGCCTGGACCTGGAGTAGTTCAACAGGAAAATTTCGTCCCTCGATACGGCGCTAACGCGCCTACTCGGGATGAGGATTTTCACTAATATCACCCTCACCCTGAGTAGCCCTGGATGAAATCCGGGGCGTATCGAAGGGCCGGCCACCCCATTGGGGAATCCCGCCCATGAACGACAAGCCAAAGACCGAAAAACCGGCCCGGCTCGACCTGCCATTCGTCGGCATTCACACCTTCATGAAAAAGCCGCATCAATCGGACTGGGACGCCATCGAGGCCGATGTCGCCGTCATGGGCGCGCCGTTCGATCTCGGCACCCAGGTCCGCCCCGGCGCGCGCTTCGGGCCGAAAGGATTCCGGGACGCCTCGCAACTCTTCGCAATCGGCAAGGGCGCCTACGACCCGGAGGACGACATCCTGTTCCTCGCCGGCGATGACGTCCGCATCGTCGATATCGGCGACGCCGATATGGTCCACATCGACGCCCTGCAATGCCTCGGCAATATCGAATACGGCGTGCGCAAGATCCTGGCCGCGGGCGCGCTGCCGGTCGTCCTGGGCGGCGACCATGCCGTGCATATCCCCTGCATCCGCGCCTTCGACGGCGAACCGCCGGTCCATATCGTGCATATCGACGCCCATCTCGACTATGTCGACGAGCGCTTCGGCGTGCGCCACGGCCAGGGCAATCCGCTGCGCCGGGCCGCCGAATGCGGGCACGTTACCGGCATCACCCATCTCGGCATCCGCAACCTCGGCTCGAGCGCGCAATCCGATTTTGCCGATGCCCGCGCCGCCAAGTCCGACATCCTTTCGGTGCGGGATTTCCGCGAACTCGGCGTCGCCGGGGTCATCGAACGGATACCGGAGAACGCCCGGCTCTATTTCACCATCGACGTGGACGGCTTCGATCCGTCGCTGGTGCCGGGCACGGGCACACCCAGCCCCGGCGGTTTCCTTTACTACGAGACCTGCGATTTCCTGAAAGCGGCGGCGATGCGCGGCGAGGTCGTCGGCATCGATTTCGTCGAGCTGGCGCCGGAATACGATCCGGGCGGCGCGACGAGCCTGTTCTGCACCCAGATCCTGGTGAATTTTCTCGGCTACGTCTTCCATGCCCGGAATATCAAGGCAGGCGCGATACCGGGCGACGGCTGGCCAGTCTTGCGCGGCGTCGGGCAGTAGGGGCGGCCGGTAGAGGCGCGATTTGGCCCGGCCGGAGTGGGGTGACTCGCTGCAAAGGGCTGTTGTAGGACTTTCGCGGCAACCCGGCCCGCCCGCGACGGCCCGCGACCTTGGAGAAAAACCGCCATGCATGTCGGTGCATCCATAATTTTCCAGAACCCCGGCAAACAGCAGCCGGATCATGCGGTCTGGGAAGACGAGCTGGCCCTGGTGGACCTGGTGGAGCCGCTGGGCTTCGACTCCGTGTGGGCGACCGAACACCATATCACCGACTACATCATGTGCCCGGACCCGGTGCAGTTCCTCGCCTACGCGGCCGGCCGCACCACGACCGCCAGGCTCGGCACGATGGTCGTCGTCCTGCCCTGGCGCGATCCCTTCCGGGTCGCCGAGCAGATCGCCATGCTCGACGTGATGTCCGGCGGACGGGTGATCTTCGGCATGGGCCGCGGCGCCGGCCGCTGCGAGTTCGAGGGCTTCAAGATACCGATGGAAGAGAGCCGGGCCCGCTTCGTCGAAGCCGCCGAGATGATCATGGGCGGGCTCGAAACCGGCTTCTGCGAATATGACGGCGAATTCTACACGCAGCCCCGCGCCGCCGTGCGCCCGCGCGCCAACCTGAGCTTCAAGGGCCGGACCTACGCCGCCGCGGTCTCGCCCGAATCGGCCGAGATCATGGCGAAGCTGGGCGTCGGCCTGCTCATCATCCCGCAGAAGCCCTGGGACCATGTCGCCAAGGAACTGGCCGAGTACCGGGCGCTGTTCCAGCGGGTCAACGGCTTCGACGCGCCGGCGCCGATCGCCGCCGGCTGGACCTTCGTCGACGAGAGCGAAGAGCGCGCCTACGAGATGGCGAAAAAGTATATCGGCGGCTACTGGCACAGCGTGCTGGCGCACTACGAATTCGCCGGCGACCACCTGAAGACGACGAAGGGCTACGAATATTACGGCAAGTTCGCCGAAAACCTGCAAAAGCAGGGCGACGACGCGGCGACCGAGTTTTTCCTCGGCCTGCAGGTCTGGGGCACGCCGGAGATGGTCTACGAGAAGATCGTCGACATTTCCGACAAGGCCGGTTCGGACAGCTTCGTGGGGGTTTTCAAATATGCCGGCATGCCGCAGGACATCGCCGAGGCCAACATGAGGCTGTTCGCCCGCGAGGTGATGCCGGAGTTGAAGACGATCGGCCCGGCCGCCGGGCGGATGGCCGCCGCAGCGGAATAACCCGGTCGAAGCGTCCCGCCGCCGTCAGCCGGCGCCGCGGCGCGCAACCCGCCTGAAGGAGCCTGATCTCATGCCCGGACCGCTGGAGGGACTGCGCGTCGTCGAACTGGCCGGGATCGGACCCGGACCGATGGCCTGCATGATGCTCGCGGACATGGGCGCCGACGTCGTCAAGGTGGACCGGCTGACCGACCCGGGCCTCGGCATCGCCATGCCGGCGAAATATCAGGTGCTGCACCGCGGCCGCCCCTCCATCGCCGTCGACCTCAAGTCGCCGGACGGGCTGGCGGTCGTCAAACGGCTGATCGACCGGGCCGACGTTCTCATCGAAGGATTCCGGCCGGGCGTGACCGAGCGCATGGGCCTCGGCCCGGAGGATTGTTTCGCGACCAACCCGAAACTGGTCTACGGCCGCATGACCGGCTGGGGCCAGGACGGTCCGATGGCCCGGGCTGCCGGGCATGACATGAACTACATCGCGCTCACCGGCGCGCTCAACGCCATCGGCCCGGCCGACGGGCCGCCGGTGCCGCCGCTCAACCTGGTCGGCGATTTCGGCGGCGGGACGCTCTACCTGCTGGTCGGCGTGCTGGCGGCGCTCCTGGAAGCGCGCCAATCCGGCAAGGGGCAGGTCGTGGACGCGGCGATGGTGGACGGCGCGGCCTCGCTGATGACGACCTTCTACGGCCTCAAGGCGGCCGGCCTGTGGAGCAATATGCGCGGCGCGAACCTGCTCGACGGCGGCGCCCATTTCTATTCGGTCTACGAGACGGGCGACGGCAAATTCGTCTCCATCGGCTCGATCGAAGCCAAGTTCTACGCCGAGTTGCTGGAGAAAACCGGGCTCGACCCGGCCGACCTGCCGCCGCAGATGAGCCGGGAGAGCTGGCCCGTCATCCGCGAAAAACTCGCTGAGGTCTTCAAGACCAAAACCCGGGACGAATGGTGCGCCATCATGGAAGGCACCGATATCTGCTTCGCGCCGGTCCTGGACCTCGACGAGGCGCCGGACCATGCGCACATGAAAGCGCGCGGCACCTTCGCGGAGGTCGATGGCGTCGTGCAGCCGGCGCCCGCCCCGCGTTTCAGCCGCACGCCCGGCGCGATCCGCCGCCCGCCTTCGCCGCCCGGCGCCGACACCGACGAGGCACTCGCAGCCTGGGGATTTGCCGCCGAAGAGATTGCCGGCCTGCGCGCGAAGAATGCGATCGGTTGAAACAGGGCTGGCCCGGAGCGTTCCGAAGCGGACACCTCCGGTCTGTCGGATGCCATACATCGAGGAATAGCCATGAAAGACACACTCAAAGCCGGCGCCGCCCATGAGGCGACGTACGGAATCGACGAGGCGCGGACAATTTCCTTCATGGGCGAAGACCTGCGTGTCTACTCCACGCCGCACATGGTCCAGGACATCGAGCGAACCTGCCAGCAGTTCCTGCTGCCGCATCTCGACGCCGGCGAAGACTCAGTCGGCGCGCGTGTCGAGATCGATCATCTGGGCCCGACCCTGATCGGCCAGAGCGTGACGGTGCGCGCCGAGGTCGTCGAGGTCGAAGGCCCGCGGGTCGTCTTCGAGGTCAACGTCCATGACGAGCTCGACCATGTCGGCCGGGCCCGGCACATCCGCTTCGTCATCGACAAGGCGCGGCAGGGCGGCCGCCTGGCGAAGAAAAAGGCGCGCCTCGCCGAAGGTTGAAGCGCGCAGAGTTGAACCGCTCCGGGCAAAGCGTGCTATTCTCGCGCCTGCCTTTCATTCCGACCAGGTATCGATCATGGCCAAAGCCGGCGCTCCCGCAGACGACGTCAAGAAGGTTCCCTTCTACTGCTACCAGTGCGTAGCGGGGCCGGACCTTGCGAAAGTCACCGTGCGCAACGGCGTGGCGGAACGGCTGGAAGCCAATTTCGACATCATGGACGAGCATCCCGGCGGCGGCCGGGTCTGCGTCAAGGCGTTCGGCCTGATCCAGAAGACCTACAATCCCAACCGGATCAAGCAGCCGATGAAGCGGACCAACCCGAACAAGGGGCGGGACGAGGATCCGGGCTTCGTGCCGATCTCCTGGGAAGAGGCGTTCGGCATCATCGGCGAGAAGTTCCGCGAAGTGCGCGCGAAGGGGCTGGTCAACGAGAACGGCCATCCGCGCCTCGCGACCTCGACCGGCGGCGGCGGCACGCCGGTGCAGTATATGGGCACCTTCCCGGCCTTCATGGCGGCCTGGGGGCCGATCGACCAGGGCTTCGGCGCCGGCCAGGGCGTGAAGTGCTATCACTCCGAGCATCTCTACGGCGAGTTGTGGCACCGCGCCTTCATCGTCGCGCCGGATACGCCCTATGTGAACTTCATACTGAACTGCGGCGCGAACACCGAGGCCCAGTCCGGCGTCGTCGGCATCTGGCGCGAGGCCAATGCAAGGGCGCGCGGCGCCAAGCGCATCCATGTCGAGCCGCACATGTCGATCACGGCGGCGGCCTCGGCCGAGTGGGTGCCGATCAAGCCGAAGACCGACGCCGCCTTCCTGTTCGCCCTGATCCACCGGATCGTGCACGAGCGCGGCTGGGCGGATGTCTGCGACGTGCCGTTCCTCAAGAACCGCTCGAACTCGCCCTACCTGGTCGGCCCCAACGGCTTTTTCGTGCGCGACCCTGACGGCAAGCCCCTGATCTGGGACGCCGCCGACGGCGCGGCCAAACCCTATGACGCCGAGATCGCCGACCCGGCGATGGAGGGCGCCTTTACGGTAGACGGCTACGAACTGGGGCCGGACAACACGCGCTGGGACCATAAGGGAGTGATGGCCAAACCGTCCTTCCAGCTCATGCTCGACCTGATGGCGCAATACACGCCGGAATGGGCCGAGGCCGAATGCGAGGTGCCGGCGGAGACCATCCGGCGGGTGGCCGACGAATATATCGCCCATGCCTGCGTCGGCGAGACCATCGAGATCGAAGGCAAGACCCTGCCCTTCCGGCCGGTCGCCATCCTGCTCGGCAAGAGTGTGAACAACGGCTGGGGCGGCTATCACACCTGCTGGGCGCGCACCATGCTGGCCGTGCTGGTCGGCGCGCTCGAGGTGCCGGGCGGCACGCTGGGCACGGCGGTGAAGCTGGTCCGGCCGGCGGCGTCGCGGGTCGGCTCCGTGCTGCCGGGCGAAGACGGCTTCATGCGCTACCAGTTCAACGCCACGTCGTCGAACGCCTGGAACCGCGATCCGCATATCCGCAACGCCTACAAGACGCTGGTGCCGCTGGTCTCGGACAGCCCGTGGTCGCCGGCCCTGGGCCCCGCGCATCTGCCCTGGCTGTTCCAGAAGCACCAGCCGAAGAGCTGGCCGCGCCACGATCCGCCGGACATCTGGATGTGCTACCGCACCAACCCGTCGATCAGCTCGTGGAACGCGCCGGAAGTGTCGAACCAGCTGGCGGACTTCCCGTTCATCGTCGCCTTCGCCTACACGATGGACGAGACCAACCATTTCGCCGACGTGCTGCTGCCGGAATCGACGGACCTGGAATCGACCCAGCTGATCCGCATCGGCGGCACCAAGTTCCAGGAGAATTTCTGGCACCACGAAGGCTGGACGATCCGCGCCAAGGCGATCGATCCGGTCAACGACACGATGGACATGTCGGACATCATGACCCGCTTCGCCCAGGAGGCCGGGATCCTGGATGCTTATATCGGCGCCATCAACGGCGGCGCGGCGGGCACGAAACTGGCGCGCCCCGGCAAATACGATTTCAGCCTGCCGGCCGGCGAGCCGCCGGAGTCGGAAACCGTCTGGGACAACATGTGCAAGGCCGCGTCGTGGGACATGACCGGCGGCGAGCAGGTCCGCGACCTCGACTGGTTCCGCGAACACGGCTACATGCTCAAGGACTACAACCAGCTCGACTGGTACATCTACCCGGCGCTGGAAGAGCAGAACCTGCGCTTCGAACTGCCCTACCAGGAACGGCTGACGCGCCACGGCCAGGAGCTGGCGCTGCGCCTCGGCGAGATCGGCGTCGACTGGTGGGAAACCCAGCTGCGCGAATACGAGTTCATGCCGACCTACGAATCCTTCCCGGAAATCTGGGAGGATTACGTCCGCGATTTCGGCCGCGACCCGGCGGAATATCCGTTCTGGGCGCTAACCGCCCGCTCCTTCCAGTATGCCTGGGGCGCCAATGTCGGCCTGCCGCTGATCGCGGAGGTCGCCGACAATATCGCCGGCCACCGCGGCGTGATGATCAACCGGCGCAAGGCGCAGGACCTGGGCATCGAAGACGGCGAGCAGGTCGTCGTGGAATCGGTCACCGGGCGCACCGAAGGCCCGGCGGTGCTGCGCGAGGGGATACGGCCGGACACGGTCCTGATGATCGGCCAGTTCGACCACTGGAAGACGCCCTTCGCCAAGGACCTCAACCGGCCGAGCCTGAACAGCGTGACCGACATCTCGCTCAAGCTCACCGATTCCACCGGCTCCGGCTCGGATCTCGTGTGCGTCAAGGTCTACAAGGCATCGGAGAAGCATCTCCAGAAGCCGCTCGCCGTCGAGGAAATAGGCTCCTACGACGGCAACATCGCCACCGCCGCCTTCGCACAGGCGGCGGAATGAGATGGCAGCGGATTACTATACCTCCCCCTCTTCAGAGGGGGAGGTCGGCAAGCGAAGCGCGCCGGGTGGGGGTGCCGTCGAAGGAGGCGCCGGGACACCCCCATCGACCTCGCTGCGCGAGGCCACTTCCCCCTCTGAAGAGGGGGAAGAATCTAAGGGCCGCCGCGTCAAGCGGACGGCATTCGCCAAGAATCTGGCCAAGCGATTGCGAAAACAGCCGACAGATGCCGAGAAGCGGCTCTGGTATTTCCTTCACAAAAAACAACTGGACGGTCTGCGCTTCAAACGGCAGGAGCCGATTGGCAAATTCGTTGCGGATTTTGTCTGTCCCCCGCTCAAGCTTGTCGTTGAAGTCGACGGCGGCCAGCATGGCGTCGCGGTCGGGAAAGATGCGGCCCGCACGGCATGGCTGGAGGCTCAGGGCTATATCGTCATCCGTTTCTGGAACAACGAGGTGATGAACAATATCGAAGGCGTGCTGGCGACGATTCGAGAGGAAGTTGCCGCCTTGAAGGCGATGCGGACGGCACCCCCATCGACCTCGCTCCGCTCGGCCACTTCCCCCTCTGAAGAGGGGGAAGGATAATGTCGAAAGCGACCGGTCCCTATTCCTCCCCCTCTTCAGAGGGGGAGGTCGGCGAGCGAAGCGAGCCGGGTGGGGGTGCCGTCCGGCCGGAAAGCATGAAATTTCATGGCTGACGCCCTCTGCCACGACCCGGCCCACACCCCGCGCTGGGGCATGGCGATCGACGTCAACCGCTGCGTCGGCTGCCAGACCTGCACCATCGCCTGCAAGCACTGGAACGACACGCTGCCGGATATCCAGTGGCGGCGCGTGATCGATGTCGAGCAGGGCGAGTATCCGAACGTCCAGCGCCAGTTCCTCGTCACCGGCTGCCAGCATTGCGCCGAGCCGCCCTGCGTCCCGGTCTGCCCGACCGGCGCGACCCGCCAGCGCGAAGACGGCCTGGTGACGATGGACTACGACGTCTGCATCGGCTGCGCCTATTGCGCCGTCGCCTGCCCCTACCAGGCCCGCACCATCGCCCATGAGATCCACGGCTATTACGACGGCGAGATCACGCGCCAGGAAGAGGCCGTGTTCGACGACGGCCGGATCGGCGTCGCCCAGAAATGCACATTCTGCATCGACCGGGTCGACAGCGGCCTGGAAGCCGGCCTGACCCCCGGCCTCGATCCCGACGCGACTCCGGCCTGTTCCGCAGCCTGCATCGCGTCGGCCATCACTTTCGGCGATTACAACGACCCGGACAGCAACGTCTCGCAGCTCGTGCGCGACAACCCGGCGTTTCAGATGCACGAGGAACTCGGCACCGATCCGCAGATCAAATATCTCTACACCACGCCCGCCGTGCCGGGGCGCGAACCGGAAGCAGCCGACCTGGCCGACGACCGGCTGGCCGATCCGGCGAACCCGCTGGTCGGCACGCTCCAGCCGTTCTGGGACTGGCGCGCTGCGATGAACTGGATGTTCGGCGGCGTCGGCAGCGGCTTCGTGCTCGCCGCCTGGCTGGCCTCCTTCGCCGTACCGGCCGAGGCCGCCGCCGAATACGGCCTGTGGCTTTCTGCGGCGCAATTCGCCGGCGCCGGGCTGATGGCCATCGGCCTGTTCTTCGTCTTCCTGAAGATCGGCAGGAAGATGCGTTTCTGGCGCGCGGTGTCCCGGCCGCAGACGTCTTGGATGACGCGCGAACTGTATGTCGTCGCCGTCTTCGGCGTCGCCGTGCTGCTCGGTATCGCGACGCAGCATCCGGCGGCCCAGACCGTCGCCGCGTTGGCGGCGCTCGGTTTCCTCGCCTGCCAGGCGATGATCCTCTACCGGGCGCGCGGCATTCCGGCCTGGCGGCACCGGCTGATGCCCTGGATGATCGTCTCGACCGGCCTGCTCGAAGGCTTCGCCCTGCTGATGCCGGCCTTTGCGCTCAGCATCGGCCTGCTGGCGGCGTTCCAGTTGCTCGTGCCGCTGGAAATCTTCGTCTACAGCGCGCTTGCCCTCAAGACGATGCAGACCGCGAGCGTCGCCGTCATCGTCTTGGCGGCGGCAAGCCTGATCCTGTGGACCGCCTATCTGCGCTCGGCCGCAGCCGGCGGAATCGGCCCGCTGGCCCGGGCGGTGCTGGCGAAGCTCCACCGGCGCGTGCTGATCCTCGGCACGGGGTTGCCGGCGCTCCTGTACCTGGCCGGCCTGATCGCGCTCGGCATCGGGCAGACGGGAACGCGCATCGCCATCGGCGTCTGGCTGGCCGGCAGCGTTCTCGCCATTTTCGGTGGCGTCTACTGGAAATTCATGATCGTCGCCCGCGCCGGCTACCAGCAGGGCTTCGCCATGCCGAAGCAGCCGCATCGCGGCTCCGGCGCCCGGGCCGCGCCGCCCCGGCTCGACGGCACCGTCATGCGGCCGGGCGCGCCGCTGGCCGAGTCTCCGGAAGGAGTCGGCTAGGCCGACGGCCGATCAAGCGCCAGCGCTGTGCTCTATCTCTTCGCTGCGGCGGTCTTCATCGGATCGTGGATCGGCTACCGCCGGACCCCCGAGCACGAAACCCTCGCCAGATTGCTGTTCCGGCTTGGCATGGCCGCCGGTATCGCCGTGGCGGTCCTCGGTTACGTCGTGTTCAACGTGGTGGAGGTCGGCGGCCGGAACGCCGGATAGCGTCGCCTGCCAGCAACCCCGGTCGGGCCGTCAGCCGCCCCGCCCCAGCGCCGCGCGCAGCCGGCCGATCAGCGTATCGCGCGCCGCATCGTCGTACGGCACCGGCGGAACCTTGCCCCAGACCGGGCCGGGCCAGGCCGGATCGGTCGTGAAGCGGGCGATCACATGGATATGCAGTTGCGGCACCTGGTTGCCCAGCGCCGCCACATTTATTTTATCGGGCATCTTGTCCGGCCCGAACAGGTCGACGAGCGCCCGGCTGCACCGGCGGATTTCTTCGAGGGCGGCAATGCCGTCCTCTTCGTTCAGGTCGTGCAGGTCGCGCAGGCCCTCGCGCCGCGGCGACAGCACCAGCCACGGGTAGGTGGCATCCTTCGACAGCAGCACCCGGCACAGGTCCAGATCGCAGACCGGCACGGTCTCGTCGGCGAGTTGCGGATGAAGCGCGTACATCGCCTGTCTCCGGGCTACTTGCCGACCTCGACATCGGCGGCGACGCGCAGGCTGACGATCTTGTCCGGCTGCGCCGGCGGCTCGCCCGGCGCGATGCCGTCGACCAGGTCCATGCCTTCGACCACCTTGCCCCAGATCGTGTACTGACCGTTCAGGTGCGATGCCGGAGCGAAGCAGATGAACCATTGGCTGTCGCCGCTGTTCGGATCGGCGGTGCGCGCCATGCCGATGGTGCCGCGCTCGAACGAGAGGTCGCGGGAAAATTCCGCCGGCAGTTTCCGCCCGCTGCCGCCCCGGCCCGTGCCGGTCGGATCGCCGGTCTGGGCCATGAATCCCGGAATGACCCGGTGGAAGACGATGCCGTCGTAGAATTTCTCGCGCGCGAGTTCCTTGATCCGGGCGACATGTTTGGGCGCCGCGTCGGGATAGAGTTCGATGGCGACGCGACCGTTCTTCAATTCGAGATAGAGCATGTTTTCCAGCTTTCGGGATTTCTGCGC
Organism: Rhodospirillaceae bacterium; assembly: GCA_011523655.1. Taxonomy (GTDB): domain Bacteria; phylum Pseudomonadota; class Alphaproteobacteria; order Bin65; family Bin65; genus Bin65. Next base: position 90,089 of record WTGH01000051.1, read on the forward strand.
GCCGGCGGGAGCGGCAACCGTCACCGCCAGGGCAATGGTGAAGACCACAGCGAGAAACCCCCGGACGGCGTTGCGGACGCCGCGGACTGCCGGCTGCGATGGGAAATGAGCAATCATGCCGGTGGCATAGCGCGCCGTCCCCGGCATGGCCAGCGGGCCGCGGCAATCCGGCAGGCCGCTCTGCCGGCAACCGTATTGCCGTGGCCTGCGGAGATTTCATTATTGAGCGGGATTGAGCCGGCGCGTTTGGCTCCGGCCGCACGAAGAGCGCGGTTCTGCAACGGGAGACAAGGATGACAAAGACCGGCTTTATCGGGCTGGGCGCGATGGGGCAGCCGATGGCGGCCAATCTCGTGCGCAAGGGCCACGATCTGATCGTCTACGACATTGCACAGGACCGCACGCCGCCGCTCCGCGATCTCGGTGCCGCCGTCGCCGGCTCCGTCGCCGAAGTGGCCGAACGGGCCGGCGTCGTGGTGACGATGGTCCCGGATTCGCCCGAGGTCGAAGCGGTCGTCCTCGGCCCCGGGGGAATTCTCGAATCCGGCGCCGCAGGCCAGCTCGTCATGGACATGAGCACGATCGCGCCGGAAACGACCGACCGCATCGCGGCAGCGCTGGCCGAAGCGGGCCGGGCCTTCGTCGACGCGCCAGTCGGCCGGCTGGTGACCAACGCGGAGGCCGGCACATCCCTGTTCATGGTCGGGGCAACGAAAGCGGACCTGGAACGGGTGCGGCCGCTCCTCGACGCCATGGGCGATACCATCCTGCATTGCGGCGGGCCGGGCGCGGGCATCCGCTCCAAGCTGGTCAACAATTTCCTGATCATGGGCATCAACCAGATGAACGCCGAGGCGCTGGCGCTCGCCCAGGGCTTCGGGCTGGACCTGGAGACCACCCTGAAGGTGCTCGGCGGCACGACCGCCGCCAACGGGCAGCTCTCGATCAACTGGCCGAACAAGGTGCTGAACGGCGACCTCGCGCCCGGTTTCCGCATCGCGCTCGCCCACAAGGACGTTTCGCTTGCCGTCGAAGCGGCGCGCAGCTTCGGGCTGCCGCTCTATGCCGGCGCGGTCGTCCGGGAGAGCCTCGCCATGGCAAAGGCAACCGGCGACTATGCCGACAAGGATTTTTCCGGAATTGCCGATGCAGTGTGCCGGCTGGGCAACCTGCCGCCGCCGCGACTGACCTGATCGCCGGCGGCGCGCGGGCGGGCAGCCTGTCACAAATCCGCGCGCAGCCTGCGAACTCCTACCTGCCGCGGAATTTGGGGCTAGCATTTCTCCATGGCTCCTCGCCCGGAACGCGCCGGCCTGATCGCCGGCACCGACATGCCGGCGCAAAGCTGGATCGACCGGCTCCTGCCCCGGCCGGCGCGGCCCTATGCGCGGCTGATGCGCCTCGACCGGCCGATCGGGACCTGGCTGCTGTTGTTTCCGGGCTGGTGGTCGATCGCCCTGGCGTTCGACACGCTGGCGTGGACCTGGGACGGCGCCGGCAGGTTTCTCTGGTTCATGGCCCTGTTCGGCGCCGGCGCCCTGCTGATGCGCGGGGCGGGCTGCACCTGGAACGACATCACCGACCGGGACTTCGACGCCATGGTGGAGCGCACGCGCACCCGGCCGATTCCCAGCGGACAGGTTTCCGTCAGGCAGGCGCTGGCCTTCATGGCCCTGCAGATGGCCGTCGCCTTCGGCATCCTGCTCCAGTTCAACGGCTTTGCCGTCCTGGTCGGCGCGGCATCGCTCGCCATCGTGTTCGTCTATCCGCTGATGAAGCGCGTGACCTACTGGCCGCAGATCGTGCTCGGGCTGGCGTTCAACTGGGGCGCCCTGCTCGGCTGGGCGGCCGTGCGCGGAGACCTCGGCTGGCCGCCGGCCTTGCTCTATATCGCCGGCATCTTCTGGACCCTCGGCTACGACACAATCTACGCTCACCAGGACAAGGAAGACGACATCCTGATCGGCGTGAAATCCAGCGCGCTGAAGCTGGGCGCCAACACCCGGCCGTGGCTGTGGTTCTTCTACGGGATGGCGGCGCTCCTTATCGCCGCCGCCGGATGGCTCGACGGTCTCGGCCGGGCATTCTGGATCGGCTTCGCGCTTGGCGTCGTGCAACTCGGCTGGCAGGCCGCCAAAGTCGATATCGACGACCCGGCGGATTGCCTGCGCATCTTCAAGTCGAACCGGGTTTTCGGCTGGTGCCTGCTGCTCGGCCTGACTGCCGACCTGGTATACCAGGCAGGTGCCTGACGGCGCGGCGCGGACCTGCGTTAGGCTCCGGCCTATTGGCCGGCCACGGTGTCGGGAATCAGCCCGAACACCTTCAGCATGAAGGCGTATTCCTCCGCCGTTTCGCGCAACGCCTCGTAGCGGCCGGATTTGCCGCCGTGACCGGCGCCCATGTTCATGCGCAGAAGCAGCAGGTTGTCGTCGGTCTTGTTTGCCCGCAGTTTGGCGACCCATTTGGCCGGCTCCCAATAGGTGACGCGCGGGTCGCTCAATCCGCCGGTGACGAAGAGGTGCGGATAGTCCCCCGGCCCGACATTGTCGTAGGGGCTGTAGGCCTTGATCCGGCGGTAGGCCTCACCGCTCTCCGACGGGTTGCCCCATTCCGGATATTCGCCCGGCGTCAGCCAGAGCGTGTCGTCGAGCATCGTGTTCAGAACGTCGACGAAGGGCACATGCGCCGCCGCCGCCCGGAACAGGTCCGGCGCCATGTTGACCGTCGCGCCGACCATCAGGCCGCCGGCGCTGCCGCCGGCGAGCGCCATGTTGCCCGCGCGCGCATAGCCCGCCGCCGCCAGATGCCGGGCGACGGCGATCACATCGCGGAAGGTGTTCTCCTTGTGCTCCAGTTTGCCGGACTCGTACCAGTATTTGCCGAGTTCCGAACCGCCGCGCGGATTGGCGAGTGCGAAGACGAATCCCCGGTCCAGAAGCGACAGCCGCGCCGTGCCGAACCCGGGATCCATGTTCATGCCGTAAGAGCCGTAAGCGTAGAGATAGAGCGGCGCGCTGCCGTCCTTCGGCGTATCCCTGCGCCGGACGATCGTGACCGGCACGAGGGCGCCGTCGTGCGACCGGGCCATCTCCCGCTCCGAAACGTAGAGCGATGGATCGTAACCCGAGGGAATCTCCTGGACCTTGCGCACGGTGCGTTCGCGCGTGACGACATCGTAGTCCCAGACCGTCAGCGGCGTGACGAGCGACTGATAGGCGATGCGCAGGTGCGCCTGATCGAATTCAGCGTTGCCCGCCGGGTGGACGGCATAGGCAGGCTCCGGAAAGTCGATCCGGTGCCCGGCGCCGTCGCCGAAACGCCGGATGCGCAGATGCTTGACGCCGGCTTCCCGCTCCGCGATCAGCATCCAGTCCCGGAACACCTCCAGCCCGGTCAGATACACGCCGTCCGAGGCGGCGATTTCTTCCCGCCAGTTCTCCGCGCCGGGGTTTTCGGCCGGGGCGGCGACGAGCCGTTGGTTCGGGTGGGTATCGTCGGTCAGGATCCAGAAGACGCCGTCGCGGTGATCGGCGCTGTAGAGCCGGCCGGTCCGGCGGGCGCTGATGAGCCGCGGTTCGCTTTCCGGCGCGTCCGCCGGAATGAACCGGATCTCCGACGTTTCGTGATCGCCCGCGCTGATGAACAGATGGCGTTCGTCCCGACCCAATCCGACCGAAACCCCGAAGCCCGGATCGGGTTCCCGGTAGACTTCGACATCCGCTTCGACCGGCGTGCCCAGCCGGTGCCGCCACACCGAAGACGGCCGAAGCTGCGCATCGAGCCGGACGTAAAACAGCGTCCGGTTGTCGGTCGCCCAGGCCGGTGCACCGCTGGTGTCCGGTATGACGTCCGGCAGGTCTTCGCCGGTCGCCAGGTCGCGCACCCGGATCGCAAACCGCTCCGAGCCATCGGTGTCGGCCGAATAGGCCAGCAGCGAATGGTCCGGCGACGGCTCGGCGGCGCGCACGCGCAGATAGTCGAAACCCTCGGCCAGCGCCGGCTCGTCCAGAATCGTCCGGGGCGCGCCGTCCGGTCCTTCTTCGCAGGGGATACGGAAGTGGATCCGGTATTGCGCCCCCGGCTCGAAGCGCCAGGCGTATAACCAGGGCCCGCGCTTCATCGGCACGCTGCAGTCGTCGTCTTTCAGCCGGCCCTTGAGCTCCTGGAACAGCTGCTCCTGAAGCCCGGCCAGCGGCGCCATGACCGCTTCCCGGTAGGCATTCTCGGCCTTGAGATAGTCGAGAATTGCCGGGTCGCGGACATCGGGATAGCCGGGGTCGCGCAGCCAGGCGTAGTCGTCGGTCCGGCTGTCGCCATGATGGTGCGAGACGACCGGCCGGCGCGCGGCAACCGGCGGAAGCGGCGCATTGCTGTTCGGCGCGTTCATTGTGCCGATGTGGCCCGCCACCGCCGGCTTGACAACCGCCATGCCGTGCCGGGAGTTATGCAGCCAGACTCACTGACAAGTGATTCCAAGTGATTCGTGTCGCCGATTCGGCCATCGTAGGATTAGGTCATGACCGGATTCGCCAAGACCGTTACCCGCGCGCTTGCCGCGATCGCCTTCGCCGCGGCGCTGGCCCCGGCCGGCGCCCTTGCCGATGCCGCCAAGCGCCCGGTGGTCGCCGAACTGTTCACCTCGCAGGGCTGCTATTCCTGTCCGCCGGCGGACAAGTTCCTGGGCGTGCTGGCGCAGCGCCCCGGCGTGATCGCCCTCTCCTTCCACGTCGACTACTGGAACTATCTGGGCTGGCGCGATCCCTATTCGAGCGCCGAGGCGACGCAGCGCCAGCAGACCTACGCCTCGGCGATGCGCCGCCGCACCGTCTACACCCCGCAAATTGTCATCGACGGCAAACTGCAGGCTATCGGCAGCTACACCGGTGTGATCGACGGGCAGATCCGGCTCCGGCAGAAATCGGCCGACGACCGCGTCGCCGTGTCGATCACCGCAGGCGCGAATGCGGAATCGCTCACCGCCTCCCTCGAAGGCGATGGCGGGCGCACCGGCGATTGCACCGTCTGGCTGGTGTATTTCGACAAGCAGCACACTACGGCGATCCCGCGCGGCGAGAATGCCGGCAAGACACTGACCTACTACAACGTGGTGCGGGAAATCCGCCGGGTCGCCGAATACCGGGGCGCGGACCTCGAGGTCGATTTGCCCCGCACCGGCGAAAAGGGCGGCCGCTTCGACCGGGTTGCCGTTCTGGTCCAGGAACCGGACGGCGGCCGGATCGTCGGCGCAGCCTGGGCCGAGCTGAAGTAACCCCGACGCTGCGCTGCGGCGCAGGTATTCCGAGCCCGGTTCGACCGGCGTTGCGCCAGCGCCTTTCTCCTTGTCTTCCGCCACAACCCGGACGACCATGCGGTCCATGAGGTCGATTTCCGACGTCCCCGGCCCTTCCGGCCGGCGCATTACCGGCATTCTCGGGCCGACCAACACCGGCAAGACGCATTTTGCGATGGATCGCATGCTGGCGCACGGCTCCGGCATGATCGGTTTCCCGCTGCGCCTGCTTGCCCGGGAGAATTACGACCGCGCGGTGCGCGCCGCGGGCGGCCATGCGGTGGCGCTGGTCACGGGCGAAGAGAAGATCGTCCCGCCAACGGCGCGGTATTTTCTCTGCACCGTAGAGGCGATGCCGGTGGATCGCGAGGTGGAGTTCCTGGCGATCGACGAGATCCAGCTCGCCGCCGATCCGGAACGCGGCCATGTGTTTACCGACCGGATGCTCCAGGCGCGCGGTACGGTCGAGACGGTGCTGATCGGCGCCGAGACCGTCCGGCCGATCCTGAACCGTCTGGTGCCCGAAGCCCGGCTCATCGGCCGGCCGCGATTTTCCCGCCTCGCCTATGCCGGACCGAAGAAGATCACCCGCCTGCCGCCCCGCACGGCCGCCGTCGCCTTCTCGGCCCAGGAGGTCTATGCGCTGGCCGAAGTGATCCGGCGGCGGCGCGGCGGCGCGGCCGTCGTGCTGGGCGCGCTCAGCCCCCGGACGCGCAACGCCCAGGTCGAGATGTTCCAGGCCGGCGAGGTCGACTACCTGGTGGCCACCGACGCCATCGGCATGGGCCTCAACATGGATGTGGCCCACATCGCCTTTTCCGATCTGGTCAAGTTCGACGGGCGCATGCGGCGGCGGTTGACACCGGCGGAGATCGGGCAGATCGCCGGTCGGGCCGGGCGGCACATGCAGGACGGCACCTTCGGGACGACCGCCAATGCCGGCGAGTTCGATGCCGATCTGATCGAAGCGATCGAATCCCACAGCTTCGATCCCCTGCCCTTCGTCTTCTGGCGCAATCCGGAGCTGTCGTTCGATACGGTTGACGCCCTGATCCAGAGCCTGGCGCTGCCGCCTTCGTCGCCGGACCTCGCGCCGGCGCGCGAAGCGGAAGATTTCCGTACCCTCGCGGCCCTGTCCCGCCAGCCCGGCCTGCGCGCCCGGCTCGACGACCCGGCGGCCGTCGCCCTGCTGTGGGAGTGCTGCCAGATTCCCGATTTCCGCAAGATCCTGGGCGAGGCGCACAACAGCCTGGTCAGCCGGATTTTCATGGACCTGACGGGGAGCAAGGGGCGGATTTCGCCGGCCTGGATCGAACGGCAGGTCTCGCGGATCGACCGGACGACCGGCGATATCGGCGCGCTGGCCGGCCGGATCGCCGATATCCGCACCTGGACCTACGTGTCCTATCACGGCGAATGGCTGGACGAGCCCTTGCGCTGGCAGGAGCAGACGCGGCGGATCGAGGATCGGCTCTCGGACGCGCTGCACGAGCGGCTGACCGAACGCTTCGTCGACAAGCGCACCGCCATCCTGGTCAAGCGCCTGCGCAGCAAGCAGGATCTCGACGCCGTCGTAACGGCGTCCGGCGACGTCGTCGTCGAGGGGATCACCATCGGCCGGATGGACGGGTTCCGCTTCGCTGCTGCGCCGGCGGCGACCGGCGACGATGCCCGCGCCATGCGCAATGCCGGCTGGCGGGCGCTTCGGCCGGCGATTGAGGAACGGCTCGGCCTGCTCGAGGCGGCGAAGCCGAAATCCGTCAAGCTGGCGCCGAACGGCGACCTGCGCTGGCGCGGCGCGGTCGTCGGGCGTCTGGTCAAGGGCGAACACCTGCTCCGCCCGGGGATCCGGCCGGTCGTCGGCGACGGTTTCGACCCGTCTGTCCGCAACCGGGTTGCCGCGAAGCTCGAAAGCTGGCTTGCGGCCTATCTGCCCTTCCGACTGGGGGCGATCGCCGGCCCGGCGCCGGACGGCATCGGCGGCCAGGCCCGGGCCCTGCTGTACCAGCTGGGCGAGGCGGGCGGCCACCTGCCGCGGCGCAGCCTGCGGTCGGCGATCGACGGGTTGACGAAAACCGACCGCAAGGCGCTGGCCGCGCTCGGGATCAGGCTGGGCGCCCAGCGCATCTACTATCGCGACCTGCTGCGGCCCCGGGCGCAGGCCCTGCTCGCCCTGCTGTGGGCGATCCGCCACGATGCCGGGGATCTTGAGGTTCCGGCGTTTGCGGCCTGCCTCGAAACGGCCGACGGCCTGCCGCGCGGCCTGCTGCCGGCCTGCGGCTATGTCGTTGCGCAGGGCAGGGCGGTACGCGCCGACCGGATCGAGGCGCTATGGCGCGCGATCAAGCGGCTGCCGGAGGGCGCGGCGGTGACGGCAGGCCCCGCGCTCGCCGAGGCCGCGGGCATTCCGGATGCGTATCTTGCTCCGGCGCTGTACGGTCTGGGCTACCGGCCCGGCCCGGAGGCCGACGGCGCGTGGCGCAAGGCCGCCGGCCGGCCGCGCAAGCGCAAGGAGGCGCGCCCGCCGCCCAACCCTTGCTCTCCGTTCGCCATTCTGCGCGAACTCACGGCGGGCCGCTGAGGGCCGATGCCGGAGCCCCCGACCGCCGCCAGCGCCGGGCCGGACGATATCGGGCCGCGCATCGACAAGTGGCTGTGGCACGCGCGCTTCTTCAAGACCCGGACCCTGGCCGGCAAGCTGTGCAACGGCGGCAAGCTGCGGGTGAACAGCGCGCCGATCGCCAAGGCGCACTACCGGGTCCGGCGCGGCGATGTGCTGACCTTTCCGCAGGGCGGCCGGATCAGGGTCGTCGAAGTCCGTGCGTTCGGCATGCGGCGCGGGCCCGCCGCTGAAGCGCAGGCGTTGTACGAGGACCTGGCGCCGGCGCTGCCCCGGCGCACGATCGACGAAGCCGGGCAGGACAGCACGTCCGCCGCGCCCCACCGGGAAGCCGGCTCGGGCCGGCCGACCAAGGCCGACCGCCGGGCCATCGAACGGCTGCGCGGCCGGCCCTGAACCGAAACGGATAGCGGCGGCATGATCGACCTTCTCGCCGATCCGCAGGTCTGGATCAGCCTGGCGACGCTGACCGCGCTCGAAATCGTCCTCGGCATCGACAACCTGATCTTCATCGCGATCCTGGCCGACCGCCTGCCGGAACGGCAGCGGCAGGCGGCGCGCCGGCTCGGCCTCGGCGCGGCGCTGGTCACCCGCCTTGCGCTGCTGTTCGTCATCACCTGGCTGGCGGGCCTCAACCAGGCGCTGTTCGCCGTCTTCGGCGAGGAAATATCCTGGCGCGACATCGTGCTGATCGCCGGCGGCCTGTTCCTGATCGGCAAGGCGACGATGGAGATCGATCACGATCTGGAAGGCGGGCACAAGAGCAGGCCGGCGAAAATCTGGGGCGGTTTCGGCGTCGTCATCGCCCAGATCGCGGTGATCGATATCGTGTTCTCGCTCGATTCGGTGATCACGGCGGTCGGCATGGCGCGCCATATCGAGGTGATGGTCGCCGCCATCGTCATCGCCATCCTCGTGATGCTGCTGGCGGCCGAACCGGTCGGCCGCTTCGTCGCCGCCCACCCGACGATCAAGATGCTGGCGCTGTCCTTCCTGATCCTGGTCGGGGTCATGCTGGTCGCCGACGGCGCCGGCCTGCACATCCCCAAGGGCTATCTGTATTTTGCCATGGCCTTCGCGCTCGGGGTCGAGACCCTCAACCTGCTGGCGCGCAAGGCGCGGACGAGAAAGCGCGGTTGAAACCGGCGGACCGGGTCCGGACCGCTACCGGTAGTGGCGCGGCGGATAGGACAACGGCAGGACGACCGTGAAGCCGCCATGGCAGCGGATATGACGGTGGCGCGGAACCCGGTGGCGGTGGCCCCGGTCATGGCGATGCCGATGGTTTCGCCAGTGCCCCCGCGGCCAGGGCTTCGCGGCGAAGCAGGCGAACGGATAAGTGAAGCTCCAGTAGGGCGTGGCCCGGTGGGGATAAGGCCGGTGCGGATAAGGCCGGTGCCGGTATCGCCAGCGCGGCGGGTAGCCGTGCCGGCCGCGCCACCGGTCGCGACGGGGACGCCAGCGGTCGTGGCGAGGCCCCCACCTGTCGTGGACGAGGACCGCTTCCGGCCCGGCATGGCTCCAGGCTGCGCCCGCGGCCACCGCCCGCGCCGGCGCGCCCGGCCCCGCCTGCAGCGGTGCGGCCGGCATCGTCAGGAGCATGACGAGCGCCGCCGTCGCGAAAACGGATTGCAGCATCGGTTTCATGAAGCTCTCCTTTCTGTGCAGGCGTCTTCCGCGGAAACCGCGGGACGCGGCCGCCCCGGCTTCAGCCGGTCCATAGCGGCGTCCGCTCCTTGCTCAACACCAGATCCAGCGCGACGGTGCGGTTCTCGTCCTCGGCGGCGAGCAGATCGGCGGTCAGGTCGTCGAACCGTGCAAGCCGAACGGATTCGGGCGCCTGGTCGTCGGCCAGCAGGGCGGCGTATGGAAAGTGCCCGGCCACGGCGGCGAACAGCGCAGCCGGTTCGGTGCCGAGACGGCGCAGGCCGTAGGGCCAGTATTCCATGAGGGCGAGGTCCGCCCGGCCGAACAAGGCCGCGCCGCCGGCCAGCGCGTGGCCTTCTGCGCCCTGGACATCGACCTTGACCAGCACCGGCCCGGCGAGGCTGCCGGCATCGATCAGCGCGTCGACCGGGCGGGCGGAAACCGTCACGGTGGCACGCGCCGCCTCGCCATAGGCATCGTTGCTGTCGGGCGCGGCCGTGCGCACCCGGTGATCGCCCAGGTTGGCGGGCGCAATCTCGAACGCCAGTTCGGCCGCCTCGTGCCAGGCCGCCGCCTCATGCACCGTCACGCGCCCGGCGACGCCGTTGCGCTCGACGTTCCGGCGCAGCAACTGCAGATTCGCTGGCTCCGGTTCGACGGCGTGGCACGCAGCGCCCGCGAGCGCCGCCGGAATGACGGTCGTGCCGATGTTGGCGCCGAGGTCGATCCAGCTGCCCGGACCGTGCGCCGTGAAGACCGCCTGCATCAGCCGCACGGTCTCGACCGACCAGGACTTGTTCTTGAGGTATTTCAGAATGATTGTGCGGTCGGCCAGGCTGCCTTCCATTTCGCCGTTCGTGCCGGGAACGACGATGCCCGTTGCGCCGGCTTCCGCCAGAAGATCGAACAGCAGGCGATTGCGCTGCCTTACCGGCAGCGCGCGCATGGCGGCCGCGACCGCCTCGACGGAACCGGTCTCCCGCTCAGCCATGCGCGGCGCGCTCCGGGGCGCTGTCGTGCAGCCTGAGAAAAGCCGCGCCGACCAGCAGCAGGACGGCGGCGCACACCGCGGTCCTGGCAATGTTCCACAGTTGCCATTCCGCGGAGTAGTTCGACCAGATCGCGTCGGCCGCCGTCGTATCCTCCGGAATTTTCACCGATGCGAGCGCCTCGTTCAGCGGCACGTTGGCCAGCATCGTCAGCGCCAGTCCGCCCGCGAGATAGAGGACGCAGGCAAGGCCGATATACAGCGCGGAGCGCCGAGCCTGAACTATCCAGGCCACCGAAACGGCGGCAGCCAGAAAGACCGGCGTGCCGAAAAAGGCCAGCGCGAACACCGGATTGCGCACCGAGGCATTCATCGCCTGCATCGCTGCGATCGCGACCCGCGGATCGGCGCTGTCCAGGCCCCACATCGTCGAACAGACCCAGGCGAAGAAGAAGCCGAAGATGGCGCCCGTGGCCAGCAGAGCAAGGAACGCCAGAGGCAGCAGGATTTGCTTCGCCGTCATGCCCGGCTCCGCGCTCTTCGGTTGCCTTCCCCCGAAATTCGAACGGCCCGGCCGCCGGTTTCCGTCGCCGCCCGGCGCCCCCGGAGCCGCCCTATGTCAGAGCCGCGCAGAAACGCGCAATCCGGACGCAGGCTTCCTTCAACGCGTCGAGGGACGTGGCGTAGGAAATGCGGAAATAGGGCGACAAGCCGAAGGCCGCGCCCTGCACGACGGCGACGCCCTCCGCCTCCAGCAGCTCGGTAACGAAATCCTCGTCGGTTTCGATGACCTTGCCGCTCGGCCCGGTCCTGCCGATCGCACCGGCGCAGCTCGGAAAGACGTAGAAGGCGCCGTCCGGCCGCCGGCAGGTCAGGCCGGGCACCGCGTTGAGCGCTTCGACCACCGCATCGCGCCGTGCCATGAAGGCTGCGTTGCGCTCCGGCAGATAATCCTCCGGCCCGGTCAGCGCCGTCAGCGCCGCCGCCTGGCTGACCGAACTCGGGTTCGACGTGCTCTGGCCCTGCACCTTCGCCATCGCCTTGATGAGCGGCTCCGGCCCGCCGGCAAAGCCGATGCGCCAGCCGGTCATGGCGTAGGCCTTGGAGACGCCGTTGACCGTCAGCGTCCGGTCGTAAAGGCCGGGTTCGACCTGGGCCGGCGTCACGAAGGTGAAATTGCCGTAGACCAGCTTTTCGTACATGTCGTCGGTCATGACATGGACGTGGGGATGGCGCATCAGCACGTCGGTCAGCCCCTTCATGGCATCCCGGTCGTAGGCCGCGCCGGTCGGGTTGGACGGGCTGTTCAGGATCAGCCACTTGGTCTTCGGTCCGATGGCCGCTTCCAGCGCCTCCGGCGTCAGCAGGAAGCCGCTGTCCGCCGGGCAATCCACCGGCACCGGCGTGCCGTCGGCGAGCAGCACCATATCGGGATAGGAGACCCAGTAGGGCGCCGGGATGATGACCTCGTCGCCGGGATCGAGGGTCGCCATCAGCGCGTTGTAGAGCACCTGCTTGCCGCCGGTGCCGACGGTGATCTGCTCCGGCGCATAGTCCAGGCCGTTGTCGCGCCCGAACTTGGCGGCGATCGCCGCCTTGAGCTCCGGCGTGCCGTCGACATTGGTGTATTTGGTTGCGCCGTTGCGGATCGCCTCGATCGCGCCGTCCTTGATCGGGTCGGGCGTATCGAAATCCGGTTCGCCGGCGCCGAGGCCGATCACATCGCGCCCGGCGGCTTTCAGGTCGCGCGCCTTCGCCGACACGGCCAGGGTCTGGGACGGCTTGATGCGCGACAGGCGCGAGGCGATGAGCGGCATGGAAGGACGCTTTCGGCTGGCGGTTGCGGAAGAGGCCGCCGCCGGGAAGGCGACCCCGGCGAACGCTAGGCCGGCCGCCCGCCGGCTGCAAGCAAAAGCCTGTCGCGCGGCCGGCGCGATGCCCGCATTGCGGAGAGGCGAAGGCGGTGGGCCGGCCTGCAAATTGGTCGTATATTGCGCACCGTGGATCGTCGAGAATTCCTGTACGCTACCGGTAGCGCCGCCGCCGTGGGACTGAGCGGCGGGCCGGGACTGGCGCAAACGCTTCCCGAGGCCGACGCCCTGCATAGCCTCCTGGAAGACACGCCCCACGAACGCGTCGCCGCCGAGCTTGCCGGCCTGATCAGGGGCGGCCTGGATCACCGCAGGGCCCTGACCGCCCTGGCCGTCGCGACGTCGCGCCGTGTCCGGCCCTTCCCCCATGTCGGCTTCAAGTACCACACGGTGCTCGCGCTCCAATCCGTCCACCTGACGGCGCTCAACCTGCCGGGCAGGGAGCGCTGGCTGCCGGTGTTCTGGGCACTCGACTATTTCAAGCGCGCCCAGGACTCGGAGCGCCGCCGGAGCGGCTGGACGATGGGTCCGGCGCCGGACCCCGTGGCCGGGACGGCGGAGGCGGCCCGCAAACGCCTGATCGACGCCCTGGATCGCTGGGATGTCGAGGCCGTCGATCCCGCAATCCTCGATTTCGCCCGCCTCGCGACGCCGGAGCAGCTTTCCGAACTCCTCTTCAGATACGGCATCCGGGATCTTCGTGCGATCGGCCACAAGGTCATCGCGGTGCAGAACGTGCACCGCCTCCTGCCGATCGTCGGACCCGAGAATGCGCCGCCGGTGCTCCGCTCGCTCGCCGCGGCGCTTCAGAATCACGACTACGACCCGAACCCCGCCACCGGCGACCTGCCGTCCGATCGGACCTGGCGGGAATTCCAGGCGATGCTCGGCGAAATCCCCAAGACCTGGAAACGGGGCCGGCGGGACGACGCGGCGCGAAACGAGCTCGTCCGCACGCTGCGCGAGACCTCGGAGCTCGACGCGGGCCGGGCGGTCATCGACCTGCTGCAGCGGGGTGTCTCCACCGACTCGATCTGGGAGGCTCTCTTCGCCGCCGCCGCGGAGCTGGTGTTGACACGGCCGACGGTGGTCCCGGTGCACGCCCAGACCTCCGCCAACGCATTTCACTACGTTTTCCGGCATGCGCGAACCGAATCCACGCAGCTTCTGGCGCTCTTGCAATCGGCGGCCTTCATGCCGGCCTTCCGGCGCGGGGTCGGCGACACGAAATCCGAATTGCGCATCGACGAACTGGAACCTCTGGCGCTCTCCGGCACCGGCGTGGACGCACTACGGGAGGCGTTCTCCGAACTGCCGAACGATCCGGCCTCCGGCGCCCGCAAGGCGTTGCATTACCTGCAACAGGGCGGCTCCGCAGACCGGTTGATCGCCGGCGCGCGCCGGCACCTCGCCCGCAACGGCCAGGGGTCCCACGACTACAAGTTTACCGAGGCCGCCCTCGAGAACTACAGGGAAATGCCGCCCACCGCATGGCGGGACCGGATTCTGGCCGCCTCGATGGCATATTTCACAGGACCCGCACCGGCGCCGAGCCCCGTTGCGCAGGAGGCGCTGGTGTTGCTCGATTAGCCCGGATTTCCCGTTACGGTCACAGCCGGAAATGCGCGGACGCCCGCTCCACCGCAGGAGACGGCCGGCAGGCCTGGCCGCGGCGCCGGCGAACTGCGGCTACGCGACCCGGCGCTGCTCGACCGGCCGTTCGCCGAGCGCCTGGAGCGCCGGCATCACGTCCGAGGCGAAGCGGTCCATGTTGGCGTCGGTCAGCTCGGCCGGCAGGGTGCCGAACTGCAGGAGCGCGATCAGGTTACCGAAACCCATGTCGCCGAAATAGTCGATCAGCCGGTCGCGCACGGTCGCCGCGCTGCCGCAGACCATCATGCCCATCTCCATCGCCGGCTCGATGGCGAGGTCGCCGAACATGGCCTTCTTGGCGACGGCGATCCGCTTCATCGACGCGCGCGAGGTATAGCCCGGCGGCAGCAGGAACTCGATCGGCATGCGGGCGAAGCAGTTGCGGAAATTCTCGAAATGCGGCTTCGCCTCGGCAACCGCGCTTTCGTCGGTCTCGCCGACATAGATCGGCACCGCCCATCCGAGCTGGCTGTCGTTGGCGATGTAGCCGTATTCCTGCGCCCGGACGCGGTAGAGATCGAGATATTTCTTCACCGCCGCGGCCGGGCTGAAGGTTTGCAGATAGGTGTAGCGCCGGTCTGGGTGGCTGGCGAAGTCGATGGTCTCCTGGCTGCCCTGGGACGGAATCCAGACCGGCGGATGGGGCTGCTGGTAGGGCCGCGGCCAGGTGTTCACATAGCGGTGCTTGTAGTGCTTGCCGGAGAATTCGAACGGTCCGGTTTCGGTCCAGGCGCGGATGATGAGGTCGTGGGCCTCGTGGAAGCGCTCGTGGCTCGACGTCGGGTCGACGCCGAAGACGTGGTATTCCGCGCCGATGCCGCGCACGAAGCCGGTGATCAGCCGGCCGCGCGTCAGCGTGTCGATCATCGCGTGCTCCTCGGCCAGCGTCAGCGGATGCTGGCGCAGCGGCAATGCGCTGCCGAGGATGCAGATCTTGACCCGGTGGGTGCGCCGGGCGAGCGACGACGCCATGACGATGGGCGACGGCATCATGCCGTAGGCGGTCTGGTGGTGCTCGTTCACGCCGATGCCGTCGAAACCCAGTTCCTCGGCCCGTTCGAGCTGGTTCAGATAGCGCTCGTAGAGCATCGCGCCCTTCTCCGGGTCGTAATGCCGGTTCGACAGCTTGACCCAGGAGGTGCCGACCTTCCGGACCTCGTCGAGATCGACTTCGGCATAGGGCATCAGGTGGAAGAAGAAGACCTTCATGGCTCACTCTCCTTGCGCATGGGCCGCGATGGCGTCGGCCACGGCGTCGGCCTTCTCGATATGCAGGAAATGGCCGGCCCCGGGCACGACCGTGACGCCGGCGCCGGGGATCATTCCGGCGATGGCTTCGGCGTGATCGGCGGACAGGATGTTATCGTGGGCGCCCCAGACGATATGCGTCGGCACGTCGATCCGGTGCAGCCATTTCGGCAGATGGGGATCGTGCAGCCGCGGCTCCCAGGCAAGTCGGGCGAAGGACGAGCGGTTCTTGAGCCAGATGTCGTCGGCCTCGACCGCCTCGGGCAGCCGGGCGATCGCGGCCTCGGCAAACGCCTGGTCGTGGAAGCCCTGCCGGAAGGTCTCCTCCGGCGACCAGGCGAAGGGATCGCCGGTCGCCAGCCCCGGCACATGGACGCCGGCCGGGCAGACCAGGGTCAGGCTGGCCAGCCGGGCGGTGCTGCGGACGGCCACCTCCATCGCGATCCAGCCGCCGAGCGACATGCCGGCCAGATGGACGCCGGCAAGGCCCAGACGGTCGAGGAAATCGAGGTAGAAGTAGGCGACGTCGCGGATGTTGTCGAACCAGTCCGGCTCGTCCGATCCGCCGAAGCCGGGATGCTCCGGCGCGATCAGGTCGTAGCGCTCGGCAAGCCGCGTCATGAACGGCAGTTCGATGCCGCCGCCCCCGGCGCCGTGCAGGAACAGCAGCGGCGGGCCGCTGCCGCCGCGCAGCAGGCTGACGGTGCAATCGCGGACGGTTTCTGTCGATTTCTGCAATCCGGTCACCTCTATGGTTGAATTGTCCAGGCCGGCACGCGATCAGCCTGCCGTGCAGCCGCCGTCGATGGGAATGGCGGTTCCGGTGATGCTGCTGCCGCCGTATCGCGACCGGCGGCCCGAAGGCGCAAGGCGCTATCTGAAGCGGTTCTACTACGACACCGCACTGTCGGCGTCGCGCTATCCGCTGAACTGCCTCCGGGAACTCTTCGGTTCGGATTATGCGTCCGTTCCGGAAGCGGTCGTCGAAGCACGCGTCCGGCGCCCTCACGCGGCGGTATAGTCCACCGGGGTGCCGTGCCAGCCCTCCCAGCGCTTCTGCCAGTAGCGGTCGTGCAGCGCGCGGGTCAGCGGTCCGGGGCCCGGACCGCCGGCGAGCACGACGCCGTCGACGCTGTTGAGCGGCACGATCCCGCCGGCGCTCGACGTCAGGAAGGCTTCGTCGGCCTGCATCAGCTCGGCCACGGCAACCTTGCGCACCTCGACCTCGCGGCCGAGATCCCGGACGAGCTCCAGCGCCGTCATGCGGGTGATGCCTTCCAAGCACCAGTCCTCGGGGGTCGCCACCGTACCGCTCGCGACGACGAAGATATTGGAGCCGGGCGCCTCGGTGAGGTTGCCCGCGCCGTCGGTGAGCAGCGACCACTCGGCGCCGCGGTCGCCGGCCTCGAACAGGGACATCGCGAAGTCGAGGCCGTTCAGGTTCTTGGCGCGGGGATCGACCGAACTCGGCGGAATGCGGAAATACTCCCGGCTGACGACCGCGTCGGCGCCCCGCGAACGGCGTTCGTCGTCGGCGATGAAGACATAGGGTATCGCGTAGGCGAAGAAGCGGTTGGCGAAGTTCGCCGGATCCGTGCGGTCCGCGGCGCGCTGCGGAGTCGCTCCGCGGGTCACGCCCCACCAGACATAGGCGTCCCGGTATCCGGCCAGCGCCACCAGGCGGTTGAGGACGGCCCGTTCCTCTTCGGCCGCGAGCGGGTTGGTCAGCCGCACGCGCTTGCAGGAGGCGGCGAAGCGCCGCTGGTGATCGGCGAGGCGAAAGAAGGAGCCGCGGCTCACCGAGACCACGTCGTAAACCGCGTCGCCGCGGTTGAAGCCGAGGTCGGCGATCGGCACGCCGGCCCGGTCGAGCGGCGTGAACCGGTCGATGACGTAAGCCGCGCCGCCCGCGTAAGTCGCATCGTGCGGCATACGCCGGTGCTCCGAATGGGTCGCCATGATCTCCTGCACGGGCAGCAGCGATGACGCGGCAGGGGCGTGCGCCCGGTCGGCGGCAAGCGTTTGCGCCATGATCGGTCTCCCTGTTTCGTGCGCCGGGTGGCGTATGCCGTCCGGCCGATAGCCGATTGTCTCCTGAAATTGGGGTGTACCCCAAATCGGATGCGTTCAACCATGACGAAAGGCATCGGCCGCGCCGGTCCCGGCGTGGCGCGGAACCCGGCAATGCACTAGCATTCGATCCGGAACAGGGCCGAAGGCCGGGAGATGCATGGAATGACCGACCCGCGCGAGCGCCTCTTCAGCCGATTCGAGGAACTCGGTATCGACGCCGTCGCTGTGCCCTATCCGGCGCACCGGACCGTCGAAGAGGGCAAGGCGCTGCGCGGCGACATGGCCGGGACGTTCACCAAGAACCTGCTGTTGAAGGACAAGAAGGGCCGCCTGTTCCTGATCGTTGCCCATGAGGACCAGGACCTGGATCTCAAGACGCTGCACAAGCGCCTCGGCGCGAACGGCCGCATGGGGTTCGCACCGGCCGATCTGGTGGAACGCGTGCTCGGCGTCATGCCCGGCGCGCTGACGCCGCTCGCCGTGCTGAACGACGATCGAGGCCTGGTGACCGTCGCGATCGAAGCCGGTCTGATGGATGCCGACCAGCTGAATTTTCACCCGCTGGTCAACACCGAGAGCATCGGCCTCGAACCGGCCGAACTCGTGGCCTTCATCGCTTCGTGCGGGCGCGCGGCCGTCACCGCGGACCTCGGCGGCATGGCGGGCGTCGGTCCGCTGAACTAGACCGGCATTCTCTGCGCGGTTGAGGCACCCGTAACGGGCCTCCGGTGCGGCATCGCTGTCAGGCCGCGCGGCTGGTCTACTCCCCCATAATCAGGTCGACCATCAGGTCCAGGCAGCGTTCGAGCCGGCGCGACGGGCCGACCAGAACATAGTTCACCGCGAAGCCGTCGAACGCCATGAACAGGATATGGGCGAGCGCCGTATCCTGCAGTTGCCGGGCCCGGTCGTCCGGCAGGCAGGACAGGATCAGGTCCGTAATGCGGTGCTCGGCCCAGAGCAGCAGGTCGCGCGAATAGCGGCCTTCGCGGCCGGAGACCGCCAGTCCCTCGACGAAGGTGTTGCCGAAGGCGCCGTCGGCGGCAGGAAACGTCTTCCAGAGCGTGGCGACGATGATCCGCAGCCGTTGCCGCGGATCGGCGATTTCCGC
The DNA here is from genome assembly GCA_011523655.1 of Rhodospirillaceae bacterium. Taxonomy (GTDB): domain Bacteria; phylum Pseudomonadota; class Alphaproteobacteria; order Bin65; family Bin65; genus Bin65. The sequence goes on from WTGH01000051.1 coordinate 108,593, forward strand.
CGCCTCGGCTTCGAGCGCCTTGATCTGGTCGCGCAGCCAGGGGCCGTAGATGGCGAACAGGATATCCAGCTTGGAATCGAAATAGACATAGACGTTCGACGGCGAGATGCCGGCCCGCTTGGCGATGCCGCGGATCGTCGTCGCGGCGTAGCCCCGCTCCTCGAATTCCCGGCGGGCGCTGTCGACAATGCCGGTGCGGACATCTTCCTTCTTCGTTTGCGCCATGGCCGAATCGATCTTGACTTGCCTGCCGGAAAAACCGCACCTTGGGGCTATAAACGAACAGCGTTCTTTTATGCAACGCCCCCCGGTCTGCGGGCAAGTGGTGGGGCGGGCGAAGACCGGCGACGGAGGGAGACGGAGCATGGTGCATTTCAATCAGCGCGCGCAGGAGGTCAATCCGGCCAAGCTGGCCATGCTGTACAAGCGCCAGTTCGAGTTGTGCCGGGTCAAGGAAGGCGAGACCATCGCCTGTGTCTCGGACCTGTCGACCCGGCGCGAATATATCGAGGCCGCCTTCGCCGCGGCCGACGAGCTGGGCGCCGACATCTACGAAATGTGCGTCAACAGCATCCCGTCCTGGACGCGGGTCGGCGTCGGGACCATCGGCCGGTGCAAGGGCACGCTGGAGGCGGCCAAGGCGGCCGACATGATCGTCATCTTCCACGTCCCGCTGTTCACCCGATGGCTGAAGGACGTGACCGAGGGCGGCACACGGGTGCAGATGATCATCGATGCGCCCGACGATCTCGAACAGCTCATGGCGCCGAAGGGCCTGAAGGAGGCCTGCCTCTACGGCGACGCGCTCTACAGCAAGACGAAGACGGCCCGGGTGATCAGCGACGCCGGCACGGACCTCACTTGGGACTGCGGCGAATACCCGGTGATGACGCAGTACGGCTTTGCCGACGAGCCGGGCCGGTTCGACCATTGGGGCGGCGGCCATATCCACACCTTCCCCAACGAGGGTTCGGCCAACGGCACCGTCGTGCTCGCGCCGGGCGACATCGTGATCCTGCCCTACTGCCGCTATATCCAGGACGAGGTCCGCCTCACCGTCGAGAACGGCTATATCCGCAAGGTCGAGGGCGGGCTGGACGCCAGGCTGATGCAGGACTGGCTGGACGACAACCGGGAAGACGAAAACGACATGGATCCCTATGCGATCTCGCATCTCGGTTGGGGCCTGAATCCGCAGGCGCTGTGGTACGGCATCGCGCTGAACGGCGACGAGCCGGAGCGCAGCCGGGCCGCGGCGCGCACCTTCCCGGGCAACTTCCTGTTCTCGACCGGGCCGAACACCCAGGGCGGCGGCAAGCGCAACACCCGCGGCCACTACGACGTGCCGATGCGCGACTGCACGATGATGCTCGACAACAAGGTGATCATCGAGAAGGGCCGGATCGTCGATCCGGCGATGATCGTATCGCGGGAAATGCGCTAGCCGGCGCGGCGCTTCCGCTTCGCGGCCATGAAAATCGCCGACAGTTTCGTCGTCGCAGCGCCCGTGGAACGGACCTGGCGGGCGATCCGCGATCCGCAGGTCGTCGGCGCCTGCCTGCCCGGCTGCGAAGAGATCGAGGCCGTGTCGCCGACGCTCTACCGCGCCCGGATCGGCGTCAAGCTGGGGCCGATCGCGGCCGAATTCGCCGCCGAGGTCGAGGTGGTCGAGGAGGAGCCGCCCGTCAGGGTCGTCACCGTGACTCGGGGCGAGGAAGGCGGCCGTGCGAGCAACCTGCGCTCGGACAACATCCTGACCCTGGCGCCGGCGGATGACGGCGGAACGCGGGTATCCTATGAAGCGGACATGACGGTTACTGGCCGGCTTGCCAAATTCGGTTTCGGGGTGATGAAGAAGAAGGCGCAGTCGCTGGCCTCGGAATTCGCCGGCAATCTCGAAGCCCGCGTCAACGAAGCGGCATCCGGCGGATAAGCGGCCATGGAATTCGTCAGGCCTGACAGTATTGAAGCCACGGTCGCCGCCCTGCAGGCGGACGGCGCGGCCTGCCTCGCCGGCGGCGCGACCCTGGTGGCGATGATGAACGCGGACCTGGTCGCGCCGCACCGGCTGGTCTCCCTGCGCGACGTGGCCGCGCTGCGCGAGGCGGCCCGGCAACCCGACGGAACGGTCGTCGTCGGCGCCATGCGCCGCCATCGCGAGACGGCGGAGGAAACCGACCTGCGCGACGGCCAGCTTGTGCTGAGCGAGGCCGCGGCGCAAATCGCCAACCCGCCGGTCCGCAACATGGGCACCATCGGCGGCTCCTGCGCCTTCGCCGATCCGGCGGCCGATTATCCGCCGGCGCTGCTCGCTGCCGATGCGCGGTTCTCGCTGATCGGCGCCGAGGGCCGCCGCACCGTCCCGGCCGGCGATTTCTTTCTCGACTGGTACGAAACCGCGCTCGAACCGGGCGAACTGATCGAGTCCGTCGTCCTGCCGCCGGCGCCGGCGCGAACGGTCGGCAGCTACACGAAACTGGCGCGGGTCGCCGGCGATTTCGCCATCGCTTCGGTCGCGCTGGTGCTCGGCATGGACGGCAGGGCCTGCATCCATCTGGCGGTTGCCGTCGGCGCGTGCGGCCCGGCGCCGGTGCGGCGGCGCGATGTCGAGGCAGACCTGATCGGCGGCGGCCTGGGCGATACCGAAATCCGCCGGCTGACCGATGCGCTGGCCGAAGCGTTCGACCCGGTCGACGATGTGCGCGCCAGCGCCGATTACCGCCGCCGGGTCGCGCCGCGGATGGTCCGGCAGGCCCTTGTCGAGGCGCAGCAAAGAATTTCGGAGACGCCATGACCGGCGAACCCGTCACGCTCCGGGTCAACGGCGCCGAACGGCCGGTCGCGGCGGTGGCGCCGTGGACGACGCTGCTGACCGTCCTGCGCGACGAGTTCGGCCTCACCGGCGCGAAGCGCGGCTGCAACCAGGGCGTGTGCGGCGCCTGCACCGTGACGATCGACGGCGAGCCGGTGCGCAGCTGCCTGTCGCTGGCGCTCAACTGCGCGGACCGGGACATCGTGACCGTCGAAGGGCTGGTTCCGGCGGGGGCGCCGGCGGGCGCGCTGGCGCCGGTCCAGCAGGCCCTGGCGGAAGGCAACGCCGTACAATGCGGCTTCTGCACGCCCGGCATCCTGATCTCGGCCCATGCCCTGTTGCGCCGCAACGCGCCGCTGACCGTCGACGAGGTGCGGGCGGGCCTGTCCGGCAACCTGTGCCGCTGTTCCGGATACAAGAAGATCGTCGAAGCCGTCGTGAGCGCTTCGGAGGCACGGCCGTGACCCCGCTCGATACGTCCGCAACCGGCGTCGGCGCCAGCCTGCCCCGGCTCGATGCCCGGGAGAAGGTGACGGGCCGGGCGCAGTATATCGCTGACATGGTCCGGCCCGGCATGCTGCACGCTGCGATCCACGCCAGCCCGCATGCCCATGCCCGCATCCGCGGATACGACACCGCCGAAGCTCAGGCGGTTCCGGGCGTCGCCTGCGTGCTGACCGGCGACGATTTCCCGGACGGCCGCATGGGCGCCTTCATCAAGGACGAGCCCGCCATCGCCAAGGGCAAGGTGCGCTATCCGGGCGAGCCGGTCGCCGTCGTCGCCGCGGAGGACGAGGAGACGGCGCGCCGGGCGGCGGCGCTGATCCGGGTCGACTACGAGGACCTGCCGGTCGCCGCCACGCCGGAGGAAGCCGTGGCGCCGGATGCGCCGCTGATCCACGAGGGGCTGGCGGACTATTTCAAGGTCTTCCCGGCCATCTGCGGCGGCAATGTCGCCTCGGAAACCGAGCTGTCGGAAGGCGATGTCGACGCCGCCTGGGCGGACTGCGACGTGATCGTGGAGGGCGACTTCGAGACGCCGGCCCAGGCCCATCTCTCCATCGAGCCGGTCGGCGCGCTGGCGGAAGTCGATGCCGAGGGCCGCGTGACCCTGTGGTCCGCCAACCAGTCGGTGTTCCGGGTCCAGGCCAATGTCTGCGAAGCGCTGCAACTGCCGATGTCGAAACTGCGCTGCCTGACACCCAAGGTCGGCGCCGGCTTCGGCAACAAGATGGAGCCGCACGTCCAGCCGCTCGTCGTGCAGCTGGCGCTGAAGACCGGCCGTCCGGTGAAGCTGATCCTCAACCGGACCGAGGATTTCGAGACGGTGCGCGCGCGCCACCCGTTCAAGATTCGCTGCAAGACCGGCGCGAAGAAGGACGGCACGCTGGTGGCGCGCGAACTGAGCGCCGTGCTGGATTGCGGCGCCTATGGCGACGACAGTCCCGGCGTGCTCGGCTACAGCCTGCTGATGAGCCGCGGGCCCTACCGCATCCCGCACTGCCGCGCCTCCGGCAAGCTGGTCTACACCAACCGCATGCGCTTCGGCGCGTTCCGCGGCTTCGGCAATCCCCAGGTCACCTTCGCCACCGAGAGCCAGATCGACGAGATCGCCGGCCGGCTCGGCATGGACCCGCTCGACCTGCGCATGAAGAACAGGATGCAGCCAGGCGACCGCTGGTTCGGCGGCGGCGAAGTCGCCTCGAACGGGCTGGCGGAGTGCATCGAGAAGGCGAAGGCGGCGGCAGGCTGGGCGCGGGGCCGGGCGCTGCCGGCGCCGCCGGGCAAACGACGCGCTCTGGGCGTCGCGGCCTGTGCCCATATCAGCGGCCTGCTGGCGACCGGCGCCATCGTGCGGCTGCTCGAGGACGGCTCGGTCGTGCTCAACACCGGCGCGGTCGATATCGGCCAGGGCTCCGACACGGTGCTGACCCAGATGTGCGCCTCGGCGCTGAAGGTTCCGGCAGACCGGGTGGCGATCGCCAGCCCGGATACCGACGGTTCGCCCTACAACTGGGGCACGACGGCGAGCCGGGTCACCTACACGACCGGGCGCTCCGTGGTCGCTGCGGCGGGCAAGGTGGCGGAGCAGATCAAGCGCCACGCGTCGGAGATTTTCGAATGCGCCGTCGAGGACCTGGAGCTGCGCGACGGCGGCCGGGTCGGCATCAAGGGCGTGCCGGACAAGGAACTGAGCTTCTTCGAAGTCTCCGGCCGGGCGCACTGGGCCGCCGGCGGTCCCATCGTCGGCACCGATACCTGGGTCTACAACCAGCCGAGCGTCGATCCGAAACGGGCCCTCGCCCGCGGCCTGCCGTTTCCGCAGATTGGGGTCTACAGCTTCGGCTGTATGATCGCGGCGGTCGAAATCGACGAGACGACCGGCAAGGCGGACGTCGTGGAAGTCTGGTCGGCGATGGATGTCGGCAAGGCGATCAATCCCGGCTCGGTCGAGGGGCAGATCGAGGGCGGCTTCGTCCAGGGCATGGGCTTTGCGCTGACCGAGGAGATGGTGTTCGACGGGCCGCGCCTCGCGAACCCGTCGATGATGGACTACAAGGCGCCGACCTCCCTCGACGCGCCGTTCGATATCCATTCGATCATCGTCGAGGCCGCGGAACCGGGCGGGCCGTTCGGCGCCAAGGGGATCGGCGAGATCGGGCTGGTGCCGGTGCCGGCGGCGATCGCCAATGCGGTGGCGTCGGCGATCGGGACGCGGCTGCGCCGGCTGCCCCTGACGCCGGAGCGGGTGCTCGACGGCATGCTGGAGGACGGCGATGAGGATTGAGGACTATCCCCCGCAGGAACCGCTCTCCGATTTCGCCCGGCCCTATCACGAAGAGGTGCTGCGCCGTGCCGGGGGCGTCGATTACGAAGAATTCCGCTACGGCGCAAACCCCTACCAGAGCGTGCTGGTGGCGCAGGCCGCCGACCCGGCCGGCGACGTGCTCGCCTTCATCCACGGCGGCGGCTGGACCAACGGCTACAAGGAATGGATGGCCTTCATGGCGCCGGCGCTCAACGCGCGCGGCGTGACCTTCGCCTCGATCGGCTACCGCCTCGCCCCCGGCACCCTGTTCCCCGACGGCTTCCACGACGTGCTCGACGGCTTTGCAGCGCTGCGCGGCCGGATCGGCGGTGTCGGCGGCGATCCCGGCCGGATGTTCGTCGGCGGTCATTCGGCGGGCGGCCACTACAGTGCGCTGATGGCGGTGACGGACGGATGGCAGGCGGCGCGCGGCCTGCCGCCGGATGCCGTGCGCGGCTGTCTGCCGGTCTCCGGCGTGTTCGATTTCCGGCCCGGCAACGGCATGTCGGTGCGTCCGCGCTTTCTCGGCCCTGAGGATTCGGGCGCCGAGACACCGGCGAGCCCGGTCGCCAATATCGCCCGCACGCCGCCTTTCCTGCTGGCCTGGGGCAGCGCGGACTTCCCGCATTTGCGCACCCAGGGGCAGGCGATGGCCGATGCCCTCGAAGCGGCCGGCGGCAGCGTCGAGACCATGATCCTCGACGGCTGCGACCATCTGGAGGCCAGCCTCGAAACCGGCAACCCGGACGGTCCGTGGGCCCCGCGCGCCGCGGCCTGGATGAGGGAGCAGGGGTAGAGCCGGGACTATCGAGACCGGCGTTTGAAGGTGGCGAAGAATCCCCCGATTCCTCCCCCTCTTCAGAGGGGGAGGTCAGGTGGGGGTGTATTTCGCCAGACCCGCAGCGCCACCGGACTCCAGACCTGAAGGCTTGACGGCACCCCCATCCCCTTCGCTGCGCTCAGGGCCTCCCCCTCAGATAGAGTATTCCCCTGCGAAAAGCCGTGAGCCGGGCCTGTTTCCAAAATTATTTCCCTTTCTTCGATAATATTCCTTGACACGGTCGATCCCGCGCCCTATATCGGCCCTGTCAACGCCTGAAGTGCGCCTGCCGCGGCCGGCCGACGCCCCTCCTGAAACGAAGCAAACGAAGAAACCGGCGGAGGACCGTGCAGGACCGTTCCGCCCGTCCCGCTTTCCGGCCCGCCGCTGATCGGCCATCCGATCCGCCATCCGATGCGCCGCCCCATGCGCCAACGGGCCTGACAGCCGGACCCCGTCCGGTTCGACCCTCCGATTCCGCCGGGCCATCGCGCCCCGATCCTGCCCGGCGGTGCCGCCGCCGGTGTCGAGAAGCGCTCCCGTTCGGCCGGGAGGCTGGAAAATTTCCTATCGAGATTGATTTTGCGCATTTCCGAAAGACGTCTTTTCAACGATTCCAAAGGGTTAGGGCTGCCGGGTGCAAAAAAACATATTATTTAGAACGGTCTGTCTAATACCAAAAACAGAGCAATTTCAAAGACTTAGGGACATTGATTTTGAACATTTATTCAAAATCCGGCCGTTTTCCGGCCTCCAGCCCGTCCGGCGCACCCTTTCGCCGAGGAATCCCCTGAAGAGGGGGAAGGAATTATCTGATTCTTGTTGATATTCACGAATGCCGAACTTCGCGCCACATACCATCCGCGGCGGCCGAGGCGGCCAGCGCTTCCATGACGGCGACGTTGGAAATTGCCTCCTCCGGCGTCACGGCGACATTGCCTTCGCCGCGAATCGCCGCCGCGAAACGGGCGAGCTGTTCGGCCACCGTATCGACCGGTTCGACGGGCAGCGCTTCGATCGTCCCATCCATGCGAAGGTGGGTCAGGCGCGCGAAGTCGTCGCTTGCGGTGCAGATCCCGTTCGTGGTGCAGACCCGCAACCAGGCGTCGAGCGAGGTCGCGAACAGGCTGGTAAGAGTGGCGGTCAGGCCCGAGTCGAATTCGAGCAGCGCGGTCGTGGCATCGTCGATATCCACCGGCGCGGCGGCCCGGCGCGCCAGGCAACTGACCCGGGCAACCGGGCCGAACAGCCACTGCATCGTATCGACGATGTGCAGCCCCATGGAGGCCATCCCGCCGCCGGGCGCTTCCGCGCGCTGCGCCCGCCACATGTCCGGCCGGTAGGCGAGAGCGCTCGGGCTGGAGAAATGGCCCTCGAGATGGAGGATCGTTCCGAAAGCCCCTTCCTCAAGCAGGCCGCGCAGCCGGGTCGCCGCGCCGCTCAACCGCCGGTTGTGCCCGACGGCGAGCACGACGCCGGCGTCGCGGCAGGCCGCGGCCGCCGGCCGGCCGCTCGCCGCGGTAAGCGTGAACGGCTTCTCGACGAAGACATGCCTGCCGGCCCGGGCCGCGGCGACGACCTGTTCGGCGTGCAGCGAATGCGGCGTGGCGATCAGCACGGCGTCGACCGCAGGATCGGCCAGCGCGTCGGCAAAATCCGGACCGGCGGCGCAGCCGAAGTCCTGCGCGAAGGACGTGCGCTCCCCGGCGTCGGGCGAGACGCCGGCGACAAGATCGAGGCCGGGGACATGGCTGGCCGCGCGCGCCAGTTCGCGGCCCCACCAGCCCAGCCCGATAACGGCAACCCCGATTTCCACGGCTTTCTCCCCCCGGCCCGTTTCCCGGCCCGTTTCCCGGCCCGTTTCCCGGTCCGTTTCCCGGTCCGTTTCCCGGCGCCCGGCCGGTGTATCACGGCTGCCGGCGCCGGGTGAATTCAATAAAAGAACGCTGTTCGGTATTGACCGCGGGCGCAGAACCCGGTGAAGTGCGAACGGAGCGCTCTCCGGCCGCCTATCCCCCGGCGGCCGGACCAGAAACGGGAGGATTGCGCATATGAGGAAATTCGTTGGAGCTTTGGCGGTTTCGGCTCTTGCGGCTGCGGCCTGGGCGGCGCCGGCGGCGGCCACCGAGGTCAGGATCGGCTATTCGATCGCCAAGACCGGCCTGTTCGCGCCGGCCGCGCCGTCGCAGATCAACGCCTACAACCTTTGGGCGGAGCAGGTGAACGCCCGCGGCGGCCTGGACATCGGCGGCAAGGAAAGGCGCAAGGTCACGCTGATCCAGTACGACGACCAGTCGAACCCCGGCAACGCGGTGAAGATCTACGAGAAGCTGATCACCCAGGACAAGGTGGACCTGCTGCTCTCGCCCTGGGGCACGCCGCACCACTTCGCCATCGCGTCGGTGCTCGAACGGCACAAGTTCCCGATGATCGGCAGCACGGCCTCCTCGGTCCAGTTGCGCAACATGAAGCCGGGCAACATCTGGTTCACGACCGCGGCGGTGGCCGACAAGCTGGCGACCGCGATGGTCGGGCTGCTCAAATCCGCCGGCGTCAAGTCCGTGGCGGTCCTGACCAACCAGCTTCCCTTCGGCCAGGAAAACAAGAAATTCCTCATGCCGGCCCTGAAGGCCGCCGGGATAAAGGTTCTCGTCGATGCCGATTATCCGCCCAACATCAAGGACATGACGGCCATCCTCGTGAAGGTGAAGGCGGCCAATCCGGACGGCGTGATCGGGCTGGCCTATCCGGGCGACTCCATCCTCTACATCAACAAGGCGCGCGAAGTCGGCATCGCCGCGAAGTTCCAGTATCTGCTGGTCGGGCCGGCCATCGGCTTCTTCCGCGGCATGTTCAAGGGCGCGGCCGACGGCATCGTCACCCTCGGCCACTGGTCGCCGCACGGCGACAACGCCCGGTCGAAGGCGTTCTACGCCGCCTACAAGAAGAAATTCAAACAGGAGCCGGACTATCTCGATTCGGTCGAGGCCTGGGTCTCGGTCGAAATTCTCGAGCAGGCGGTTGCGAAGGCCGGCCTCGACAAGGACAAGCTGCGCCAGGCGATCTCGACCGGCACCTTCGACACCATCATCGGCAAGGTCCGGTTCGACGGCGTGCAGAACGCCGTGACGCCGACCGGCTTCCTGCAGATCCAGAAGGGCGAGTTGCACGTCGTCTGGCCGAAAGACCGCCAGACTGCGCCGCTCGCGCCGAAGACCGGTTGGAAATAAGGCGGTTTCGCTTCAGACTGCGTTGTGACGGAGCGGCCTTCGTGCCGCTCCCTCTTTCTGCGAACCGGACCGGATAGCGGAACGTGGAGATTCTCCTGTCGGGGCAGCTCCTGGTGGCGGCCCTGATAATCGGCTCGATCTACGGGCTGGTGGCGCTCGGCCTGAACCTGATCTACGGCACCATGCGGCTGCTGAACATCGCCCATGGCGACCTGGTCATGATCGGCGCCTACACCGGCTACTGGCTGTTTACGCTGGCGGCGGTCTCGCCGGTGCTGGCGATGCTCGCCGCCGGGGCGCTTGCCGGCCTCGCCGGCGCGGCGCTCTATGTCGGCCTGTTCCGGCGCCAGCTCGCCGGCAGCCAGCCGATCGAGCGGATCGAGGCCAATTCGCTTCTGATCTTCTTCGGCATCTCCATCGTCATCCAGAACCTCACGGCGCTCGCCTTTACCGCCAGCCCGCGGACCTACCAGGCCCTCGACACCCTGGTCCGCATCGGCGAGGTCAGCATCACCCAGAGCCGCCTCGTCGCCCTGGCGGTCTGCCTCGGCCTGTCCGCCGCCATCGTCCTGTTCCTGCGCTTCAGCGCCCTCGGCCTGTCGATCCGTGCCCTGATCCAGCACCGCACCGCAAGCCGGATCGTCGGTATCGATGTCGACCGGGTGCAGGCGTTCGCCTTCGTGCTCGGCTTCGCGCTCGCCGGACTCGCAGGCACCCTGATCGGCGTGACCGAGCAGATTTCGCCCTTCATGGGCTTCCCGTTCACCATCGTCGCCTTCGTCGTGATCGTCCTGGGCGGGCTGGGCAATCTGGCCGGCGGCATCGCGGCCGGCATGGTGCTCGGCCTGATCGAGACCTACGGCGTCGCGCTGACCTCGGCGAACCTGCGTTCGGTGCTGATCTACGGCGTCTTCATCCTGGTCTTGGTGCTGCGGCCGGAAGGGCTGCTGCAGCGGCGGCGCCTGACATGAGGCTGCTTGCGCCGAGCGAGGCCGTGCCGCTGCTGCTGGTCGCGGCGATCGCCGCGGTTCTGCCGCTGCTCGGCAGCGACTACTATCTGGGCGTCGGCTTCGCCCTGTTCGGCTGGATCGCCCTGGCGCAGAGTTGGACCATCGTTTCGGGCCTGGCCGGTTACATTTCCCTCGGCCATGTCGTGTTCGCCGGCATCGGCGGCTATGTCCTGGTGTTGACCTGGGGCGCGGTGCCGGTCTGGGCCGGCGCCTTGCTCGGCGCGCTGGCGGCCGGCCTGTTCGCCCTGCTGGTCGGCCTGCCGGTGCTGCGGGTGCGCGGGCCCTATTTCGTGATCCTGACTTTCGGCCTCGCCGAGTTCGCCAAATATGTCGTCATCAATATCGAGAACGCGCTCGGCAGGTTCGGCCGCCTGATCCTCGGCGGGCCGCCCCTGGAGACCCTCTACTGGGCGATGGCGGCGCTTGCGCTGGCCGGAACCCTGGCGGTGGTCGCGATCCGCCGCCGGCGCCTCGGCGCCGGTCTGGTGGCGATCCGCGAGGACGAACTGGCCGCGGGCACGATCGGCGTTCCCACGGTGCGCTTCAAGCTGTTCGCCTTCGCGCTCTCGGCCCTGCTGCCGGGCTTCGTCGGCGCCCTGTTCGTGCTGCGCACCGGCTATTTCGAGCCGGCGCAGGCGTTCGATCCGGTCATCTCCTTCACCATCGTCACCATGGCGATCGTCGGCGGCAGCGCGGATGCGCGCGGGCCGGTCTTCGGCGCCCTGTTCCTGGTCGCGCTCTCGGAACTGCTGTGGTCGAACTTTCCGCAGGTCTACATGATCGTCCTCGGCACCTTGCTGGTCGGTTTCGTCCTGTTCGCGCCCAACGGCGTCGCCGGCCTGTTCGAACGCCGCCGGGCGCCGGACGCTGTAGCGGCGGGCGGCTAGCGCCATGCTGAGCGTCGAGCGCATCGGCAAGTCCTTCGGCGGCGTCCGGGCGTTGCAGGACGTTTCCTTCACGGTGCCGGAACGCAGCATCTTCGGCATCATGGGCGCCAACGGCGCGGGCAAGACCACCCTGTTCGCGATCATTGCGGGCAACCTGGCGCCGAGCGGCGGCGCGGTGCGGCTCCGCGATCTGCGGCTCACCGGCCTGCCGCCGCACCGGGTCGCCGCCGCCGGCGTGGCGCGCACCTTCCAGATCGTCAGGCCGTTCCGCGGCCTGTCGGTGCAGGAGAATGTCGAAACCGCCCTGCGCTTCGGCGCGCGCGATCGTCCCGCCGCCGCGCCGGCGGACGCCGCCGCCATCCTCGGCCTGACCGGACTCGACGGCGCGGCGGGCCGGCCGGCCGGCGCCCTGACCCTGGCGCAGCAGAAGCGGCTGGAGGTGGCGCGCGCGCTGGCGACCGGCCCGCAACTTCTGATGCTGGACGAAGTGATGGCCGGGCTCACGCCGGCCGAAGTGCAGGACACGATCGCCATGGTCCGTCGTATCCTGGACGACATGGGCGTTACCGTGATGATTATCGAGCATGTCATGGGCGCCCTGATGGCGCTGTCGGACCACGTCGTCGTGCTGGACCACGGCGAACTGATCGCCTCAGGGCCGCCGGCGCAGGTCGCCGACGATCCGGCGGTCCGGTCCGCCTATCTGGGGCGGCGGCATTGAGCGGCGGCGCGCTGCTCGAAGTCGGGGGCCTGGCAGGCGGCTACGGCCCGCTCCGGGTGCTGCACGGCATCGATTTCGCGGTGCCGGCCGGGCGGATCACCGCGCTGGTCGGCGGCAACGGCGCCGGCAAGACGACGACCATGGCCATGCTGGCGGGCCTGCTCGCGCCGTCTGCGGGCTCGATCCGCTACAAGGGCGACGCGGTCGAAGGCTGGAGCGCGGCGCAGCGGGTCGCCGCCGGCCTCGTCCTGGTGCCCGAAGGCCGGCTGGTCTTTCCCGACATGACGGTGGAGGAGAATCTCCGGCTCGGCGCGATCAACCGGCAGGCGCGGCCCCATGCGGCGGAAGAACTGGAAGGGGTCTATGCCCAATTCCCCCGGCTGGCCGAGCGCCGCCGTCAGGCCGCGGGCACGCTCTCGGGCGGCGAACAGCAGATGCTGGCGCTGGGCCGCGGCCTGATGTCCCGCCCGCGGTTGCTGCTGCTCGACGAGCCGAGTCTGGGGCTGGCGCCGGTGATGGTCGACCTGATCTTCGACGCCATCGGCGCACTCGCCGGCGGCGGCATGACCATCCTGCTCTCAGAACAGAATGTCGGCCTCTCGCTCGAACTCGCCGAACGGGCCTATGTGCTCGAAAACGGCGCGGTCGCGCTGTCCGGTTCCGGCCGCGACCTGCTCGGCAACGCCGGGGTCCAGCGGGCCTATCTGGGACTGTGAACCAGCCTGTCCGAAAATGCGGAATGGCCTAGATTGAGTCTGACCGCCCGGCGGACGACAGGCGAGGCGCAACGATGAATCAGGGCTGGATCAAGGCTGTCAGCGTCGACGAACTGCGCCGGAAGGGCCGCACGGTCTTCCGCCTCGACGGTCGCCAGATCGCGCTCTTCGATACCGCGAAGGGAATCCGGGCCTGCAACAACCGCTGCCCGCACGAGGGCTATCCGCTGCGCGAGGGCACGCTCGACGGCAACTGCCTGCTGACCTGCAACTGGCACAACTGGAAGTTCGACCTGGAAACCGGCGAGAACCAGCGCGAAGGCGATAGGCTGCGCATCTATCCGGTCGAGATCCGGGGTGCGGACGTCTGGATCGAGATCGTCGATCCGCCGGTCGAGGAGCGGCTGGCGAAGTCTCTCAAGGATCTGAAACAGGGCTTCGACCGCCACGGCTACGACCGGCTCGCCCGGGAGATCGCCCGGATCGGGCGGCTCGGCGTCGATCCGGCGGTCGCCGTCGGGGAAGCGATCCGCTGGTCCCACGACCGGCTGGAATTCGGCTGGACCCACGCCTATGCCGGCGCGGCGGACTGGCTTGCGCTCTACGACGGCCACGAGGGCGAACCGGAAAACCGGCTCATCTGCCTGCTGGAGGCGGTCGGCCACATGGCCGAGGACACATTGCGCGAGCCGCGCTACCCCTATGCTGACGGCGCCGACGACTGGGACGAGGACGCCTTCGTCCGGGCCGTCGAGGACGAGGACGAGGCCCGCGCCATCCGCCTGACCCGCGGCGCGCTGGCGACCGGCGACGCCTGGGGTGTCACGGAACGCGGCCTGGCCCGCGCCGCGCTCGCCCACTACGCCGATTTCGGCCATGCCGCGATCTATGTGACCAAGGCCGGCGTGCTGATCCGCCGGCTGGGCGGGGAGGTTGCGGAGCCGGTCCTGCTGTCGCTGGTGCGCGGGTTGGTGACGGCCTTCCGCGAGGACCTGATCCCCGAGTTCCGCGGCTATGCCGACGCCCTGGAGAGCTTCGGATCGAAGGCGAACGGGACGGCGCCCGCTGCGGCGGACTATACCGGGCTGACCGCCAACAAGGCGCTCGCCCTCACTGCCGAACACGGCGCCGCGCCGCCGCTCGAGCTGTTCGGCAGCCTGCTCGGGGCCAACGCGCTCAACATGGTGCGCTTCGACCTCCGGCACCTGGGCGATCTGGACAAACCCTATGGCGGCGACTTCGGCTGGCTCGACCTGACCCACGCGCTCACCTTCGCCGATGCCGTGCTTTGCCTCTGCTCGAAATATCCGGACCTGTGGCCGGCCGGGCTGTTGCAGATGGCCTGCTTTTCCGGCCGCAACATCGGCCACCAGGACGACAATGTGGACCCGGACGAGTGGACGGTTGCCGACCCGGACGCCTTCTTCGCCGGAGTCGAGCGGACGCTGTTCGACCACGGCCAGGACCGCTACATCGTCTCCGTCCACCTGCTGAAGACGGCGTTGTCGGTGCGCAGCCTGCTGGCCTCGGGGGAATGCGGCCGGTCCGGCGAACTGGCGCTCGCGGCGCTCAACCGCCTGCTGCAATCGCCGCTGCGCCGCAAGATGGTGCGCCGCACGGCCCGCCAGGCCATGCGTTTCGTCGAGATCGATATCTAGCCGCCGCGCGTTCGGCGCCGCATTCAGCGGGCCTCTGCTTCCAGCATTGCGCGCAGTTCGGTCTTCAGCACCTTGCCGTAGTTGTTCTTCGGCAGGCCGTCGACGAAGCGGTAGTCCTTCGGGCGCTTGAAGCGGGCGATATTGTCGAGGCACAGCCGGTCGAGCGCCTCGGGCGTCGGGCCGTCGTCTCCGTCCATTGACCCCGGCACGACAAAGGCGACGACCTCCTCGCCCCAGTCCTCGTGCGGCCGGCCGACCACCGAGGCCTCGCGCACGCCGGGATGCTTCAGCAGCACCTCCTCGATTTCGCGCGGATAGATGTTGGTGCCGCCGGAGATGATCATGTCCTTCGAGCGGTCCTTGAGGGTCAGGAAGCCGTCGTCGTCGAACGCGCCCATGTCGCCGGTGTGCAGCCAGCCGCCCTTCAGCGTCGCGGCCGTCGCCTCCGGATTGTTCCAGTAGCCGCGCATGATGACGTCGCCGCGACACACGACCTCGCCGATCTCGCCCGCCGGCAGGGGGTTGTCGTCGGCGTCGACGACCCGGACCTCGACATCGGTGCGCGCCACGCCGGTCGAACCGAGCCGTTCCCGGTAGCGCGGATGGCCGCTGTCCTCGTGCATCGCCCGGGTCAGGCCGGTGATCGTCATCGGCGCTTCTCCCTGGCCGTAGATCTGGACGAATTTCGGGCCGAGGATTTCGATGCCGCGCAGCAGGTCCTCGACATACATCGGCCCGCCGCCATAGACGATCAGCTTGAGGTTGGACGTATCCGCCTCCGCCAGGCCCGGATGGTTGAGCAGGCGGACCACCATCGTCGGCGCGAAGAAGAAGGTGGCGCCCGGCCAGCTGTGCAGCAGGTCGAGCATTTCCGCCGGGTCGAAGCCGCCGGACTCGGGAAAGACCTGCGCCGCGCCGCGGGCGACATGGGGGATGCCGTAGCAGCCCGAGCCGTGGGACGCCGGCGCGCAATGGACGATGCAGTCGCCGGGCGCGATATCGCCGACATCGGCGAAATAGTTCATGGTCTGGCTGACCAGGTTGCGGTGGCTGAGGATCGCGCCCTTGGGCCGCCCGGTGGTGCCCGAGGTGTAGAACAGCCAGGCCGGATCGTCCGGATCGACTTCGGCCATCGGGGCGGGTTCCCCGTCCGTCAGCGCGGCCCAGTCCCCGCCGCCGGTCGGGACGATCCGCTCCAGGGTCCCAATCTCCCCGTCCAGCCCGGCGATCGCGGCTTCCTTCTCCGGGTCGGTGAAGCAGACCCGGGCGCCGCAATTCTCCAGGATGAAGGCGAATTCCTTGCGGTGCAGCTTGGCGTTGACCGGCACGGCGCAGATCCCGGCATGCCAGCAGGCGTATTTGACGACCATGTAGTCGGGCACGTTCGCCATGACGATCGCCGCCCTGTCGCCCTTCCGCAGCCCGAGTCGCCCGGCCAACTGCCCGGCCAGAACGGCGGCCTGCCGGGCGAGCTCGCGGTAGGTCGCAACCCGCGCATGGCCCAGGCCCAGCGCCGTCGCGTCCGGGTTCAGCAGGGCGGTGCGGTGGAGGAAGGCGGCGAGGTTCATGGCGCCCGTTACTATCCGCCCCGCGCGGCGGATGGCAAGACGGGCGCAAGATGCCGGTTGCGGGCGGGCGGGCGCGGGCGCTATTGCAACGGCGGAGCGCAACGGCATTGCGGGGAATTCGGCCATGCGGAACCTGACGATCAACGGCGACCGGCTGTGGGACTCGCTGATGGAGCTGGCGCAGATCGGCGCGACCGAGAAGGGCGGCGTGTGCCGGCTCGCGCTCACCGACCTCGACCGCGACGGCCGCGACCTGTTCATCCGCTGGTGCGAGGCCGCCGGCTGCACGGTGCGCGTCGACCGGGTCGGCAACATCTTCGCCCGCCGGCCGGGCAAGGACGACACGCGCCCGCCGGTGATGACCGGCAGCCATCTCGATTCCCAGCCGACCGGCGGCAGGTTCGACGGCGCCTACGGCGTGCTCGCCGGGCTGGAGGTCGTCCGCACCCTCAACGACCTGGAGATCGAGACCGACGCGCCGGTCGAGGTCGTCGCCTGGACCAACGAGGAGGGCAGCCGCTTCTCGCCACCCATGATGGGCTCCGGCGCCTTCGCCGGCGTGTTCCCGGAGGAGGAGGTGCTGGCCCGGCCCGACAACGTGACCGGCGACCTGCTCGGCGACGAGCTGAAGCGCATCGGCTACGACGGCCCGGAGGCGGTCGGCGGCCGCGCAGTCGGCGCCTATTTCGAGGCCCATATCGAGCAGGGCCCGATCCTGGAGAACGAGGAGAAGACGATCGGCGTCGTCACCGGCGCCCAGGGCCAGCACTGGTACGAGATCACCGTGACCGGGCAGGAGGCCCATGCCGGCCCGACGCCGATGCCGCTGCGCAAGGACGCGCTGGTCGCCGCCGCCCGCATGATCGACGCGATCAACCGGCTGGGCCACGCCTTCCCGCCCTACGCCTGCGCCACCGTCGGCTTTGTCGACGCCAGCCCGAACTCGCGCAACACGATCCCCGGCAAGGTCTTCTTCACCGTCGACCTGCGCCACCCGGACGACGCCACCCTCGCCGCGATGAACGACCGGCTGCGCGCCGAGTTCGCCGAGATCGCCGAGGCCGCCGGCTGCACCGTCGAGATCGTGGACTTCTGGGAGTTTCCCGCCACGCCCTTCGACGAAGACTGCGTTTCCGCCGTGCGCAGCGCCGCCGAGCAGGGCGGCCACCGCTGGCGCGACATCGTCTCCGGCGCCGGCCACGACGCAGTCTACATCGCCCGCATCGCCCCGACCGGCATGATCTTCATCCCGTGCGAAGATGGCATCAGCCACAACGAGATCGAGAACGCCACCCCGGAAGACTGCGCCGCTGGCGCCGAGGTGCTGCTCAAGGCGGTGCTCGACCGGGCGGTGGGGTGAAGGGGGCGGCGGCGCTTCTGCCCCGGCCTTCTGCAGCCAGAGGCGTGCCGCGGTTTGGACGGGCGTCGCCGCCCTGCCCAGAGAATTGTTCATTTAATGTTCTTATTCGAGAGTCAAGCCCCCTTGCCCGCGAAAGGCCGCCCCGCAGACTTCCCGGCGTGGCGCCGGCCGGGCCCGTCTGTTATGGTCCGGCGATATACGCTGATCCGGTCGCGCGCGTGCGCGGCGGACGGCGACAGGAGAGGCGGGTCATGACCGGCTATAGCGACCGAATCACCATCGAACCCGGCAAGCGCGGCGGTCAGCCCTGCATCCGTGGAATGCGGATCACCGTTTACGATGTCCTGGATTATCTCGCCTCCGGCATGTCCATTCGGGAAATTCTCGACGATTTCCCGTATCTCGCCGAGGAGGATATCCGGGCCTGCCTCGCTTTCGCCGCCGACCGCGAACGCAGGCTGATGTCCCTGCCCGCCGGGTGAAGCTGCTCTTCGCCCGGAACCTGTCGCCGAGACTCGTGCAGTTGCTCGCCGACGTTTATCCCGGTTCCGCGCATGTTATCGACATGGGGTTGAGCGACGCCGACGACCGCGCCATCTGGACGTTCGCCCGCTAACGCGGATTCACAATCGTCTCCAAGGACGGGGACTTCCGGCAGTTGAGCTTTCTCGCCGGACCGCCGCCGAAAATCGTTTGGGCGCGTCTCGGCAACTGCACAACGGATGACATCGTTACGGTGCTGCAGCAGCGTGCGGACGATCTTCGGGACTTCGCCTCGGCTCCGGAAGCCGCCTTTCTGGTCGTCGCCTGAGGAAACCTGCGGCGATGCGCAGAACCGGCCGTTGCCTCTATCGTCCTTCGTCTCCCGCTCCCCCTACCCCGTAAACTGCCGCTTCAGCCTTTGCCAGTCGGCCGGGTAGTCGGTCTGGAGGGCGCCGCCGGTCATGGCGTGATCGGTGACGCGGTAGGGATGGCGGCACTCGAACATGAAGCTGATGCCGCTGTCGATATGCTGGGGCGACTGGTCGTGGGCGCTCGCCGCCTCGAAGCTCTCCGGCGACGGCCCGTGCGGGATCATGCAGTTGTGCAGGCTGGCGCCGCCGGGCAGGAAGCCCTTGGGCTTGGCGTCGTAGACGCCGTAGAGCAGCCCCATGAACTCGCTCATCGTATTGAGATGGTACCAGGGCGGCCGGAAGGTGTCCTGGCCGACCAGCCAGCGCGGCGCGAAGACGACGAGGTCGGCGTTGGCGACGCCCGGCGTGTCGGAGCGCGAGGTCAGCACCGTGAAGATCGACGGGTCCGGATGGTCGAAGCTGATCGAGCCGAGCACGTTGAAATTGCGCAGGTCGTACCGGTACGGCGCGTGGGTGCCGTGCCAGGCGACGACGTCGAGCGGCGAATGGCTGAGCGCGCAGGCATGGAAGGCGCCGCCGGCCTTCTGCACCAACTCGAACGCGCCCGCCATGTCCTCGTAAGCGGCCCGCGGATAGTGGAAATCGCGCGGGTTGGCGAGGCCGTTGGCGCCGATCGGGCCGAGGTCCGGCAGTTCGAAGGGCGCGCCGTAATTCTCGCACAGATAGCCGCGGGACGGCCCGTCCGGCAGGTCGACGGCGATCTTGATGCCGCGCGGGATCACGGCGAAGTCGCCGGGGGTGAGGTCGAGCACGCCGCATTCGGTGCGCAGGCTGACGTTCCCGGTCTCCGGCAGCAGCACCATCTCGGCGTCGGCGTTGCGGAAATAGCGCCGCTCCATCGAGGCGTTGGCGCGGTACAGGTGGACCGCCAGGCCGGCCCCGGCGCCCATGTCGCCGTTCCAGACATAGCTCGCCATGCCGTCGAGGAAGTCGGCGGGCGCTTCGGGCACCGGCTGCGGCGACCAGCGGCACTGGGCATGCGGGAAGGTCCCGTCCGCCGACGGCGCGGTCAGCCAGAGCGGCAGGTCGATGCGGCGCCACTCGCCCTGGGCGAGGACCGAGGGCGCGATGCGGTAGAACCAGGTGCGCCGATTCTGCGCCCGCGGCGCGGTGAAGGCGGTGCCGCTGATCTGCTCGGCATAGAGGCCGTAAGCCGGCCGCTGGGGCGAGTTGCGGCCCTCCGGCAGGGCGCCGGGCAGGGCTTCCGTCGCATGTTCGTTGCCGAAGCCGGTCATCGTGTCGGCCGCCGTGGGGGCAAGATTGCCGGCCGCGGTTGCCGGCCGGTGGGCGGAAGGAAGCTCGTTCATGGCCCTATCTCGTATCGGGGTCTCGAAATCGGGGTCCGAAGCTGGAACTTCGCGCGAGCCTAGCCGATTCCGGCACGGCGCGGGAGTCGCGCTTTGCCCGCGCCCGGTCTGCGAACTCGGATCGGCGAACCCGGTTCCGCGCTTTCGGTTGGGCGGCTATGCTGCGCCGGAGCGGTCACCGAGGGGAGAGCGGCGCGCGATGGATCTGAAGGACCATATCCGCGGCATCCCGGATTTTCCGAAGCCGGGCATCCTGTTCTACGACATCTCCACCCTGCTGGCCCATCCGGCGGCGTGGCAGGCGGCGGTCGAACGGCTGGCGGCGGCGGTCGCGCCCTACCGGCCGGACGTGCTCGCCGGCATCGAATCCCGCGGCTTCCTGGTCGCCGCGCCGCTCGCGCTCAAGCTGGGCTGCGGCTTCGTCATGGTGCGCAAGAAGGGGAAGCTGCCGGGCGAAACCGTCGGCCACAGCTACGAGCTCGAATACGGCTCGGACCGGGTCGAAATCCAGGCCGATGCGGTGGCACCGGGCCGGCGGGTCGTGCTGCTCGACGACCTGATCGCCACCGGTGGCACCCTGCGCGCCTCAGTCGAGCTGATCCGCAAGGTCGGCGGCACCGTCGCCGCCGCGGCCTGCCTGATCGAGCTCACCTTCCTCAACGCCCGCGCCGGCCTCGACATCCCCCTCGAAACCCTGATCCGCTACGAGGAGTAGGGCCCTTCGATACGCCCCGGCCGGGGGCCGGGGCTACTCAGGGTGAGGGTGAAGGGAAGTGAATTCATTACACACCCTCATCCCGAGTAGGCGCGCCAGCGCCGTATCGAGGGGCGGCAACCTCACACCGCGCCCAGGGCTTCGGCGATGGCGTCGATCTGGGTGTCGACGTCGACCGGGCAGAGGGCGGTGACTTCGAGGTCGCGGTCGTCGTAGGCCTGGCGGCCCAGGCGGCGGGCGCGCTCGTCGACGACCCGGTCGCGCGCTTCGATCAGCGCCTCGATCTGCGGCCGGAACAGGTCGACCATCGCCGTGATCCAGCGGTTGACCGGCCAGGACGGCCGGGCGAGATCGACGACGAAGCGGTCGAGCATGGCGATCACGTCGGGCGCGGCGAACCAGGTCTCGTCGGTCACCCAGCGGTTGACGGTGAACAGGCTGACCGGCCGGCCGAACTCGTCCATGCCGATCGCGACCAGATGGGCGACGGCGTCCTTGCGGTCGGCGGGCGGCGCGCCGTCCGGCCCGGCGAGGGGACGGCAGGATTCCGGCATTCCGGGACCGCGCAGGAAGGTGTGGAAATGGCCGTGCTCGCCGGCGGCGGTCGGGCCCGGATGGGCGTGGTAGAAATACTGGGCGAGGGTCTCCGGATCGCACACGTCGCCCGGCGGGTGGTGGTCCCACTCGTAGAAACTGCGCGCGCCGAGCAGTTCGCTGATCGGGTTCTCGCCGCTGCGCGCCAGGACGCGCTGGCAGCGCACGACCTCCTCGCCGGCGTCGAGCATGGCCTCCAGCCGGTCCGCGCCGAGGGTGGAGAAATCGGGCGCGCCGATCTGCACGATGCCGGATTTTCGCCCGGGCCTTTGCGCAGGTTTCCGCGGGGCTCTCCCGCGGGATCCTTGCGTGGGTTTCCGTGCGGCCATGGCGGCGGCGTCCGTTGCGGCTACGGTTACGGGTGCGGTCGCGGCGGTCGGGCCGTCAGGCCGATGTGCGGTTCATGTGCCGGCCGGCGCGGGCGAGAAAGGCCGAATGCCACTTGCCGGCCAGCCGGTCGATGACCTCGAAAGGTACGCCCATGTCGCGCAGCGGCGCCACGGCGTTGCACCGGTCCTCGTAGCGCGCGATCAGCCCGTCGCGCAGATGGAACACGCCGACCCCCTCGAATCCGCAGCGCCTGCCCCTGTTGTGCTTCGTCGTGCTGGTGTAGCTGAACAGCCACGAGGCGTAACCGACCTCCGCCGTCGCTACCGGGTGGCGGAACTCCCAGTCGAAGTCCCTGCCGTCGCGCCAGAAAATCTTCTCCAGCATGTCGCGGATCGCCGCGCGGCCGTGGAACTCGCCGTAGAAGATGTCGTCGTAGACGCCGTCTTCGGTGAACAGCGCGGCCAAAGCCGTACCGTCGCCCGCCTCGACGGCGGCGGCGAAATTCGTGAGAAGGGTGTTGAAACTGCCGGTGGTGTCGGAAGTGTTCATCTGGGTGCGGCCTTGATGCGGTAATCGGGGGCGCGGAGATCGGGGAAGGATCGGCCGCCCGGCGCGCGCAATCCCTGCCACGCGGGCGCCGTCCGGCGGGCCGATACTGCCCCATCGCCCGGCCCGCGGCCAATGCGGCAGAGCGTTGCTTCCGGCCGCCGCCTGAGGCGGGCGGGGCGCCGCATTTTTCCATTGACCGCGCCCGCCCGCCCGGTTTCGGATCGGCGGCATGAAGACGGTGCTCATCACCGGCTGTTCCTCCGGCATCGGGCTGGACGCCGCGCGGACGCTGCAGCGCCGCGGCTGGCGGGTCTTCGCGACCTGCCGGCAGGAGGCGGATTGCGCCGTGCTGCGCGAAGACGGGCTGGAGAGTTTCCGCCTCGACTATAGCGATCCGGCCTCGATCGACGCGGCGATGGCGGAGGCGCTCGACCGCTGCGACGGCGCGCTCGATGCGCTGTTCAACAACGGCGCCTATGCCATGCCCGGCGCGGCGGAGGATTTCAGCTACGAGGCGCTGGAGGCGATCTTCCGGGCCAACCTGTTCGGGCCGCACGAACTGGCGCGCCGGGCGATCCGCGCCATGCGACAGCGCGGCCGGGGCCGGATCGTGAACTGCTCCTCGGTGCTCGGCTTCGCCTATCTGCGCTTCCGCGGCGCCTACACGGCGACCAAGCACGCCATGGAAGGGCTGACCGACACGCTGCGGCTGGAACTGCGCGGCACGCCGATCGAGGTCTCGCTCATCCTGCCCGGCCCGATCCGCACCTCGATCCGCGAGAAATCGCGCCCACACTACGAGAAATGGATCGACCGGGAGAACAGCGCGTGGCGGGAGTTCTACGACACGGTGCTCGAACCCCGCCTCTACGATCCGGCGCCGCGCCGGGACCCGGGCGAGCTCGGACCGGAAGCGGTGACCGCGAAGCTGATCCACGCGCTCGAAAGCCCGAAGCCGAAGGCGCGCTACTATGTGACCCGCACGACCTGGGTTGCGCGGCTGTTCCGCATCCTCGTGCCCGCCGGCATCCGCGACCGGGTGCTGGAACGGTACTCCTGAGCGGCCATCGGTACTCCGCAGCTACCGGCGCAGCGAGCGGATCGTCAGGGTGTGGCCGCTGTCGTTCGCCCGGATGACCGATTCGAACGGATAGGCCGCCGCCCAGCGCGGTGAATGAAATCGCCACGTCAGGCGGCGGCCGTCCGCCATCGGCGCCGAGACCGCTTCGCCGCGCGCGACCGGGATTTCCGGATCCATGTGGATGACGAACCCGCGCACCGTCCGTGGCGCACCGGGCGCGAGCGGCAGCGCACCGTCCGGTTTGAGCGCCAGCCGGTGCGTTGCCGCGGCGTGCCGGTACCCGGTGAACGCGCCGGCGCCGTCCAGATCGACGGAAATCCGGTTGCGGTAGCCCGGCATCGGTGCGGTCAGGCGCGTGCCGCTTTCGGACGATCCGACCGCGAAGGGAAAGCCGGCCGGCCCGGAATTCAGTTGCGTACCGCGCCGCACGAACGACCAGTGGCCGAACGGGATGACGGCGATCTGGATGCCGGCGCTGTAGGCCGCCACGAAACCATACCTGCCCATCGGGTCGTCGCCGGGGCCGAAAGAGTAGTCGCGACCGCCGATCCGCACCTCGTTGCGCCGCGTCAGGGCGTTGCGGTCGCGGTGGAACAGAAGAAAATGCCTGTCGGCGGCATGTCCCGACTGGTCGGTCAGGCCGGTCCGGACAGGGGCGAGCGGCCGGTCGGCGAGGTCGACGGCAATCTCGACAGGCGCGCCGTCCGGGCCATTCAATGCCGCCCGAACGCTTTGCGCCCGTCCTGCGGCGCCGGACCGCCGGTAGACGATCGGCCGGTAGTGGCTACCCGGAAAATTCTCGACGATCTGCCTGTCGTCGAAGAAGTGAAGCTGGCGTTTGCCGCCCTTTCGCTCGGTGAAGAACACCCAGACCGCGCGATAGGGGATGCCGGCCCGGTCGATCGACATGATTTCCGCGCTCTCGTACACCGGGTGGCGCGGCAGCCAGACGAACCAGTGGTGGTCCCAATACTGGTGGTAGCTCACCAGGGGCACGACCGGCGATGCCGCCCGGGCCGGTGCAAGCGGGCCGGCCAGGCACAGCAGGGCGAGGGCGCCGGCGAACAGGCTGCGGCTGGCGGTCATGGTTCTTCTTCCCGGCAAGGGATCGTTCAGGCTGCGCCGCCGCCGTCCAGGATGTCACGCAGATAGGCGACGTGATCCCGGAAGGCACGCCGGCCGGCGCCGGTTATGGCGGCGCGGGTGCGCGGCTTGCGGCCAGCGAAATCCTTGACGATCTCGATATAGCCGGCCTTCTCCAGGGTCGTCAGATGGGCGCCGAGATTGCCGTCGGTCGCGCCGGTGATCGCCTTGAGCCGGACGAATTCGAGCTTTTCCCGGCGCGGCAGGGCGTTCAGCGCCGACAGGACCCTGAGGCGCGTCGTCTGGTGGACGATCTCGTCGGGCCCGCTCATGCCGCTTCCGTTCACCGGGCCCACCGCATCCACAGGCCGGCCACGATCAGCGCGCCGCCGCCGAGGCACGGCACGATGTAGGCCATATGGGCCGGCGCGTAGTGGAAGGCGCCGACCGCGAGGCCGGCGAGCACTGCCCCGACGACGGCGAAGCGCAGGCCGAACCAGCAGCCGACGAGCGCGTAGGCCGCCGCGACCAGCAGGACGATAAAGGTCTGGATCTGGACGCCGGAAACCGGCGCGAAGACCGCGAACGTCATCGCGATGAACGCTGCCAGAACAGCGACGGCGCCGAGAAAGCGCCAGGTTGCCGTGCGGTCGCCCTTGCCGCGGAAACGGCGGCTCTGGGCGATCACGAGACCGGCCGTGCCGGCGAGACCGACCGCGTCGACGGCAGCCCAGCCGAGGCCGGCATTCTCCGGCGAGACCGCCCCGATCGCGCCCGCGACGATCCATAGCGGGCCCCAGAGCAGCAGGTAGGGGCTGCCCGCTGAATACTGGAACAGCGTGAGGCTGTGCCGTTCTGCCCTGTCGATATCGTGCAGCGCCGAAGCGGCGTCGTCCCTGGTCACGGTCATGGCATTCCCCGCTGTTGCGGATTTGCGTTATCGTTCGATGTATCCGCTTTTTACTCTGTGTTATAGAGTACTCTATTTCACAATCCAGTGAACTGCGAAGAAAGCCGGGTCGGGCGGGTGCAAAGGTGAAGCGTTCGGTGCCGGCGGGCTGCGTGCGGTGTGGCGGCCGGCTCCCGTCCGAAGCCCTCGCGAAGTATCCGGTTTGCACCCGCCGAATCCCCCTCCTCTTGAGGGAGGGGCTTGGGGAGGGGTCGTCTGCCGTCGCGCCGATGCCGCCCTGCCCGGACCGGTCGAGCTCTACGGCTACGGCGG
>WTGH01000036.1 GCA_011523655.1 Rhodospirillaceae bacterium
ACCAGGGAGTCCCTACCCTCTTCTCCCTGACACACAACTCTTGACGTTACCCCGCCCGCTCCGGATACAACCCCTCAAGGCCGCCGCGGTTCGCGGCGCAGACGCCGCGTTCGGTGACCAGCGCCGTCACCAGGCGCCGCGGCGTGACGTCGAAGGCGTGATTGGCCGCGCCGCTGCCCTTCGGCACGATGCGGAAATCGCCCACGCTGCCGTCCTCGGCGACGCCGCGCAGGGTCGTCACCTCGTCGGCGGCGCGCTCCTCGATCGGGATGTCGCGGCCGTCGTCGAGGGACCAGTCGATCGTCGGGCCGGGCAGCGCGACGTAGAAGGGCACGCCGTTGTCGCGCGCCGCCAGCGCCTTGAGATAGGTGCCGATCTTGTTGCAGACGTCGCCGCCCGCCGTCGTGCGGTCGGTGCCGACGATGCAGAGATCGACCTCGCCGCGCTGCATCAGGTGGCCGCCGGCATTGTCGACGATCACGGTGTGCGGCACGCCGTGGCTGCGCAGTTCCCAGGCGGTGAGCGCGGCGCCCTGGTTGCGCGGCCGGGTCTCGTCGACCCAGACATGGACCGGCAGGCCGGCGTCGCTGGCCTGGAAGACCGGCGACAGCGCCGTGCCCCAGTCGACGGTTGCCAGCCAGCCGGCGTTGCAGTGGGTCAGCACGTTGAGCCGCCCCGTCCCGCCTTTCTCCTTCCAGTGTTTCTCGAACAGGCCGAGCGCGTGCGCGCCGATCGCCCGGTTCATCGCCACGTCTTCCTCGCAGATCGCGGCGGCGCGGGCATAGGCGGCCTGGACCCGCTCGTCGGGCGGCCGGCCGCGCAGCTGGCCGCGCATGTCGTCGAGCGCCCAGCGCAGGTTGACCGCGGTCGGCCGGGTCGCCAGCAGGCGGTCGCAGGCGGCGACGAGGGCGGCGTCGGAGGGATCGTCGCGCAGCGCGAGGCACAGGCCGTAGGCCGCCGTGGCGCCGATCAGCGGCGCGCCGCGAACCCGCATCGCCGCGATGGCCTCGGCGGCGTCCTCCAGCGTGTGCAGGGCCCGGGTCGCGAACTCGAAGGGCAGCAGCGTCTGGTCGATGATCGTCACCGTGCCGCCGGCATCGAGCCAGATCGAGCGGTAGGGCGTGCCGTCAACGCGCATGGCGGGGGCTTTCGGGCATGGGCGCTGTTTCCTGAACCTCTCCCGTCATTCCGACCGGAGCAATCCGCAGGATTGCGGAGCGGAGGAATCCCGGCGCCGGAATCCCGGATGGTTCCACAGATCGAGCCGAGATCCCTCCACTCCCTCCGGTCGGTCGGGATGACGGGTCGGCAACGCAGGGTCGGGATAGCGGACGGAACATGGTTTGCCGGTAGTATGTTGCGGTTTTCCGGAGATGTCATGATCCGTCATCGCTCGCCCGGGCCGCCGCACCGGTCTTGACCGCAGGCGCTCTCTCCGGCTGTCTACGGTCCGTTGCAGGAAAGCGGGAGACCATCGTGCAGCAGCTTCGTTTCGGCGACGTCACCGTGGACCGGATCGTCGAGGCCGAGGGGCTCGGCTTCCCGCCGGATTTCCTGCTGCCGGAGAGCGACAGCGCGGCCATCCGCAGCTATCGCGACTGGCTGGAGCCGCATTTCTTCGATCCCGAAAGCGGCCGCTTCATCCAGAGCGTGCATTGCTACGTCGTGCGCTCGCCGCGCCATACGGTGCTGATCGACACCTGCGTCGGCAACGGCAAGGACCGGCCCTCGACCCGGGCGTGGCACCGGATGGACAGCGACTTCCTGATCCGGCTGCGCGATCTCGGCGTCACGCCGGCGGATGTCGACTATGTCCTGTGCACCCATCTCCATGTCGACCATGTCGGCTGGAACACGCGGCTGCTCGACGGCCGCTGGGTGCCGGCCTTCCCGAACGCGCGCTACCTGTTCCACGAGATTGAGTTCGACCATTGGGAGAAGAACGGCGACTATGTTGTTGACGGACCGGGATCGAGCGACGGCTTCTACGAGGACAGCGTGTTGCCCGTGGTCGAGGCCGGGCAGGCCGTCTTCGTCGCCGACGGCCACACGGTCGACGACTGGCTGACCGTCGAATCCTGGCCGGGCCATTCGCCGGGCCATGTCTGCCTGCGCTTGCAGGCCGGCGGGCGCGAAGCGGTGTTCGCCGGCGACCTGCTGCACCATCCCGTGCAATGCCGGCACCCGGAATGGAACAGCCGCTTCTGCTGGGACCCGGCCCTGTCCGCGGCCAGCCGACGGCGCTTCGTCGAACGCCATGCCGAGACCCCCGCCGTGATCCTCGCCGCCCATTTCGCCGCCCCGGTCGCCGGCCGCATCGCCGCGCCGGGCGGGATGGCGCATTTCCGGTTGCTTTAGTGCGGCGGTGGCCGGCAGGAGAGCGCTGCGGCATCCCGCCGGTATTTGCGGCCCGCCTTTGTAGGGGCGGGTTTGAAACTCTCCCCTACGGAACTCAGCGGTCTTGACGCGGCCCGCAGGTGCGCGCACCTCTAGCGTCACTGGCGCCACGGCCCCGTAGCTCAGATGGATAGAGCACCGGCCTTCTAAGCCGACGGTCGCAGGTTCGAATCCTGCCGGGGTCGCCAAACCCGGCCCGCTGACCGGCGCCTGCCCGGCCTTCGCGCCGGATCGGGCTTATCAAACGCCGGCTGACGCCCTGCCAATCGGTCCGTCAAAGAGAGTCGCCGGGAAGCCGCCATGGACCACACAACCGAAATCGAACTGCTCGCAGAGCTCGCCGGCCTGCGCACGGCGCGCGCCTTCTATCTCGACGACGCCGTAACGGCGTGGCCGGTCGCCCGCTACACCTGCCCGGACCGGTTCGGCCGGGAAATGCAGGCGCTGTTCCGCACGCTGCCGGCGGTGGCGGCCCACAGCAGCGAACTGGCGGGGCCGGACGCCTTCCTGACCCGAGACCATGCCGGCCTGCCCCTGCTGCTGACCCGCGACCGGGCCGGGGCCGTCCATGCCTTCCTCAACGTCTGCCGCCATCGCGGCACGCGGCTGGTCGGGGCGGCGAAAGGCTGCCGGCGCCGCTTCACCTGCCCCTACCACGCCTGGACCTACGACAACCGCGGCGCGCTCACGGGCGTCACCCACGGCAAGGCCGGCTTTCCCGGCATCGACCGGGCCGAACTGGGCCTGCGGCGGCTCGGCTGCACGGAAGCCCATGGCTGGATCTGGATCGCGCCCGGCACCGGCGCCGCGCCGGATATCGACGGGTTTCTCGGCGGGCTGGCGGCGGATTTCGCCTGGCTCGGCGCGGACGGCCTGCGGATCGTTCACGAGGAGCGCCGGGAATGGGCGGCGAACTGGAAGATCCTGTATGAGGGCGGCCTCGAATCCTACCATTTCCGCATCGCCCACAAGGACACGATCGGCCCCTTCTTCCAGGACAACCTGTCGAGCTACCGCCTGTTCGGCCGGCATATCCGCTCGATCCTGCCGCGCGCGCGCCTCGACGCCGAGATGGCGCTGCCGGCGGAAAGCCGGTCGCTGCGGCGGGCGACCAACCTCGTCTATTCGATCTTTCCGTCTTCCCAGCTACTGGTCCAGGAGGATCATATCGTCTGGATCCAGGCCCTGCCGGCCGCGCCCGACCGGACCCTTGTGCGCATGGCGACCCTGGCGCCGGCGGACGCCGATACCGGCGACCCGGAAACCGCACGGCACTGGCGCAAGAATCACGAGATCACCGCGCGCACCCTGGCGGAAGACTTCGCGATTGGCGAGAGCATCCAGAGCGGCCTCGCCTCCGGCGCCAACGCGGACCTGCATTTCGGCCGCTTTGAAGGCGCCCTCGACCGCTTCAACCGGATCGTCGAGGAGGAACTGGCGGCGGCAACCTGACGGGATTGCGCGTCTCTGGGGTCGATCCTCAGCGCTCGCTTGTGTAGGAGAGGGTTTGACCCCCCACGGCGCATGAACCGCCTGCGTGTATTAGCCCGCCGCTTCCGCATCCAGCGCTTCGCGCAGCAATTCGACCGCGGCGCGGGCGAAGGCGCGCATGTTTTCCGGCCGGTCGTTATGGCCGGTCTCGAGCGTGCGCGCGATGTCCGCGGGGCCGCTCACGGCGAGGCAGGTCGTGCCCGCCGCCGGGCCGTAGGGGCTGTCCGCCGGGCCGGCCGCACCGGATTCGGCGAGACCGAAGGTTGCGCCGAGCTGCCTGCGGATCTGCGCCGCCGCAATCAGGGCGTAGGCTTCGGTCGCGCCGCGCACCCGGACCTCCGCATCGGCCAATTGCAGCAGTTCGCGACGCGCGTCGCGGGTATAGATGATGCCGCCGCCGCGGAAATATGCCGAGGCGCCCGGCACCGCGAGCAGGGCCGCCGACACCAGCCCGCCCGACGACGATTCCGAAACGGCGACCGTCCAGCCGTTCTCCTTCAGGATGGCGGCGCAGTCCCGCGCCGGCGCCAGCAGCGAGTCCATGATCCCGTTCCCCGTCCGGTCCGCAAACCGGACTGCTGTAGCGGACCGTCCCCGGGGCCGCAAGACGGCCCTGCCGGCCGGCGCCGGCCGGTCATTCGACGCTGATGAAGCTCCGGTGTATCCAGCCGCCGCTGCCGCGCAGCGCTTCGGTGTAGAGCGACGTCGCGGTTTCGCGGGTTATCAGGACCATGTTGCCCGGCATCGCCTTCGAGACCGCCGCTGCGGCGCCGGCCCGGCCGACGAACGCGGCGACCTGCGCCGATGCCGGCGGTTTGCCGTTATGCGACCCGGCCGCGGCCAGCGCCTCGGTCGCCGCCGCCCGCAACTGGCGCCGCCACAACTTGCGGAACAGGCCGGCGCTTTCGAACTCGTCGCCGCTGTTGATCCGGCCGCCCACGGCGAACGCGTAGCCGACCGCATCCGGATGGGCGTCCGGCAGGCCGCCGAGCGCCTTCTCAAAGTCCATCAGAGCGGCCGCCAGGTCCTTGTTCTCCAACGACAGTTGCAGGCTGGAGCGAGAGCGCCGGTCGGCGACATCCCGGTTCATGTACGAACTCAGGCGTTCCTGCGTTTTGCGCACAGAGCCCCATACCAGCCCCTGCCGGTCGGAGCCGTACGAACGCCGGATCAATGCCGACCGGCCGACTCCGGCCCGGACCTCGCGCCCGGACTGGACCTCGCGCCCGGACTCGGGCGGCAGCGCCCGCTCCATCATGGCGATCCTGCCGGCCTTCGACGGCAGCCGGGCCGTGGAGGCGGAAAATTCCGCCACCTTTTCCCTGCCGCGCCGCGCCCAGCGGCCCTGCTCGATGCAATAGGCGCCGATGGGAATATTGCCGGAATTGGGCGGGACGATCATGCTCACGGTGAGCACGCGGTCCTGCTTGCCGCCCTTCACGATATCGCCCGCCTGGATGAAAATTTCCCGGTCGCCGGGATTATTGACGACCAGTTCCTGGACGTTGCCGGTCTCGAAAACCCTGATTGCGCCCGTCCGCATCGCCTCGCCCAGGGTGAGCGGCGCCGGGCCGGCGTTCCGGCCCCCGCGGTGGATCAGGTAGACGGCGAGGTTCCGGTGGGTGTAGGGCCCGCTGAGCCGATAGCCCTTGTCGCCCGCCGCCAGGGCCGGCGCCCAGGGCGTCGTTCCCATCGCAACGGTCCCGGCCGTCGCCAGGCCGGCCGAAAGAAATTCGCGTCGATGCATGATGGCTTCTCCCTTTCCGCGATCGGTTTCCGCGGAACGGGGTAAGCCGCGTTATTGGCCCGCGTTTGACGCTAATCGGGCAAACCGAGCGGAATTACGGCGATTTATGGGGCATTCGCCGTCCAACCCGCTCGATCCGGACGGGATTCATCGGGGGTCGCCCGCGATCAGCTTCGCCTCCAGCAGGTCGCGGACGTAGTCCGGGATCGGCGCGGCCCGGCGCTCGACCTTGTCGAAGAGCACCTCGACCAGGTCGGCGGTGGCGTGGACGGCGCCGCTATGGGTGTCGCGCATCCGCTCGCGGTAGGTGAAGCTTTTCGCGCCGACCCGGACGATGGCGCTTTCGACGACCCAGAGCTGGCCGGCCCGCATCTCCTGCAGGAAATCGATCTTGAGCGACGCGACGACGCCGATCAGGCCCAGCTTCTCCTCCAGCTCGAGGATCGGGACGCCGATCGCCGACCAGATATGGAAGCTCGCATCGTCGAACGCCTCGGCGTAGAAGCGCACGTTCATGTGCCCGAAATGGTCGCATTTCCAGGGCACCACCACCCCGCGGCCGGTCTCGTGCCAGCCGTCTTCGCTTTTTCCGGTCACCGCTGTCTCCCGCATGCTCCGATGCGCCGGTGATAGAGCAGGAACCCTATCCGGGATAAGGGACAATTTGATCCCCGCTCTGAAAGAGAATTGCGTTCGGGCCTCGAAAATAACGCCGTGCAGCTTGATTCCCCCTCCCCATGTCCCCGGTTGCTCAGGGAGGGGTTGCCCGGGGTCGCACCGATGTCCGATTCCGGCGCCGCGACAGGGTCCGCATACCCCTCCCCCTGACCCCCTCCCCCAAGGGGAGGGGGGATGTCGTCGCGCAGCCGGCGCCGTCATTGCTCCGTCCGCTGCATCGAATCGAAGCCATGAGCATCGCGATGAAGGCGGTTGACGCCGGCTGGAGCCGCGCGCTTGTTTCGCCGCGGAACCCGATGGCGGACAGCGAAAGGCGAGGCGATGGCGGAAACGGCGGAACCGCTGCTGGAAGACGACGCCGGCAACCGCTTCGCCCCGGCCGGGCCGGAGGCGCGGATCGCCTGCTTCGTGCCGTCGGTCACCGAGTTGCTGGCCGATCTCGGCCTGGGCGAGCGGCTGGTGGCGCGGACCCGCTTCTGCATCCACCCGGCCGATGCGGTGGCGCGCATTCCCGCAATCGGCGGCACCAAGAAGGTCAATCTGCGCAAGCTGGAGGCGCTGGCGCCGACCCACGCCGTCCTGAATATCGACGAGAACACCGTCGAGATGGCCGAGGCGATGCGCGCCTTCGTGCCGAACGTCGTCGTCACCCATCCCCTGGTTCCCGAAGACAATCTGCGCCTCTACGCCCTGATGGGCGGCCTGTTCGGCAAGGCGGACGAGGCGGCGGCGCTGGCCCGGGCGTTCGAGGCCGCGCGCGCCGCCCTGCCGCCGGCCGGTCCCGCCGCGCGCCGGGACGTGCTCTATTTCATCTGGAAGGACCCGTGGATGACGGTGTCGCGCGACACCTACATCTCGGCGATGCTCGGCCTTGTCGGCTGGCGGACGACCCATCACGATCCGGACGTCCGCTATCCGGCGGTGGACCTGACGCCGGAGACCGTGGCGGCGACCGACCTGTTCCTGTTCCCGACCGAGCCCTGGGAATTCACCCGCGCGGATGTCGACTCCTTCCTGCGCGACCACGATTGCCCGCCGGAGAAGGCGCTCATGGTCGACGGCGAATATTGCAGCTGGTACGGCAGCCGCGCCATCGCCGGCCTGCGGTATCTGAAAGAGCTGGCGGAGAAGGTGCGGCGACGGGGCTGAGCCGTCCCTTGATACGGCGCGCTGGCGCGCCTAGTCGGGATGAGGCCCCTCGATACGGCCCTTCGACAAGCTCAGGACAGGCTGCTGGCGCGCCTACTCGGGATGAGGGTGTTGTGGTGCGTTCACCCCCCTTTACCCTCACCCTGAGTAGTCCCGGCCCCCGGCCGGGACGTATCGAAGGGCGCGATACCTCACTGGCGATTCGGGCGGCCGCACATTATGTTGAAACCGTCGCCCCGCCGGCGGAAATCGACCCGGCGGAACGCCACCCAGCGGAGCAGGACCATGCCCGGACTCGCCGCCTTCAATCTCATGCAATGGATCGCCGACCATGACGAGGTGCTCAGGCCGCCGGTCGGCAACGCCCAGATCTGGCAGGACGCCAACTTCATCGTCACCATCGTCGCCGGGCCGAACGAGCGCACGGACTTCCACGACGACCCGCTGGAGGAGTTCTTCTACCAGATCAAGGGCGACATGACCCTGCGCATCATCGAGGACGGCCGGATCAGGGACGTGCCGATCCGCGAGGGCGACGTGCTGCTGCTGCCGCCCCACACCCGCCATTCGCCCCAGCGGCCGGAGCCGGGCTCCTACGGCCTGGTGATCGAGGCCCAGCGGCCGGAGGGCCATCTCGACGCCTTCGAATGGTATTGCGACAACTGCGGCCACCGCATCCACCGCGACGAGTTTCAGCTCAACAGCATCGTCGACGACCTGCCGCCGGTGTTCCGCAACTACTACGCCAGCGAGGAACTGCGCACCTGCGGCAGCTGCGGCTGGCTCGACCCCGGCCGCCGCCCGCCCCCACCGGCGGAGGGGTTGCCGCGGATTACGATGGGGTGAATATTGAGAAAGAAGTTATTAGCCAGAAAATCTATTGTTTTTAGAAACAAAATTATTCGTATAGCCATCACATAACATTTTCAGAAAAATTTATTACGTCGCATTACTTTGCCTCCTCCAAGATCGTACTGCGTTTGATGTATCCGATACGGCCTCTTCCAACTGCCATTTGTCCCAAAATTCCACTGTCGTACTTGATGGCTTAAATCTTGGTTGAGATACAACTACTCTCGATGGCAAAAGACTTGCATCCCCCACTACTAACGCCTCACCAATATCTAAAATCGGCAACAAATCTCCGAAGCCACCCAAACTATCCGGTAGCAAGCGCCTAATGACACTCTGGTCTTCACCATTAGTCAGACGCATTGCCACTACATTATTGCACTGACTGAGTACCGTTCGGTTTACCTCAGACGGCCTTTGGCTGATCACTACAAGACCGACGCCGTATTTTCTGCCTTCCTTCGCAATTCTTTCGAAAATTCCCACCGAAATCTCATCAGCCGAATCGGCTGCAGTTCGTTCCGGGATATAAAGGTGTGCTTCATCACAAAATAGCGAAATAGGATGCCTATAAACCGGCAGAGTCCATTGTTTTACAACAAAAACAAGACGCGCTATCAAGCTAACCATCAACGGCAAAATATCCGACGGAACCTCGGAAAAGTCTATAATCTTAATCCCACCCTTGACATCATCTTGTGCTGCCCTATCGGCGATCAAATAGTGAGCCATCACCTCAAGCCAATTCATCTCCATACAAGATTCCGGAGGCCGAAAAATAAAACCCAATCTCCGATCGAATATTTTTGCTTCAAACCTTGAAATCAATCTACTCAATTTATCGAAGTACGGACCTTGCTTAGGTCCTCTCGCCCCCTCGACCATTTCTTGGTTTAAGTTTGTCAATTCGTCTCGCACAAATTCAATATCAAACGGTACCGGACTATCTATAGTAAAATTATTCAAAATATCTCTATGACCTTCCGGGTCCAAGGTTGCTCTTTTTGCATCTACAATACACCGAGTCATCAACATTGCTTGGTTGGGCGCATTTTGATCAGAACGATCAACAAACAGAGCTACTAGAGCTTCGTAGCCGAGAAGCCAGTACGGCAAGTGCAAAACACCATCCTCAATGCCCCTATTCTCGCCTATATCGCCAGGTCCCGCGATTCTCAGATGCCGAAACGCATCTCCTTGTAATGTCCTGTATTCACCATGTGTATCAAACAAAATTAAATTTGCTTGAGGTAGTTCTGAAATTTGGTCTAACATTCGAGCAGTCGTATAAGACTTACCGGAACCGGTGCTACCAACTACAATAGCATGACGCTGGAAAAGCCTGTTTCCGTTCAAAAGTGCTCGCGCTCCTTCATCTAAAGCATAGCGACCAAGATGAAGTTGAGGGCCTTCTCCTCGCACATCTGAAATAACCTTCATAAAGTTAGTCAGTCGTTCACCTTCCAACGAAAAACAGTCTGCATCGATTTCCGGTACTGTCTCCAATGTTCTCTTAAATACGTTTTCAGTAACCCCTTCCTTGTCGACAAGTGTTCCGATCAATGCTATACGAACAAGATTATTTTCCGGAAATTCATTTTCCGGCTCCACCGTCGAAGTTTGTGTCGAACTTGTACTATCTGCCTTTCGCGTAATTCGCGATACAATGCCAATAAGGTGTTGCCCCGCCTTTGCGCTTCTCAACGCCACCAATCGATTCACTTGAATTTTTTTCAACAACTCCAGCTCATCAACCCTAACTGTCACCGTCGCGGTATCGACCGCTATTATCTTATCCAAACTATCCAAATCGCCAAAGTTTAGTATACTCATCGATGCTCTCCTAGAACCCTATTGCTTTATTTAATTCCGGCAATTTCCAAAACTTTCCGCCGCTCACCACTACTCCATTTGGATACCTTGAAGTAAACACGTTAGTACCCTCATCATGATCTTCCAAGGCTATATACTTGTCTCCGCCCGAATTTCTCAAAAACTCCCGTGCTTCATCCATCAGTGTTCGAGCCGCAATCAATATTGGTATGTTGTTCGTGCGGCATCGATCCGTTAGCTTTGGATGTATATGCCTATCGCGAAATCCATAGCCTACACAAATTATCGCGGTTGCAGTTTCAAGTACCCGATCTGCTCCTTGTATTGTCGTCCTAAATGGCTCATCATGTGTTCGTTCGTACTTACTGACACCTGGTGTCACTATTTGTGGCACAAATTTTTCGGGAAGGACATCAGAAAATGGTAAAGACACAACATTTCCCATCGGATCGGCAAACCAATCTATTGATCCGTGGACCTTCCAAATGGTTACTGTTTTTGCTTTTTGATTTGCTAGTTGAAATGAAAGATCCCTTGATCCATACAGCCGTTTTATATATCCAGGTAAAAACCCACACTTATGGATAAGTCCTGAAATATCGACCGCATACTCTATAGCACGATCATAATTTGTTGTAATAACGTTAATTTCCTTATTTGTGCTTTGAAACAAACCTCTAAGTAGGTTGCTTAAAGGAAATGATTCAGTTCCCAAAACAGCTCGCATAAATAACGCGTAATCGTCTTTGCTTACAAAATTCCAAGTACTAAGTACTATTTTGTCAATTAACGAGTTAGGTAGAGGGCCAAACTTATCTAATACCGCTTCAAGTGCAGTTCCATTTGTGAGTTCATCTTTAATTGATTGCCAATTACTCACTTCGGCTTCAGTTTCGGTCACAATATTTTCTCGAAGCCAGTTCGCTAATTGGTTCATGCCTTGGATTCCGTGCGGTACTGACGCACCGCTACCAAGTACAATTGCTGGATTATTTTGCGCACAAATCTGGCAGCGCTTAGCTAATTCTTCTAATTCCATGGATGTGCAGCAAATTCCTAAACGCCTCGAAGCGCAATGGCTTCGCGCGACTGATTAAGATTGTGTGGTGCTCTATTAGTCGGGACTATTGCATTTTTCAAGAACATTGAATAGATTTTTGATGTTAACACATGGACGATCTGTCGCATGCAGTGAAATACGTCATATCCGACCACTCATCGTTTCGAATTCTGATATGCCAAGATGACGTGGTTAATTGTTATGTTTGTGATCTTGAACGGTTCGAAGCTAATTCGTAGGAGTTTAACGTGTCAACGTTGCACATTTTGGCAGTTTGACACGCAGTGGTGGTTTTGACGGTAGATGAGCGCCGGAACCCCGCAGGTTCCGCGTTTATCCAAGTACGCTGCACACCGCCCCGGTATACGCCGCCGCAATCCCTGCCGCGAGGCCTCGCCATGCCGCCTGCCAGAACGGGGTATTCCGCCGCGCAGATCGCGCTGCACTGGGTCATTGCAGTGCTGGTGGTCGCGCAGGTCGTGCTGCACGAGGGGATGCATGCGGCGTACCGGGAAGCCCGGGGCGGCCCGGCGGCGACGGCGGCCGAGAGCCTGATGGCCGACCTCCACGTCGCCGGCGGCATAGCCGTCTTCCTGCTCGCGCTGCTGCGCGTGGCGCTCCGGCTGCGCCGCGGCGCCCCGCCGCCGCCGGCCGAGGAGCGCGCGATCCTACGCTTCGCCGCCAGGGCGGTCCTTTTCGGCTTCTACGCAATCATCCTGCTGATGCCGCTCACCGGCGCGCTTGCCTGGTTCGGCGGCGTCGAGGCGTCGGCCGCGGTGCACCGGGCCGGCATGCTGGCGATCTTCGTCCTGCTGCTGCTGCACGTCGCCGGCGCGCTCTACCAGCATTTCGTGCTCAAGACCGACGTCATGCGCCGCATCCTGCGGCCGGAGAAGAGCGGCTGAAATATTCATGCTGTGCCGGCATTCTACCGGTGGCGCAACCGGACGGATGGAAATCCTCAAGTGCCGACCATCCAACGCTATCCCAAAATATGAATCATGCCGCCCCGGATTTAACCCGGGGCCCAGAGCCGACCCGAAAGGCTTCAGCCTGTGGCCCCTGGGCCCCGGATTTCCGCTTCGCTCCATCCGGGGCGACAAAGAGGGGTGAAAGAGGTCTCAGGTATCGAGGCTACTGAACACTCACTCAGCCGCGCGGCGCGGCTGGGCGGCGGTGTCCATCCGTTTCAGTTCCGGCAGCACCTCGGCGGCGAACAGGCGCAGCATGTCGAGGGTCCGCTCCGGGCCGTAATAGGGCGGGTAGTGCAGCATCAGCGAGGTCGCGCCGACGTCGCGGAACGCCTCGATCCGGCGCAGCACCGTATCGGGCGCACCGTGCAGGATGGTGTCCTTCACCAGGCGCTCGTAGGCGAACTCGCTTTCGTCCTTCTTCTCCGCGACGTCGCCCAGGTAGCGCCCGACCTCGCCGCTCATGAACGACTTCATGTGGTGCGTGATCCCGGCCTCGCTCTCTTCGCGCGCCCGGGCGTCGGTCGCCGCGACATAGGTCATGCGCACCACGTCGACCTCGCCGAACGCCGGGTTGGCGTCGAGCGGGGCCGGCGCCTCCGCCATGTGCTCGCGGTAGAGCGCGATATGCTCCCCGATGGTCGCGGCCGAGGGCAGCAGGGACTGCATCAGCCCGAAGCCGTTGCGCGCCGCCGTGCGGATCGAACCGTCGGTGCCGGCGGCCATGAAGAAGGGCGGGTGCGGCTGCTGGACCGGCTGGGGAAAGACCTCGTAGGTCTCGTCCATCGCGAAGCGGAAATACCGGCCGTCGCTGTTCACGCGCTTCTTGTGGAAGCCGTCGAGGATCAGCGGGATCGCCTCGGCCTGGATGGCGCGCCGTTCCTCGTAGCTGATGCCGAGCCCCTCGAACTCGTAGGGCCGGTAGCCGGAGCCCATGCCGAGCTGGAAGCGCCCGCCGCTCAGGATATCGACGAAGGCGGCATTCTCGACGATGCGCAGCGGATGATGCAGCGGCACGACCATGACCGCCGCGCCGAGCCGGATTCGCGTCGTCTTCGCCGCCAGGTAGGACAGGAAGCTGAACGGGTCCGGCAGGATGCCGTACTTGTTGGAAAAGTGGTGCTCGGCGATCCACACGGCGTCGAAACCCAGCTCCTCCGCTTCGAGGATCTCGCGCGTGACCCGCTCGTGAATGCCCCGGTGCGGATAGGGTTCGGACTTCGGGTCCGGGTGCGATGTGAAGAGAATGCCGACCTTCATGGCAGACGCGCCTTTCGTGATGCGACCAGTTCGGGCGACCGGTCCGGGCGGCCGGCCCGGCAGGATCGATATACCGGCCTGCCCACCGGCGTCAAATCGGCGCGACAATGACTGGCGGGGGAGCTGGGGTACGACGATCGCGCCGGCGCGCGCGGCGGCGGGCGGCGCATGACAAACCAAGGCGTTTCGTGACATCCTGACCGTCATCCCCGGCATTCCGGCGGGCGGGTCCCGCCGCGCACCGAAAGGACCGGCCATGACCTACAGTTTCGAAGCGTTCTGCGCCGATAACCGGCGCGCCTACGGCGCCGACGGCGTCGCCGATCTCGAAAGCATCCGGCAGAACCTCGAGCGGCTGATCCGGGAAAATCCGGCCTTCGTCGCGCGCGAATGCAATCCGGGCGACGAATTCGGCTATCGCGAACTCTACACCGACCCGGAAAAAGGCTTCATCGTCTATTCACACAAGAGCTTCGGCGGCCGGACCTCGCCGCCGCACGACCACGGCGCCTCCTGGGCGATCTACGGCCAGGCCTGGAACGCCACCGACATGACGGAATACCGCCGCCTCGACGATGGCTCGCGGGACGGCCACGCCAGGATCGAGCGCACGCGGGCCTACCGGCTCGAACCGGGCCAGGTCGGCAAGTTCGGCCCGCACGACATCCACCAGATCCATTTCGAGGACGATGCCGGCTTCATCCGGGTCACCGGCGCCGACCTGTTCCAGGTCGATACGCTGACCTACGAACCGGAAACGGACAGCGTCACGACGATCGGCGCCGGCTCGGCCGCCGGCGGGGAGCAGCCGCCGGACTCAGCGTAAGGGTCGCCGCGTAAGGGGCGCCGCACAGGCCGCTCCGGGGCGGCAAGGCGGTTTATGCAGCGCCAACGGCGAATCGCGCCATTCCAGGGCGCGTCCCGGTATGCGCCGCGCTCCGGACTCGACTCTGCGGCGGGCTTCGGTGAAACTGCACATGACGACACGATAACAGCAGGGCAGGACACGCAGCGCATGGCGATCGGGAGGGCGAAGCGGGCATGGGGACGCTGATCGATATCGAACAGGCGCGCGCGTCCCGGCGTGCGGCCGGCCACAGGGCTCCGGCATCCGGGACGCGCCATCCACCCCCCTCCCCCGCAAGGCAACCGCCCGCATCCCGCCACACCTTCTTCAGCCGGTCCGAACTCTGCAAGCTGCTCTCGCTCTACAGCCGGCGCGTCGTCAACGGCGAATGGCGCGACTACGCCATCGACCACGACGCCACCCAGGCGACCGTCTCCTTCTACCGCTGCGCCGCCGAACATCCGGAATACGCCATCACCAAGACGGCGGGCCACAAGGACCGGCCGGGCCTGTTCGTGCTCAAGGCCGGGCCGCAGGAGATCACGCAGTCCCCGTCGCTCGAGGAGGTGATCGGCGCGGTCGAGCGGCAGCCGCGCCTGGTCTGGTCGTCGGCCGGCTGACCGGCGCGCCCGCTCCCTGCCCCGACCTGCGGAGGCCCCTGACATGACCGACGCCTGGATCATCGGCGCCAGTTCGACCCGGTTCGAGCGCGCACCCGAAAAAAGCTATCGCGACCTGGCGCGCGAAGCCTA
Organism: Rhodospirillaceae bacterium; assembly: GCA_011523655.1. Classification (GTDB taxonomy): domain Bacteria; phylum Pseudomonadota; class Alphaproteobacteria; order Bin65; family Bin65; genus Bin65. The sequence goes on from WTGH01000036.1 coordinate 15,038, forward strand.
TTGCGCCGCCCTCGCCGACGCCGGCATGGAGACCGGCGACGCCATCGAATTCGGCTGGTTCTCCAACTGCGGAATGTGGGTCGACGGCCAGGCCTCGATCCGCGGCCAGATCCTGTTCACGCCGCTGGTGCGCGAAGGCCTGTTCCCGGAACGCGTGCCGATGGTCAACGTCGAGGGCGGCTGCGCCTCGGCCCAGATGGCGCTGCACGGCGCGTGGAAGGACATCCTCTCCGGCGAGTGCGACGTCAGCCTGGCCATCGGCGTCGAGAAGCTGTTCAACCCGGCCGCGCCGGAAGACACGATGGCGGTCTACCGGGCCGCGATCGACCAGCTGACGCCGGAAGAATGGCGGAACTACTACGCCGAGGCGGGCGAGGAGGCCGGCAAGCCGTTCGAGGAAGGGCCGGACCGCACGGTGTTCATGGACACCTACGCCATGCAGGCCTGCTACCACATGAAGGCCTACGGCACGACGCAGCGCCAGATCGCCGCCGGCGCGGCCAAGAACCACCGCAACGGCGCGCAGAACGAGAAGGCCCAATACAGCTTCGAGCTTTCGGTCGAGGACGTGCTGAACGACCGGCCGGTGAGCTGGCCGCTGACCCGGGCCATGTGCTCGCCGGTCGGCGACGGCGCCGCGGCGGTGCTGGTCTGTTCGGAGGATTTCCTGCGCGGCCAGCCGGCCGAGGTGCAGGAGCGCGCCATCCGCATCCGCGCCTGCGAGCTGGCCGGCGGCAAGTATCGCCGGCTCGACGAGCCCGGCCTGTCGCATTTCGCGGCGCAGAAGGCCTACGCCCGGGCCGGCGTCGGCCCGCAGGACATCGACGTCGCCGAGGTCCATGACGCGACGTCTTTCTGCGAAATTTACCAGTCCGAGATGATGGGCTTCGCCGAGTTCGGACGGGGCGGCGAACTGGTCGAGAGCGGCGAGACGGCGATCGGCGGGCGCATCCCGGTCAACACGTCCGGCGGGCTGGTTTCCAAGGGCCATCCTGTCGGCGCGACCGGCCTGTCGATGATCTACGAATTGGCCCGGCAACTGCGCGGCGAGGCCGGCGTGCGCCAGGTCGAGGGCGCGGCACTCGCCCTGTCGGAAAACGGCGGCGGCGTCATCGGCTTCGACGAAGCCGCTTGCGCCGTGACGATCCTGGAGCGGGCGGGATAGCATAGCGGGAGGTTGGCGCACGCCAGCTTTCGTCCTTCGATACGCCCCGGCCGTGGGCCGGGGCTACTCAGGATGAGGGGAAGGGGGGTGAATTCACTACACACCCTCATCCCGAGTAGGCGCGCTTGCGCGCCGTATCGAGGGACGCCCACCTACCCGCCCGACGATCGTGTCAGCGGAACGGAAACCAGAGCGGAGCCGGACGGCACGGCGACGTCTTCGATCGCGCTCGACGGTGCAATCTTTGCGCCGTCTTTGTCCGCTTCGACCGCACAATCCCGCAGCGCCTCTTCCGCGTTCAGTATAGCTTTTTCAAGGGATTCGCCCATCGCCGCAATTCCCGGCAGGTCCGGAAAGGTGACGCCGTAGGCGCCCGTTTCGCCATCGATCAACGCCGGATACCGGGTCATTTCAAATCCCTCCTCTCGGCGAACCGCGGGCTCAGCCCGCATACACAATCGTCATTTCGACCGGAGCGGCGCAGCCGCGTAGCGGAGAAATCTTTTCTTTGCGGCGCTTCGAACCACACTCGGCACGGAAAAGATATCTCCGCTTCGCGACCCTTCGGGCCGCTCCGGTCGATATGACGGGAAATGGGGGAGAAATTTCCTTTCGCCAGCCCTACGACCCGCTCCGCACCCGCTCAGCCGCGGCGCGTCTGGCAGGCTAGCGGCCTCGCTTCAGATCGGTCTCCGCCAAAGCATATCCGCTATCGGCGGCCTGTCTCATCCAGTAATCGCCCAGGGCCGGGTTCTTCGGCACCCCCCATCCGTTGCGGAGAAACCGGCCGGCCCAGTACATGGCGGGCGGGAAGCTTTTTTTCGCGGCGCGCTCGATGTAGCGAAAGGCTTTCGCCAGATCCTTCCCGACCCCGATACCCCGGATATACCGGAACGCCAGCTTGAACGCCGCCCAGGCAAGGCCGCGGTCTGCGGCCCGTTCCATCAGCGTAACGCTCGGTTCCGTCCTCCTGTCGATCGTGGTGACGAAGCTGTTTTCGCGGCCCAGTTCGAATTGGGCGAGGAGATGGCCGTTCGCCGCCATGCTCCTCACGTCCTCGATGCCGGCCATGAAACAGGCGTCCAGGCTCCGGTTCGGGCTGCACCGGGTTCCGGTCTTTCCGGCGGCGAAGCTGCGGATGTGCCGCGTCCGCACCGCGAAAAGCATATTGGCGTTGGCGTAGAATGCCATGCCCGCGACACGCCCCTTGCCGGTCACGACGGCGGCGCCGCTCAGGCCTTGCAGTTCGGATGTGCCGGTCGGAACCAGATAGAAGAAATCGTTGGCATAGACGACGCTCCGTGCCGGCTTCATCCACGCGAACGCGCGTCCCCGATAGCCGAGAACGTTCAACGGCGCATCGGGAGCCGGCAAATCCCCTTCCGCGAAGTCGAGATAGCCGCCGGCGCCTTTCTCCGTTTCCAGGAGGGCCAGATCGTGGGCGAGGTCCACGGCGACCACCCTTTTCACCCGGAGCGCCCGCCTCCTTTCGCCGTGGGCCTGGACGAATTCGATATGGCCGGGGGCGCCGTCCGGTTCGACGAAGCCGAGCAGGAGGTGAAACGCGGTGAGCATCCGCTTCCGTCCGATCGCGAAGGCCGTTCCCTGATTGAAAGAGCCTCTTTTCCCGGCCTTCGGGGACAGCGCGTCATGCACTTTCCACACGGCGCGGTGGGCGTTTTCGAGCCGCAAGGCTCCGGCACAGGCGTGCGTTGAGGCCGCGGCGGCCGCGAGGCAGATCGAACAAGTTGCGAAGAACGCGAGGACCGGCCTCATGGTTCATTCGCTCCGCACCCGCTCCACCGCGGCGCGCCAGCCGGCGCGGAGCGCGCGGCGGCGGTCTGCGGCCATCGACGGCGTGAAAATACGGTCGGCGCGCCAGGCGGCGGCGACCGCGTCCTCGAGCGAGCGGTAGAGGCCGGCGCCGACGCCCGCGAGCAGGGCGGCGCCGAGCGCCGTGGTCTCTGTCACTGCCGGGCGTTCGACCGGCGCGCCGGCAATGTCGGCGATGAACTGCATCAGCCAGTCGTTGGCCGCCATGCCGCCGTCGACGCGCAGCCGGCCCGCCCCCGATCCCGTACGACTGCCGCCTTCGGGGCTTCCCATGGCTTCCAGCAGGTCGGCGGTCTGGTAGCCGCAGGCCTCCAGCGCCGCACGCGCCAGATGGGCGGCGCCGGTATCCCGCGTCAGGCCGAACAGGCCACCGCGCGCCCCGGCGTCCCACCAGGGCGCGCCGAGGCCGGTGAAGGCGGGCACGAGATAGACGCCGCCATTGTCCGCCAGGCCAGCCGCCAGCGCCTCGCTCGCCGCACTGTCCCCGATGACGCCCAATCCGTCGCGCAGCCACTGGACGGCGGTGCCGGCGTTGAAGATGGCGCCCTCGACGGCGTAGACGGTGTCGCCGCCGAGCCGCCAGGCAACGGTCGCCAGAATGCCTTCGCCGGGTTCGGGCCGGTCGCGCCCGCCGTTGACCAGGATGAAGCAGCCGGTGCCGTAGGTGCTCTTGGCCATGCCCGGCGTCAGGCAGCCCTGCCCGACCAGCGCCGCCTGCTGATCGCCGGCAATGCCGGTAATCGGGACCGGCGCGCCGAATATCTCCGGGTCGGCCGTGCCGAACGCGCCGGCGCTGTCCCGCACCTCGGGCAGCACTGCGGCCGGCACGCCGAACTCGCGGCACAGGGCGCCGTCCCAGCCCTGCGTCTCGATATCGAACAGCATGGTGCGCGAGGCGTTGGTCGCGTCGGTCGCATGGACCGCGCCGCCGGTCAGGCGCCAGAGCAGGAAGCTGTCGACCGTGCCGAAGGCGAGGTCCCCGTTGCGCGCCGCCGCGCCGGCGCCCTCGACATGGCCGAGCAGCCATTCCAGCTTGGTCGCCGAGAAATAGGAATCGGGCACCAGCCCGGTCGTCTTGCGGATCGCGGGCGCCGCGCCCGCCCCGACCAGCGCCCGGCAGCGCTCCGCGCCGCGCCGGTCCTGCCAGACGATGGCGTTATGGATCGCCCGGCCGGTCCCGCGGTCCCAGACGACCGTCGTCTCGCGCTGGTTGACGATGCCGATGGCGGCGACGGCGAAGCCCCTGCCCTGCGCTTCGGCTGTCGCCTCCCGCGCGGTCGCCAGCAAGGTGCGCCAGATGTCCTCCGGGTCCTGCTCGACCCAACCGTCGCGCGGGAAATGCTGGGGCAGCGGCTGCTGCGCACTGGCGACGATGTTCCCGCCGAGGTCGAAGGCAATGGCCCGGCTGCTCGTCGTGCCCTGGTCGATCGCCAGGATCGCCGCGCCGGCAGGTCGGCCGGGCATGTCAGGCGGCAAGTATGTCCCGCACCGACGGCCAGTTCTGCCCGCCGAAGGTGTTCAGGTCGTTGCGCAGATGGTCCGGGATCCACCGGTCGATCGCCTCGGCGTAGCTCGGCCGGGCCCGGATCCGCGCGAACCAGTCGGTCAGGCGCGGCCGGCTTTCGGTCCACATCGCCTGCATCTGCAGCATGTCGAGCCGGGCGAGATAGGGCGTCATGCCGGCGTCGGCGAGGGTGTAGGCGTCGCCGGCGAGCCACGGGCCGCCGGCGAGATCGGCCTCCATCTTCGCGAGATAGCGGTCGTAGAGATGCACGATGCGGCTGGCGTCCGGCGCGTCGAAGCCCTGCTCGATATAGCCGCGCTTGCGGACGTTCCAGTCCGAGGTCACCGAATCGGCCGGCGTGCTTTGCAGGAATTCTTCCAGCTTCTCGGGCCCGAGGCGCATCAGCGTGTGGCGGTGCGAGGCCATGAAGGTGAGCGGACCGCAGGCGCGGTGCACCTCTTCGTCGACCGCCTTGGTCCAGCAGCGCATCTTCGCGCGCTGCACAGGATCGACCGGGATCAGCGGCGGGTCGGGAAAGACCTCGTCGAGATATTCGCAGATCACGGTGGATTCGACGATGACCGTGCCGTCATGGACCAGGGTCGGCACCACGGCCTTGGGGTTGAGCTTGCGGTATTCCGGCGCGAACTGGTCGCCCTTGAGGATGTCCAGATAGTGGCCGGTCCACTCCAGCCCCTTTTCGGCCAGCGCCAGCCGCACCTTTGCCGCGCAGACCGACGATCCGTGGTGATACAGCTCCAGCATCGTTCTCCTGCCTTGCCTGTCGTTCCCGCTTCGCGCCGACCGGCGTTCGGGCCGGACGCGGCACTTCTGTAGCAAAGACTCGCCGGATTGCAGAGGGTTTCCGTGCCGCGTCGCGATCCGCCGAATTCCCGACCCGCCGCGGAGCCTCAATCGCCCAGCGTAAACACGTCGACCTCGCCGGCGCGGCCCTTGACGCGATGGCGGCCGGCCGGCTTCGGCGCGAAATCCGGCCCCAGCCCGGCCGCGGTCTCGCCGCTGATCAGGATCGCGGTCTCGCTGCCTTCGGGACAGAGCGTCTTGCCGAGCTGTTCGAGGCGCTGGCCGACATTCACCGCATCGCCGATGATCGTGTAGTTGATGCGGCCGGGCGAGCCGATGTTGCCGACCGTGGCGCTGCCCGAATGGATGCCGATGCGGATGCCCAGCGGGGGCTCGCCCGCGGACCGGCGGCGGATGTTCTCCGCCCGGATGCCCCCGGCGATCGCCAGCGCCGCCCGGCAGGCCCGCTCGGCGGCATCGGGCTGCGCGTCCGGCGCGCCCCAGAATGCCATGACGGAATCGCCGATGAACTTGTCGACCGTGCCGTCCTCGGCCTCGATGCAGCCGGCGACGATCTCGAAATGCCGGTTGACGAGGGCGGCGACCTCGGGCGCCGAAAGGTCTTCCGACACCGAGGAAAAGCCGACGATGTCGGTAAACATGACGGTGATCTCGCGCGCCGAGGAGATCGTATCGTCCATCTCTCCGCGCTTCACCAGCCGCTCGACAACCTTCCGGGGAATGTAGAGCTCGAACCAGCGCAGGGCGCGCAGCATGGCGTTGAAGGATTTGGCCTGCTGGTCGAGTTCGCGAAACACGCTGCCCGGCAGGTCGCCGATCTCTCCGATGTTCAGGTCGCGGACCTGCCCGGCCGCCGCGGAGAAGCGCACGATGGGCCGGGCGATGCGCCGGCCGAGAATCACGGCGGCAAGGATCGCGAGCAGCAGTGCGGCAACGCCGACGACGATGGAAACGACCATCCGGCGCATCTCGGCGGAGATATCGGCAACGCGGAAATAACCGCCGACCATGAGCGGCTTCGGCCCGTAGCCGTGGACGCGCCGGTACATGAAAATGTAATCCTCGCCGCCGATCCGGACGCCGTGGCCGTTCGTTCCCTGGGCGAGTTGGATGAGGAGGTCGAAGCGGTCCTCCTCATCCCACATCGCGGCCAGAACGGGATCGCGGAAACCGGCGAGGCGGGGCAGCGGGTTCGCGACCGAACGGCCCGGATAGCCGCGCGCCATCGCCGGATGGGCCAGCACGCGGTCGCGGCCGTAGAGGATGAACCGGGTGCCCGGATCGGTCTTGCCGACCCTGCGCACGAAGGCCGACAGTTCGCGGATCGAGACGATTGCGACCACGGCCCCGATCGGCCTGCCGCCGCGGCGGACGGGATGGACGAGGTTGAAGAAGGTTTTCCTGTGCTCATCGCGCCAGATTGGCGCGGCCCATTGCGGGTCCTCGGCCAGCATCGGGCGGTGTCGGCGGATCTGCGTGTCGCGCGACAGGTCGGCCTCGTGGACTTCGATATTTTCGCCTTCGCGCCGCGCGGCGGTCAGCGCGACCAGCCGCTCGTCAAAGAAGGACACGGCCTCGATCTGCCGGACCCCGGCCAGGGCGCCGGTAAGCAGGCGGCCGAACGCCGCGCGGTCCTTCGGATCGATTTCGCCCTTTTCGATCCGCCGCGCGATGAACCGCGCCTGGTCCTCGGCCGGGCGCAGATGCTGTTCGAGGCGGGCCACGGCGTTAGCGATGCCCTGGTTGCCATTCTGGCCCATCAGGGCGAGCGTGTTCTTGCCGGCGAGCCAGACGCCGACGCCGAGCACGCTGCCGACCGACACCAGGACGAGCAGTGAGATCGCCGTCGCGAGCGTGATCGTGATGGAGAAGCGCCCGTTCCAGCGCGCCGACGGGGGCGGCTCCGGGCTGTCGGATTTGAGCGGCATGGCGGGTGTCAGCGTTCCGTCCGAAACGAGAGGCCGGGCGCTGCCCGGGCGCCCTTGCGGGTCATTCTACCGTTGAACGCCGGAAGCGCGCGAGACCGGCGATGCACCGGAAAACCCCAGGGCAAAGCGAACGGGCGCCACCGAACCTGACCGGAAATATGCGATGGTGACCCCAACGGGATTCGAACCCGTGTTTTCACCTTGAAAGGGTGACGTCCTGACCTGACTAGACGATGGGGTCGCGGTTTCGCGCGCCTCACCTATGGGCGCGAGCCCGGAAAATCAAGCACCGGCGGGAAAGCGTCCGGACAGGCTCCAGAAATTGCACCTATTTTATACTTTTTTCCTTGAAATCCTGATTGTTGTCCCCTATATCGCTCCCCGTCAACGCCCGAAATGTGCCCAAACGTGTCCGGGCGCGCCGCGCGGGCGTCTTTCCCGTCCGATCCCAGCCGCCAAAGAAACACATCCCCCTCCCCCAAGGGATTCCTCTGCGAAACGCCGCCCAGCGGGCAGCTCGCGCCTCCATCCTTGCCGCCCCGGACGCCCCGCAGGGGCGATCCGGGGACCAGAGCCTGTCCTGAGCTTGTCGAAGGGACCGGCCCGAAAGTCCTTTGCCTGTGACTCTGGTCACCGGATCGTCGCTCCGCTCTGTCCGGGGAAGCAAAAAAGGGGCGGTTGGCGGGCCTACGCCCTTTTCGCAGAGGAATCCCAACGGGAGAGGGATTCTGTCGGCACCCCTTTTGCAGAGGAATCCTGTGGAGAATGCGGTGTCGCGGCAAGGCCGTGCCCGGCCCGCCCGCCGCTGGTCCCGGACGCGGCCCGAAGCGCCGTTTCGGGCCGTTCCGGCGATTTTGCTGCACAACATGGTGCTCTGTCTCCAGGTCGGGCTCAGGTCAGGAAAGCCGGCCAAACCTCTGTTTTTCTGGCCCATTCTCCGGAAAACGGACAGCGAATGGCCGAGCAAGGGCGCAAGGATTATTATCCTTGTCTTACGCATTTTGCGTCGCAGCCGGCCTGACGCTCCGGGCCGTGGCTGTCCCCGAAAGCCATGCGGTACAAGGCGTTGCGCGCAGGACCGCAGCGCTGCGGTTGGGCTGCCCCGGTAATTTTTTTATTTTATGGAACGATCTATCAAGATCAGGAAAACGGGCCAACCTCCTGTTATTCCACCCCAATCTCCGGAATCGCCGAAATCGGATATTGAACAATTCCTAAAAAATACAGGGCAAACGAAGGCCGGCGATCCGGCAGCGGCGCCCGCCTCGCGACATTTTGTTGAAATCGGCGGCCGCGGTTTCCGGGCTAAACCGGGCGGCGACCGAAGAGCCGTTGCCGCCGGAGGACCACCCGCGCCATGAAGACCCGCATCACCGAAATGCTCGGCATCGAGCACCCGATCATCCAGGGCGGTATGCACTATGTCGGCTTCGCCGAGCTGGCGGCGGCGGTCTCGAACGCCGGCGGCTTCGGCATCATCACCGGCCTCACCCAGGAGACGCCGGAAGACCTGGCGAAGGAAATCGTCCGCTGCCGCGGCATGACCGACAAGCCCTTCGGCGTCAATCTGACGATCCTGCCTTCGTTCCGGGACACGCCCTACGACGAATATATGGCGGCGATTATCGAAGGCGGGATCAAGGTGGTCGAGACCGCCGGGCGCAATCCCCAGCCCTTCCTGCCGCTGCTCAAGGAAAACGGCATCAAGGTCATCCACAAATGCACCTCCGTGCGCCATTCGCTCAAGGCGGAGGCGATCGGCTGCGACGCGGTTTCGGTCGACGGCTTCGAGTGCGGCGGCCATCCGGGCGAGGACGATATCCCGAACATGATCCTGCTGCCGCGGGCGGCGGACGAGCTGACCATCCCGTTCGTCGCGTCCGGCGGCATGGCCGATGCGCGCAGCCTCGTCGCCTCGCTGGCGATGGGCGCGGACGGCATGAACATGGGCACCCGCTTCATCGCGACCAGGGAAGCGCCGGTCCACGACAGGGTGAAGCAGGCGATCGTCGCGGCGACGGAGCTGGACACAAGGCTGGTCATGCGGCCGCTGCGCAACACCGAGCGGGTGCTGACCAACGCGGCGGTGGAACGACTTCTGGAAAAGGAGCGGACCCTCGGCGACAGCATCCGGATCGACGACATCATGGACGAGGTGATGGGCGTCTATCCCAGGGTGATGCTCAAGGGCGACATGGATGCCGGCGCCTGGAGCTGCGGCCTGGTCGCCGGGCTGATCCACGACATCCCGACCTGCAAGGAACTGATCGACGGCATCATGGCCGAGGCCGAATTCCTGGTCCGCCAGCGGCTGGAAGGCATGCTGGCCGCCTGAACCAAGGCGTGCGGCGGCAACCTGACACGCCCCGTCTTGATTCACATCAATGCGGCGCGCGCCCGCTTCGGCAACGATTCCCGCCTGAATGCCGAAACGGGGCGTGCGGCCGGAATGCCAGTCCGCCGGTCGCACGCCCAACCGGAGCATTGCCATGTCGCAGGCCGCCCTCGATATCCTGAAACGGGAACACCGCGCGATCAGTGCGGTGCTGTTCTGCCTGAAGCACACGGTCGGCGAGGCGCGCAGGGGCGCGATCGTGCCGCCCTTCGCCATGATCCATGCCGTTCTCGACTACCTGACCTCCTTTCCCAACCGGTTCCATCATCCCAAGGAGGATACCTACCTGTTTCCCGCGGTCCTGGCGCGCGCGCCGGATCTCGAGCCGGTGATTGCCGACTTGCTGGCCCAGCACGAGGAAGGCGAGGAACGGGTCAGCGACCTGAAGGACCGGGCCGCCGAACTGCAGACCCTGTGGAACGGACGCTGGCAGGGCGACGGCGCGGCCAAATTCGAGGCGTTCGCCGATGCCGTCGACAGTTACGTCGATTTCGAGCGGGCGCACGGCCGCAAGGAAGGCGTCGAGGTCATGCCGCGGGCGCAGGAAGCGCTGACCGAAGAAGACTGGGCCCCGATCGAGGCCGCCTTCAGCGCCAACGACGACCCGATCTTCGGCGAGGAGCCGCGCAGCCGCTTCGACAATCTCTACAGCCGGATCGTCGCGCTGGCGCCCGCCCCGATGGGCTATGCCGAGCGCGAGAAGCCGGCCAAAGCGCCGCCACCGCCGGAGCCGGAATCGCGGCTCGAAAGGGCGTCCCGCCAGAAGCTCCTGACGCTGAACTGGATTTGACGGGCGACATTCATCCTTGTTGACTATTGTCGAGCGACGCCGTACGGTTAGTCGGTGATCAAGACGTTCCGCCACCGCGGCCTGAAGGAACTTTACGAACACGGGCAATCGGCAAAGCTGCCACCGGGTCACATTCCGAAACTCCGGCGCATACTGACAGCGCTGGACCGGTGCGGCAGTCCGGATGGTATGGATATCCCTGGATTTCGATTGCACCTGCTCAAGGGACGCATGAAGGGCCAGTTTGCGGTTTCCGTCTCGGCCAACTGGCGGGTGACGTTCCGGTTCGAAGCCGGACACGCGGTCGACGTCAATTACATGGACTATCATTAGGGGAGTGCTTCATGGCCATGAAGAACCCGGTGCATCCCGGCGCCATCGTGCGCGAAGATTGCCTGAAGCCCCTCGGCCTGTCGGTCACGGAAGGGGCGAAGCGGCTCGGAGTCGGGCGCCAGACGCTCTCCAATCTGGTCAACGAAAAGGCAGCCGTATCGATCGAGATGGCCTACCGGCTGTCGAAGGCCTTCGGCTCGACGCCCGAGACCTGGCTCGGCATGCAACTGGCGTTCGATCTGTCCCGCTCCCGCGATCTGGAACGCAAGATCAAGATCGAACGAATTGCAGCAGCTTAGAACGCCGACGGATTGCGGCGAGCGGCGCATCGGGAGTGGTGCCCGCTGCGAGACTTGAACTCGCACTCGCTTTCGCGAAAGGGATTTTAAGTCCCTCGTGTCTACCGATTCCACCAAGCGGGCCCGTGCCGCAGCCGGTTGCGGCGACGGATAGGTAAGTCCTTTGTCCGGCGTTGCGCAACCGACGCCGGGCCGGTAAGCCTCGGACGCACCCTGCCCGCCGCCCGCGAATGAACCGACCTGGCTCGAATGGCCGATCCGCAAGACCCCTCCCCCGACGCGCTCCCCTGGTGGCGGCGGAAGGAGCCGGTCCAGCGCATCGGCTATGTCCTGTCGGCGGTCTGGATGGCCGGGATCGTGATCGCGACGAACGGCGATACCGGGCATGTCCTGTTCGATTTCATCTTCACCGTGCCGCTCGCCGGCTGGATACTCGGCCTCGTCGTCGCGGCGCTGCTGCGGCGCGCGGAGAGAAACCGCGAACGGTAGACCGTGCGCCTTCGCCTGCCGGTCCGCGTAAGGTTCAATCGTCTTCCGGCACCGGTTTGCCGCCCAGCCCGGTCACCATGTCGGCCACCGCGGCATAGGCGGCGTCGAGCGCCGGCGGCTCGGTGCCGCGCAGCACCAGGCTGGTGCCGAATTTCCCTTCCCGATAGAAGGGATAGCTGCCGATGTCGATACCGGGCCAGCGCTCCTGTATCTCCGCCAAGCCCCCGGCGACCGCGCCCTCCGGCAGATGGCACCCCAGCGCGCGCGACCGGACCGGCGCGCCGCCGATCAGCCGGTTCTGCAGGGTGTCGGCCATCGCCCGCATGATCGAGGGCACGCCGGCCAGCACGAACACATTCTCCATCTGGAAGCCCGGCGCGACGGAGACGGAATTTTCGATCGGCACGGCGCCCTCCGGGATGAAGCACATTTTCCGGCGCGACTCGTTGAATTCCTCCGGCGTCTCGTAGCGCGCCGCCATCAGCGCGAAGCTCTTGGGGTCCTTGACCAGCCCGACGCCGAAGGCCTTCGCCACGCTGGCCGCCGTGATGTCGTCGTGGGTGGGCCCGATGCCGCCGGTGGTGAAAACATAGTCGAAGGCGCGGCGGCAGTGGTTCACCGTCTCGACGATGGTCCCCTCGATATCGGGAATGACCCGCGCCTCGCGCAGTTGAATCCCCCAGCGGTTCAGCCTGCCTGCAAGATACTGGAGATTGGCGTCGCGCGTCCGCCCCGACAGAATCTCGTTGCCAATGACGATCAGGCAGGCGGTGTATTCGGTCTTGGTGTCGATCATGGATCTCCGGTCGAAGCGCCTTCGGTTGCGCGGCGGAGAATAGCGCCTCGGACGCGGCCTGCAACGGACAAGCCGCCAGCGGACTGAACCCGTCCCGCCCGGCGTCGGCCGCCGGGCCGCTTGCCGGCCCGAAGCGATCGCCATAAACCGGACGGCATGCTGTTCCCCGCTCCCCTGATCCGCGGCGCGCTGGTCCGGCGCTACAAGCGGTTCCTGGCCGATGTCGACCTGGACCCGGACGGGCGGGTCGTCGCCCACTGCCCCAATCCCGGCTCGATGGCAGGACTGGCGGAACCGGGCGCCGAAGTCTGGCTGTCGCCGGCCGCCGGCCCGAAGCGCAAGCTGCGATGGACCTGGGAACTGGTGCGCGACGCCGATACCGGCAGCCTGGTCGGCATCAACACCGGACGGGCGAACGCCGTCGTCGAAGAGGCCCTGCGCGCTGGACTGGTCGATCCCCCGCTCGCCGGGCCGTCGATCCGCCGGGAGGTCCGCTACGGTAGCGGTTCGCGGGTCGATTTCCTGCTCACCGGCGGCGACGGCCAGCGCTGCTTCCTCGAAGTCAAGAGCGTGACCTTGCGCCGGTCGCCGGCCGCGCCCCATATCGGCGAATTTCCCGACGCGGTCACGGCGCGCGGCGCCCGGCACCTGCGTGAACTGGCGGCGGTCCGCGCCGGCGGCGACCGGGCCATGCTGCTCTACCTGGTGCAGCGCGAGGACTGCGAGGCGGTGCGCCTGGCGGCCGATATCGACCCGGCCTATGCGGAAGCGGCCCGGGATGCGCAGGCGGCCGGAGTCGACTTCCGCGCCGTCGATTGCCGGGTGACTCCGGAGGAAATCGCCGTGCGCCGGCCCTTGCCGGTCGAGATATGAGGTTTTAGGTTTTCGCAGCGCAAAAATACTCTCCCGGCGCCATGAGAACCGACGTCCTTTTCGACAAGACCGGCGGATCCCGCACACTGGTCAAGCTGCACGATGCCGCTGATTTCGACGGCATGCGCCGGGCCGGCCGTCTCGCGGCGGAAACCCTGGATTTCGTGACGCCGTATGTCGAGCCCGGCGTCACGACCGGAGAGCTCGACCGGCTGTGCCACGACTTCATCCGCGATCACGGCGCGACCCCCGCGCCGCTCGGCTACCGCGGCTTTCCGAAATCGATCTGCACCTCGGTCAACCATGTCGTCTGCCACGGCATCCCGGACGAGCGGAAAGTCCTCCGGAACGGCGATTCGCTGAATATCGACGTCACGGTGATCCTCGACGGCTGGCACGGCGACACCAGTCGCATGTTCCCCGTCGGCCGGGTCGGCGTGCGGGTCGAGCGGCTGATCGAGGTCACCTGGGCAGCAATGATGAAAGGGATCGCGGCGGTGCGGCCGGGCGCCACCCTCGGCGATATCGGCGCCGCCATCCAGACATATACCGAGAGCCAGGGTTTCTCGGTCGTGCGCGACTTCTGCGGCCACGGCCTCGGCACGGTGTTCCACGACGCGCCGAGCGTGCTGCACTACGGCGAGCCGGGCGCCGGCCTCGTGCTCCAGGAAGGCATGTTCTTCACCATCGAGCCGATGATCAACGCCGGCGGTCCGGCGACGAAGATCCTGCAGGACGGCTGGACCGCCGTGACCCGAGACCGCAAGCTGTCCGCCCAGTTCGAACATTCCCTGGGCGTCACGGCGGACGGCCCGGAAATCTTCACCGGCTCGCCGCGCGGCTGGCAAAAGCCGCCCTACGAGCCGGCCGAACGCGCGGCCTGAATTCCCGCCGAAGTGCATAAAATCGGTTGAAGTTTCCGGAACGTTCCGGGTATATATTCGATGATGTTGCGCGATTTCGATCATGGCTGGCCGGAGTCCGGCCCGTTCAGGGGCGCGGAGAGCGCGCTGCACCGCGACGCCGTGCCCGATTTCGACCCGAAGGACAAATCCCTCGGCGGCCACAGGGAACGGCTGCGCAGCCGATTCCTCGACCGCGGGGCGGACGCCCTGCCCGATTACGAGTTGCTGGAGCTGATCCTGTTCGCCGCCAGCCCGCGCGGCGACGTCAAACCGGCGGCGAAGCGCCTGATCGCGGAGTTCGGCTCTCTCGGCAACGTGCTGGCCGCGAGCCCGGCCGACCTGCTGCGGACCGAGGGCATCGGCCCCGCTGCCGCGGCGGCGATCAAGGCGGCCGCGGCGGCGGGCGTAAGGCTGACGCGGCAGGAGGCGTCGGGCCGCCCGGTGCTCAACAATTACCGCAAGGTCGTCGGCTTCTGCCGCGCCGCCATGGGCCGCGAGCCGGTCGAGCAGTTCCGCGTTCTCTATCTCGACAAGCGGAACCGGATGATCGACGACGAGATCGTCCAGCGCGGCACGGTCGATCACACGCCGGTCTATCCGCGCGAAGTCGCCCACGGCGCGTTGAACCGGGGCGCGACGGCGGTCCTGCTGGTCCACAACCACCCGTCGGGCAACCCGGCGCCGAGCGAAGCGGACATCCGGATGACGAATTCGCTGAAGGACGCCCTGGCGCCCATCGGCGTGGTCGTGCTCGACCACCTGATCGTCTCGGCCGAGGGCGACACTTCCTTCCGCTCGCTGGGGTTGCTTTAGGCGAAGGATCTCAACCGTTTTTCGGAACCGCTGCGCCGCCGGGCTGCGGCGTGCAGGACGGCAACCGTGACCAGCAGCATGGCGCCGGCCTGGTGCAGCGCGGCCAGCCAGACCGGCGCGAACAGGAGCAGCGTGCCGATGCCGAGCGCCGTCTGGAACAACACGACGGCGCTCGGCAT
>WTGH01000060.1:0-71073 GCA_011523655.1 Rhodospirillaceae bacterium
ACCCACGGAGTACCCCCCTCGCTTCCCATGACACAAACCCTGATACGTCACCCATGAGCGGGGTTGCCTTGACAGGGTGTAGAGGCACACTGACAATGCCGCGCCCCTCGACCGAGGGGCATTTTAACGAATGGGAGGACGTTATCGTGTCGATCTGGAAGCATGTCAAAAAGCCTGCGGTTTTCGCCGCAATGGCGCTGGCGGGAACGGCTCTGGCGAGCCAGGCGCCGCAGGCCCAGGAATTCAAGTTCACCTATGCCGGCTATCCCAGCCCGAAGATTTCGTCGGGCAAGGCGGTCAACTTCTTCGCCGCCGAGGTCGAGAAGCGGACCAACGGCCGGGTCAAGTTCAAGATTCATCACAGCGGCAGCCTCTATCAGGAAGAGAAGGCGCTCGAGGCGCTGCTCGCCGGATCGATCGATTTCGCCGCCGCCGGCACGTCCACGGTCGGCGTGTTCACCCGGCACTACGACTGGGTCAACCTGCCCTTCATCGTCAGCGGCGACCTCAAGACCGGGCCGCGCCAGCTCCTTCAGATGATCAACAGCGACGTCGGCAAGGAGATCCAGGCCAAGGTCGAGAAGGAGACCGGCCTCAAGCTGGTCTACATCATGCCGAGCAACGGCGGCGCCCGGGCGATCGCGACCCGCAAGGTCCGGCTCGTCGTCCCGGCGGACATCAAGAACACCAAGCAGCGGGTCAGCCTCGCGCCGCTCGACATCGTCATCAACAAGGCCTGGGGCGCCAACCCGGTCCCGGTGCCGTGGGCCGATACCTTCACCGGCTTCAGCCAGGGCGTGTTCGAGGGCGTGCAGATCCCGATCCCGCACATCCACAATGTCGGCTTCGACGAAATCGCCAAGCACATTACGATGGTGAATTTCCAGTATCTGCCGCAGGTCATGTGGGTCCGGGTCGATTTCTGGAACAAGCTGCCGGCGGACATCCGCAAGGTCATGACCGAGGTCGGCGGGGAAGCCGCCCTCTACGAGATGAAGGTCGACCAGGAGGCGCATCAGGCCTTCCGCGATGCGATCACCAAGCGCGGCGCCGAGATCATCGATCTGACGCCCGAGCAGATGGCGATGTGGCAGAAGGAAAGCGAGAGCGTCTACAAGAGCGAGGCCGTAGCGAAATACACGCCGCCCGCGCTGCTGGCCCGTCTGCGGAAAGCCGGCATGCTCAAATAGCCCTGAGCGACGGGCCGCCGGTCCGATGAATCCGATTCCGCCCGAGGCGGCCCCGGCCGTTTCGGGCGGTTTCGTCCGGGCCGGCGCCGGCCTGCAGCGAGGCGCGTGACATGCAGGAACGGGTCCTGAGGCTGAGCGGGCGGATCCGAAAATACCTCTTCGTTCCGGCGATCGCCGCCGTGATCGCGCTGTTGTTCGTCAACATCGTCGACCGTTTCGTGCTCGACGGTGCGCTGGGCATTTCCTGGGTCGAGGAACTCAGCGTCATCATCATGATCTGGCTGGTGTTCCTGAGCGTCTTCGCCATCGACCAGGACAGGAGCCACATCAAGGTCCAGATCCTCGATCTGCCGCCCCGGCTGCAGGAGATCCTGGAAGATGTCGCCATCGTCCTGTTCGTCGGCTTCCTCGTCTGGTCGACCTGGGCCCTGCTGCCCAGGATGTTCTCGAAATACGCCGCGCTCGGCTGGCCGATCGAGGTCGGCTACTACGCCATCCTGGTCGGCGGCGGCGCGACGATCCTTGCCAAGTTCGGCAAATACCTCCTGCGGGGGCTCCGCCGATGGAGTTGATCGCCGGCGGAATCGCCTTCGTCGTCCTGTTCTCGCTGGCGATTTTCGGCGTGCCGCTGGCCGCCGCCATGGGGCTGGCCGGCCTCGTCGGCATGCTGGTGGCCGGCATACCGCTGCTGGGATCGCCGATCGCCGTGATGGGCGTGCTCGGCAACTTCGCCTGGCTGGCGCTGCCCTTGTTCATCATTTTCGGCGGCGTGCTGTCGGATATCGGCGTCGCCCGCGGCGTGGTCTGGTTCGGCGAGGTCATCGGCCGGCGCGTCCGGGGCGGCACGTCCCAGGTCCTGATCGTCTCCTCGCTCTTCATGGGCGGCATGACCGGCTCGACCCTGGCCGAGGCCGGGATGCTCAGCTCCATGTTCCGGGACGAGATGGAGCGGATCGGCTATGCCCGGGGCTACCTGGCCGGGCTGATTTCCTGCGCCGGGCTGATCGGCGCCCTGATCCCGCCGAGCAACGTCCTGCTGATCCTGGGCCTGGCCGGCGAAATCTCGATCCTGCGCCTGTGGATCGCGGGAATAGCGCCGGGCATCATGGTCGCCATCGGTCTGATGATCGTCGCGGCGTTCCTGCAAAAACGCTACGAGACCGCGAAGCCGGCAGCGGCGGGCGCGCCGGCCGGCGCGGCGAAGATCTACCACCGGCGCGGCGGCTCGCCGGCCGCGGCGCTCGTCGGCCTGGCGATTCCGATCTTTATCCTCGGCGGCATGCGCTTCGGCGTCTTCTCGCCGGTCGAGGCGGGCGCAGCGGGGATCGTCTTCGCGCTGTTCCTCGGCTTCACCATATTCCGGGCCGGCACCAGCGTGACCGGCCTGGCCGATTCCTTCAGCCGCAACCTGCTGAGCTCCATGAGCTACCTGTTCCTGGTGGCCGGGGCGGCGGTTTTCGGCGTGCTGATCGTCCGGCTGAACCTGGCGGACGTCGTCGAGCAGTTCTTCAAGGCCAGCGCCTTTACGCCGACCGAATTCCTGCTCCTGAACTTTGCCGTTTTCTTCGTGATGGGCTTCTTTATCGAGGCCGTGCCGATCATGCTGATCTTCGTGCCGCTGATGCTGCCGTCGGCCCAGAGCCTCGGCATCGACCCGATTCACTACGGGGTCAGTTTCAGCATGATCATCCTGCTCGCGAACCTGACGCCGCCGGTCGGCGTCCAGACCCTGTTCGCCTGCCGCCTGCTCGACACCACCGTTTTCGAATGGTGGAAGCACGGCAAGCATTTCTTCTTCGTGATCCTGGTCGTCACCTTCGTCGTGATGTTCGTGCCGGAAATTCCGCTGTGGCTGCCGGACGCGATCATGAACTGAGCCGGAGCTCCGGGCTCTACAGGAATTCCGTGGCCAGCCAGAGCCAGAACGGCAGGGTGACGATGCTGACCACCGTCTGGGCGGCGATCATGGCAGCCGTCGTCTTGGCGTCGCCGCGCAGCTGCCGGGCGAACGCATAGGCCGATACGGAGCAGGGCACCGCGGCGTGGATCAGCAGCGCCGTGGCATAGGTGCCCCCGATCTCCAGGATGTCGAGGCCGATCAGCACGAGACCCGGCAGGAGCAGCAGCTTGACGGCCATGGACGCCAGCACGGCGCGCCCGCTTCCGGCCGTGGCGTCGAAGGCGAGGCCGGCGCCGACCGCCAGCAGTCCGAGCGGCAGGGCGGCCCGGCCGAGGACCTCCAGGATAGTGTCCGCCGGGCCGGGAATGCCGGTATCGGCGACATTGATCGCGAGGCCCAGGGCAACGGCGATCAGGATCGGGTTGAGCAGGATCTCGCGCAGGATGGGCCCCAGGGCGTTCGCCGCCGCACCCTTTCCGCTGCCCGTCCGCACCAGCGCGATGACGCTGATCAGGTTGGTCAGGGGCACGAAGGCGATCAGCGACAGCGCAAAGGCGGAGAGGCCGACATCGTCGAACAGCGTGACGACGATCGCCAGCACCGGATAGTTGTTGCCGCGCAGGCCGCATTGCACCAGCGCGCCGTAGGCGCCGGGCTTGGGGGCGACGACGCGGCGGACCGCGTGCATCAGCACCACCGCTGCCAGCACGCCCGCGCCGGCCGCCAGCACGGCGTCGCCGACCGGCAGCTCGTCCAGATTCGCGCCGGCCAGTCCGTTGACCAGCAGGCAGGGCAGCAGGATGAAATAGGTCAGCCGGTCGAGGCCGGTCCAGAAGGCTTCTGGCGCGAACTCGGCCCGGCGCAAGGCCCAGCCCAGCAGGATCAAGGCGACGACCGGGGCGATTGCTGTGAAGGTCTCGAACACGGGATCTCCGCCGCTGCGCCGTCAGGCCGGATCCTGTGGCGGCCGCTCCCGGGACGCCCCCGCTCTCAGGGCGTCCAGCGCGCCTTGGAGGATCCACGCCGCCGCCGCCTTGTCTACCACCTCCGCGCGGCGCTTGCGGGTCATATCCGCCTCGCCGATCAGCAGCCGCTCGACCGCCACGGTCGACAGGCGTTCGTCCCAGAAGGCGTAGGGCAGCGCCAGCCGGCCGTCCAGGTTGCGCGCGAACTGCCGGACCGACTGGCAGCGCGGCCCTTCGGCGCCGTCCATGTTGACCGGCAATCCGTAGACCAGGGCGGCCGCGCCGCGCCCGGCGACCTGCGCTGCGATCGCCGCGGCATCTGCGGCGAATTTTTTCCGGCGCACCGTGACCAGCGGCGACGCGATGGTGCGCGTGCGGTCCGAGATGGCGAGGCCGACCGTTTTGGCGCCGACGTCGAGGCCCAACGCCGGCGCGCCGGGCGGCAGGTGTTCCGGCAGGGCGTGAAGGTCGATTTCCGGCATGGGGCGGTCGGTCGGCGGGCAGCGGCGAACCGGAGTCTAGACCGTTCGCCGGCCGGGCGGAACCGGCGCCGCGCGGGGCGCCGGCCGCTGCCGGGCCCGCCCCGTGGCGATCTCAGGCCTGTCGCGGCGGCCTCAGTCGGCAGCCTATTTCCGGGTCGCGTCCACGGTCAGGCGCAGATTCTCCATCAGGACGCCCCACTTGAAGCGCCCCAGCGCCTCGACCATGCCGGACTGGGCCTGCTTCCACAGGGGCAGCGCCGCTTCGAGCGCGTCGAGGCCCTTCGGGGTTGCGCTGACAAGACGCGCCCGCCGGTCGTCTCCGGATGCAACCTCCACCAGGCCGGCGCGCTCCAGCGGCTGCAGGTTGCGCGTCAGGGTCGTGCGGTCCATGACCAGCGTTTCCGCCAGCCGGCTCATCGGAACCGGGCCTTTCGCCGCCGCTGCCGCCAGCACCGGAAGCTGCGTAATCTTCAGGCCGATCGGCTCCATCGCCTGTTCGTAATGCTGGGTCACGACCCGCGTCGCCTGGCGCAGGTTCTGGCAGGTACAGCTGGAGAGCAGTTCCTGCACCGTCCGGTCACCGGATCCGTCCGGCATGTAGGCCTCCTTGGATTTCTGGGGGATTTCGGGGGGATTTCTGGGGAGTTCCGGGTTGCGATGCGATATATTTGTGTTGCGCTGCAAAATTCAATAGGTGCAGCAGCATGCCGCCGTGCGCGGGACCGGCGAAACCCGATGCTCTCTGGACGAACGACCTGCCTGTCCTGCCGGCGGCCCGGCGCAGCCTGCGCCACGCCGCCCACGCCGTACAGCGTCAGGACATCGCCTTGATACGCGCGTTCAGGCGGCTGATGCGCCGCGATGCGGTGTTGCGATGCAGGATACCCTTGGTCACGCCGCGCATGATTTCCGGCTGGGCGGTCTTGAGCGCGTCGCGCGCCGCCTCCGGGTCGCCGGCGGAAATCGCGAGTTCCACCTTTTTCAGGTATCCGCGCACCCGGCTGCGCCGGGCGGTGTTGACTTGCGCCTTGGCGCCGTTGCGGCGTATGCGCTTCCTGGCCGATTTGTGATGGGCCATCTTCTCTCTTCGGTCCGGTACGGTTTGTCGTCGGCGTGCAACGCGCGCCGGCCGGGCAGCGGCGGCGCGCGGAATGGGCGGTATAAAGGCGGAAAATGCCAAAGGTCAAGGGCGGCCGCGCCGCTCCCTATGGCCGCATTCCGGCCGGTCTGAAGGAATTGCGGCGCCGGCGTTCGTGCCGGCGATCGGCGGCGCCTGCGCCGGCCGCACGCCGCCGCAGGCGCATCCCTGCCGGGGCTGTATGCAGCGGCAACATAAAAATAGTTATTTCTTAGAGACTTAGTCTTGACCTTGGCGCGCCCCTTTGGCACTCTTTCGTTCCGGTTGGGGGCAGTGCGCAGGCAATGTTCGGACTGGCTCGCGACCGTTCCGGAATCCTTTTGCCGCGTTTGGGAGCGTTCGCACTTGCCATGACGAAGTCGGAACTGATCGCCCGGCTGGCCGAACGGCACCCGGATCTGAAGGCGAGGGTCTTCGAACGCATCGTGTCGACGGTGTTCGACGAAATCTCCGATGCGCTGGAACGCGGCGACCGCGTTGAACTGCGCGGTTTCGGCGCTTTTTCGGTCAAGGACCGCGCGCCGCGCACCGGGCGCAACCCGCGCACCGGCGCGACCGTCCATGTCGCGCGCAAGCGCGTGCCCTATTTCAAGACGGGCAAGGAACTGCGCGAGCGGCTGAATTCCGACCGGACGGACTGACCCCGGGGAGCAACCGGCGCCTCTCCCCGGACCGGCTTGCGCCGGCGGCGGGCCGTTGCCACCTGTCCGGTTCGGCGCTGCGGCGCGGCCCCAGAGGAGTAGTCCTGCAGGAGCACCGGCATGAGACTTATCGGTTGGATCGTCATCGGGCTGGTCGGGATCGCCTTCATCGTCTTCGCGACCCACAACTATCATGTCGCAATAGTGAATCTGTGGCCGGCGCCGCTGACCTTGTCGCTGCCGGTTTACGGGCTGGCGTTCGGCGGCATTGCACTCGGTTTCCTCGGCGGCGCGCTGGTCGCCTGGCTGGCCGGCGGCAAGGGCCGGCGCAGGACGCGCGAAATCCGGCGCACGGCCCGGCAGCTGGAGCGCCAGGTCGAGGCGGGCGGCGGCGTGCCGGCCGTCCGTGCGGGCTGAACGCGCATCGCGGAATCGCGCTTCGGGACATACGCCCCGGCCGCTGCGCCCGCGGGCAATTCTGTGAGGAGCCATGAGCTGGCTTGAAAACATCCGTCCGAAAATCCGCGCCCTGGTCACGCGCGATGTGCCGGAAAATCTCTGGGTAAAGTGCGCCGCCTGCGATCAGATGATCTTCCATCGCGAGCTGGACGCCAACCTGAAGGTCTGCCCACATTGCGGTCATCACATGCGCATCGCGGCGCGCGAGCGGCTGGCCGCGCTGTTCGACGACGGCGCGTACCAGGAGATCGAACCGCCGAAAGCGATCGTCGACCCGCTGAAATTCCGCGACCGCAAGCGCTATTCGGAACGGCTGCGCGATGCCCAGGCGGCGGCCGGCGCCCGGGAGTCGGGCGGCGATGCGGCGCTCGTATGCCACGGAACGATGGGCGGGATGAAGGTCGTGATCGCGGCCTTCGACTTTTCCTTCATGGGCGGCTCTATGGGCGTTGCGGTCGGCGAGGCCTTCGTCGCGGCCGCCCGGCTCGCCGTCCTGCAGCAGGCGCCGCTCATCGCCATTCCGGCCTCCGGCGGCGCGCGGATGCAGGAAGGCATCCTCTCGCTGATGCAGATGCCGCGCACCGTCGTTGCGGTGCAGGAGGTGCGCGAGGCGCGCCTGCCCTTCATCTCCCTGATGACCGACCCGACGACGGGCGGCGTTTCCGCCTCGTTCGCCATGCTGGGCGACATCGCCATCGCCGAACCGGGCGCGACGATCGGCTTCGCCGGCAAGCGCGTGATCGAGGACACGATCCGCGAGAAGCTGCCGGAAGGGTTCCAGAGCGCAGAATATCTCCACGAGCACGGCATGGTGGACATGGTCGTGCCGCGCCAGGAGATGCGCGAGACGCTGATCCGCACCTTGCGCCACCTGGTCCGGCCCAATCCGCCGGCCGATGTCGTGCCGCTGAAACCTGCCGGCCGGATCGCGGCCGCGCCGGAAAAACAGAAGGCGCTGGCCGGGCCGGCTGAATCCGATGCCGAAACCGCGGCGGCGCCCCCGAAACCGTCCGGGAAGCCGTCCGGGAAGGCGTCGGGGAAGGCGTCGGGGAAGCCGTCCGGGAAGCCGGCGGAAGAGGCGGCCGGCAACGCATCCGGGCCGGACAAATCCGGCGAACCCGCCGCCGACTGAACCCACTCTTGTCCGCCGCAACCGTCGACCGGCTGCTCGAGCGGTTCACGGCGCTCCACCCGCGCGTCATCGACCTGTCGCTCGGCCGGATCGAGGCGCTGCTGGCCAAACTCGGCCAGCCCCAGGACCGGCTGCCGCCGGTGATCCACGTCTCGGGCACGAACGGCAAGGGCTCCGTCCTCGCCTTCTGCCGCGCCGCCTTCGAGGCGGCGGGGCTCACGGTCCACCAGTATGTCTCGCCCCATCTGGTGCGCTTCAACGAACGGATCGTGCTGAACGGCCGTCACATCGGCGACGCGGCGCTGGTCGATATCCTGGAAGCCGCCGACCGCGCCAACGACGGCGCGCCGATCACCTTCTTCGAAATCACGACCGCTGCCGCCTTCAAGGCCTTCGCCGAGACGCCGGCCGACGTGCTGTTACTCGAGACCGGTCTGGGCGGGCGACTCGACGCAACCAACGTCGTCAGGCGGCCGGCCGCGACGGGCATCGTCTCCATCGGCCTCGACCACCAGGGCTATCTTGGCGACACGATCGCGGCGGTTGCGGCGGAAAAGGCCGGCATCCTGCGCGCCGGCGTTCCCGTCGTCGTCGGCGACCTGCCGCCCGCTGCGCGCGGCATCGTCGAACGCGCCGCCGCCGAAACCGGCGCGCCGATGGAGACATGCGGCGCGGCCTGGCGTTTCGAAGCCGCCGCCGACCCCAGCGACGGAACCTGGCGCTATTACAGCCCGGACCGCGCCTGCCGCCTGCCGCCTCCGGCGCTGCCCGGCGCCCACCAGACCGCCAATGCCGCCTTCGCCGTTGCGCTGACCGACGCGTCCGGCGTCGCGCGGCTGGAGGACCGGCACTGGGCGCAGGCCATGCAGACGGTCGCCTGGCCCGGCCGGCTTCAGCGCCTCAAGGCCGGACCCCTTGCGGCGAGGCTCGGACCCGGCCGGCAGCTCTGGCTGGACGGCGCGCACAACCCGCCCGCCGCCGCGGCGCTCGCCGATTGGGTGCAGGCGCAGGCGCGCCCGGTCCACGCCATTCTCGGCCTGCTGGAAACCAAGGATCCGGCGGGCGTTCTGGCGCCGTTGGCGCCGGTGTGCGCGTCGCTCACGGCGGTGCCGGTTCCCGGCCACAAATGCTATCCGCCGGAAGGACTGGCCGAAGAAGCCCGCGCACGCGGCGCACCGGAGGCGGCTGCGGCGCGGGATTTAGGACACGCGCTTGACCTCGCGGCGGCACGCACCGCCGCTGGCGACTCTATCCTTGTTTGCGGGTCGCTCTACCTGATCGGGCAGGCGCTGGCGCTGTCGGAAGGGTAGAAGCGGGTCAGGCGCCGTCGGCGAGCACGCTGTCGACCCATTCGTAGAGCTTGCTCTTGGGCAGGGCGCCGACCTTGGTGGCCGCCAGTTCGCCGCCCTTGAACAGCATCAGGGTGGGAATGCCGCGCACGTTGTAGCGCTGCGGGATCGACGGGTTCTCGTCGATGTTCAGCTTGGCGATGGAAATCTGACCGTCCTTGTCCGCGGCCATGTCTTGCAGCGCCGGCGCAATCTGCTTGCACGGGCCGCACCATTCCGCCCAGAAATCCACCAGGACCGGCGTGGACGACTGCAGGACATCGGCGTCGAAAGACGAATCGGTCACGTTGTTCAAGGCCATGCTTACCCCATCGCTTTCCTCGGCGGCCGGCGCTCTCGCGGTCCGGCTTCCGTCATACACTGCACACCCCGGATCGGAACCCGGGGCGTGCCTACGATCTAGCGACGGGCGGCCGGCCGGTCAAGCGGCCGCACCCTCTCCCGTTGCACCCTCTCCAGGTGCGTCCGGCGCATAGGGGTCGAGCAGCGAATCGGCGAGCGCCATGAGCCGGGGTGCGGCGGTCCAGAGCAGGAAACAATCCACCCGGTGCGCCGGATAGAGGCGGCGCAGCAGGGCCCGGTAGGCGGCCATCTGGCGCAGGTAGACCGGCGGCGTCGCCGCGGCGTCGGCGGGCGGCGGGCGGTTGGTCTTGTAGTCGACGACGGAGACCGTCTGCGCGCCGATGGCCAGCCGGTCGATCTGGCCCGAAATCACCGCCCCGCCGACCGAGCCGGTCACCGGCGCTTCGGCCATCGAGCCAGGGCCGAACAACGGCCTTGCCTCGGGCAGATCGAGCACGGCGCGGATCTCGGCGGCAATTTCGCGCTGCTGGTCGTCCGTCAGGCCGTGGCCGGGGCGGGCGAGGTATTGCAACGCCGCCCGGTCGCGCCGGTCTTCCGGCAGGTCGGGCAGATACTGCAGCAGCCGGTGAATCAGGGCGCCGCGCCGGAACCGGTCCGCGCCCGCGTCGAACGGGCCGAAGACCGGCGGCTCGTCCTCCGCGGGCCGCGACGGGGCGAGCGGCCGGGGCGGCTGCGCTTCGGGCGGCGGCGGAGCGAGCAGCGCCTGCAATGCCGCCGGATCGTGCACCGCGCCGGTCTCGCGCGCCGCGACCGCCTCCCGCGGCGGCGTTTCCGCCGCTGCAAGGCTGCCGTAGCGCAGGACCGGTTCGTCGAACCCGTCGTCGGCGACCTCGACGGTGCCGTCGAGCCGGCGCAGCCCGCGCTCGACCAGCGTGTGCCAGCAATCGTCGTCGATCTTTCTCGGCCCGCGGCTGCCGCAGACGATCAGGGCATCCTGCGCCCGGGTCATGGCGACGTAGAGCAGCCGGTTGTATTCCTGCCGCCCGGCCTCCTTGGCGTCGTCCTTGAAACCCATCGTCCGGATGTCCGCGTCCGCATCGGACGGCGCGATCAGCGGCAGGCCGCTGGTCGCCCCCGCGGCCGCCCCGTCGACGGCCGCCGGCCACAACAGCCTGTCGGCCCGTTTCGGCACTCGGATCGTATCGGGCAGGATGACGATCGGCGCCTGGAGCCCCTTGGCGCCGTGCACGGTCATGATGCGCACCGCGTCCGGAACGCTTTCCATGTCCCGCCTTGTCTCAACCTCGCGCTGGCGCAGCCAGTGCAGGAAATGCTGCAGGGACGGCGGATGGTCCCGCTGGAAGTCCAGCGCAAGGTTGAGCAACTCCTCCAGCGGTTCGATGGCGTCGGGGCCGAGCCGGCCCCAGAAGCGCTCGCGCCCGGTCGGTGGCAGGGTCGGCTGCGGAGGCGGCGGCGGAGGCGGCGGCGCGGCCCCGGTCAGGATCGCCTTGAGCAGTTCGTAGGGCGGCGTGTAATCGACGGTCGCCCGCAGGTCGGACAGGGCCTTCGCCGCCTCTCTCGACGCGTCGTCGTCCGCCGCCTGGAGGCGCGACCACAGGCTGGCCCTGCCGCGCCCGTGGGCGAGATCGAACAGCCGGTCGTCGTCGAAGCCGAACAGCGGGCCCTTGAGGACCGTCGCCAGCGTCAGGTCGTCCTCCGGCAGCAGCAGGAAATCCGCGACGGCGAGCACGTCCATGACCGCCAGCTGCTCGGTCAGCACCATGCGGTCGGTGCCGGCCACCGGAACGGCCACGTCCTTGAGCGCGCGGATCAGCGCTTCGACCAGGGCGTCGCGCCGGCGCACCAGGATCATGATGTCGCCGGCGCGCGGCGCGCGCTGCACCGGTCCTCCGCCGGAGCGGTCCCAGACCAGGCCGGCCGATCCATCGAGCCAGGCGCGCACCTGCCCGGCGATCCTGTGCGCCAGTTCCTCGGTCGTCGAGGCCGCCTCGGCGTCGATTTCCGGCGGCGTCCACGCCTCCGGTTTCGCCGGCTCGTCCGGGGCGATGACCGGCCACAGTTCGACCATGCCGCCCTGGCCCTGCCGCCAGGCGGTATGGCGCAGCGTCGCCCCCTCGCCGACAACGCCATCCCCGACAACGCCATCCCGGGCCGGACCCTCGGCGAAGCTGCTGTCCACCGTGTCAAGCACCTGCTGGACCGAACGGAAGGACACATCGAGATCGACCGGAGACCACTCCTCCCCGGCGGCCCGCACCCGGTCCTGGAAACCTTCGCGGACGTTGTCGAACACGACCGGGTCGGCGCCCTGGAAGCTGAAGATCGACTGCTTGATGTCGCCGACGGCGAACACGGTGCGCGGCGGCCGGGGCAGGCCGTCGTCGGCCGGCATGGGCTCGACTCCTTTGCCGGCGAAGAACTCCTGCGCGATCGCCTCGACCAGGCGCCATTGCTGCGGGCTGGTATCCTGCGCCTCGTCCACCAGGATGTGGTCGATGCCGCCGTCCAGCTTGTAGAGCACCCATTCGGTCGCCGCCTTGCGGGTCAGCAGGTCCTCGGCCTTCAGGATAAGGTCGTCGAAATCGAGAACGGCGCGCCGCCGCTTCTCCGCCTCGTAACCCTGGTGCACCGCCGCACCGAGCCGGGCCAGCGCCGCGCTCCGCTGCACGACCGCCAGCGCCTTCTTGCGGTCGTAGAGGGCGGCGAGCCGGGCGGCCTCCTGGCCCATGACGTCGAGGATGTCGGGCATCTTCCCGACAGCGCCTTTCGTCGCCAGCCGGGCGCGCGGTTGGTGTTCCCCGGTAAGGAACGCCGCAGCATAGTCGTCGAGCCCTTCAGTCCGCGCCGCGTCCCCGGCGGCCAGCCAGCCGGCGATTTCCTCCGCCTTTCCAGCATCCGTCGGGCTGCCGCTTTCCAGCGCCCGCGCCGCCTGCTTGAGCCCGTCGCGGTCGAACGCTCCTTCGGCGCAGGCTTCGGCATCGAGCGCCGCCTGGCTTGCGCCGGTGTCGAATCCGGCCTCGTCGTAGAGCCGGCGGACCGCCCGGGAAACCGCCGTTTCGTCCTTCAACAGGTCGCACAGCCGGCCGCGCTCGCCCAGGAACTCGCCGAGTAGGGCGGTGAGATCGTCCGGCCCGCCGAGCGGCGTGAGCAGCGCCAGTTCTTCGGAATACGGGCCGCGCCCTGGTTCAGCGTCCGCCAACACCCGGTCGCGCACGCCGTTCAGCAGGGTGCGCTGGTCGCCTTCCTCGATCACCCGGAAGTGGGGCGGCACGCCGGCCTCCAGCGGGAAGCGCTTGAGCAGGGCCTGACAGAAGGCGTGGATCGTCTGGATGCGCATGCCGCCCGGCACGTCCAGGCAGGTCGCGAACAGGGTGCGGGCGCGCGCCGTCTCGGCCGCGACCGGCGCCCGGCCGGTGATCTCCTTCAGATCCCGGCGCAGCGCTGCCCGGTCCATCAGCGCCCACCGGCCGAGCCGAGCCGCGACCCGGTCGATCATCTCCGCCGCCGCGGCCTTGGTGAAGGTGAGGCACAGGATGCGCGCGGGGGCGGCGCCGTTCAGCAACAGCCGCAGGACGCGCCGGGTCAGCACATGGGTCTTGCCCGTGCCGGCGCTGGCGCCGACCCAGGACGAGACCTCGGGCTTCGAGGCCCGGCTCTGCGCGCGCTCGGCGACCCGCTTGGGATCGGGCGGCGCCTTTTGGCGGCGCGCCGCGGTCACGGGTCCGCCTCCGCCAGCGCCCACTCCCGGATGCGCGCCAGGTGTTCGTAATCGTTGTAGGCCAGGGCCCAGGCGCTTGCCGGGCGCGCGGCGTAGGCCCGGGCCGGATCGTCGAAGGCCGCAACGAGGCGGGCGAGGCCCGCTTCGGCGTCTTCGATCAGGGCGGAGGCCGGCGTCTTGCCGGCGGCGGGCCGGGTTTCCAGCGGAGTCCGGCCGCCGCTCAGCTGCCAGTAGGTCAGGTCCGCGGCATCGGCGGAATCCGGCACATCGGCGAACCCGCCGCGCCGCAGCATCAGCCCTTCCAGCGCCAGCTGGGGATTGAAGCCCGCGGCGACGTCTTTGACCTTCGGCAGGCTCCCGGTCTTGTAATCGAGGATTTCGGCGCCGCCGCCGTGCTTCAGGTCGATGCGGTCGGCCTTGCCGGTCAGGGTGAACGGCCCGGCCGGCGCAGGAATTTCGATCCGGCCGTCAACCTCGACATGGGAGCTTCGGATCGCCGGGCGCCGGACCGCCTCCCTGGCGACGAAGGCTTCGGCCGCCCGCTCGAAGCGCGGCCACCAGAGCGCCGCGACGCCCGGCGCGTGAGCGAGGTCCATGAACCGCGCGCGGCCCAGCGCCAGCAGCTTCGGCAGCGCATCGGGCGGCAGCGGCCCGGCCGGATGGTCCCGGACAAACGCTTCGAACACGTCATGCAGGATGATGCCGCGCTCCAGCGCGCCGGGGTCGGCGTCGATCTCGTCGAGCGGCACGAGGCGGAGGATGTGGCGGGCGTAGATCGTGTAGGGATCGCGCAGCCAGCGCTCGATCTGGGTGACCGACAGGCGGCGCGGCCGGTCGGCGACCGGCGGCCGCGGCATCGGCCGGGCGCAGCTTTCGACCCGCGCCGGCCGGTCGAGCTGCCGCGCCAGCGCGACGAGCGCGCCGTCCCGCTCGCGGATGCCTGCGAGGGTCTCGGCGTCGAGCGCGCCTTCGAGGACCGTGTCGAGCCGCTGCAGCCAGCGCGACGCGACCGCCGGGCTGCCGTCGACTTTTTCGCTGCGCGTGACGAGGACTTCCGGCGCACAGAAGGCCTGGGCGAAATCGTGCGCCGACAGGCCGGTCCGCCGCTCCGGCGAGGGCAGGCCGAACTGCCGGCGCATCGGCCGGCTCATCCACGGATCGACCGGCGCTTCGGGCGGCCAGGCACCTTCGTTCAGCCCGCCCAGGATCGTCAGGTCGGCATGGTGCAGCCGGGCTTCGAGCGGACCCTGGATGGCAAGCCGGGGATGGGCGCCGTAGCGCGGCCGCACGACCAGGCCGAGCATCAGCGTGGCAAGCAGCGAGGCGCGATCGTGCAACGCGGCCGGGGCCACCACGGCGCCCGCATCGGCCAGCTCGTCGATGAAGCCGGCCAGCGCCTCACCGGCGTCTCCGGCCCACAGGCGGCGGCCGGCCGGATCGTCCGGTGCCGCTGCCAGCGCCGCCGCGGTGCTGCACAGCGCGCGCAGATAGTCCGGCATGGCGCGCGGCTTG
Source organism: Rhodospirillaceae bacterium (assembly GCA_011523655.1). Classification (GTDB taxonomy): domain Bacteria; phylum Pseudomonadota; class Alphaproteobacteria; order Bin65; family Bin65; genus Bin65. Next base: position 14,811 of record WTGH01000060.1, read on the forward strand.
CCGGCCAGCAGCGGCGCCAGCAGTCCGTCCAGCCGGTCGACCAGGGGAGCGGCGACATCGCAGACCGCCGGGCCCGGCCCGAACCGGTCGTCCCGCGCGGCGGCGAGCCGGCGGCGCAGCCCGTCGATCCCGGCCTCCGGCCGCGGCCCCCTGAGCGCCGCCCGCTCCAGGGCGCGGGCCTGCCGCCGCGTGTCCGCCAACGCCTGCCCGGCGGCGCACAGCGGATGCTTGAGCAACGCGAGCAGGCCGGTCGGCGCAAGCCCGTCTTCGACGGCACGGGCAAGCAGCAGCAGGAAGGATGCCGGTGGCGTCGCGTCCAGCGGCACGCCGGCGGAATCGTCGACGCTCACGCCCCAGCGCTGCATTTCGGCGGCGACCCGCCGGCCGAGGTCGCGGTCCGGCGTGACCAGGGTGGCGGTCTTGCCCGGCGTATCGAGGGTCCGGCGGAAGGCGAGCGCGACGACCCGCGCTTCCTCGCCGGGATCGCGGCAGACGATGCGGCAGAGGTCCGGGCCGAGCGCAGCGGCCAGCGTATCTCCGTCGAGCGGCCGACGCGCCCAGGCTTCGGTCGTTCCGGCCGGCCGCAGGGCCTCGGCGACCAGGCTAACGCGCGCGCGCGGCGCTTCGCACAGGGCGGTGCCGTCCGGGTCGGCCGGTTCCGGCCAGTCCTGCACGTCCTCCCGCCGGATGCCGAGACGTTGCAGCAGCCGCGCGAGGCCGAACTGCGGATGGCCTTCGTCGGCCTCGACCGCCGACCAGCTTTCGTCATCGAGATGGCGGTCCAGTCCCGGCAGGACGACCTGGCCGTCCGGCAGCGCCGCGACCGTCGCCAGCAGGTCCGCCGTCGCCGGAATGCTGCCGGTCGAGCCGGCGGCGATCACCGGATGGTCCGGCGGGGCCTCGGCCCAGCGCCGCTCCAGCCGCTCCAGCAGGAGGTTGCGCCGCGCCGCCGGGTCCATCGCGCCGTTCTCTGCCAGGACGGCGGGCCAGTGCGCGGTCACGATCTTCAGGAATTCGAGGGTCTGTTGCCAATGCGCGGACAGGTCGGCGGGCGCCAAGTCGGCCAGGCGGTCGAAGGTCAGCCGCTCGGTCTGGGCCTGATCGAGCAGCCGCGCCAGCGCCTGGGCGAGCAGCACGGCCTGCTCCGCCGAGGCGTCGCGCTCCCGCTCCAGGATCAGCCGCGCGAGCAGCAGTTGCCGCTTCAGTTCGGGAATCGCCGGCGGCGTCTCGAACAGGGAGTCGTCCTCGGGCGGCAGGTCCTCGCCGGCGGAGAGCGCAAGATCGTCCTCGTCGACATCGCCGATCGGGCGCATCCTTGGCAGCAGCAGGGGTGCGCCGCCGCTCAGCCGCAGGAAGGCCTCGCGCAACGTGCGGCAGGCGCGGCGCGTCGGCAGCAGGACCAGGACCGGCGCCAGGCTTTCGGGCGCGCCGCCGAAACGGTCGAACAGGCCGCGCGCGAGGGCCGTGACGAAATCCCGCTGGGGCGGGATGGTGTAAACGCTTCGGGCAGGCCCGCCGTCCGACGCCGTTTTGCCGGTCCCGGTCATTGTGCGGTCATGGTGCGGTCATGGCGCGGTCAGCCGGCGTCGAACAGGTCGGCCTGGGCCGGCGGCGCGGCGGCATCGCCCTGTGCGATATGGGCGTAGAGCCGGCTGACCCGCTCGAAGCTGTCCGGCGTGCCGACATGGTGCCAGGCGCCGTCGTGCCGGATGCCGTAGAGTCGTTCGCGTTCGAGCGCGCGGTCGTAGACCCGGTTGAGGGAAAACGCGCCCGGCGCCATGCCGTCGAACAGGGCCGGACTGAGGATCTGGCTGCCGGTGAAGACGAAGGGCGCGATCTCCGCTTCGCCGCGGCGCTGCAACCGGCCTTCGATATCCATGAAAAAGTCGCCGTCGCCGGTATATCCCGTGGCGGCGACCGTCGGGTGGACCAGCAGCAGGGCATCCATGCGCGCCGGGTCCCAAGCCACGGCGAGGCGGTGCAGCGCCGGAGTCGGCCCATCCTCCCACACCGTGTCGCTGTTGAGGACGAAGAAGGGCGCTTCCCCCAACAGGCCGAGCGCATTGAGCACGCCGCCGCCGGTATCGAGAATTTCGGCCTCGTGGCTGATGACGATCTCCGGCGCGGCGCGCGCCGCCAGCCGCCGTTCGATCTGCGCCGCCAGGTGGTGCGTGTTGACGACGGCGCGGGTGACGCCGGCTTCGAGCGCCTTGTCGAGCGTCCGGTCCAGCATGGTCCGGCCGCCGACCTCGAGCAGCGGCTTGGGCGCAGCCCCGGTGAGCGGCCGCATCCGCGTGCCGAGGCCCGCGGCGAGCAGCATTGCCGTTTCGGGGGCCGTTTCGGGAGCCGTTTCGGGGGCGGTGTGCGGCGCGGTCACGGCGGGGTGCCGAAATGCGGGACGGTGCGCAGGGCCGGCGGAATCGCCTCGTCCAGCCACGCCCTGACCGGCGCCAGCGCCGGGTGAGCGAGATCGGCCTCGAGCAGGCGCCAGACCCGCGGGATGTGCTGCAGATAGACCGGCTTGCCGTCGCGCGCCATGAGCCGGGTGAAGATGCCGATGATCTTGCAGTTGCGCTGGGCCGACAGCATCGCCGCCGCCGCCAGGAAATCCGCCCGGTCGAGCGCCGGAAACGCAGCGAGATAGCGCTCGACCATCGCGTCGCGCAGCGCCGGGCGGATGTCGCGTCGCGCGTCGGCGACCAGGGACACCAGGTCGTAGGCCGGCGAGCCGATCAGCGCGTCCTGGAAATCGAGCAGGCCGCAGGCCGCGACACCGGCCCGGCCCGGCAGTTCCATCAAATTGTCGACATGATAGTCGCGCAGGACGAGGGTGGGTGGCGCAGTCCCGGCGAGCGGATAGAGATCGCGCCAGACCGCCCGGTAATCCGCGGCGACCGCCGGCGATGTCGGCGCGCCGGCGACCGCGGGCAGGAACCAGTCGATCAGCAGGTCGGCCTCGCGCTGGAGCGCGTCCCCGTCGTAGGGCGGGACCTCGACCGATGCGGCGCCGGGATGGCGGTGCAGCGCGATCAGCGTGTCGGTCGCAAGCCGGTACAGCGCGTCTTCGTCCGCGCCCTCGGCAAGCCGGCGGGTGAAAGTTGCGTCGCCGAAATCCTCGATAACGAGAAAGCCCTGCGCCGGGTCTTCGGCGTGAATCTCCGGGGCGCTGAAGCCCAGGCTACGCAGATGCCGGGCGACCCGCACGAAGGCCGCGGCATTCTCCCGGGTTGGCGGCGCATCCATCAGCAGGGCCGGGGACGGCCCGCCGGCGAGGCGGAAATAGCGCCGGAAGGATGCGTCGCCGGAAAGCGCCGTCATCCGCGCGTCGCGCCAGTCCGTGCCGGCGAGGAAAGCGCGGCGGGCCCGGTCGCGCGGTTCGGCTGCCGCAGCGCCGGCGCCGACCTTGGCCAGCCGGTCGAACACCGGCGCCAGCCGGCCCGGCCCTGCGCCCCCGCCGTCACCGGTGCGGTCTTCCACGGACAGGCGCCGCAGCTTCGGATCGCCGGTATGGTCGAGGCCGATGTCGATGCGCCGGTCCGGCAGCAGGTTGCCGGCGCGTTCCGGCCATTCGATCAGGCAGATGCCGCCGGCCAGTGCCTCCTCGAAGCCGATCTCCCACAGCTCCTCCTCCGAAACGATCCGGTACAGGTCGATATGCCAGACCGTGTCGGCGCCGAAGCTGTAGAGCTGGACGAGGGTGAAGGTCGGGCTCGGCACCTCCCCGGCCGTACCGCCCCTGCGCTGCGCATAGCTGCGGATGAAATGCCGGGCGAAGGTCGTCTTGCCGGCGCCGAGCGGGCCGGTGAGCGCGATCGTGTCGCCGCGCCCGGCGCAGGCCGCCAGCGTCTGCGCCAACGCCGCCAGTTCCTCTTCCGAAACGTCGACGGTACATCCGGAGACAGCGCCGCCCGGCCCGCCGCCCTCGGGGACGGGAACGCAGGGGAGCCGGGAAGTAAGCCGGTCGGTAGTCACGAAGCCGACGCTTACTGAAGCTGCGTTCCCCTGTCCACCCGCGCCCTGTCGTATTTCCGGATTTCCCTCGATCCGTTTCCATCTCCCGCCGGCGGTCTGATTCGACGCCCTCTCTTAAAGGCTCCTCTGCCAAGAGCCGTGAGCGGGAAACTGCAGAAATAGCGACACGTTCCCGCCTTCCCTTGGGATTGTTCTGCGAAACGCCGCCCGGCGGGCAGCACAATCCTGCTCGCGCCTCCATCCTTGCCGCCCCGGACGCCCCGCAGGGGCGATCCGGGGACCAGAGCCGACCCGAAAGTCCTTTGCTTGTGACTCTGGTCCCCGGATCGTCGCTCCGCTCCGTCCGGGGAAGCAATAGGGGGTGGCGTGCCAACGCCCTTTTCGCAGAGGAATCCCTTGGGAGAAGGGGATTCGAGCGGTGCAAACCGGTTACATGAGTAACAATCCAGACCGGTTACGCAGGTAACATGTTTGAGGATCAGCCCGAGCAGCTGCCGCCGCCGAGGACGCAGAAGCGCGCGCAGTGGGGATGGTTGAGCGGGACCGCGCCGGCCGCCTCGCCCAGCGAGTGCCCCATGACCAACCGTTCGTCGTAGGGCAGCAGCGTGCAGGGCATCACGACCGGCCGGCTCTCGCCCTTGCGTTTGACGACCATGCGGGAGGAGGCGCACATCAGGCTGTCCGGATCGACGCCGAGAATATCCCAGCAGGCTTCGGTGATTTCCGGCACGTCCAGCGTTTCGTCCATCTCCGGGAACAGAAGCAGCGCGGCCGGATCGCTCGCGTCGATCCGGATAGTCTCCCGCTCGAACAGCCGGGCATAGCCGGCGCGCAGCTCGGCCTCGCTCTCCTTCCACATCGTCCGGCCGGCGGCGGTGACGGCGAAGCCATTGTCGGAGAGGAACTTGAGGCCGAGGATCATCGGCGCCCAGGCCCGCGGCCCGCGCTCCAGCGCATGCAGGGCCTCGGCGTAATGGTCGATAGAAACGCGAAGCGTCAGGCGGCCGCCGAAGCGGTCGCGAAGTTCGGACAGCGCGTCGGCATGGCGCATCATGGGCCGCATGGCGTTGGTCAGGACCAGCGCCTCGTGCCCGGCGGCGAGGATGCGTTCGAGAATTTCCGCGATCTCCGGATTCATGAAGGGCTCGCCGCCGGTCAGCCCGACGGTGCCCACCGGCAGTCCCTCGCGCGCGATCTCGTCGAGATACTCGCCGATTTCCGCGGCCGTGAGGTAGCTCAGCCGGTCGTTGGCCGGGCTCGATTCGATATAGCAGCTGCCGCAGGCGAGGTTGCACAGGGTGCCGGTGTTGAACCACAGGGTCTCGAGCGCCCGCAGGCCGATCCGCGCGCGCGCCTGCCCGTCCGCCGTATGCAGCGGATCGCGGAATTTAGCGGTGTCGAGAGCGGGGCGGTCCTCGCGGAGCGCCGGGGCGGCGGGGGTCATACTGTACCATATAGGCGGTCGCGCCGCCGGTCATAGCCCCGCACCGGCGATCGCGCCTATTCAAAAGACCGTCATGTCCGGAATCCCCGCACCTCCGCCTTGCCCGCCGGCGGTGCGGCGGCTAAACAGGCCGGGTGCGGGCCGGGCAGGCGCATGGCGCGGCGGCCCGGCCGCAGGCGGCATGGAACTAGCGCGGGTGTAGCTCAGTCGGTAGAGCACGAGCTTCCCAAGCTCGGGGTCGCGGGTTCGAGCCCCGTCGCCCGCTCCAGACGGAAAGGACGGGAGGCCCGCCTTTGTGACGGCGGGCAGAATGAGTATGTCATTGAAACGTGCGATGAAGGTCCGCGCCCCGGCCCTGGCGGCGATGCTCGTCGCGGCAGCCCTGCTGACCGGCGGGACGGCGAGCGCGGCGGAGAAGCTGTCGCCGCTCGGCGTCTGGCTCGGGATCAGCGATTCGGGCGAAAAGGGCCACGTCAAAATCTACGAATGCGGCGACAAGCTGTGCGGCACGCTGGTCTGGAGCAGCAAGCCGGACGCGCGCGACATCAACAATCCGGACGAATCCAAGCGCAGCAGGATCCTGATCGGCCAGGACATTCTCACCGGCCTGCAGCCGGACGGCGAGAATTTCTGGGACTATGGCAAGCTCTACGACGCGACCACGGGCAAGACCTGGAACTGCAACATCACGGTCCTGCCCGGCAACGACAAGCTGAAGATCCGCGGCTACTGGGGCATCTCGCTGTTCGGCCAGTCCCGGGTCTGGGACCGGGTCAAACAGGAATAGCCGCGGCATGAACCGGCGCGCGGCTGCAACGGTCCCGGCGAGGGCCCCATAGACGACCGCCCGACCGTCGCCGTGCTCAGCGCCGGCGATATGGGCCATGCGGTCGGCCGGGTGGCGCGCGACCGGGGCTGCCGCGTGCTCACCTGCGTCGCCGGGCGGAGCGACCGCACCCGCGCGCTGGCCGCCGCGGCCGGCATCGAGGACGGCGGCGATCTCGATTCGGTCGTCGGGGCCGCCGACATCGTCCTCTCCATCCTGCCGCCGGCCGAGGCCCCGGTGCTGGCGTGCGTGATCGCCGCCTGCCCGGTTTCCGCGAAGGACCGCCTGTTCGTCGACTGCAACGCGGTCGCGCCGGCGACGGCGCTGGCGATCGGCCGCACCGTCAGCGGCGCCGGATTTGCTTTCGTGGACGGCGGGATCGTGGGCCCGCCGCCGCTCTCCCGGCCCCCGGGCGAAAAAGTGGCGACGCGCCTCTATGTCAGCGGGCCGGAGGCCGGGCGCCTCGCCTTCCTGGAAGACGAGCGGCTCACGGTGCGCGACCTGGGGCCGGAGCCGGGCCGGGCCTCCGCCCTCAAGATGTGCTACGCCGCGCTCACCAAGGGCAGCTGGACCCTGTTCGCCGCGCTTTCGACCGCCGCGCACCGGCTCGGCGTCGCCGAAGCGCTCGACCGGGAGTTTTCGGAAAGCCAGGCCGCGGTGCGCGAGCGCCAGCGCGCGATGCTGCCGCGGCTGCCACTGGACGCCGGGCGCTGGATCGGCGAAATGGAGGAAATCGCCGCCACCCTCGATGCCGCCGGCCTGCCCGACGGCTTCCACCGCGCCGCCGCCGAGATGTTCCGCCTGCTCGACGGCACGCCCTTCGCCGCCGAATCGCGCCAGGACTGGGACCGGGACCGGACCCCGGAACAGACCGTCGCCGCGGTCTCGGACGTCATCGACGACCTCAAATCAGGCCCATGACCGAATCCTCCCCTGCCGATCCGCTTCACGTCGATATCTGCGTCATCGGCGCCGGGGCCGCCGGCCTGTCGGTCGCCGCCGGATGTGCCCAGCTCGGCGCGCGCACGGTACTGATCGAACGCGGCGCGATGGGCGGCGACTGCCTCAACACCGGCTGCGTGCCGTCGAAAGCGATGCTGGCCGCCGGCCACGCCGCGCAGATCGTGCGCACCGCCGGGCGCTTCGGCGTGACGGCATCGGCCCCCGAAGTCGATTTCGCCGCGGTCCATCGCCATGTCCACGGCGTCATTGCGGCGATCGCGCCGATCGATTCGGTCGAGCGCTTCCGGGCGCTGGGCGTGAACGTCATCCAGGGCTCGGCGCGCTTCACCGGACCGGACGCCCTCGACGTCGGCGGCCGGCGCATCACGGCAAAGCGCTTCGTCGTCGCCACAGGATCGAAGGCCGTCGCGCCGCCGGTGCCGGGGCTCGCAGAGGCGCCCTACCTCACCAACGAGACGGTCTTCGACCTTACCGAATGCCCCGAACATCTGCTGGTCATGGGCGGCGGGCCGATCGGCTGCGAGCTGGCCCAGGCCCATCGCCGGCTCGGCGCGAAGGTCACCATCGTCGAAATGTTCAGCATCCTTGGCCGGGACGACCCCGAAGCGGCCGATGTCGTGCGCCGCCAGTTGAAGGCGGAAGGCATCGGGATCCTGGAAGGGACGCGGGCCGAACGGGTCGAGGCGCGGGACGGCGGCATCGCGCTCACCGTCAGCCGCGACGGCGAAGAGACGGTTCTGACCGGCTCGCATCTGCTGGTCGCCGCCGGGCGGGCACCGGTGGTCGACGGCCTGGACCTCGACAAGGCCGGCGTGAAGGTCGGCCGGGCCGGGGTCGAGGTCGATGCCGGCCTGCGCACGTCGAACAGGCGCATCTTCGCGGCCGGCGACGTCGCCGGCGGGCCGCAGTTCACCCATATCGCCGGCTATCACGCCGGGGTGCTGGTGCGCCGCCTGCTGTTCCGCATGGGCTGGGCCAAGGTCGACTACCGGGCGCTGCCCTGGGTGACCTATACCGAACCGGAGCTGGCCCAGGCCGGGCTGACCGAGGCCCAGGCCGCCGGGAAGCACGGCCGGCTCTCGGTGCTGCGCTGGAGCTTCGCCGAGAACGACCGGGCCCAGGCCGAGCGCCGGACCGACGGGCACATGAAAGTGGTCGCGACGCCCAAGGGAAAAATCCTCGGCGCCACCATCGTCGGCGCCCATGCCGGCGAGCTGATCCATCCCTGGGTGCTGGCGATCCAGAACGATATCGGGATGGCGAAAATGTCCGGCTACATCGCGCCCTATCCGACCCTGGGCGAGATCGGCAAGCGCACCGCGTCGAGCTATTACACGCCGAAGCTGTTCAGCGAGCGCACCCGAAGGATCGTGCGGATGCTGCTGCGGTTGCCGTGAAGCGGCTGAAGGGGCGACTCCTATCCGGAGAACGTCCCGACCGGCGCGCCTTTCACGCCGGGGCTGAAGGCGAACAGGCCGCCAGCGAGGGGCTCGGCGGCCCGGGTGGCCTTGTCCATGCCGGCGGTGCCCGAGGTGACGACAAGGATATCGAGGTCCGGGCCGGCGAAGGCGCAGCTGGTCGGGCGGCTCACCGGCATGTCGACGACCCGGTCGACCGCGCCCTGCGGCGTGAAGCGGGCGATGCAGCCGCCGTCCCAGCGCGCGCTCCACAGGCAGCCTTCGGCATCGACCGCCATGCCGTCCGGCCAGCCAGGCGCGAGGCCGGGCTCGACCGCGACAACCCGCGGGCCCAGCACGCCGCCGTCGGGCGGGCCGCAAGCCAAGTCGAAGGCGTAGCGGAAGATCGCGCCGGCCGGGCTGTCGGCGATGTAGAAGACCGACCCGTCCGGGCTCCAGCCCGGCCCGTTGGGTACGGTGAAGCCGTCGGCTATCCGGGCCACCGCGCCGTCCGGCCCGAGCCGGTAGAGCCGGCCGCCATCGCCCGTGTAGTTGCGCGGCATCGAGCCGGCCCAGAAGCGCCCGTCCGGCCCGCACTTGCCGTCGTTGAAATGGTAGTCCGGCCGCGCTTCCTCCGGCCAGCTGAGCGCACGGAACGCGCCGGTCTCCGGGTCGAGACGGCCGAAGCCGGAGGCCAGCGCCGCGACCAACCCGCCGCCGCGGCGCAGGCCGATGCTGTGGACCGGTTCGCCGACATCGACGGCCGCGGTCGCCCCGGCCGCAAGGCTACGGCGATGCAGCCGCTTGCCGATACAGTCGATCCACCAGATGCAGCCGGCTTCGGCGTCCCAGACCGGCGATTCCCCCAGCCGCGCTTTCGCGTCGTGAAGGAGGTCGACTGAAATTCCTTCTGTCATAGTGCGAATCCGTATCCATCTCCCCGGATGCGAAAGCTGGCCGCAAGAAATATCCGATTGACCCACCAGCCACCCGAAGAATACTGTCGCCACTCCGGTGTAGGACTACGGCCCGTACCGATCAGTATACCACTGCTAAGATACATCAATTTTACTTGACTAATGACGCCTTCCCTAAAGACCGGTGGTCTCCGCTTCTTTCCCAAGGCAGGCCAGGTACTCATTTGCGATTTTGCAGGATATGTGCCACCGGAAATTATAAAAGTCCGACCAGTGGCGGTCGTTTCTCCGAGGCTGCCCAACCGCAGCGGGCTTGCTACAGTCGTGCCACTGAGCACGACGCCGCCTCGGCACGATGAGCCTTATGTTGTCGAGCTATCTCGCAATTATCATCCGAATTCGAATTCGATGGCTCGGCAGTGGGCGAAATGCGATTTGATCGCCAACATTACCCTCAAGCGCCTCGACCGATTTAAGGTAGCGCGCAGGCGATATGAAGTGCCGGAACTGAGCGCCGAGGATTTGCTGAAAATACGCCATGCTATGCTTCACGCACTCGGTTTCGGCGCATTGATCAAATAGCAAAACGTGACTATATTTTTCCGCGTACCCCGTTTATCGGGCTTGCAAGACCGCCTCGGTGCGGCAAGGCCCCGCGCACTCAGTTGTGCGGGGCCTTCTCCTGCTCTGGCGTCCATCACCATCCTTGATTCCAAACCTGTGTCATTCTTCGCGCTACCGGGCGGGCGGCGGGCGCGTTAGGGAAGGCAGCCGCATCCGCCATCCCGATCCGCGATCCCCGGAGCCTGCCATGGGCGACGCCGAGCTTCTTGCCGCCATCAATCCGCGCATTGCGGCGATTCCGGAAAGCGGCATCGTCGAACTGGCCAACCACGGCCGCGAGATACCGGACCTGATCCCGCTGTGGATCGGCGAGGGCGACCTGCCGACGCCGGATTTCATCGGCGATGCGGCGATCACGGCGCTGCGCAAGGGGCAGACCTTCTACACATACCAGCGCGGCATCCCGCCCCTGCGCCGGGCGCTCGGCGCCTACCTGAGCGGGATCTACGGCATCGAGGTCTCGCCGGAGCGCACCATCGTCACCATCGGCGGCATGCAGGCGGTCATGCAGACCATGCAGATGCTGCTCGGCCCGGACGACGAGGTGGTGGCGCCGTCGCCGGTCTGGCCGAATATCGGCGCGGCGGTGGATATCGTCGGCGGCCGGGTCGTGGACGTGCCGCTCAGCCTCGGCAACGCCGGCTGGACGCTCGATCTCGACCGGCTGTTCGACGCGGTCGGCCCGCGGACGAAGGCTTTCTTCATCAACTCGCCGGGCAACCCAACGGGCTGGACGATGCGCCGCGAGGACCAGATCGCGGTGCGCGACTTCGCCCGCCGGCGCGGCCTGTGGATCGTCGCCGACGAGGTCTACGGCCGGCTGGTCTACGGCATGGACGTCGCGCCCTCCTTCCTCCAGGTCTGCGAGCCGGACGAACGGCTGGTCGTGGTCAACACCTTCTCGAAAAACTGGTCGATGACCGGCTGGCGGATCGGCTGGCTGGTCGGGCCGGAGGCGCTCGGCCAGGTGTTCGAGAACCTGGTCCAGTACAACACCTCCGGCGTGCCGACCTTCCTGCAATACGGCGCCGTCGCGGCGCTGAAGGAAGGCGGGCCGTTTCTCGACGACATGATCGCGCGCTGCCGCACGGGCCGGGACATCGTGTGCGATGCGCTGGCGCCGCTGCCCAACGTCCGCTTCGCCCGGCCGGACGGCTCCTTCTATCTCTACCTGGCGGTCGAGGGCGAAACCGACAGCCGCGCGCTCGCCTACCGTCTGGTCGACGAGGCCCGGGTCGGCCTCGCGCCGGGCGCGGCCTTCGGGCCGGACAGCGAAGGCTTCATGCGGCTGTGCTTCGGCGTGTCGCACGACAAGCTGGAGGCGGCCATGGCGCGCCTGGTCCCGGCGCTCGCGCCTTAACGACGGTGACGAATTCTTGACCGAAGCCCCGGCCCGGCGGCAGGACCAGCGGCAGGCCCGGCCCGGGCGGCTGCTGTTCGCCACCCTGGTGTTCGCCACGATGATGGGGCCGATGGCGCTCCAGATGTTCTTCCCGGCGGTGCCCGGCGTGAAGACGGGGCTCGGCGTGGCCGACGCTCTCGGCCAGCTCACGGTCAGCCTGCCGCTCTTCGTCATGGCCTTTCTCACCCTGGCTTACGGCTCGCTGTCGGACCGGCTCGGGCGCCGGCCTGTCCTGATTGGCGGCATCCTGCTGTTCGCCGCGGGCAGCGCGCTCTCGGCTGCGGCGGACACGATCTGGCTGCTGCTCGCCGGGCGCTGCGTCCAGGCCGCGGGCGGCGCGTGCGGCGTGGCCCTCGCGCGCGCCATCGTCCGGGATGTCTACGGCACCGACCGGCTCGCCAAATCCATCGCCTACCTGACCATGGCCTTTGCGCTCGGCCCGATGCTCTCGGTGCCGCTCGGCGGCTGGCTGGTCGCCGGCTACGGCTGGCGCAGCGTGCTCGTCTTCGCCGCGCTGGCCGGCCTGGTCATCGCGCTGTGCGTCTTTCTCGCCGTCGCCGAAAGCCATCCGCCGGCGGCGCGCAGGCCGGGCGGCGGCGCGGCCGGCCTGCTCCGGGATTATGGCGGCCTGTTGCGCAATCTCCGCCTGCAAGCCTTCGTCTGGCAATCGGGCGCGACCTCGGGCGCCTTCTTCGTCGCCGCGCCGGCTTCCGCCATCGTCATGATCGACTATCTGGGCTATTCGCCGGAGGCCTACGGCTTCTGGTTCCCGCTGTTCCCGGCCGGCTTCCTGCTCGGCAACTTCGCCGCCGGCCGGCTGAGCGGGCGCGTCCCGGTCGAGACCATGGTGCTCGCCGGCAGCCTGCTCCAGGCGGCGACGGTCGGCGCGTTCGCCCTGTTCGCCGCGGCCGGCGCGCTCACGCCCTGGACGATCTTCCTGCCCGCCTTCTTCATCACCTTCGCCAACGGGATCGGCCTGTCGAGCGCCCAGGCCGGCGCGATCCGCCTGGCTGGCGACCGCGCCGGGACCGCCGCCGGCATCGGCTCGTTCATGCAGCTGTTCTGCGGCGCCCTGTTCGCCCAGCTGTTCGGCCTGCTCGCCGACGGCACGGCCGGCCCGCTCGTCCTGGTGCTCGGCCTGACCAGCGCCCTGGGGCTCATCGCCGGCACCGCCGCCTTCGCCCTGCGGGACCGTCCCTCGTTACGGCGCTGACGCGCCCGCTCGGGATGAGGTTATTATTTGCAAACGCAAATACTACCCCCTACCCTGAGTAGCCCGGGATTAAGCCCGGGGCGTATCGAAGGGTCCGCAGGCCGGGCCGCCCCTATCCCGTCCGGTTCTGGCGGTTGTCGACCAGGTCGTCGACCACGGCCGGCTCGGCGAGCGTCGAGGTGTCGCCCAAGTTGCCGAAATCGTCCTCGGCGATCTTGCGCAGGATGCGGCGCATGATCTTGCCGGAGCGGGTCTTGGGCAGGCCGGGCGCCCATTGCAGCCAGTCCGGCGAGGCGATCGGGCCGATCTCCTTGCGCACCCAGCGCACCAGTTCCATGCGCAGGTCGTCGCTCGGCTCGGCGCCGGCGATCAGGGTGACGTAAGCGTAGATGCCCTGGCCCTTGACCTCGTGCGGCGCGCCGACCACGGCGGCCTCCGCCACCTGCTCGTGCGCCACCAGCGCGCTCTCGACCTCGGCGGTGCCCATGCGGTGGCCGGAGACGTTGATCACGTCGTCGACCCGGCCGGTGATCCAGTAATAGCCGTCGGCGTCGCGCCGACAGCCGTCGCCGGTGAAATACTTGCCCTTGTAGGTGCTGAAATAGGTCTGCACGAAGCGGTCGTGATCGCGGTAGACCGTGCGCATCTGGCCGGGCCAGCTGTCGGCGATGCACAGGTTGCCCTCGCAGGCGCCGTCGAGCACCTTGCCGTCGGCGTCGACGACCTCCGGCCGGACGCCGAAGAAGGGCCGGGTCGCCGAGCCGGGCTTGAGCCGGGTCGCGCCGGGCAGCGGCGTGATCAGGATGCCGCCGGTCTCGGTCTGCCACCAGGTGTCGACGATCGGGCAGCGGCCGTCGCCGACGACATGGTAGTACCATTCCCAGGCTTCCGGGTTGATCGGCTCGCCGACCGAGCCGAGCAGACGCAGCGAATCCCGGCTGCACGCCTTCACCGGCCCCTCGCCCTCGCGCATCAGGGCGCGCAGCGCCGTCGGTGCGGTGTAGAAGATGTTGACGCCGTGCTTGTCGCAGACCTGCCAGAAGCGCGAGCTGTCCGGGTAGTTGGGCACGCCCTCGAACATCAGCGTGATCGCGCCGTTCTGCAGCGGGCCGTAGACGATGTAGCTGTGGCCGGTGACCCAGCCGACGTCGGCGGTGCACCAGTAGACGTCGCCATCGTGGTAGTCGAAGATCAATTGGTGGGTCATGGCGGTGTAGACCGCATAGCCGCCGGTGGTGTGCAGCACGCCCTTGGGCTTGCCGGTCGAGCCCGAGGTATAGAGGATGAAGAGCGGGTCCTCCGCGTTCATCGGCTCGGCCGGGCAGTCCTCCGACGCGCCCTCCATGAGATCGTGGTACCAGTGGTCGCGGCCGTCGTGCCAGGCAATGTCGGCGCCGGTGCGCCGGACGACGACGGTCTTGCGGATCTTGCCGGCGATATCGATGGCGGCGTCGGTGTTGACCTTGAGCGGCACCGTGCGGCCGCCGCGCAGGCCCTCGTCGGCGGTCACGATATATTCCGAATCGCAATCGTCGATCCGGCCGGCCAGCGCGTCGGGCGAAAAGCCGCCGAAGACGATGGAATGGACCGCACCGATGCGCGCGCAGGCCAGCATGGCGACGGCGGCTTCCGGGATCATCGGCAGGTAGAGGGTGACCCGGTCGCCCTTCTGCACGCCCAGACCCTTGAGCGCGTTGGCGAACTTGCACACGTCGCGGTGCAGCTCGCGGTAGGTGATCGTCTGGTCCTCGGCCGGGTCGTCGCCTTCCCAGACGATCGCCGTCTGGTCGCCGCGGCTTGCCAGGTGCCGGTCAAGGCAGTTGTGCGCGATGTTGAGGACGCCGTCCTCATACCATTTGATCGAAACGTCCGGATAGCCGTAGTCGACATTCCGGATGACCGTCGGTTCCCGGAACCAGTCGACCCGTTTGGCCTGTTCGGCCCAGAAGCCGTCCGGATCGCGGACCGAGCGCTCGTACATTTCCAGATAGCGCTCGTTGTCGATATGGGCCCGCTTCGCCCAATCCGGAGTGACGGGATATTCCGCTGCGTCCACCATTGTCCTGCCCCAAATCTGCCGGCCGGGTCCGGCCCGGTATCCCTCCCCTGCGGTTTTACCGCGGCAGGGCGCCGTTGCACAGGGGGCGCCTTTGCACAGGGTTTGCAAAAGGGGCGCCGCGATTCGACGGCGGCCGGGGCTCGAAATGGACCTTTCTATGGTCTAATACGGTGGCGTAATCCGATGGGTGAACCGATGCAGATTTCCGTGACGCAGGCAATGGGACAGTTGACCGAACTCGTGCGCCGTGCCGAGGCGGGCGAGGAGGTCGTGCTGACCCGGTACGGGCGCGCCACGGTCAGGCTGGCCCCGGTAGAGCGGCGGCCCACCGCCGCCGAGCGGCGCGCGGCCATCGCTGCCGTGCAGGCCGCAGCCGCAAACAAAATTACCGAGGGTCCGAGCGCCGCCCGCAGCCAGGATTTTCTCTACGACGACGACGGTCTGCCGGCATGATCGCAGTCGACACCTCAGCCCTGACGGCGATCCTGATAAAGGAGCCGCTGGTGGCGGCGCGGCAGGTTGCCGGGGCCTACGCAAAGTGGGGCAAGGGCTCCCATCCGGCCGCGCTGAATTTCGGCAACTGTTTCGTCTACGAAACGGCAAAGACGCACGATTGTCCGCTGCTCTTTGTCGGCGGGGATTTTGCGCAGACGGATATTGCGAGCGTGTTGTGAGCGTGCATTTCGACGACAAGCGCGAGCCGCCCGCCCCCCGGAAGCCGCTGCCCTTGGAGGAACTCGCCAGTTTTCGCGCGGCCATGCCCCGGCTGCGCCGGCCGGCCGCCGAACTGCTCCGGGAGGTTCGGGACCAAGGGTATTGAGAGCGGATGCCGCGCACCGCCGACGCCCGGACGGCCTGACGGAGCGGCGGGCAGCTGCAGCGACCGGTGTTCAAGGGAGGTGGAGCCATGAAGCGATCGGGAACGGCCCTCGCGGCGGCAGTACTCGCCGCGTCTGTCCTGTCAGCGGCGGCCGGCCCGGCGCACGGCGAACGGCGCATCCGGATCGCCGATGATCTGATCGGCATTCCGATCGGCATCCTGCACGCTTATGTCGACGGCGTGCTGGCCGGGCACCGGGCCTCGGCCGGGCTGTACGGCCGGCTGCCCATCATCTGCCCGCGGCCCGGCGCCAGCATTGCGGAGCTTTCCATCGCCGTGCTCCTGCATCTGCGCCGCGCCCCCGCAGACCGGGCCCGGCCGGCCGGGCGCGTCGTCCTCCGGGCGCTCGCCAAGGCCCACCGTTGCCGGGGCGTTTGAGATCTGGCCCCGGCGCCGCCTTCGCATCGCGCAGAGGCCGGCCTGTCCATACCTTGAAATTGTATATCCAGTAGATATAGTATATCTTAATTTCAATAATATCCGAATACGGACGATGCAGGTTTCGAAATGGGGCAACAGCCTGGCCGTACGGCTGCCCAGAGCGCTGGTCGATAGCCTCGGTTTGAGCGTGGGCGACCGGCTGGAGATCGTTTCCGCCACGCCGGAACGGATCGTGCTGGCGAAGGACGAAAGAAAGGCGCGGGCGGTCGAGCGGATGGGCGCCCGGGGCTGGGCTCTGCCCGACGACTACGCCTTCGACCGCGACGACGCCAACCGCCGGTGACCGCCTTCCTCGACACGAACGTGCTGATCTACGCCCAGACCGGCGATCCCAGGGGCGAGATCGCGCGGCAGGCCATCCTGGCCGGCGGCGTGATCAGCGTTCAGGTCGTCAACGAGTTTACTTCGGTCCTGCGCCGAAAATTCCGGCTCGACTGGCACGCGATCGCCGGGGCCGTGGCCGATCTGCGTACCGCGCTCGATCCCGTGCGGCCGGTCGGCATCGACACCTGGGCCTCGGCCGTTGCGCTCGCCCGACAGCACCGCTTCAGCTTCCACGATTCGCTGATCCTCGCCTCGGCCCTCGAAGCCGGCTGCGACACCCTGCTGACCGAAGACCTGCCGGCCAGCCACCGCATCGACGGCCTGACCATCGTCAATCCGTTCAGCAGCGCCTGACCCGGCACTATTTCAGCAGTCGGCACCGTGCGCGCCGGTCAGCTCATCCATCGTATTGCGCTGCCTCAGCCGGCGGTTCGGCACGGCGGATCGCTTCGATTTCGGCGTGCGACAAGTCCTCGACGGTAATCGCTTTCCGGTCGCGGCGTTGCTTGCGGGCAGCGGCGATATCGGCGAAGACGTCTTCCATGATTTCCTCCTCGGTGCGGCCGGCATCCTCGGGCGGAGGCTCGACCCGCGCGAGGATGGCGGCGACCCTGTCCGCGGCCTCC
The DNA here is from genome assembly GCA_011523655.1 of Rhodospirillaceae bacterium. Classification (GTDB taxonomy): domain Bacteria; phylum Pseudomonadota; class Alphaproteobacteria; order Bin65; family Bin65; genus Bin65. The sequence goes on from WTGH01000060.1 coordinate 31,899, forward strand.
TTGCGGTCCGCCCCGCTCACGCCTCCGTCTCCGCCATCTCGCAGAGCAGCCGCCAGTGGTCGTCGCTCACCGGCATGACCGACAGGCGCGAGTTGCGCACCAGGGCGAAGTCGGCGAAGGCCGGGTCGGCCTTGATCTCGGCCAGCGTCACCGGGCGCTCGACCGGGAACAGCGCCTTGAAGTCCACCATGTCGAAGCGGCCGGACGGGTCGGTGTGGTCGGGATAGAATTCGCGCACCACCTCGAGCACGCCGACGATGCGCTTCTCGTTCACCGAATGGTAGAAGAAGGCGCGGTCGCCGAGCTTCATGGCGCGCATGTTGTTCGACGCCTGGTGGTTGCGCACGCCGTCCCACTCGGCGACGCCGTCGCGCACATGGTCGTCCCACGACCATTCGCCCGGTTCGGATTTCACCAGCCAGTAGGCCATCGGCCCGCCTCCTTGAGTTTCTGTCAGTCGGTGTGGCGCCCGGTTTGGCGCGCTTCGCCCTTTGGTGCAACCCCCGGCGCAACCCCCGACGCGGCCTCCGGCGCAACCGTTCGTCCGGCCCTTCGCGCAGCCCAGCGGCGCCAGCCCTCCGCGATCTGCCGGCGCAGCACCAGGGTGAACACCGCAGCGGCGACCAGAAGGACGGCGCCGATGCCGGCGAACACGACGCGGTAGGCCTCGGCCGGCGGATGGCCGTCGACCGGCAGCCACAGGCCGAGCACGATGCCGGGGATCACCTGCATCAGCCCGGCGCCCAGGAAGGAGGTGAAGTTGACCGAAGTGATCGCCCGGCCCGTCAGCCGGTCGGGGAACATGTCGCGCGCCAGCGCCAGCAGCAGCACCGAGCCGAAGCTGAACGTGCCGATCAGGACGAACAGCAAGGCGGCCTGGACCGGGAAGGAGACCGGCGCCAGCGCCAGCAGCCAGAAACCGAGGGCGCTCGCGCCGGCCGCCAGGTAGACGAACGGCATGCGCAGGGTCGTCCGGCGCTCGAACAGGGCATAGAGGCCCGCGCCCACGATCGTGGCAACGCTCATGACGAGCAGGATGTCGCCGCGCTCGATGGTGTCGGCGCCATGCACGTCGGCCAGATAGGGACCGCCCCAGAAGCCGCGCACGGCGATGACCGACGGATAGGACACCATGGCCAGCGCGATCACGCCCCAGACCGGCCCGTGGCGGAAGATGCTGCCGAGATCGAGCACCGAGCGCAGGAAGGATTCGGCCGGCTGCTCCGGCCGGCGTTCGCCGCGCCGCGGCACGGCCCGAAAAATGACGATCGCCAGCGCCAGCGAGACCGCCGCCGCGATCAGGAAGCCGGCGCGCCAGCCGACCGCGTCGGCGAGCACAGCGAAGGGCGTGCCGGAAAGGACCATGCCGAGGCCGCTCACGGAGGTCAGCAGGGCGGCGAGGCCGCCGAAGCGGGCCGGCGGGAAGCGCCGGGCGACCACGACCAGCCCGCCGACGAACATGGCCGAACAGCCGGCGCCGATCAGCAGCTGCGCGGCGACCAGGCCGGCCGCGCCGCCGGCCTGGGAAAACAGCGCGGCGCCCGCGCTCGCAATGGCCAGCATCGCCGCCATGACCCGGCGCGGGCCGTAGCGGTCGAGCAGCACGCCGATCGGCACATGCATCAGCGAGAAGGCGATGAAGAAGGCGCCGGCAGCGAGGCCGAGCTGGGCCGGGCTGAGCGCCAGTCCGCTGCGCAGCTCCGGCCCGATCACCGCCGGCGCGGTGCGGTAGAACTGGCTGACCGTGAAGGCGGCGGCGAGCACGACCAGCAGCCCGACGGTCCCGCTGCGGGCTTCGGGGAGCGCGTCGTCCGGCGGCGTTGGCGGTCTTGGCGGGATCGGCTCGTTCACCGGCTCCTTCTATCCGGCGAATCGGCCGGTGCAACCCGCCGGTTCGGCACAGGAGTCCAGCGCCCGGAGCAGGGCTTGCCGGGCGGCGGCGCCGAACGGGCCGATCAGGACGAGCTGCGGCCGGTCGGGCCGCGCCGGCGACATGTCGAGCCGGCCGCCGCTCCAGTCGATCCGCCGCGGGCCCGCGCCGGTCGCCACAACGCCCTTGGCGCGATGGATGTCCGGCCGGCCGGCGAGCAGACCTTCGAGGGCGCCAGGATCGACCGGGCCGGCCGGCCGCCAGACGACCGACGACAGGCCGTGTCCGGGGGCTTCCGGCTGACCGGTATCGCCGGAGGACGGCGCCGGAGCCGCGCCGCCGATGCCGAGCAGCCGCGCCGGATCGACCTGCGCGAAGCGGGTCTCGACGAGATCGGCCGGCGCGGCCTGCGCCTGCACCCAGGCGTGCAATGCGGGAACGTCCCCCTCCGACAGCAGGTCGAGCTTATTGAGCACCAGCAGGTCCGCCGCCTGCATCTGCTGCACGACCAGGCTTCCGACGAACTTGTCCCGCGCGCGTTCGCGGATCGTCGCGGCGTCGGCCAGCACCGCGGTGTCGGCCGGCCGGCAGCCCGGCCAGTTGCCGGCGAGCCGCATGACCCGCGCCGGGTCGGCGACGCCGCTCGCCTCGACGACGATCCGGTCCGGCGGCGGATCTCGGTCCGTCTGGGTCTTGAGCGCCGCGCCGAGATCGTCGGCGATGGCGCAGCAGACGCAGCCGTTGGTCAGCGCGACCGTGTCGCCGCCGTGCTCGGCGATCAGGCCGGCGTCGATGTTGACCGCGCCGAAATCGTTGACCAGCACGGCCAGCCGCAAGCCGTGGTCCGCCGCCAGCAGATGATTGAGGCAGGTTGTCTTGCCCGCGCCCAGATAACCGCCGATCACCGTGACCGGGATAGGCCGGCGCGCGGTCATGCCGGCTCCCAGATCGTCACCGCCCGGGTGAAATCGGCGTCGGGGCCGAGGGCGGCGCTGGCCGCCGCCCAGCGGGCCTTCATGTCGCGGCTGAGCGGCGCGTCGATGCCGACCGCTTCGGCGAGATCCGCGGCGATGGCGACGTCCTTGGCCATCAGCCCCAGCTTGAAGCCGGTGGCGAAGGTCCGGGGCAGGACTTCCTGCCGGATTGGCACCTCGGAATTGAAGCTCCGGCCCGACGAGTTGTTGACGATGGTCAGCAGCGTTTCGCGCTCCAGGCCGAACGCCTCGCCGACGATCAGCGCTTCGGCCGCCGCGGTGAAGGCCGCCGCCGCGGCGTAGTTGTTGAGCGCCTTGGCGGCGTGGCCGGCGCCGAGCGGACCGGCGCGGAACAGCCGGTCGCCCATGGCGCGCAGGACCGGTTCCGCCCGTTCGGCCGCCGCCGCGTCGTCGGCGCCGATCATGATGGCGAGCGTGCCGTCCGCGGCCTTTTCGACGCCGCCGCTGACCGGCGCATCGACCAGGGCGATGTCGCGCCCGGCCAGGGCTTCGCCGAGCGCTCGGGTGCCCACCGGTTCGGACGAACTCATGTCGACGACCAGCCCACCCCCGGACCTGCCGACGCCGAGGCCGCTTGCCAGCGCGCCCTGCTCCTCTTCCAGCAGCACCCGGCGGACGATGGCGCCGGTCGGCAGCATGGTCACGGCGAGCGTCGCGGCCTCCGCCAGCGCGGCCAGCGTCGGCGCGGTCGGGCAGCCGGTCTCCGCGGCGAAGGCTGCCGACGCGCGCGGGTTTGCGTCGTAGCCAATGGTCTCGAAACCGGCACGGGCCAGACAAGCGGCCATCGGCCGGCCCATGTTGCCGAGGCCGACGAAGCCGACGGTTTCGCGGGATGGCGGCATGGGCATCGCTCCACTGGCGGCGAGAACTGTCCGCCCATGATAGCCCGCGCGCCTCGGCGGGGGAGCCTCCGATTGCGCATACGCACCGCAGCGCAGCCGCCTTCCCCTGCACCGCCGGATGCCGTAACACCGCGGCCATGCAGTTCTTCACCGATACGCCGCTGCCCGATCTCGCCCCCTTCGCCGGCCTGCGCGCCGAGGTGCGCGCCTTTCTGGCCGAAGAGCGAGCGCGCGCCGGGATCGAAAGCTGGGTCGGCTCGTGGGAGGGCTTCGACCGCGGCTTCAGCACGCGGCTGGCCCGGCGCGGCTGGCTCGGCATGGCGATCCCGGAGCGCTACGGCGGCCGGGAAAGGGGCCTGCTCGAACGCTACGTCGTGCTGGAGGAGCTGCTGGCCGGCGGCGCGCCGGTCGCGGCCCACTGGATCGCCGACCGCCAGACCGCGCCGCTGCTGCTGCGCTTCGGCACCGAGGAACAGCGCCGCCGGTTTCTGCCGCGCATCGCTTCGGGCGAATACAGCTTCGCCATCGGCATGAGCGAGCCGGACAGCGGCTCGGACCTCGCCGCGGTGCGCACGAAGGCCGCGCCGTCGGGCAACGGCTGGCGCATCGACGGCGCGAAGATCTGGTCGTCCAACGCCCACCGCGCCGACTGGATGGTCGCGCTGTGCCGGACCGGCGATACGGGAGACGACAGGCATGGCGGGCTCAGCCAGTTCCTGATCGACCTCAAGGCGCCGGACATTGCGATCCGCCCGATCCATAACCTGGCCGGCGACCACCATTTCAACGAAGTGTTCTTCGACGGTCACGACATCCCGGCCGATCGCATCGTCGGCAATCCGGGCGACGGCTGGCGCCAGGTGATGAGCGAACTGGCGTTCGAGCGCAGCGCGCCGGACCGCTTCCTCTCGACCTTCCGGCTGATCGTCGAGCTGGTGCGCGCCGCCGGGCCGGAGCCGGACCGGCTGGTCGCCGGCGAGATTGGCGCGCTGGTGGCGCGGCTGGCGGCGGTGCGCCTGCTGTCGATCCAGGTCGCCGGCGCGCTCGACCGGGGCGCGACGCCGAACACCGAGGCCGCGCTGGTCAAGGAGGTCGGGACCGCGCTGGAGCAGGACACGCCGGAGATCGCCCGGCGGATTCTGGCGGAGACCCCGCCCGGGGACCGCAACGCGCTGCTCGAGGACCTGCTGGCCTACGACGTGCTGCATACGCCCTCCTTCACCCTGCGCGGCGGGGCGCGGGAGGTGGTGCGCGGCATCATCGCGCGGGGGTTGGGACTGCGGTGAGCGGAAACGGCGATACGGCGGGCGCCGCGTTCGCCGACGCGGTCCGGCAGGCGCTGGCGCCGCACGCCGCCGCCTACGACGGCCCGGCGGACCGGCCGCTCGCCTGGTCGGACGATCACTGGCGGGCGGTCGCCGATCTCGGCCTGCCGAAGCTGCTGGTGCCGGAAGCGCAGGGCGGCGCCGGCGCGTCGCTGGCCGAGGGCGCGGCGGCCGTCGAGGCGCTGGGCGCGCTCGGCGATCCGTCGCCGGCGGCCGATACGGCGGTGCTGGCCTGGCTGCTGGCGCCACAGGGCGGGCCCGTACCCGACGATCCGCTGGTGCCGGCCGAACCGGGCTGCCGCATCCCGTGGCCGGAGAACGCCCGCGCCGTCGATCCTGCCGGCAATGCCGCGGCGGTGCCGGACGGGCCGGGCAGCATCCTGCTGAACGGCGTCCCGGCTTCGGCGGCGCTGTCTGGCGCGATCGATGAAATCACGCCCCTCCGTCAGGCCATGGCGGCGGCCCGGGCGGTGCAGATTGCCGGCGCGGCGGGCGCGGCGCTGGAAATGACCGCCGACTATGTCCGCGAACGCCGCCAGTTCGGCCGGCCGCTCGCCCGCTTCCAGGCGGTGCAGCAGCATATCGCGGTGACTGCGGCCGAGGTTGCCGCCGCGGCCCAGATCGCCCGTGCCGCCTTCGCCGGGCTGGATCGGGGGCTGGACCGGGACGGTCCGTTCCTCGCCGCCGCGGCGAAGATTGCAACCGGCCGGGCCGGCACGCTGGCCGCGAAGGCCGCCCACCAGTTCCACGGCGCGATGGGCTATACGGCGGAATATCCCCTGCACCGGCTGACCCGCGCGATCTGGCAATGGCGCGAGGATTGCGGCAACGAGGACTGGTGGAGCCGCCGCCTCGGCGCGCAGATCTGCCGCAACGGCGCCGATGCGCTATGGCCGACGTTGGCGGGCGGGTGAGGCTGTCGCCGCCGCCTCTGTAACCCCGAACCCGTCAACCGTCATATCGACCGGAGCGACCCGAACGGGCCGCGGAGCGGAGATATCTTTCACGCGCGGCGGCCGGTTCGGAGCGCTCTACCGGAGATTCTCCGCCCGCTTCGCTCGGTCGAAATGACGGCTGAGGGTAACGGGGCGGCTCTGCTGCTCCGTCAGACCCGCCCCCTCGGCACCACCTCGTAGCCCGGCTCCTCGGGCTCGTCGTCGACCATCTCGGCCGGGAAGCCGGGCGCGCGGATCTCGATGCCGCAGGCCTCCTCGAGCCGCCGGACGATGTTGGGCGACCATTCGCGCGGACCGTAGCGGGCCTCGCCGTCCTTGAAGATGCCGATCAGCAGCGGCGCGATTTCCAGCGGCACGCCGGCGCGCTCGGCAATCGCGCCGAAGAGGCCGATGTCCTTGGAGACCAGGTCCATGGTGAAGTTGATGTCGCGGCTGCCGTTGAGGATGACCTGGCTCTCGGTTTCGTGGACGAAGGAATTGCCCGACGAGATGCGGATCGCCTCGTAGGTCGTGTTGAGGTCCATGCCGGCCATCTTCGCGGTCGCCAACGCCTCGCACAGCGAGACCAGGTTCGCCGTGGCGAGATAGTTGGTCACCACCTTGAGGACCGAGGCCGAGCCCAGGGGGCCGGTGTGGAGGATGCGCCGGCCCATGGCCTTGAGCACGGGCAGCAGCCGCTCGAAGGCCGCGCGTTCGCCGCCAGCGAAAATCGCGATGTTGCCGGTCGCGGCCCGATGGCAGCCGCCGGAGACCGGGCAATCGACCGGCTCGCCGCCCTTCGCCTGCACCAGGGCGCCCAGCCGCCGGACCTCGGCCTCGTCCGTGGTGCTCATCTCGGCCCAGATCGTGCCGGGCGTAAGGCCGGCCAGCACGCCATCCTCCGCCTCCAGGACCGCGCGGCTCGCCGCCGGCGACGGCAGGCAGGTGATGACGACGTCGCAGGAGGCGGCCATCGCGGCAGGGCTTTCGCCGACCTGCGCGCCGGCGTCGGCAAGGGGCCGGACCGCGGCGGGGTCGAGGTCCCGCACCGTCAGGTCGAAGCCGTTGCGCAGCAGGCTGCCGGCCAGCTTGCCGCCGACATTGCCGAGTCCGATAAATCCGATCTTCATGGGGCAGGCTCCGCTGCGGAAATATGCCGGCGGCAGGAGACACCCGCCGGGGCGGCGATATGTGCCGCGCCGTTTCCTCGACTTCAAGCGCCCTGTCCGTGCGCCCTGTCCCTGCGCCCTTGACGGCCGCCGCCGGACGGGCTTGCCTGCCGCCTCGCCACTGGAGAAGCCGGACCATGAAAGAGCATATCGCCCGGATCGCCGCGCCCGACGGCGTGATGGAGACCTTCGTCACCCGGCCCGAGGACGGCGGGCCGCATCCCGTCGTGCTGTTCTACATGGACGCGATCGGCGTGCGCGAGGAACTGAAGGACATGGCCCGGCGCATCGGCACGGCGGGCTATTGCGTGCTGCTGCCCAACCTGTTCTACCGGGTTGCCGGGATCGACGAGGTTCTGCTCGACGCGCAGCAGATCGAGGTCAAGGGCTCCGACGAACGCAAGCGGTTCTGGGGCCTGGTCAGGAGCGTAAACAATGACCGGGTGGCCGCGGACACGCGCCCGCTGCTCGACTATGCCCGGTCGCTGGACGGCGCGGCGCCGGGGCCGGCCGGCTGCGTCGGCTACTGCCTGTCCGGCCAGTTCGTCTACACGGTCGCGGCGCGCTATCCGGACGAGATCGCGGCGGCGGCAAGCTATTACGGCGCCGGCATCGTCACCGACCAGCCGGATTCGCCCCATCTCAGGACCGGTGACATCCGGGCCGAACTCTATCTCGCCTTCGCCGAGGACGATATCTGGGTGCCGGATTCGTCGGTCAATACGCTCGCCCGCCGCCTGGAAGGCTCCGGCGTGCGCCACCGGATCGAGCGCTATGCCGGCGCCCATCACGGCTTCGCCTTCCCCGACCGGCACTGCTACGACAAGGCCGCCGCCGAGCGCCACTGGGAGCGCATGCTCGCCCTGTTCCGCCGCAATCTCGGCTGACCGGCGGGAGCCCCTCGGTTTCCCTTGAAACGCCGCGCCGCGGGACCAAGTTGCTTTCATGGCCGACGCGACCGACAAGATCGTCAAGACCGATGCCGAATGGCGGGCGATGCTGACCGACATCCAGTTCCACGTCGCCCGCGAGCACGGCACCGAGCGCGCGTTTACCGGCGAATACTGGGACACCAAGACGCCCGGCACCTACCGCTGCGTGTGCTGCGGACAGCCGCTGTTCGCGTCCGACAAAAAATACGATTCGGGCACCGGCTGGCCGAGCTTCTGGGCGCCGGTCAACGACAGCGCCGTCGCTTTGCGCGACGACCGCAGCCTGTTCATGCTGCGCACCGAGGTGCTGTGCAGCAAGTGCGACGCCCATCTGGGCCACGTTTTCCCCGACGGCCCGGCGCCGACCGGCCACCGCTACTGCATGAACTCGGCAGCGCTCAAGCTGGAGGCCAAGGCCCCGGAGTGAGCCGGTTTCCCGCCGGCACCGCCGGAAATTCCGGTTCGGCCGGCATCGCGGCAACCCGCCCGTAATTCGTCGCCGTAAAGGGGCTTGCGCGCGCCCCGTTCGATGCCCATATCGCCGCGCCTTGGCATTGCCGCCAAGGCCACCCGAAAAGGCCGCTCGCCGTGGCGCGCATCACCGACTCCCTCGCCGCACCGAAGGCGCTGCTCGCGCCGGTCGCCGCCCTGCTTGTCGGGGTGGCGCTGCTCATGCTCGGCAACGGCCTGTTCCTCACCCTGGTGCCGCTGCGCGCGGACCTCGAAGGCTTCGGCGCCGCCTGGATCGGCGTCATCGGCGCGGCCTATTCGGTCGGCTTCGTGGCCGGCTGCTATCTGGTGCCGCCGCTGGTCGCCCGGGTCGGGCACATCCGCGTCTACGCGGCCATCGCCGCGCTCGGCGCCATCGTCCCGCTGCTGCATCTGCTCGCGTTGCATCCGGCCGCCTGGATCCTCTTCCGCATCATCATCGGCCTTTGCATCTCCGGTCTCTACATGGTCATCGAGAGCTGGCTGAACGGCGCCGCAACCCGGCGCAACCGCGGCACGGTCTTCTCCGCCTATGTCGCGATCCACCTGGCGGCGGTGACCGCCGGGCAATATCTGCTCCTGCTCGATTCGCCCAGCAGCTCGAAGCTGTTCTCCCTGGCGACGATCCTGTTCGCGCTTGCCGTCATTCCGGTCTGCCTGACCCGGGCGCCGTCGCCGCCGCTGCCGGTCAAGGCACGTCCGGACCTGGCGAAACTGTGGCGCAATTCCCAGGTCTCCGTGGTCGGCTGCTTCACCAACGGCATGGCCAACGGCGCGGTCTGGAGCCTCGTGCCGGTCTACGCCAAGGGCCTCGGCCTGTCGGTGGCCGGCATCGCAAGCTTCATCAGCGTCGCCATCGTCGGCGGCGCGGTCGTCCAGTATCCGCTCGGCCGGCTGTCCGACCGGCTGCCCGACCGGCGCTGGCTGATCGCCGCGGTCTGCGCCGTCGCCGCGGCGGCAGGAGCGGTCCTGCTGGCGGCGGACAGCCTGCCGGCCCTTCCCGTCTATGTCGCGTATTTCTTCTTCGGGGCCGCAGCCTTCTCGATCTACGGCTTTTCCGTCGCCCACGCCAACGACCATGCCGATCCCGAGGACTTCGTCGAAATCAGCGCCGGCCTGCTGGTGGTCTTCGGAGTCGGCGCCGTCGCCGGGCCGCTGATCGCCGCGGCCCTGATGGAAGCGCTCGGAGCGGGCTACCTCTTCCTGTTCACCGGCGTCGTGCACGGCGCGGTCGCGCTGTGGACCTTCCGGCGCACGAAACAGCGCCGGGCGATCGCGCCCGAGGACCGCGAGGATTACGTGCCAATGGCCCGGACCTCGCCGAACATCTTCGCCTTCGATCCGCGCGCCGAGGAAACGCCGCCGGACCGCGGCGGCTGATCCGGCCCTTCCGCGCGCCGCCGGAATTGCCGCCGGATTCGTTGTCTCCGGGCGCGGCGCCCTTTATTCGGCCGCACGGGTCCATAGATCAGGCGGGAAGCCTGCCCCGGCCCGCCGAGACACCAGCCGCATGAACCCGTTTTCGCCCGAGAACGCCGCCGTTGCCGACACCGCCGTCCCCGCCGAGAAGCCGCCGCCGGAGGGCGCGGCGGCCGTCGGGCCGCGGCCGATGGGCGCCGTCAACTGGCTCGGCCTGTGGACGCTGTACCGCAAGGAGCTTCAGCGCTTCCTCAAGGTCGTCACCCAGTCGCTGCTCGCCCCCATCGTGACGACCCTGCTGTTCCTTTCGGTCTTTTCCCTGGCGATCGGCGATGCCGTGCGCGAAATCGGTGGGGTGCCCTTCGTCGAGTTCCTGGCGCCCGGCCTCGTCATGATGGCGATCGTCCAGAGCGCGTTCCAGAACACCGCCGGTTCCCTGCTGATCTCGAAGATCCAGGGCAATATCGTCGACGTGCTGATGTCGCCGCTCTCGCCGGGCGAGCTGGCGCTGGCCTACGCGGCGGCCGGCGCGACCCGCGGCCTGCTGGTCGGGGCGGTCACGCTCGGCGCCATGGCGGTCTTCGTGCCGGTTCAGATCCACGCGCCGCTCACCATCCTCTACTTCGCCGTCATGGCGTCGGCCCTGCTGTCGCTGCTCGGCCTGATCGGCGGCATCTGGTCCGACAAGTTCGAGCAGATGGCCGCGGTCACCAATTTCGTCATCACGCCGGCGGCCTTCCTCAGCGGCACCTTCTATTCCATCGAACGGCTGCCGCCGCTGCTCAACGAGCTCGCCCATTTCAACCCGTTCTTCTTCATGATCGACGGCTTCCGCAGCGGCTTCATCGGCCGCGCCGACGGCGACACGCTGGCCGGCGGCCTCGCGCTGCTGGCGCTGAATGTCGCCCTGTGGCTGGTCTGCCTGCAGATGTTCCGGACCGGGTACAAGCTGAAGAGCTAGCGGGCTCGGTTTCGAAACGCGGCTTCTGTGCAAATCGGATATAACCGCAGACCGTCATATCGACCGGAGCGGCCTGCAAGGCCGCGAAGTGGAGATATCTTTCCGCTACAGCGCTCCTGTCCCAGCACCGTGCCGGAAAGATTTCTCCACTCCCTCCGGTCGGTCGAAATGACGGAAGCGGGGTTACGCTCCGGTCGAGATACCCGGTCAGGAATTCCTTCGATATTTCAAGGCCCGGCCGACCGCTTTCGGTCTCGGCCCTACTCCTGCACGCTTCAACTTCGCGCCGCCTCCAGCGCCCGCCATACGGCGTGCGGCGTGAGCGGCATGTCGAGCGTCGTCACGCCGTCTTCGGCGAGCGCGTCCAGCACGGCGTTGATCGCGGTCGGCGGCGAGGCCGTGGTCGGCCCCTCGCCGATGCCCTTGACGCCGAGCGGGTTGTCGTCTCCCGCCACCGGGTTGAAGACCGTATCGACCGGCGGCATGTCGTCGGCCCGGGGCAGGCAGAAATCCATGAAGCTGCCGCTGAGCAGCTGGCCCGTGCCGGCTTCGTAGACCGTGTTCTCCATCATCGCCTGGCCGACGCCCATGGCGATGCCGCCGTGCAGCTGCCCGGCCGCGAGCAGCGGGTTGATCACCGCGCCGGGGTCCGAGACCACGACATAGCGGTCGATCCGCACCCGGCCGGTCTCGGGATCGACCTCGACCTCGCACAGGTGGCAGCCGCTGGGATAGCTCATCCCCGGCACCTCGAAGCGTTCCTCGATGCGCAGCGGCGCGCCGCGCCTGTCGGCCTCGGCCGCCACGGCGAACAGGGAGACCGCCCGGTCCGTGCCCTGCACCCGGTAGGCGCCGCCGGCAAAACCGATATCCGCCGCCGCGGCCTCCAGCAGATCGGCGGCCAGCGGCCTGCCCGCCTCGATCAGCGACAGCGCCCCGTTGTAGATAGCGCCGCCGCCGATGCGCATGGTGCGCGAGCCGTGGGAGCCGCCGCCCTGGGGAATGCGGTCGGTATCGCCGTCCTCGACGACGATCCGGTCCGGCGCCACGCCGAGCAGGCCGGCCAGGATCTGGCCGAACACGGTTGCGTGGCCCATGCCGCTATCCTGGCTGCCGACCAGCGCCCGCACCCGCCCGTCCTCCGGCCCGTCTCCCGGTTTGGGGACCTCGACCCGGAGGTCGGCGAACTCGGCGAGCGCGCCGCCGGCATTCTCGATATAGGTCGTCACCGAACGGCCCCGGCGCAGCCCGCGCGCGGCCGACGCCGCCCGGCGTTCGGCGAAGCCGTCCCAATCGATCCGGGCCAGCCCGGCGTCCAGGCTGCCAAGGAAATCGTTGCGCTGGTAGCGCGCACCGGTCGGCGATCGCCACGGCATGTCGGCGAGCGGGATCAGGTTGCGCCGGCGCAGCTCAACCCGGTCGACGCCCGTCTCGCGCGCCGCCCGGTCGATCAGCCGCTCAAGGACCAACGTCGCCTCGGCACGGGCGATCCCGCGGTAGGCCGCGATCGGGGCGGTGTTGGTGAAGACGCCGGTAAACTCGAAGCGGTACGCCGGAATGCGGTAGGGCCCGCAGATCATCGGCGACATCCAGGTGACGATGACGTGCGGCGCGCGATTGACCCAGTAGGCGCCGTGCCACCAGTCGGCCCGCACGTCGACGGCCGTGATGCGCCTCTCGGCGTCGAGCGCCATGCGGGCGTGCAAATTCTGGCTGCGCGACTGGGTGTCGGTCAGGAAGGCTTCGCTCCGGCTGGCGATCCAGCGCACGGGCCGGCCGAGCGCCCGCGCCGCAAACGGCACGGCGACGTACTCGGGATAGACAAGGTTGCGCGCGCCGAAGCCGCCGCCGGTATCCGGCACGATCACCCGCAGGTCCTCGCGCCCAATGCCCAGGCAATCGGCGACGATCGCGCGCAGCATGTGGCCGGACTGGCTGCCGGCATGGAGCGTGTACCGGCCGTCGGCATATTCGGCGAGCGCGCCGCGCGGCTCCATGAAGGCGGCGGTCGAGCGGGTGAACGCGATATCCTGCCCGACGACCCGGTGCGCCGCCGCGAAGGCCGCATCGGTCGCGGCCCTGTCGCCCGCCGCCCAGACGACCGAGCGGTTGTCGGGCGCGTCCTCCCAGATCGCCGCTGCATCGCCGGCCAGCGCATCCTCCGCCGTGCCCAGCGCCGGCAGGGGATCGTAGTCGACCTCGACCAGGTCCGCCGCTTCCAGGGCGGCCGCTTCGGTCCCGGCGACGACGAGGGCGACGGCTTCGCCGGCGAAGCGCACCCGGCCCTCGGCCAGCGGATAGTGCGGGGCATCGACGATGGCGCGATGCAGTTCACCGTCCGGCAACGGTTCGTCCGCGCCGGTCGGCAGGGCGCGCACGCCGGCCGCGCGGAGGTCCGCCGCCGTATAGACCGCCAGCACGCCCGGAACGGCCAGCGCCGCCGCCGGGTCGATTTCGCCGAGCACGGCGTGGGCATGGGGCGTGCGCACGAAGGCGGCATGGGCCTGGCCGGGCCGGCGGAGATCGGCGGTGAACGTGCCGGCCCCGGTGAGAAACGCGCGGTCCTCCACGCGCGGTATCGAGGCGCCGACGAGAGGGACTTTTTCTGCTGTGGTTTCCGGTATCGTCATAGAGCTGGATTTAGGGTCGGGGACGGCTTCGCGACAGTCGCCTTTCTGGCGCGCCCGACCGGCCGCACGACTGTCCTGCACGGCATTCCGTATGGGGCCGCGACCCGGCTGCCGGTTGACCTTTGGGTCCGGCCCGTCCTTTTTCGCAGCCATGAGCACAACCAACGATCCTGCGCCCGCTTCGAAGCCGGCCGCCGCCGGTCCAGCGGGGACCGGCCTGCCGCTCGACGGCGTCCGCATCCTCGATCTCACCACCATCGTCTACGGCCCCTATGCGACCCAGACCCTGGGCGATTTCGGCGCCGAGATCGTCAAGGTCGAGGCGCCGGGCGGCGACGCCATGCGCGAGATGGGGCCGGGCCGCAGCCCGCACATGGCGGCCCTGTTCCTGGGCATGAACCGCAACAAGAAGAGCATCGTGCTCGACCTCAAGCGCGCAGCGGCACGCGAGGCCCTGTGGCGGCTGGTCGATAGCGCCGACGTTTTCGTGCACAACATCCGGCCGCAGAAGATCCTGAAGCTGGGCTTCGATCCGGACGCCGTGTTGGCGCGCAACCCCGGCATCGTCTATGCCGGCCTCTACGGCTATCGCGACGGCGGGCCCTATGCCGGCCAGCCGGCCTATGACGACGTCATCCAGGGCCAGTCCGGCCTCGCCGGCACCTTCCTCGCCCGCGACGGCACGCCCAACCTGATCCCGACCATCGTCGCCGACAAGATTTCCGGCCTGCTCGCCGCCAACGGCATGCTCGCGGCGCTCATCCAGCGCCGGAAAACCGGCCGCGGCGTCTATGTCGAGACCGCAATGTTCGAAGGCGTCGCCAGCTTCACCCTCGCCGAGCACCAGTATGGCGCGATCTTCTCGCCGCCGATGACGCCGCCGGGCTATCCGCGCGTGCTCTCGCCCCATCGCCGCCCTCAGCCGACGGCGGACGGCTTCATCTGCCTGCTCGCCTACACCGATGCGCAGTGGGACCGGTTCTGGGACCTGGTCGGCCGGCCGGAGATGAAGGACGATCCGCGCTTCCTGACCGTCAACACCCGTCTGAACCATGTCGATTCGCTCTATGGCGAATCGGGCAGGGAGCTGGTGAAGAAAAGCTCCGCCGAATGGCTCGACCTGCTGCGCCGCACCGAAATTCCCTGCGGCCCGGTCAACACGCTCGAAGACCTCCGGACCGATCCGCACCTCGCCGCCACCGGCTTCTTCCGTCCCTTCGAGCATCCGACCGAAGGCGGCATGGAAATCCCCGACACCGCCTTTCGGTTCGACGGCGCCGCCCTGCCCGTCCGCCTCGGCCAGCCGCATCTCGGCGAGCACACCGAAGCGCTGCTGGCGGAAGCCGGATTCGATGCGGCGGAGGTTGCGGAGATTACCGGCGGGTGAGCGGGAGTGCCGCTTCCCGTCTCTTCCCCCTCATCGGAGGATTGCTCTGCGAAAGGGGGCGCCGGACGGGCCGGTCGCCGGAAAACGGCCGGATTTTGAATAAATGTTCAATATCAGATTGCCTAAGTCTTTGAAATCGCTCTATTTTTGAATTGGACAGACCGTTCTAATTAATATGTTTTTTTTTTGCACTCGGCAGCCCTAACCCTTTGGAATCGTTGGAAAGATGCCGTTCGGAAATGCACAAATACAATCCCTATAGGAATTTTTCCAGTCGCCCGGCCGAGCGGGAGCGCCGGTCGACACCGGGGGCGGTACCGTCGGGCGGGATCGGGCGCGCGATGGCCCGGCGGAAGCGGAGGGTCGAACCGGATGGGGGTCCGGCCGTCAAGCCCAATGGCGGACAGGGCGGCGCACAGGATGGCCGACCGGCGGCGGCGGGCCGGAAAGCGGGCAGGGTGGAAGGTTCCCGCACGGTCCCCCGCCGGTTTCTTCGTTTGCTTCTTTTTGAGGGGGGAGGCGTCGGCCGGCCGCGGCAGGCGCACTTCGGGCGTTGACGGGGCCGATATAGGGCGCCGGCTCACCCGTGTCAAGGAAAAAATCGTAAAAAAGGAAATAATATCGAAAAACTGGCCCGGCTCACGGCATTTCGCAGGAGAATCCAAAGGGAGAGGGGGCGCGTTGTTTCGTCTGTCGGAGCCGATTCGCGGCAATTCGCAGAGAAATCCGTCTCACGCCCGATGCGCCGCGCGGCGGAGGCGGTCGTTGATGGCGGCTCCGAGGCCGTCTTCCGGTATGGCTGAGACGGCGATGGCGGCGGGGGCGAGGGCGTCCAGCTCGTGCAGCATGCGGAACAGGTTGGCCGCCGCTTCGGTGAGGTCGCCGGCCGGGCTGAGGTTGCGCACCGCGGCGTAGCCGGCTGTGCCGGCCGGGCCGGCCACTGGGGCATCGCCGAAGGCCAGCAGCGCTTCGCCTTCCTCCAGCGCATCGCCGGCACCGAGCCGCAACCGTGCGCGCGGTGCGTAATGGGCGGCCAGCATCCCCGGCGATTCGAGGGGCGCTTCGGGCGGTGCGTCGACGGCGGAGCCAGCGCCCGCCGTCTGTACCGGCCCGATGATTTCCTCGATGGACTCATGTGTGACCAGGCCGGGGCGCAGCAGCACGGGCGTTTCGCCGGTCAGAGAGAGGACCGTCGATTCGAGGCCGCCCGAGCACGGCCCGCCGTCCAGGACGATCTCCACAGCACCGCCGAGCGACGCCGCGACATGGCGGGCTTCGGTCGGGCTCAGCCGGCCGAAACGGTTGGCGCTCGGCGCCGCCACCGGGCAGCCGGCGGCGCGCATCAGGGCCTGTGCCACCGGATGGTCCGGCGCGCGCACCGCAACCGAATCTAGCCCGGCGCTGACCAGCCGGGAGACCGGCGCATCCGGCGTGCGCGGCAGAACGAGAGTCAGCGCGCCGGGCCAGAAGGCCTCGGCGAGGCGCAGGGCGCGCTCGTCGAAGACCGCCCAGGCCCGGTGCGCCGCAAGGTCGGGCGCATGGACGATCAGCGGGTTGAAGCGCGGCCGGCCCTTGGCTGCGAAAATGCGCGCCACCGCCCGGTCGTCGGTCGCGTCGGCGCCCAGGCCGTAGACCGTCTCGGTCGGGAAGGCGACGAGGCCACCGCTGCGCAGCCGGTCCGCCGCCGCGGCGATCCCGGCACCGTCCGCCGGCCGTAGCGCCATCGTCCCCGTGCCGTCTCTCTTGCCGGCGAATTGCGCGTCAGGCCGCACGTCAGGCCCCACGTCAGGAGCGACGGCCGCGCACGACGTAGCCGGCGTTGCGCCAGCCGGCCTTGCCGTAGGTCAGCGGCCCGCCGGCGAGGGTGCGCACCGTGCCGCCGGCAGCCTCGACGATCGCCTGGCCGGCCGCGGTGTCCCATTCCATGGTCGGGCCGAGCCGGGGGTAGAGGTCTGCGCTGCCCTCGGCGACCAGGGCGAACTTGAGCGCGCTGCCGGCGATGATCCGGCGGGCGACGTTCTCGCCGTTCAGGAAATCGTCCAGCTCGTCCCAGTTGTCGTGGGACCGGCTGGCCGCGACGACGATGCCGTCGGCCGGCGCCGCCCGCACCGCGACCCGCTCCGCGGGACCGTCCCCCGCCTGCCGGCTCGCCGCGCCGGTTCCGCGTTCGCCGGTGTAGCCGACGTAGACGACGTCGCGCACCGGGATGCCGAGCACGCCGAACACAGGCCGGCCGGCGGCGACTAGGGCGATGTTGACGGTGAACTCGTCGCGCTTGTTGATGAATTCCCGCGTGCCGTCGAGCGGATCGACCAGCCAGAACGGCCGGGCGCCCGTGCCATCCGTCCGGTGGCTCGCCGCGCGCTCCTCCGACACCACCGGGATGTCCGGGGTCAGCGCCTCCAGCGCCGGCACGATCACGGCGTCGGCGGCATGGTCGGCCTCGGTGACCGGCGTCCGGTCGTCCTTGCGCCCGATGTCGAGGTCGGTCCGGTAGAAGGGCAGGATGGCCGCGCCGGCCCGGCGGGCAATGGCGCAAACCGGATCGGCCAGGGCTTCGAGATCGGGAACGGCGGGACCGGTCGGGGCGTTCGGCATCGGGCTTTCCGGCGGATGCGGAGGCTGCCAATCTAGGGCCGCGGCCGGCGGCGGACAGGGCCTTGCGCCGCCCTCCGCCCATTTCGCCGCATCGGGCGGCCGCTTGATCCCCAGCCTTGATTCCTTGGGCCCGGAGCCTTTATTGAAGGCCGGCCGCGCGGGCGGCGCCTGCCGGACAGATCGGCCGGGACGCCGCGCCGGCCTTCCCTTCGGATGGGGCCGTAGCTCAGTTGGGAGAGCGCTTGAATGGCATTCAAGAGGTCAGGGGTTCGACTCCCCTCGGCTCCACCAAACGCCTGAAGACCGGCCCGCCGACCCACGTCGCGGCCGGTTTTTCGTTTCCGGCGCCCCATTCAGCAAGAATGTGGAAGGCTGAGGACCGAGACGCGCGTTTGCCCCCCGCAATCGCCCTGTACAAGGGCCGGGCGTCCGCCATAAGGTCGGTTTCTCCGAAGGGGCATCGATAGAGGAGGAATCCATGGCCAAAATCTCGGTGAACGGCCGTCTGCGGACGGTCGATGTCGACCATGCGGACACCCCGCTGCTCTGGGTGATCCGCGAAAATCTCGGGATGACCGGGACCAAGTTCGGCTGCGGGGAGGCCCTGTGCGGCGCCTGCACCGTGCATATCAACGGCGAGGCCGTGCGCTCGTGCCAGACGCCGATTTCCGACGTCAAGGAATCGGACCGGATCACCACGATCGAGGGGCTGGACGCCAACGGCCAGCATCCGGTGCAGAAGGCCTGGATCGCCGAGCAGGTGCCCCAGTGCGGCTACTGCCAGTCGGGCCAGATCATGCAGGCCGCGGCGCTGCTGGCGGAGAACAAGAACCCGTCGGACGACGACATCGTCGAACACATGAACGGCAATCTCTGCCGCTGCATGACCTATGCGCGGATCGGCAAGGCGATCAAGCGCGCCGCCGCCGAGATGTAGGGAGGAAGCAATGACCGTAATGGATACAAGCATTGGCCGGCGGACCTTCCTGGTCGGCGCCGGCGCTTCCGGCCTGCTCTTCGGCTTCGCCGCGCATGACGGCATCCGGCTCGCCGACGCATCGACGATGAAGGCGTTTGCGCCCAACCTCTGGTTCTCGATGGACGCCGCGGGCAAGACCGTCGTCCGGATCGACAAGGCCGAGATGGGCCAGCATGTCGGCACGGCGCTCGCCCAGATCCTGGCCGATGAACTCGAGGTCAAGTGGAGCGACGTCAGCATCAGCCATATCGGCTTCGACCCGAAGGTCGGGCTGCACGTCACCGGCGGTTCCTGGTCGGTGAACTGGACCTTCGACCGCATGTCGCGCGCCGGCGCGGCCGGGCGGATTACGCTGATCGAGGCCACCGCGAAGAAGTGGGGCGTTCCGGCGAGCCAGTTGAGCGCGAAGGATAGCGTGATCTCCGGCCCCGGCGGCAAGACGATCACCTATGGCGAGCTGGTCAAGGCCGGCGTGCCGCCGAAGGCCTTCTCGAAGGACGAGATGAAGGCGATCAAGCTGAAGGCGGCCGGCCAGCGGCGCTATATCGGCAAGAGCCTGCCCGCCCTCGACGTTCCGGCCAAGACCAACGGCACCGCCGGCTTCGCCATCGACGTGAAGCTCGACGGCATGGTCTACGCCACGCCGGCCACGCCGCCGGTGCGCTACGGCGCCAAGGTCAGGTCGGTCGACGACAGCGCAGCGAAGAAGATCAAGGGCTACATGACCCACGTCGTGATCGAGGACCCGACCGGGTCGCAGACCGGCTGGGTGATGGCGGTCGCCAATTCCTACTGGACGGCGCGCAAGGCGGCGCTGGCGCTCAAGGTCGACTGGGATCTGGGTCCCAACGCGAAGGTGTCCTCGAAGACCATCAACGATGAGTCGCGGCGCCTGATCGACAACACCGCCAACGCCTCCACCTTCCTCAAGGAAGGCGATGCGGAGAAGGCGATCGCGTCGGCCAAGGTCAAACACGAGGCGATCTACACGACGACGATCAACATCCACGCCCCGCTGGAGCCGCTGAACGCCACCGTGGAGATCAGGGACGGCGTCTATCACATCTACACCGGCAACCAGTTCCAGACCCTGGCGATGGGGCTGGTCCCGGCGGCGCTCGGCATCAAGCCCGACAAGGTCGTGCTGCATCAGCAGTTCCTGGGCGGCGGCTTCGGCCGGCGGCTGGAGGCCGACTACCTGATCATGGCGGCGCTGACGGCCAAGGCGGTCCAGAAGCCGGTGAAGATGATCTACAGCCGCGAGGCCGACACCGAGTTCGACTTCACCCGGCCGATGACGACGATGCGCGTCACCGCCGGCTCGGACGGCAAGAAGATCACCGGCTGGAAGCATACGGCGGCCTCGTCGTTTGCGACCGCCCGGATGGCGCCGGGTTTCCTGGGCAAGGACCCCGGCGGCAAGAAGTTCGATCCCTTCCAGATCAACGGCTCGGACCACTGGTACACGATCCCGAACCAGCTCGTGCTGACCGAGATGAACAAGATCGCCCAGGCGGCGACGCCGTCCGGCCAGCTGCGCTCGGTGGCGCCGGCGTGGACCTTCTGGGCGGTCGAGAGCATGATCGACGAAATGGCCCACAAGATGGGCGTCGATCCGCTCGCGCTCAGGCTCCAGATGCTCGATGGCAAGGGCAAGAATGCCGGCAAGGGGCCGACCGCCAACGGCGCCAAGCGGCTGGCCAGCGTGCTCCAGAAGGTCGCCGCCAAGGCGGGCTACGGCAAGGCGATGGCGAAGAACACCGGCATCGGCCTGGCCTGCGTGACCAGCCAGGAGCGCCCCTCGGCGGCCTGGACGGCGACCGCGGCCAACGTCACCGTCAACCCGGCGGACGGCTCGTTCACCGTCAACCGGCTGACCGTGGGCACGGATCTCGGCACGCTGATCAACCCGAACGCCGTCGAGGCCCAGGTCCAGGGGGCGACCCTGTGGGGCCTTTCGCTGGCGACGCTCGAGGAGGTCGAGATGAAGGACGGTCGGCTCCAGGCGTCGAACTTCGACACCTACACGCCGTGCCGGATGGAGAACGCGCCGGACCTGGACGTGATCCTGGTCGAGACCGGCCAGTATCCGGTCGGCTGCGGCGAACCGGCGGTCACCTCGGTGGCGCCGGCGATCGCCAACGCGATCTTCGCCGCCACGGGCGCCCGCGTCCGCTCGCTGCCGATCACGGCGGAGAAGGTGAAGGCGGCGCTGTAGGGCACTACCGCACCTGCGCGAAACGGAAGGGGCCGCCGGGTAACGCCGGCGGCCCCGGTTTTTTCGAAAGAGATCGTGCCGAGCCCGCTTCTTCCGCACTTGCTGGCCGCATTCCCTGACGACCGTATCGCGGTCGATCCGGATGCGCTTTCAATAATCGGCGGCGGCGACCTCAAAGCATGGTTCGCGGTGACGGACCTGGCCGCGGCCACAATCGGCATGGCCGGACTGGCACTCGCGCAATTTGCGGCGGAGGCCGGCCGCACCGCCGCCCGCGTTACGGTCGACCGGCGTCTTGCCTCGCTCTGGTTCGGATGGTCGCTGCACCCGGTGGGCTGGACCCTCCCTTCAGTGTGGGATCCGCTGGCCGGCGACTACCGGACGAACGACGGCTGGATCCGGCTGCACACGAATGCGCCGCACCATCGCGCCGCCGCGCTGTCGGTCCTCGGCGACGCGGCGGACCGAACGGGCCTGGAGCCTGCCGTCGCGCGATGGGCGGGCGATATCCTCGAAGCCGAGATCGTGGAGGCCGGCGGGTGTGCCGCGGTCATGCGCGGCCTCGAAGCCTGGAGGAGCCATCCGCAGGGTACGGCCGTCGCGGCAGAGCCGTTGGTCGCCTGGACCGAACATCCGGCGGTTGAACCACATGAGCGGCCTCGGAACCGGGCGCAACCCCTGAGCGGACTCCGCGTCCTCGATCTCACCCGTGTCCTGGCCGGGCCCGTCGCGGGGCGCTTCCTCGCCGCTTGGGGCGCGGACGTCCTGCGCATCGACCCGCCCGACTGGGACGAGCCGGCGGCCGTGCCGGAGGTCACGCTCGGCAAGCGCTGCGCCGGGTTGAACCTCAAGAATGCGGAGGACCGGAGAACGTTCGACACGCTCCTGCGGGATGCCGATGTCCTTCTGCACGGATACCGGCCGGGCGCGCTCGCCGCGCTCGGCTACGACAGCGCGGCGCTTCGGACATTGAACCCGCGGCTGACGGACGTTTGCCTCAATGCCTATGGCTGGACTGGCCCGTGGTCCGGACGGCGCGGTTTCGACAGCCTGGTCCAGATGAGTTCCGGCATCGCCGACTATGCGATGAAGCGATCGGGAGCGGATCGGCCGGTCCCCCTGCCGGTTCAGGCGCTCGACCATGCAACCGGCTATCTGATGGCGGCGGCGGTGCTTCACGCTCTGGATCACCGGCGAACGTCCGGCAACGTTCTCTCGGCCAGGTTGTCGCTGGCCCGCACGGCCTGCCTGCTCGCCACGACGCGGCGCGAAGAACCGTATCCCGGCCTTGCGCCCAAGACCCCGGACGATCTCGATCCTGCCATCGAGGAAACGGCCTGGGGCCCGGCGCACCGGGTCCGCTCCCCGCTCCGGATCGACGGCATGGAGCCGCGCTGGCGCTATCCGGCTGCCAAGCTGCGCAGCGCCCCAGCCCGGTGGGAGCGGGCCGCAGAACATTGACCTGCGGCCGTGGTTGGCCGGGTGCTGTTTGCCGAACCGCCCGTCCGTCGATACGCCGCCCTTCGATACGCCGCTTCGCGGCTACTCAGGACGAGGGGGAGAGGTCTCCGGGACGGCGATGCGACCACACAATCCCCTCATCCCGAGTAGCCCCGGATTTCATCCGGGGCGTATCGAGGGGCGTTTCCCCCGTCCCGCCGCCGTCCTACATTGGCGGCATGGATGCGGGGCGGCGGATCATCGGGATTGCGGGCTGGAAGGGCAGCGGGAAGACGACGCTGGTCACCCGCCTCCTGCCCGTGCTGACCGCCCGCGGCTTCACCGTCTCGACGATCAAGCACGCCCATGATGGCTTCGAGGTCGACCGGCCGGGCAAGGACAGCCACCGCCACCGGGCGGCCGGCGCGGTCGAGTCCGTGGTCTCCTCGGCGACCCGCTGGGCCCTGGTCCACGAGCTGCGCGGCCGGCGCGAGCCGGCGCTGGACGAGCTGGTCGCCCGCATGAGCCCGGTCGACCTGCTGATCGTCGAGGGCTTCAAGCGGCTGCCCCACGCCAAGATCGAGGTCCACCGCCCGGCGCTCGGCCACCCGCTGATCGCCGCCGGCGACCCGGCGGTCGTCGCCATCGCCAGCGACGGGCCGCTCGCGGACGCCGGCCGGCCGGCCCTGGACCTGCCCCTTCTGGACGTGAACGCGCCGGAGGCGGTCGCCGATTTCATCTGCGCCCGGTGCGGCCTCGAAGCCGCCACCCCTGCCGAACGGGGCGCCGCCTGAGATGGCGCAACTGAGCGACGACTGTTTCGCCTTCGGCGGCGCCCTGACGCCGCTCGACGACGCGCTCGCCCTGCTGGAAGAGCGGATTTCCGTGGTGGCGGAAGCCGAAACCGTGCCGCTGCGCGCTGCGCTCGGCCGCATCCTGGCCGACGATATCCGGGCCGGCCGTTCGGTGCCGCTGCACGACAATTCGGCGGTCGACGGCTACGCCGTACGCTTCGCCGAGCTCGACCCGCAGGCCGAGACCCGCCTGCCCGTCATCGGCCGGATCGCCGCCGGCGACCCGCCCGCCCTCGCCGATCCGGAAGCGCGCGGTGCGGTGCGCATCTTCACCGGCGCCGTCATGCCGGCCGGCTTCGACACCGTGATGATGCAGGAGGACTGCCGCGAAGACGGCGGCGGCGTGCATATCGCGCCCGGCATCAAACAGGGCGCGAACCGGCGCTTCGCCGGCGAGGACGTCGAGGAAGGCGCGGTTATCCTCAAGGCCGGCTTGCGCCTGCGCCCGCAGGACCTCGGCCTCGCCGCCTCGGTCGGGCTGGCGGAGCTTCCGGTGCGCGCCCGGCTGCGCGCCGCCCTGTTCTCGACCGGCAACGAGCTGCGCGAACCGGGCGCAGTGGCGGGCGCAGGCGCGGTCTACGACGCCAACCGCTTCGCCCTTGCCGGCCTGCTCGAACACCTCGGCTGCACCGTCTCCGATCTCGGCATCCTGCCCGACGACCGGGCGGCGATCACAGCAGCGCTGGCCGAGGCGGACGCCGGCCACGACCTGGTGCTGACCTCCGGCGGCGTGAGCGTCGGCGAGGAAGACCATGTCCGCGCCGCGGTCGAGAGCCTCGGGCAGATCCACTTCTGGCGCCTCGCCATCAAGCCGGGCCGCCCGGTCGCGCTCGGCCAGATCGGCCGCACGCCCTTCGTCGGCCTGCCGGGCAACCCGGTCGCCGTCATGGTGACCTTCCTGCGCTTCGCCCGGCCGCTGATCGACCGGCTCTCCGGCGCCAACGTCCATGTGCCCAGGCTCTTTCCGGTGCGCGCCGGCTTCGACCACCGCAAGAAGGCCAACCGGCGCGAATGGGTGCGCGCCACCCTGGAGCCTTGCGCCGACGGCTGGACCGCGCGCAAGTTCGCCCGGCAGGGTGCCGGCATCCTCTCTTCCATGACCGCGGCGAGCGGCCTGGTGGAACTGCCGGAGGACGCGACCGATATCCGGGCCGGGATGACGGTGGATTTCCTGCCCTTCAGCGAACTCGGGGCCTGACGCGATGCCCGATGAGATGCCCGACCGTCCCGTCCGGCCCGACCGGATAAACGTGCTCTATTTCGCCTGGCTGCGCCAGAAGATCGGCGCCGGCCGGGAGACGGTGACGCCGCCGGCGGAGGTCGCGACGGTCGGCGCCCTGATCGACTGGCTGCGGGAGCGCAGCCCCGGCCATGCCGATGCCTTCGCCAACGCCCGCTTCGTGCGCGCAGCGGTGAACTACGAGTTCGCCAGCCTGGAAACCGCGGTCAAGCCGGGCGACGAGATTGCCTTCTTCCCGCCCGTCACCGGCGGATAGCGCGGGCCGGCAGCTGGAGGCGCCCCGTGGCAGACGAGGCCCGACGCCCGCCCGACAGCACTGGGCCCCACCGCACAAAGCCAGACCGCACGGGGCCGGAGCGCAAGAGGCCGGACCGGCCCAGACTGAACCGGGACGACTGGATCGGCGGCGCCATCGCGCTCCTGGCCGAGCGCGGCGTCAACGCGGTCAGGATCGAACCGCTGGCGCGCCGCCTCGGCGTCACCAAGGGCAGCTTCTACTGGCATTTCAGGGACCGCCCGGCGCTGCTCGCGGCGATCCTCGCGCGCTGGGAGGAGAGGCAGACCGACCTGCTGGTCCGCATCGCTGGCCACGCCGGCGCGACGCCCGCCGAACGATTGCGCCTGCTGCTCGAAATGACCGTGGGCGGCCATGCGGACCGGGAGTTCCGCAACGCCGAAATCGCGATCCGCAACTGGTCGCGCAACGATCCGGCCGCGACGGTGGCGGTGCGGTCGGTCGACGCCCGGCGCTCGGTCTATATCGAGAATTTCTTCATCGCGCTGGGCTTCAGCGAAGCGGCGGCCCGGACGCGCGCCGGCCTGTTCCAGGGCCTGCTGCTCGGCGAGGCGCTGCTGGTGCGCGACGAGAGCGACGAGGACCGGACCGCCCGGGTCGGACGCAGCCTCAACCTGCTGGCCGGCCGCCACCGCAGCGAGGGTTAGAGCGTTGTCCGCGTAACGTCCCCTTCGACTTCGCTCAGGGCAGGCTCTCGATACGGCGCTGGCGCGCCTACTTGGGATGAGGGGGAACTTTGGCTACCTCTACTTCCCCTCATCCCGAGTAGCCCCGGATTTTATCCGGAGCGTATCGAGGGGCCGCCTCCTACTCCGCGGCCTCCCCGTAGGCTTCGAGCGGCGGGCAGGCGCATACGATGTTGCGGTCGCCGTAGACATTGTCGATGCGCGCGACCGGCGGCCAGTATTTTCCGTCCTTGAGCGCCGGGACCGGGAAAACGGCAAGTTCGCGCGGATAGGGGTGCAGCCAGTCCGCCGCCGCCAGGTCGTCCGCCGTGTGGGGCGCGTTGGCGAGCGGATTGTCGTCCGCCGGCCAGTCGCCGGCCTCGACGCGCGCGATCTCCTGCCGGATCGCGATCATGGCGTCGCAGAAGCGGTCGATCTCGGCCAGGGATTCGCTTTCCGTCGGCTCGATCATCAGGGTGCCGGCGACCGGGAAGGACATGGTCGGCGCGTGGAAGCCGTAGTCGATCAGCCGCTTGGCGACATCGTCGACCGAAGCGAACTCCCTGAGCGGCCGGAGGTCGACGATGCACTCATGCGCCACCCGGCCGTTCGTCCCGGTGTAGAGCACCGGGAAATGGTCCCCGAGGCGCGCCGCGATATAGTTGGCGTTGAGGATCGCCACCGCGGTCGCGCGTTTCAGGCCGGCGGCGCCCATCATGGTGATATAGGCCCAGCTGATCGGCAGAATGCCGGTGCTGCCCCAGGGGGCGGCCGAGACCGGCCCGATCGCCTGCTCCCCGCCGCACTCCGGATGGACCGGGTGGCCGGGCAGGAAGGGCGCCAGATGGGCCTTGACGGCGATCGGCCCGATGCCCGGCCCGCCGCCGCCATGGGGGATGCAGAAGGTCTTGTGCAGGTTCAGGTGCGCGACGTCGGGCCCGAATTCGCCGGGCCGGGCGATGCCGAGCAGGGCGTTCAGGTTGGCGCCGTCCATATAGACCTGGCCGCCGCAGCCATGGACGATGTCGCAGATCTCCACGATGCCGGTCTCGAACACGCCGTGGGTCGAGGGATAGGTCACCATCAGCGCGGCCAGCCGGTCCCGGTGCTGCTCGGCCTTGGCGCGCAGGTCGGCCATGTCGATGTTGCCGTCGGCGTCGCATCCGACGACGACGACGGAGAGGCCGGCCAGCACGGCGCTCGCCGGGTTGGTGCCGTGGGCGGAACTCGGGATCAGGCAGATGTCGCGCCCGCCGTCGTCCCGGCTTTCGTGCCAGGCGCGGATGACGAGCAGCCCGGCAAGCTCGCCCTGGGAGCCGGCGTTGGGCTGCAGCGAGACGGCGTCGAAGCCGGTCGCGGCGCACAGCATGTCCTCCAACTCCCAGATCAGTTCGAGCGTTCCGGCGGCCTGCTCCAGCGGCACGAAGGGATGCAGCGCGGCGAATTCCGGCCACGAAACCGGCTCCATCTCGGCCGCCGCGTTCAGCTTCATGGTGCAGGAGCCGAGCGGGATCATGGCCCGGTCGAGCGCCAGGTCCTTGTCGGCGAGACGGCGGAGATAGCGCATCATCCCGGTTTCCGACCGGTGGCGGTGGAATACCGGATGGGTCATGAAGGCGTCGCGGCGGCGCAGCGTTTCCGGCAGCCGGTCGGGCGCGCCCTCCAGCAGGGCGGCGATCCGGTCGCCGTCCGCCGCGCCGCCCAGCGCATCGGCCAGGACGCTCAGGTCCTGGGGGCCGCAGGTCTCGTCGAACGCAACGGCGAAGCGGTCGTCATCGATGAAGCGCAGGTTGAGGCCGGAATCCATCGCCGCGCCGGCGATCTCGCCGGCCCGCCCGGGCGCGCGCACCGTCACGGTATCGAAGAAAGCGCCGGCCTCGACCTCGAGACCGGCCGCCGCCGCGATCCCGGCGAAGGCGCAGGCCAGCCGGTGGACGCGCCGGGCGATCCGTTCCAGCCCGTCCGGCCCGTGCCAGACGCCGTAGAAGCCGGCCATGTTGGCGAGCAGCACCTGGGCGGTACAGATGTTGCTGGTCGCCTTTTCGCGCCGGATATGCTGTTCGCGGGTTTGCAGGGCGAGGCGCAGGGCCGGCCGGCCCCTGGCGTCGACCGACACGCCGACCAGCCGGCCCGGCATTTTCCGCGCGAACCTTTCCCGGGTCGCGAAGAACGCGGCGTGCGGCCCGCCGAAGCCCATCGGCACGCCGAAGCGCTGGGCGCTGCCGATCACGATATCGGCGCCCCAGGCGCCCGGCGGTTCGAGCAGGGCAAGGGCGAGCAGGTCCGTCGCGACTGCGGCCAGCCCGCCGCCGCCGCGCACCGCTCTCACGGAATCCTGCCAGGCGTCGGTGCGGCCGAAGGTGTCCGGATACTGGACCAGGATGCCGAAGGACTCGATGGCGCGCTCGGGCGTGACCTCGCCGATCGCCAGTTCGATGCCCAGCGGGGCCGCGCGGGTCTGCAGCAGCGCGAGGGTCTGGGGATGGCACCGGTCCGAAACCAGGAAGCGGTCGCTCGTCGATTTGCCGGCCCGGCGCGCGAGCAGCATCGCCTCCGCCGCCGCGGTCGCCTCGTCGAGCAGCGAGGCGTTGGCGATCTCCATGCCGGTCAGGTCGGTCACCATGGTCTGGAAATTGAGCAGCGCCTCCAGCCGGCCCTGGGAGATTTCCGGCTGGTACGGCGTGTAGGCGGTGTACCAGGCCGGGTTCTCCAGCACGTTGCGGCGGATGACCGGGGGTGTGACCGTGCCGTAGTAGCCCATGCCGATCAGCGAACCGGCGACCGTGTTGCCCGCGGCCAGTTCGGCGATCCGCTGCAGGGCGTCGTCCTCCGTCGCCGGTTCGCCGAGCGGCAGCGGGGCGGTATCCCGGATCACATCCGGCACCGCCTCCTCGATCAGCGCATCGAGCGAGTCCGCGCCGACGGTTTGCAGCATGGCGGCAATGTCGTCCGGTCCCGGGCCGATATGACGGCCGATGAACGACTCGCGGTCCTGGAGCGCGGCGAAGCTGGCGGAGGTCATGGTCCCGGTTCCCTGTGTTGTGCTGCGCGAACGCAGTCCGGCGGCCGGGCCGCCTCTAGCCCTGGCTCTCCGCGAAGGCGGCGTAGGCGGCGGCGTCCATCAGGTCTTCCAGCTCGGCGGCGTCGGCCAGTTTCAGCCGGACGAACCAGCCCTCGCCCTCGGCGTCCTCGTTGACGGCGGCCGGGTTGTCCTCCAGCGCCTCGTTCACCGCGACCACCTCGCCTCCGACCGGGGCGTAGACCTCGCTCGCCGCCTTGACCGATTCGACGACGGCCATGTCATCGCCCTTGATGACGGTCCGGCCGATCTCCGGCAGTTCGACGAACACCACGTCGCCGAGCTGTTCCTGGGCATAGTCGGTGATGCCGACGGTGCCGGTATCGCCGTCGACCGCGATCCATTCGTGGTCTTCCGAAAAATAGGTGGTGGGCATGGATTGCGTCCTCTGCTGATCAGGGCCCCGACCGGTCATGTCCGGTCGCAAACAGTCCGGCCGGGCAAATTCGGGGTGGGAAATACCGGGTCGGGCGCAGGGCGTCCGGCTCGAGTCGTACTCCGGCCGCGGCTCCGGTCGGGCCGGTCATGTCTGCCGTGTCCGTCATCGCCGGTACCCCGGCGCGATGAACGGCAGGCACGCCACCCGCGCCGGCAGCGCCCGGCCGCGCACCGTGAGGGCGAGCGGCGTGCCGGGTGCAGCGTGCCCGGCCGCGACATAGCCCATGGCGACCGGGCCTCCGACCGTCGGGCCGAAGCCGCCGCTGGTCACCCGGCCGACCGGCGCACCGTCCGCGTTGCAGATTTCCGCGCCCTCCCGTGCCGGCGCCCGGCCCTCGAGCCTGAGGCCGATCCGGCGGCGCGTGGGCCCGTTCCGCAGCTGGTCCAGAATCGTGCCGTCGCCGGGAAAGCCGCCTTCCGCGCGGCGGCGCTTGCCGATCGACCAGGCGAGGCCGGCCTCGACCGGCGTGGTCGTCAGGTCGATATCGTGGCCGTAGAGGCACAGGCCGGCCTCGAGGCGCAGCGAATCGCGCGCGCCGAGGCCGGCAGGCGCAACGCCGTCGCAGGCGAGCAGCGCTTCCGCCAGGGCGGCGGCATGGTGCGCCGGCAGCGAGATTTCGAATCCGTCCTCGCCGGTATAGCCGCTGCGCGAGATCCAGAGCGGCACGCCGCGCCAGTCGAAACAGTCGCCCTGCAGGAAGGCGAGGCCGTCGGCGCCCGGAATCGCGGCTTCCAGCACCGCCGCGGCCTCCGGTCCCTGGAAGGCGAGCAAGGCCGCACTTTCGTCGATTTCGAGGGAACAGTCCCAGCCGGCCAGCGCCGCGCCGAGATAGGCGAAATCGTCATCCTTGCAGGCAGCGTTGACAACGATCGCCAGCGCGTCCCCCGATGCGTCCCCGGCCAGCCGGGTGACCATCAGGTCGTCGCGGATGCCGCCGTTGTCGTCGGTCAGCTGGGTATAGCGCATCCGGCCGGCGCCGAGCCCGGCGATATCGCCCGGCACCAGGCTTTCGAGCGCTTCGGCCGCCCGCGCCCCGACGATCCGCGCCTGGCCCATGTGCGAGACGTCGAACAGGGCGGCCCGGGAGCGCGCCTGCTCATGCTCGGCGATGATGCCGCCATACTGCACGGGCAGGGCATAGCCGGCGAAATCGACCATCCGCCCGCCCTGCGCGACATGCAGGTCGTAGAGCGGCGTGCGAAGGGCCGCCGGCCCCGTCTTGTTTCCGGTCTTGTTTTCGGTTGCCATGGGAAAGCCCCGGCCGGGTTGCGCGAGCGGCTGAGGCTGCGTCCGGCCGACCGTAGATCGGCGGGACACGCCCCCTCTGTCGCACAACCTGAGAGCTTGAACCGGCACACCGGCCCTGATCGGGCGATGGCCGGTCTTTCCCCTTCGGTGAGGCGGCGCAAGGCTCGCGCACGGCCGCCTGCTCTCCAGAGTCGCCTCCGCCTGCGGTCCCTGGTGCCTGAGAGTTTCCGGGGCGGTTGCTCCTTCGGCGGCGGACCCGCGCTTGCGCGCGTGCCCGCTCTCTCCCACAGGCGTCTGAGGCTATGGACGAAAGGTTAGCGGAAGCCGGCGGCGAGTCAAGCTAAAGGCCGGCGCCTGCCCATAGGTACGGCTTATCGGTCGCCTGCTGGGCATGAAAGCCGAATATCTCGTCGGCGAAGACGGCGGCGTCGTCCATGCCGCGCAGCGCGAAGAAGTCCCTTTCTGCGGCCTCCAGCAGAATGCGGGCCTGCTTAGGGTCGCTCATAGAGCACCGTGCCTTCGCGCAGGGCGCGCGCGAGCACATGGTTGAGCGAATCGCGCCAGTAGTCCTCCTCGTCGCGGCTGTAAACCAGAATGTCCTTGGGAACCCGAAAGCCCGAGAGCGCCCGCCACAGCCGCACCGCCTCCGCGCGCCGGTCGCGGCCCGGCCCGAAGGGCTCGGCCTCGATCACGATCAGATCGACGTCCGAGTCCGGCCCGGCGTCGCCGCGCGCGCGGGAGCCGAACAGGATCACCCGTTCGGGGTCCGCCTCGTCCACGATAGCGGCTGTCATCCGCTGTAAAAGCGCCTCATCGACCTGCGCCATGACGCCGCCGCTCCGCCTTCCGCCTACAGCCCGTTATGGGTGCCGTCGCAGAAGGGGCCGTTGCCGGTCTGCTTGCACTGGCAGAGCCAGGCCTCTTCGGTCTCCTCCTGTTTGAAGACCAGGGGTTTCATGTCGGTCGCCTTGTGCGCGCCGTCGCAGAAGGGCTGGTTCGCGCTCAGCCCGCAGGCGCACCAGGCATAGCTCTTGCCGGCCTCCAGGGTCACGCCCTTCGGTTCCTTCGCCGCGATCTGTCCCGCCATACCCAGTGCCCCCTCTTGCCGGCAGAATTGCTGTCGGCGGCACCGTAATCAACCGGGCCGCGCCCGGCAAGCTGCTGTCTCCTTCCGCTTAACACGGAACGCCGGGCAGTCGTCCGGGAAATGGTTTTCCAGTAATCGGCGACACGGGTAATATCGGTCCATGAAGACGACGCTGGACATCCACGACGAATTGCTGGCGCGTGCGAGGCGCCACGCCAGGGAAACGGGACGCCCGCTGCGCGCCGTGGTCGAGGAAGGGCTTCGCCGTGTGCTCGCGCGCCCGGTCCCGCGCAGCCGCTACAAGCTGCCCGATCTGAGAGCGGGAGACCCGGCCGCGCCCGATCCGCTGGAGCGCTTTTCCTGGCACGAACTGCGCGAAACGATCTATGACGATCCGGGGGGCGATCGAGGGGGCGATCCGGGGGGCGATCCCGGCGCCCGGTGGTCGCCGTCGACACCAATCTTCTGGTCTATGCGCACCGCCGCGAAGCGCGCCAGGGTGGCGTCGCCGTCGAACCGCATGATCGGCGAGACCGACGATTTCCCGGACATCCTGGAGCGATTCGTAAACCGGCCTCACGTCGTCGGCGGCGGCGTCCACGATGCCCGTATTGCAGCCATATGCGTTGCGCACGCCGTTGAGGCCTTGTTTACGCGCGACCGCGATTTTTCGCTCTTCCCGGAACTTCTGACGCATGACCCCTTCGAAGCCGGGCGGCCGTTCCGCGACCATTGAACCGGCGGCCCCTTGAGAGAAAGACGGGTTGGGCGTAAGCAGCGGGCATGGCGGTCTACACCCAAGTGGCGGACGACGAACTGGCGGCATTTCTCGACGCCTACGACATCGGCGCGCTCGTCTCCTACAAGGGGATCGCCGAAGGGGTGGAGAATTCCAACTATTTCCTCCAGACCGAGCGCGGCAGCTTCATCCTGACGCTGTACGAAAAGCGGGTCGACCCCGCCGACCTGCCATTTTTCCTCGGCCTGATGGACCATCTGGCGGCGCAGGACATCGTCTGCCCGACGCCGATCCACGCCCGCGACGGCGCCGCCCTGCGCACGCTCGCCGGCCGGCCGGCCGCGATCATCTCCTTCCTGCAGGGGGTCTCGCCGCGCCGGGTCGATATCCGGCATTGCGCGCCGCTCGGCCGGGTGCTGGCGGAGATGCACCTGGCGGCGGCCGGCTTCGGCATGGCGCGGCCGAACGCGCTGAACCTGGCCGGCTGGCGCCCGCTGTTCGACCGCTGCGGCCCGCGCGCCCACGAGGTGCAGAACGGCCTGGCCGGCGAGATCGAGCAGGAACTGGAATTCCTCGAAGAGAACTGGCCCTCCGGCCTGCCGACCGGCGTGATCCATGCCGACCTGTTCCCGGACAATGTCTTTTTCCTCGGCGACAAGGTATCGGGCGTGATCGATTTCTACTTCGCCTGCAACGATCTCCTAGCCTACGAC
Source organism: Rhodospirillaceae bacterium (assembly GCA_011523655.1). Taxonomy (GTDB): domain Bacteria; phylum Pseudomonadota; class Alphaproteobacteria; order Bin65; family Bin65; genus Bin65. The sequence goes on from WTGH01000060.1 coordinate 64,447, forward strand.
CTGGCGATCTGCATCAATGCCTGGTGCTTCGAGAAGGACGGCAGCTTCAATGTCACCAAGGCGCGCCACATCCTGAACGCCTATCGCGCGGTGCGGCCCTTCTCGGCGGCGGAACTGGCGGCGATCCCGGTGCTGCTGCGCGGCGGCGCGCTGCGCTTCCTGCTGACCCGGCTGCACGACTGGCTGTTCCACCCGGAAGGGGCGCTGGTGACGCCGCACAACCCGCTGGAATACCATCGAAAGCTGCGCTTCCATCAGGGCGTGAAGCGGCCCGGCGAGCTGGGACTGGACTGACGCGGCACGGCGAGGAAGGGCCTCCAGGATGACCGAAACGACGGCCGGGACAGCAATCGGCGGGCGGGCCGGGACGCGGCTCGACCTCTATACCGACGGCGCGTGCAGCGGCAATCCGGGACCGGGCGGCTGGGGCGTGCTGATCCGGCGCGGCCCGGACGAGGAGACACTGTGCGGCGGCGCGGCGGAGACGACCAACAACCGCATGGAACTGCAGGCCGCCATCGAGGCGCTGAAGGCGGTGCCGGAGGGCGGCGCGGCGACGCTCCATACCGACAGTGTCTATGTCAGGGACGGCATCACGCGCTGGATCGCGAAGTGGAAGGCCGGCGGCTGGCTGACGGCGGCGCGTAAGCCGGTCAAGAACCGCGACCTGTGGCAAGTGCTGGACGCGCTGCACGGCGCCCGGCGCATCGACTGGCGTTGGGTAAAAGGCCATGCCGGCGATCCGGGCAACGAGCGCGCCGACGAACTGGCGCGGCAGGGCATGGCGCCCTTCCTGCCGGAAGGCCTGCGGCAAGGCGCGGTGCGGAACCCGATCCAAAATCCCCCGGCGGGGATGCAGCGCGTGATCCCCATGCTGAACTATGCCGACGCGCCGGCGGCCATCGACTTTCTCGTGCGCGCCTTCGGCTTCAGGGAGCGCCAGGTCTACGCCATGAAGGACGGCCGGATCGGCCATGCCGAACTGGCGCTGGGCGGCAACGTCGTGATGCTGGCCAGCGTGTTCCCGGAGATGGGCCAGACGACGCCGGCCGAGGCCGCGAAATCGGGTTCCGGCGGCTGGTACAGCCAGGTCTTCTGCTATGTCGACGACGTCGACGCGCACCACGCGCAGGCCAGGACCGCCGGCGCCCGCATTACCGCCGAACCGGCCGACCAGTTCTTCGGCGAGCGCCACTACCGCGCCGAAGATCCGGAAGGCCATCGCTGGATCTTCGGCCAGCGCATCCGCGAGGTGCCGGAAGCGGAGATCCGGGCGATGATGCAGGGGATGTAGGGGCGGCGCGGGCGGGCGGCCTAATCGGTTGAAATGCCTGCGGCCGGCTGCTACATCACTTTCGTTGGAAGGAGTTCCGCAAATGACGGCCAAAGGTCAGCATGTCGTCCCGAGCGGCGGCGAGTGGAGCGTCAGACGTTCTGGCGCACGCAAAGCGACGGCCATATATGCGACGGAAGCAGAGGCGATCGAACGGGCCACCGCAATTGCACGGAAAGAGCGCGGCATAATCTATATTCACGACAAGAACGGCCATATACGGGAGCGCCGCACATGCGATAGACGCCCGCATCCGTCGCCGGGTTAACTGCCATTTCGATCATCGGGCCAAGTCATAGGGCCAGCCCTTGACCGACGAAAATTTCGACTGCAGTGTCTTCATCAACTGCCCTTTCGACAGCGAATATTCCCCGCTTTTGGAAGCGCTCTGCTTCTGTATCTGCTATTTCGGCCTGACGCCCAGACTTGCAAGCGAACGGCTCGAAGCTGGGGAGAACCGTCTGGACAAGATAGTCGGGATCATATCCGGCTCACGGTATTCGGTGCACGATTTGAGTCGGTGCAGGGCAAGGGAATCGAATGAATTTTTTCGCATGAATATGCCATTCGAGCTCGGCCTCGATTTCGGTTTCAGACGAAGTCAGGGCGGCGCATACGGCAAAAAGAAATTTCTCGTATTCGAGGAAAAGCAGTACGATTTGAAGCAGGCTCTCTCAGACCTCGCGGGGACAGACATCGCGTTTCACGAACGAACATACGAAAAGATAATTCAGCATGCCCGCAACTTTTTCAGGGTCGAGGCCGGAATTAAGGCGCCTGGCGTCAAGAGAATTATCGGCGACTACGTTACGTTCCAGACATGGTTAATGGAGAAGAAGATTTCCGAAGGCCATTCCGAAGAAGAAGCAAGGCAGCTTCCTGTCTCGGAGCGTCTGGAAGAAATACGCATCTGGATGGCATCGGGCAGTCCTGCCGAATTCGATCCGGAACCGGAAGCGTAACGCACTTGCGTCGTCGCAATCGACGTCTGCGCCATATTGCAGCAGCGGCGGATGCAGGCCCGCGCGCCGGTTTACGGTCGCCGTCGGTCGAGCCTCTCGAAGGTGCGGCGGAACACCGAGAGTCGAGGGTGTAAGGCAATGCCGGAACTGCAGAGCGCCTTCGGGCTGGTCGTTCTGTTCGCGCTGGCCTGGGCGGTCGGGGAGAAGCGGCGGCGCAGCGCCTGGCGGGTTGCGCTGGCCGGGATCGGCCTCCAGATCGCGCTCGCGCTCATCCTGCTCAAGGTGCCGCTGATCGCCGATCTCGTGGCCTCGCTCGGCCATGTCGTGACCGCGATGGAGCAGGCGACGCGCGAGGGCACCAGCATGGTGTTCGGCTATATCGGCGGCGGGGCGCTGCCCTTCGCCGAATCCCGCCCCGGCGCGGCGTTCGTCTTCGCTTTCCAGGCGCTGCCCATCATCATTGTGACCAGCACGCTGACCGCGCTGCTCACCCATTGGCGCATCCTGCCCTGGATCGTGAAGGGGATCGGCCTTGTGCTTGAGCGCGGCTTCCGCATCGGCGGCGCGGTCGGCCTGGGCAGCGCGGCCAACATCTTCATCGGCATGGTCGAGGCGCCGCTCTTCGTCCGGCCCTATCTCAAGGATTTCAGCCGCAGCGAACTGTTCGTCCTGATGACCGTCGGCATGGCGACCATCGCCGGCACCGTTTTCGTGCTCTACGCCAGCATCCTGGCGCCGGTCCTGCCGAACGCCGCCGGCCAGATCCTGGTCGCTTCGGTGATCAGCGCGCCCGCCGCCATCGCCGTCGCCCTGCTGATGGTGCCGCCGGACGGGCCGCCGCAGGACAGCGGAAGCCTGCCGCCGCGCGAGACGTCGAGCGCCATGGAGGCGCTGGTCGTCGGCGCGCGCCAGGGCCTCAACATGCTGTTCCTGATCGTCGCCATGCTGATCGCCCTGGTCGCGCTGGTGCATCTGGCGAACGGCGTACTCGCCCTGCTGCCGGATGTCGCCGGCGAGGCCGTCACCCTGCAGAAGATCCTCGCCCTCGTCATGACGCCGCTGTGCTGGCTGATGGGGATTCCCTGGGCGGAATGCTGGGACGCCGCCCAGCTCATGGCGACCAAGGTCGTGCTCAACGAACTGGTCTCCTATCTCGACCTCGCCCGGCTGCCCGAAGGCACGCTGGGCGAGCGCAGCCGGCTGATCCTGGTCTACGCCATGTGCGGCTTCGCCAATTTCGGCGGGCTGGGGATCATGGTCGGCGGGCTGACGGTGCTGATGCCGGAGCGGCGCAACGAGATTCTGGCGCTATCCTGGAAGAGCCTCGCCGCCGGTGTGCTGGCGACCGGTTCGACCGGCTGCGTGATCGGGATCCTCGGCTGACGCCGTCTGCGCCCGGCCGGCACCTTGCCCGAATCTTCTGACCCCCCGTCTCTCCGCGGCCATGGCGCCGCCCTGATTCTGGTCTGCGCGGGCGTCTGGCTCCACGCCGCCGACAGCTTGCTCGTCGCCACCATGCTGCCGGCGCTGGTCGCGGAGATCGGCGGCGAGGCGCTGATCGGCTGGACCGTCTCGCTGTACGAGATCGGCACCATTCTGACCGGCGCTGCGAGCGGTTTGCTGGCGGCCCGGTACGGCGTGCGCCTGCCGATGGCCGTGGCCGCCGCCGCGTTTGCCGCCGGATGCGCGATCAGCGCCCTGGCCCCGTCCATGTGGGTGGTTCTGGCAGGGCGTCTGTTGCAGGGCCTTGGCGGCGGCGGCCTGATGGCCCTCGCCTTCGTCGCGACGAGTGTCCTGTTCCCCGGGCCGCTGGTTCCCCGGGCCATCGCGGCGATTTCAGCGCTCTGGGGCGTGTCGGCCTTTCTCGGCCCGCTGATCGGCGGCCTGTTCGTCGAATATGCGGACTGGCGCGGCGGATTCTGGTTCTTCGCGGCGCAGGCGGTTGCGCTGTCGCTCTGGATCGGCTTCGGCGGCAACCTCGGCTTGGGCCTCGGCCGGCGGCCGCCGCCGGACCCGGCGCGAAACGCCGTATTCTCGTCGCGCCTGCTGCTGCTGGCCGCCGGCGTGGTGCTGATCGCCTATGGCGGAGTCGAAGTCGGTCCGCTGCGCACGGCAGCGTGCGTGCTGGCCGGCATCGCCGCCATCGTCGCCTTTCTGGTCCTGGACACGCGCGCGGGCGGAAGCCGGCTGCTGCCGCGCCGGTCCTTCGATCCGGCCGCGCCGGTCGGATCGGGCCTGGTCATGATCTTCTGCCTGGCCATCGCGACGATCGGCGTGACCGCCTACGGGCCGCTCTTCATCGTCCTGCTGCACGGCGCTTCGGCGCTGGTCGCGGGCTATATCGTGGCCTGCGCGTCCATCGGATGGACGATCGCCGCGCTCCTCGTCGCGGTCTCGGCGGAGCGGCACGACCGGACGCTGATCGGCGCGGGCATGCTGGTGGTGGCGGCAAGCATACCCGGCTTCCTCTACAGCGTGCCCAACGGCCCGGTCTGGCTGATTGCGGCATTCTCCGCAATGCAGGGGGCCGGGTTCGGCATGGCCTGGGCCTTCGTGCTGCGCCGGATGACGGCCCTGGCGCCGGCCGACGATACCGAGCGGGTCGCCGGCGCCCTGCCGACCGTCCAACGGCTGGGCTATGCGGTCGGCGCCGCCTATGTCGGGATCGTCGCCAACGCCGCCGGGTTCGCCGACGGGGCGGACAGGGCCGGCATCGCCGAAGCGGCAAGGGCGGTCTTCGCCGCCGCCATTCCGTTTGCCGTAATCGGCCTCGCGGCGACCGCGCGGTTCATCTTTCCCGGAGCCGCAGGGCGCCGTTCCGGCAGGAAATACGACGCGGACGGGTGATATCCTTCGCTTGGCCGCATCGATTGGAGGCAATTCAGTGGGCTGGCGCGACTATATCGGCAGCGATCCGTCGATCCTGGTCGGCAAACCGGTGATCCTCGGCACGCGGCTATCGGTTGAGTTCCTGCTCGGCCTGTTTGCAGAAGGGTGGACGGAAGAAGCGGTTCTGGAGAGCTATCCCCAGGTTTCGCGGGAAGCCCTGCGCGCAATCTTCGCCTTTGCCCAGGAGTGCACGCGGGACGAACAGGTCTTTGCCGTTAGCGACCGGGCGGCGGGTTGAGGTTTCTCGCCAACGAGAACATTCCTTTCACGACCGGGGATCGCGGCGGCCGGTGCGCAAGGCCGGCCGGCACCGGTTGCAAGCTATGCGCCAATAATGCGAAGCTGCCCCGGCAAAGCATATTCGGGAGGACCACAATGATCCGCTTGCACACCTTCTGCGCCGCAGCGCTCGCCGCCGGCCTGACCGCCGGCTTCGGCGCCGGCCCGGCCAGCGCCGAGAAGATGACCTACCTGTTCCCGGCGCCGCCGATTCTGCCCTCTTTCGGGCCGCTCCAGCTTGCCAAGCAGCGCGGCTATTTCAAGGCGGCCGGTCTGGAAGTCGCCTTCGCCACGGCCAAGGGCGGCGTCGACGTCGCCAAGCAGGTCGGCGTCGGCAATGCCGAAATGGGCGGCGGCCTGGCCGACAGCCCGATCATCGTGCGCGCCCAGGGCATCCCGGTGCGCTCGGTCGTCGCCTTCGGCGGCCGCGGCTTCATGCAGCTCGTCGTGCGCGAGGACTCCGGCATCACGACGCCCGCGGGCCTGAAGGGCAAGAATGTCTCCGTCATGTCGTATCAGGACACGACCTATTACGCCCTGCGCGGCATGCTGGCGGCGGCCGGCCTCAAGGTGCAGGACATCAACGCCATGGCGGTCGGCCCCCGCGCGGTGCCGGGCATGGTGATTCAGGGCAAGGCGGTGGGCTGCGCCTGCGTGCCGGACTGGATCCCGCCGATTCAGGGCGCCAAGATCAAGATCAGGATCATCAAGTCCGAAGACTATTTCCCGCACATGGCCCAGGCCTCGCTGGCATCGGACAAGCTGATCGCGGCGAATCCGGCGCTGATCAGGAAATTCGTCGGCGCCGTGCTCAAGGGCATGAAGGACGTCATGGACGATCCGGCCGGCGCAGCGAAGGATTTCGCCAAGGCGGCGCCCATGTGGAAGGGCAAGGAAGGCTATGTCACGGCGGTCTTCAAATACTTCGCCGACCTCGTCTATCCCGGCCAGAAGGTGCTCGGCGAAATCAACGAGCAGCGGCTGGCCAAGCTGCAGGACTTCTACGTCGCGCAGGGCATCGTGCGGAAGAAGGTGCCGCTGAAGGACCTCTTCACCAACCAGTTCATCGGCAAATAGCGCCGGCCCAGTTCCCGGCTAAATCGAATCCGTCGCCATCGGAATCGTCGGCGCAACCGGGTACGCCCCTTCGGCAGGCTCAGGGCA
>WTGH01000060.1:71173-131478 GCA_011523655.1 Rhodospirillaceae bacterium
GGCCCCTTCGGCTTCGCTCAGGGCAGGCCCCTTCGGCTTCGCTCAGGGCAGGCCCCTTCGGCTTCGCTCAGGGCAGGCCCTTCGATACGCCGCTTCGCGGCTACTCAGGGTGAGGGTGAAGTTAGAGAAAACCCTCATCCCGAGTAGGCCCGAAGGGCCGTATCGAGGGGCCTCATCCCGAGTAGGCGCGCCAGCGCCGTATCGAGGGACGGCGGCGCGAAACCGCCGGTAAACCGGCCGGCCGCTCACAGGTCGATGCGCATCCCGTCGTGGGCGAGGCGGAGTTCGCCGGCGTAGTTCCGGCGGATATCGGCGACGACATCCTCCATGAAGGCCGGGCCGATCAGTTCGCGCGGCATGTGGACCGACATCATGTCGCGCAGCACCGGGTAGGTGGTGTCGAAGCTGCCGAAATGGGTCGCGACCAGGCTCTTGCAGCGCGACGCGGTGGCGATCTTGCCGAGCTCGACCGGACTGGTGTGGGCCCAGGTGCCGACATTGGCCTTGCGGCGGAATTCCAGCGCCTTCTCCGGGAAGGTGCATTCGTGGATCAGCAGGTCGCAGCCCTGCGCCAGCTCGACCAGCCGCTCGCACGGCGCGGTGTCGCCCGAGAAGACCACCGACTTGCCGTCGACCGAATCCAGCCGCAGGCCGAAGCAGGGCGAGATTTCCCGCGGGATGTGCTCGACATAGCAGGCCGAGACCCGGACCAGATCGTCCTCGAACACCACGCCGGGCTCGCATTCCCGCACGTCGGGCTTGAGCACATGCATGTTGCCCTGCCGGTTCTTGTAGGCGGCCCGCGCCTCGATGTCCTTGGCGAAGGCGCCGTCGGCGAACTGGTGCTCGACGAAGCCGCGCGTACCGGGCGGGCCGACCACGACCGGCGCGTTCTCCCGGTTGGTGATCCAGCTGGTCAGCACAAAGAAGGCGAAGTCGGCGACATGGTCGTAGTGCAGGTGGGACAGGAACACCGTATCGACATGGCCGGGATTGACGTTGCTGCGGATCAGCTGGTGCGTCGCGCCGTGGCCGCAGTCGAACATGTAGTGCCGGCCGCGGACGGTGATCAGGATGGCCGAGTGGTTGCGGTCCGGATCGGGCGCGGCGGCGGCCGTGCCGAGCATGACGATGCGCATGGTCTCTCCTGGAAGACGGTTGATTAAGTGAAATTACAACCATATTTCACATAACGATGTATCAAGCCGCCCGGCCGGATGTCACCCGCAATTTTGCGCCGGCGGGGCAGCATGCAGGGAGTGGCCCGAGCTTTGCCCGACGACCCGACGCCCGTGCGGTTCTCGGTTACCGATTTTCCGACCTACTACATCTACACCATCCAGTCCGGGAACCTTGCGGCGCTCAACCATGCCCTGCGCCCGTTCGGCATCCCGGTCATGTTCTGGCGGGTCCTGGCCGTGCTCCAGGAGAACGACGGACACAATATCAGCTACCTCTCGGGCAAGCTGGCGATCGACCGCTCCAACCTCAGCCGGATCGTCGACCAGATGGCGCGGGACGGCCTGGTCGAGCGCAGGACGCCGGCGCACGACCGGCGCAACGTGCTGGTCTGCATCACCGCGGCCGGCCGCCGCAAGGTCGCAGAGGCCTTCCCCGCCGTGCTGCGCATCGTCGAATCGACAATGGACGGCTTTTCGACCCAGGAACGGCGGACCCTGCTCGCCCTGCTCAAGCGCATGCGCAACAACGTCCTCCAGCAGGGCGGGCGCTAGGCCGGCTGCTGCTGGACGCGGCCGTCGTCGTAGAGGCGCCGCGCCGCCGTCTCGATCCGGTCTTCCAGCGTTGCCATGAAGGTTTCCCGGTCATGGCCGGGCGCGATCGGTTCGAGGAACTCGATCGTGATGGTCCCCGGCCGTTTGAGAAATCCGTTCCGCGGCCAGAACAGCCCGGCATTGTGGGCAACCGGGACGACCGGCATGTCGAGATACTTGTACAGCGCGTAAACGCCCGGACGATAGCGCCCGGTGCGGCCCGGCGGTATCCGGGTGCCCTCCGGCATGATCAGCAGGTGCCGTCCGCTGTCGACCAGCCCCCGGGCGCTGCGCAGCATCCGCTTCAGGGCCGCACCGCGCGCCGAACGCCGGATCGGCACCATGCCGGCACGGTCCAGGAACCAGCCGTAGACCGGGATCCGCCGCAACTCTTCCTTGAGCACGGCGGCAAATGGCGGCGCTATCGTGAGGAAGGCGATGGTTTCCCACGCCGATTGGTGTTTTATGGCAAAAATATAGCGGGCGTGCCGGTCGGGCAGCACGCTTCCGACGACCCTATGCCGGATGCCCGCCGCAACGCGCAGCAGCCACAGGACGGCACGGGCCCAGACGACCGCCAGGCCGTACACGGCCCGCCGGGGCGCGGCCAGAAGAAGCAGGCCGGCCAGGCCCGCCGCCAGGGTGACGAGCCACAAGCCGATCGCAAAGGCCGCCGAGCGGGCCAGGATCATGAGTCCGGCCCGGCCGGCCCGGCCGGCGCCAGGGTCACGCGGATCAGGGCGGCCGCGAACTTGTAGAATTCGGCGTTGACGATGGCGACGCCGCGGACGCTGCGCCACCATTGCCCGCGCGACACCGCCGGCGGGAAAACGGGGTGCGCGACGATGCGGGAATCCGGCAGGGCGCTGCGCAGTTCGAGCAGGCTGCGCCGCATATGGTAGTTGGCCGTCACCAGGCGCAGCGACTTCAGCTTTTGCGCACGCGCCCACAGGGCGGTCTCGTCCGCGTTGCCTTGCGTATGCTCGGCCCGGAAGCCGAGCACGATCCGGTCCTGCACCTCTTCCGGCGCGCCGCCGGCGCCGCGCAGTACCGACTGTTTGTCGACTCTCGGATCGACGCCGGATACGAACAGAACCGGCGCCGCACCGGCTGCGAGCAGCCGGATGCCTTCGGCCAGCCGCCCCGAGCCCCCGGTCAGGACGACGATGGCATCCGTCTTCGTCCGGCCGTCGGCCGGCGTTTGCGGCATGGTGAAACCGAACCAGCCCAGCCCGGCGAGCCAGAGCAGCGCCGCCAGCGCGCAAATTGCGGCGAACCAGCGGAGCGCGCGCCACGGCTTGCGCCGTTTGTGCGGAAACGCCCGGCTCCGGTCCACGGGCGTCATGGCGTGCCGGTTCATCGCGTCACGTCATGCGCCGGAGCGTCCGCAGCACGGTAATCCGGGCGGTCAGCAGCGCAACCAGCGCCGCCACGAGCGGCACGCAGGCGAAAATGGCCCACTGCACCGGCGTGAAGATGGCGCCGGCCGCCGGCTCCAGTTCGATCTTGCCGGCCAGATCGGCGATCCCGAAGACCGTTCCGATGGCGAAGACGATGCCGATTATCGCGCCCTGCAGGCTGAGCCACAGCGCCTGGCGTTCGAACTGGCGCGCGATATAGCGGTCATGCGCGCCGATCAGGTGCAGCAGGCCGATGACCCGCCGGTGGATGCGCAGCCCGGTGCGCGTTGCAAAGACGACGGTGATGACCGTCGCCAGCCCGATAAGGGCGACGACGAGCAGCGCGACCAGCCAGATCGACCGGGCGAGGCCGATCAGCGGTCCGGCCCAGCGGGCGTGGTTCTCCGTAACCGCGCCGGGCGCGGCCGCGGCCACCTTCGCCGACAGGGCGGCGGTATCGATGGCGGCGTCCGGCGCCGCATGCACTTCGATCAGGATCGGCAGCGGCAGGTCGCCGGCGCCCGCGTCCTCGCCCAGCCAGGGACGCAGCAGGCGGAGCATGTCCTGCCGCGGCAGGCGCCGGGCCTGTTCGACTCCGGGCGCTTTCCGCACCAGGGCGAGCACGGCGCCGGCCTGCTGCTGCGCATGCGGCGAGTCCGGCCCGGCCGGTATCTGGATGGTCAGCGCGCCGCTCAGGCCCGACGACCAGGTCGATACCAGCCCGTTCAGGGCGATGGCGCCGGCGATGGCGACGCCGGACAGGTAGATCATGATCGCCACGATCCAGGGCAAGAGCCGACCGGCGGGATCCTGGTCGAAGGGGATATCGGTCTGGCGGCGGATCAGCACGGCGGCCTCTGGCCCCGGATTATCCTCAGGGCGCCGTCCTCCAGATCCAGCCTGGGATACCGGAACCGGTCGACCAGCCCGAAATTATGGGTCGCGATGATGACCGTCGTGCCCATCCTGTTCAATTCCTCGAACAGCTGGATGAGGCGGACGCCGATATTGTCGTCCACGTTCCCGGTCGGTTCGTCGGCGAGCAGCAGGTCGGGCTGGTTGATCACCGCCCGCGCGATGGCGACGCGCTGCTGCTCGCCGCCGGAAAGCGTCGGCGGTTTCGCGCCCAGCCGTTCGCCGAGGCCGACCCACCGGAGCAGTTCGGAGACATGCTTTTTGACATCCGGGCCGCGCGCACCGGCGACGCGCAGGGGCAGGGCAACATTGTCGATCGCCGTCATGTGGTCGAGCAACTGGAAATCCTGGTAGACGACCCCGATGCGCCGGCGCATGGCGGGGACCTTGTCGCGCGGCAGGGTCGCGACGTCGCGGCCGAACAAATGCACCAGGCCGCGGGTCGGCCGGAGCGACAGGTAGATCAGGCGCATCAGGGTGGATTTGCCGGCCCCGCTTTCGCCGGTCAGGAAATGGAAGCTGCCGGGTTCCAGGCTAAAGGCGATATCGCGGAGCACTTCGTCCCCGGCGCCGTAGCGCATACCCACCTGATCGAACCGCACGACCGGTTTCTCGCCATCGAAGAGATCGGTTCTCAACGAAATGCCCTTCAGTCTCCGGGCCCGTTTGCCCGCCGGCCCGGCTGCGGAACCGCCCCTGCGGGCGGCTTGGCGCTTGACCCGCCGGTCCTGCTACGGCAAAGCCCGCCTTCCATACCGTCACCCGAAACCCATGTTACGGGCGCTGCCACGACGCCTATCAGCGGCGGCGCAATCCAGTCAACCGGGCTGGTCAAACGGGCCAGTCAAACGGGCCAGTCAAACGGGATGAACAGGAGCGGCGAACCGAAACCCCGGCGATGATACTCAGCTGCCCGAATTGTTCGACGCGGTTCCTCGTCGATCCGGCCGCCCTGGGATCGGCCGGCCGCACGGTGCGGTGCGGCGCCTGCGGCCACGAATGGCGGCAGGAACCTGGCAAGCCGGCGGTGCGCACCTTTGCGGCGCCGGGCCCCGACGCCGGAAAAGCCGGAGACGCTGGAGACGCTGGAAAGGAAAGACAGGACGCCGCCGGCGGCCCGGAGGACCGGGGACAGCCGCCGCCCGCGCGGCGCGTTCCCGCGGCGCGGCCGCGCACACGGCGGCCGGGCCGGTTGTTCTCGCTCGTGTTGCTCGCGGTCATCGCCGTGGTCCTGCTCGGCAGCTACCAGTTTCGCAGCATCATCGTTTCCCGGTGGCCGGAAACGGCGCGCCACTACGAATCGCTCGGCATCCCGGTAACGCCATACAGAAACTTCCGGCAGGCGCTCCCGAAAGACTAGCCCGGCTTGCCGGCCCGGCGGCTCAGAACCGCTTCAGCAATCGCTCGATATAGTCGCGTTCCAGCTTCGGCCGCCCGCTTTCGCCGGACCGCTTGCGCAGTTCGCGCAGGATTTCGCTGGCCCGCTTGCGCTCGGCCTCGGTCGGCACCTTGACATCGTTCTGGTCGTACGACCCCATCCCGTCCATGCGGCGGCCCAGCGGGTCGCGGTCGGGGCCGTACCGCCGGTTCCGGTCCCCCCGGTAGCGTTGGCCCCGGCCCGGTCCGAAGCCGAATTGCCGGCCGAGGCGGCGCATCGCCTGGCTCATGCCGCGCGAAAGTTCGCGCAACGCCCGGCCTTGCGGGCCGACCGCCCGGCCCGGCCGGCCGCGCCCCAGATCGCGCTCCGCCCGGCGCATTTCGCCTTCCGCCTTGCCGAAATTCTCCGGAACCTTGCCGGTCATCTCGCCCAGCCGGCGCATCAGGTCGCCCAGTTGCCGGCGCAGTTCGCCCTGGCGGCGGGCCGCGTCGCGGTCGGCCTCGCTCTCGCGCTCGTCGCCGTTCCGGCCCTCCTGTCCGCGGCGGAAACTCTCGTCCATCAACTGCTGCTGCCGGCGAATCAGGTTGTTGAGGTCGCGCAGCATCAGCCGCGCCGGATTGTTGGGATCGGCGTGCTGCCGGTTCTGCTGTCCGGTGCGCAGGTTCTGCATCATCTCGCGCAGCTGCGAGAGCATGCGGCGCAGGGCGTCCTTGTCGCCGTCGCGCAGCATGTCCCGCATGGATTCGAGCATCCGCTTGACGTCCTGCTCGGTGAGACGGCGATCCGGGTTGACGGGAAATTGCTGGCTGAACTGCCCCGGATTGCGTTCCGCTTCGCGGCGCAGGGCGTCCATATATTCCTTCATCGAGCGGCGCAGCTCGTCGAGCAGCCGCTTCAGTTCCTCATCCCTGATGTCCCGCCGCGACAGCAGTTCCATCAGCTTTTCGTGAATCCGCGCCAGTTCCCGCTCGGACGCCACGGTCTCGCCCTTGTCGATGCGCAGCGCGGTCTCCCACAGGATCCCCTGGACCGACCGGATTGCGGCGGCGCGGCTCTGCGCGATCGCCGTGTCGTCGCGGCCGTCGTGCCGCGAACCGAGGATCAGCCGGCTCTGCGCGGCGCGCAGCGCCAGATAGACCACGGGATCGTTGTTGAACTCGCTGCGCTGGTCGGCGATATGGCCCAGGACCGCCACGACCTGGTCGAGCTTTTCCGGCTCGAGCGTCAGGATCTTGCGCTGGGCGATGATGGCCCGGGCGACGGGATGGCGGAAAATCCGCTCCGGCAGCGTCATGTCCCTGAATTTGCTGCGCCCGCGCTGGCCGAGATCGTCTTCGGTCTCGAACAGCATGGACACGTCGAGGCCGGCCCAGCGATGGGGCGTCAGGTCCTTGTACAGCCGTCCGGCGACATTCTTGCCGCCGGCGACCGGCGCCTCGATCGCCATGACGTCCGTTTCGCCGGCCCGGGCGATGTAGACGCGAACCTTGCTGACGCCATGATCGTCCCCGGCCTTGTAATCCAGACGGATGTTCTGGCGCCGGGTGACTTCGGGGTCCTCGGCCCATGCCACGGTCGGCGGCAGATCGGGAGTCACCGAGATTTTCCATTGCACGGCGTTGCGCGCGCGCTGGCGGACGACCAGGTCGCCGCTCTCCTCCAGCAGCATCTCGCCCTGCCAGCCGGCCCGGTCGAGCGGCTGCAGGGCGAGGCGCTGGCGGCCCAGCGTCATGGCCGGCCGGCCCTTTCCGCCGCGGAACTGCAGCAGCAGTTTCGAATGCATCGGGACGACGATGGGCTTGCCGTCATGCGCCTGCGTGATCATGCGCGGCTGCCGGCCCGTATAGCCGGGCGGCGTGACCCAGGCTTCGACCGTCACCGGCGCGGCGACGCCGCCCTCGAAATCCGGCAGGAACGCCCGGGCGAACCGGTCGGCCGGATCGTTCCAGCCGGCAGTCAGGCCGAGCGCCAGCAGAATGGCGGCGAGGCCGCGCAGGGCGAACGGGTCGCGCCGGGCGACCCGCGGCCGCGGCGGCCCGACGCGCAGATGCTCGAGCGCCGCGCGCGCGCGCGCGCGATGGCGCCGCCAGAGCGCCTCGGAGAAGGCATCGCCGGACCCGACGGCAAGGCGGTCCCGGGTCGTCGTGAGCGGCCGGTGCGCCAGGCCGCTGGTGCGTTCCAGCCGCCGGCGGGCGGCCCAGGCGCCGGGCAGGCGCAGGCGTCGAAATCCGTGAACCAGGGCCAGGCAGAAACCGAGGCCGAAAGCGGCGAGGACGGCGACGTGAAGCCAGCCGGGCAGCAAGGGCAGGACATCGAGCAGGACAATGGCGGCGAACAGGAAGGCGGCGGCGGCAGCCGTCCAGAAGCGCGGCCACAGCCGCTCCCAGGCGAGCGCCAGCCAGGACAGCGCGGTCCGGAACCCGTAGCCGGGTTCGCGTTCCGCGTTCCCGGCCGGTCTCTTCCAGCCCTTGTCCGAAGCGCCCATATCTTCTCTCTCAGGCTCCTTCCGGCGGCTCCAGCCAATCCGGCACTGCCTCCTGCCGGATCAGGTCGTCGACCGTCTGCCGCGCCCGCACCACGGCGAACCGCTCGCCGCTCACCAGCACTTCCGGCGCCGGCGGGCGGCTGTTGTAGGCCGACGACATGACCGAACCATACGCCCCTGCCGACCCGAATGCCACCAGATCTCCGGGCGCCAGCGGCGGCAGGCTGCGGGCGACGGCGAAGGTGTCGCCGCTTTCGCAGATCGGCCCGACGACATCCGTTTCCACACAATCTGGGCTATTTTGAGGCTGCGTCACCGGCACGATCGCGTGATAAGCGCCGTACATTGCCGGACGGGCAAGATCGTTCATCGCGGCATCGACCACCGCGACCGGCCGGAGGCCGCCGTCCTTCAGGTAGAGGACCCGCGCCACCAGGACGCCGGCATTGCCGACCATCGACCGGCCCGGCTCGAACATCAGGTCGCATCCCAGGCCGCCGACCGTCTCGCGCACCACCGCGGCATAGTCCTCGAAGCCGGGCGGCGCCTCGTCCCGGTAGGTGATGCCGACGCCGCCGCCGAGATCGAGGCTTATCACGTCATGCCCGGCCGCGCGCAGGGCGCGGACCTGTTCGGCCAGGCGGCCGAACGCCGCCCGGTAGGGCGCGAGGCTCAGCAGTTGCGAGCCGATATGCATGGCGAGGCCGGACGGCGCCAGGTTCGGCAATTCCGCGGCCCGGGCGTAGGCCGGCAGCGTACGGTCGATCGCGATGCCGAACTTGTCCTGCTTGCGGCCGGTCGAGATCTTGTCGTGGGTCCGGGCATCGACATCGGGATTGATGCGCAGGGAAACCCGCGCCGTCACTCCGGCCCCGGCGGCGACGGCGGAGATCAGGTCGAGTTCCGCTTCCGATTCGGCATTGAGCTGGTGGATGCCGGAGCGCAGCGCCAGGGCGATTTCCTCCTGCGTCTTGCCGACGCCGGAAAACACGATCCGGCCGGCCGGAACGCCCGCGGCGAGCGCCCGGCGCAGTTCGCCGCCCGACACGACGTCGGCGCCGGCGCCCAGGCCGGCGAACGCCGCAATGACCGCCTGGTTGGAGTTGGCCTTCAGGGCGTAGCAGATCGTGGCGGGCAGCCCGGCGAGCGCCGCCTCCAGCGCCCGGTAGTTGCGGGCGAGGCCGGCCAGCGAATAGCAGTAGAAGGGCGTGCCGACCTCCGCCGCGATACCGGACAGCGGCAACGCTTCGGCGCAGAGGGTTCCGCCGGCATAGGTGAAATCGGGCGACGGGACTCGATCGGTCATTTGGCTAATTCCGCTTTGGGCGCCCGGCGGCGCAGGGGTGGCGCGGGGTGGACAGCGCCGGGCGGGGACGGCGTCGGCGGTCGGCGGGCAATGCCGGAAGGCGGCTTTATTCCGGACGGTGTTTCCGGAATATCGTCGCCGCGCCGGCGGGCGCGCCCGCGGGGTATCCCGCCGGATAACGGTCGACCCCGGTGGCGGCCCGCGGATCGTCCTTCTTGCCGCACGCCGCAAGAGCGAGTCCGAGCGCGCCGGCGGCCAGCAATATCGTCAAGACCCGGACCATGCGGCCGTCTCCCGTCACGGGCTGCCGCGCCCGGCCAGAGCGGCGCGCGCGGCAACTGCCGCCGCCCGGACATTGTCCGGCGCGGTGCCGCCGGACGACGTCCGGCTGGCGACGGAATATTGCACCGTCAGCACGTCGAAAACAGCCCCCGTCACCCGCGGCTCGACGCCCTGCATTTCGTCGAGGGTCAGGCCGTCGAGACCGATGCCGCGCGCTTCGGCCAGCTTCACCAGGGCGCCGGTGACGCGGTGGGCGTCGCGGAACGGCAGGCCGAGCTCGCGCACCAGCCAGTCCGCGAGATCGGTCGCGGTCGCGAAGCCGGCGCCGGCGGCGGCGCGCAGCCTGTCGCCGTTTACCGTCATCTCCCGGATCATGCCGGCCGTCGCCCGGATGCAGACGGCGAGGCTGTCGGCGGCGTCGAACACAGGCTCCTTGTCCTCCTGCATGTCCTTGGAATAGGCGAGCGGCAGGCCCTTCATGACGATCGCCAGGCCGGTCAGCGCGCCGACGATCCGGCCGGCCTTGGCGCGCACCAGCTCCGCGGCGTCCGGGTTTCGCTTCTGCGGCATGATCGAGCTGCCGGTAGAGAAGCTGTCGGACAGGCCGACGAAGCCGAACTGTGCGCTCGACCAGACGACGATCTCCTCGGCCAGTCGCGACAGGTGGGTGGCGCAGATCGCGCAGGCGGCGAGGAACTCCAGCGCGAAATCCCGCGCCGAGACCGCGTCGAGCGAATTGGCCATCGGCCGGTCGAAGCCGAGCGCGGCGGCGGTCTGCGCCCGGTCGATCGGGAAAGAGGTGCCGGCCAGGGCCGCGGCGCCGAGCGGCGATTCGTTGACCCGCCCCCGTGCATCGGCAAGCCGCGCCCGGTCGCGCCCGAACATGGCGGCATAGGCCAGCATGTGGTGCCCGAAGGTCACCGGCTGGGCCGATTGCAGATGGGTGAAGCCCGGCATGACCGTATCGGCATGGGCCTCGGCCTTGTCGATCAGGGCGGATTGCAAGCCCTTCAGGTCGGTGTCCAGGCCGTCGATGGCGTCGCGCACCCAGAGGCGCAGATCCGTCGCCACCTGGTCGTTGCGCGAGCGCGCGGTGTGGAGACGGCCGGCCGCCGGGCCGATCAGCTCGGCGAGCCGCGCCTCGATATTCATGTGGATGTCTTCCAGCGCCGCGCTGAATTCGAAGCCGCCGCTCTCGATCTCTTGAAGGATCGTGTCGAGCCCCTGCCCGATTGCCGCCGCATCTTCTTCCGATATGATGCCGCACTCGGCGAGCATGGCCGCATGGGCCTTCGACCCGGCGATATCGCAGGCGTAGAGGCGCCGGTCGAAGCCGATCGAGGCGTTGATCGCCTCCATCAGGGCGTCGGGTCCGGCGGCGAAGCGGCCGCCCCACAGGGTGTTGGTCTTCGGTTCGGACATGGGCGGGAGTTAGGCGCGATGCGGAAACGGACAACGGAACGGCTCTCCGGGAAGCGGATCTTCGGGCTGGTGGCCGCCGTCCTTCTGGCGCTCGCCGCCGCCGCTCCGCTGCCGGCCGCAGACGCAGCGCCGGGGCCGAAACGCGCCGCCGGGGCGTCTGCCGAACCGCCGCCGTTCAGCGGAACGGCCCGCGCCTTCGTCTTCCTGAAGGAGCCGCGCGCCGTGCAGTTCGGCCCGTTCGCCGACGCGGAGGGCCGGCCGGTCACCATGGCGCGCTACAGGGGCAAGGTTCTGCTGGTCAACTTCTGGGCGACCTGGTGCGCCCCCTGCGTCCACGAGATGCCGACGCTCGACCGGCTGCAGGCTGCTCTCGGCGGGCCGGAATTCGCCGTGCTCACCGTCTCGCTCGACCGCAAGGGCATGGCGGCGGTCGGGCCGTTCTGGCAGGAGCAGGGCTACAGGCACCTGCCGATCCTGCTCGATTCGCGCTGGAAGACCGCCCGGCGCCTCGGCGTCAGCGGCCTGCCGGCGACCTTCCTGCTCGACCGCAGGCACCGGATCCTCGGCTACCTGCTCGGCCCCGCCGCGTGGGATTCGCCGCTGGCGAAGGCCTTCCTGCGCTTCTATATTGCCCGGCCCGGCAGCTGAGGCCGCGCCTCCTCACCACCCGTCATTTCGACCGAACGAAGTGAGCGGAGAAATCTTTCCCGCTCGTTCGCCGACGCCAAAAAAGTAACCGACAATGCCGCCCCGGACTTGATCCGGGGCCCAGGGCCGACCCGAGCGGTCTCAGCCTTTGGCCCCTGGGCCCCGGATCTCCGCTACGCTCCGTCCGGGGCGGCAAAGATGGAATAATCTGCGGCGGCGTCGGCTGTCGGAACGGCAGCAGGCCGCGAACGCAAAGTTACAAACGTATTCCCCAAAAATATCTCCGCTTCGCCCAAGATCAGGTCCGGGGCTACGGTCGATATGACGGATTGTGTTATTTGCAGGGTTCCGCCGATTTTCGACCCGTACGCAAGCAGGTGCAAACCAGCCCCATGACCAAGACCAACCCCGGCAACTTCTTCGAGGACTTCCGCGTCGGCCAGCGCATCCGCCACGCCACGCCGCGCACGCTGACGGCGGGCGACGCGGCGCTCTATACGGCGCTCACCGGCAGCCGCTTCGCGGTGCAGTCATCGGATGCGTTCGCCCAGGCCGTCGGCTACGAACGCGCGCCGCTCGACGACCTGCTGGTGTTCCACACGGTGTTCGGCAAGACGGTGCCGGACATCTCGCTGAACGCCGTCGCCAACCTGGGCTATGCCGATTGCGTCTTCGGCGCGCCGGTCTGGCCCGGCGACAGCCTGTCGGCCCGCTCCGAGGTGATCGGCCTGCGCGAGAACGCCAACGGCAAGACCGGCATCGTCTGGGTCCGCACGGTCGGCGAGAACCAGCGCGGCGCAAGGGTGCTCGGCTATGTCCGCTGGGTCATGGTGCGCAAGCGGAATGCGGGCGCCCCGCCGCCCGAGCCGGCCGTGCCCGACCTGCCCGGGGCGGTTGCGGCGGGCAGGCTCGCGGCGCCGGCCGCGTTCGACCCGGCCGGCTGGGACGACGAACTTTCCGGCGAGACGTGGCGCTGGGGCGATTATGCGCCGGGCGAGAAGATCGACCATGCCGACGGGATGACGATCGAGGAAGCCGAACACGCCACCGCGACCCGGCTCTACCAGAACACCGCGAAGGTGCATTTCAACCAGCATACGGAGGGCGAGGGCCGGTTCGGCCGGCGGCTGGTCTATGGCGGCCACGTCATGAGCGTGGCGCGCGCGCTCAGCTTCAACGGCCTCGCCAACGGCTTCCGGATCGCCGCGATCAACGGCGGGCGGCACGTCAATCCCGTGTTCGCCGGCGACACGATCTATGCCTGGTCGGAGGTCGTCGAGCGGCTGGAACTGCCGGGCAACGCGGCGCTCGGCGGGCTGCGGCTGCGCACGATGGCGGCGAAGGATACGCCCTGCGCCGGCTTTCCGGACAGGGACGGCGATGGCCGCTACCCGGAAAGCGTCGTGCTCGACCTGGATTACACCGTGTTGATTCCGCGATAGCTGCTCTCGAAGAGCGATTGACGGCTGCCGCGCGCCGAAGAACCCGCGCCGGCGCGAAGCCCGGCCGTATCGGGGCGCTTGCATCGATGAAATCATATTAGTAAATTGCATGCATCGAAGGCACATTGGATAATCGACTATGGCCATGCTGACCGTGCGCAACCTGCCCGACGAGGTGCATCGCGCCCTGCGCGTGCGGGCCGCCATGCGGGGCCGCAGCACCGAGGCCGAAGTGCGCGCCATCCTGGCCGAAACGGTCCTGCCCGAAGGGCGGGCCGCGCTGGGGACGCTGCTGACCGCCGTCGGCCGGCGCGCCGGGTTGACGGACGAGGAGTTCGCGGGCTTCTCCCAGCGCGAGACCGATCCGGCCCGGCCGATCGATCTGGAATGATTCTGGTAGACACCAACGTGGTGTCGGAGCCGCTGCGCGGGGCTCCGGAGCCGCGCGTCGCCGCATGGCTCGACGCGCAGGCGCTGGAAACGCTGTACCTGTCCGCGATTACTGTCGCCGAGCTGCGCTTCGGGGTGCAGTCGCTGCCGGCCGGCCGCCGCCGGGACCGGCTGGATGAGGATCTGGAGGGGCAGGTGCTGCCGATGTTCGCCGGGCGGGTCTTGGCCTTCGATCTTGCGGCCTCGCAGGCCTATGCGGAATTGATGGCGCAGGCACGGTCTGAGGGGCGGACGATCCCGGTGTCCAACGGTTACATCGCGGCCACTGCCGCGGCCAACGGCATGATGGTAGCGACGCGGGACACCGCCCCGTTCGAGGCGGCGGGATTGAAGACCGTCGATCCGTGGATGGCGTAGGACGCGGCCGGTGCGCCGTATCGCAGGGCGCCGCGTTGCCATTGTTCCATCGGGGGCGGCTGCGCGCCGACGGCAGCAACGCAATATCGCCGCAAGCCGCGGCCATGCGCCTTGCCTCTTATCCGCGGTGGCGCAATAAACAACCGTCACAGTTTCCGCCCCAGACGGATGGCACATGGCTTCCGACCCCCCGGCCCAGCGCGACCGGCCGCTCTCGCCCCACCTCCAGGTCTACAAGCCGCAATGGACATCGGTGCTGTCCATCTTCCACCGGATCACCGGGGTGGCGCTCGCGGCGGGCACGCTGCTCCTCGTCTGGTGGCTCGCCGCCGCGGCCTCGAGCGCCGCGTATTTCGCCTGGGTCCAGGGCGTCATGGCGAGCTGGCCCGGCATCGTCCTGCTGATTGGCTGGGCCTTTGCGCTCTACTACCATCTGTGCAACGGCATCCGGCACCTGTTCTGGGACGCCGGGATCGGCCTCGAACTCGGTCCGGCGCGGGCGAGCGGGATGGCCGTAGTGGCCGCTGCCGCGGCGCTCACCGTCCTCTCCGCCGTCATCGCCCTGGCGCCGGCAGGAGGGCCGGCATGAGCTTCCGGACTCCGCTCGGCCGGGTCCGCGGCCTCGGCAGCGCGAAGGAAGGGACGCACCACTGGTGGGCCCAGCGGGTCACCGCCATCGCGCTGGTGCCGCTGACGGTCTGGATCGTGGTCAGCATCCTGATGCTGGCCGGCGCCGACCGCGGCGCGATCGCGGACTGGCTCGGCAACCCGGTCACGGCCGGGCTGCTGGTCATGACGATCCTGGCGGCCTTTCATCACGGCCAGCTCGGCCTCCAGGTCGTGATCGAGGACTATGTCCATAACGAGGGCTGGAAGATCGGCCTGATCGTGTTCGTGAAGCTCGCGGCGCTGCTGTTCGGCGGCATCGGGATCGTTTCCGTGCTCATGCTGGCGTTCGGGGGATAGGACAGGCATGGCCAGGGCCTACGAGATCGTCGAGCATCAATACGATGTCGTGGTCGTCGGCGCCGGCGGGGCGGGGCTGCGCGCCACCTTCGGCATGGCCGAGAAGGGCCTGCGCACCGCCTGCATCACCAAGGTCTTCCCGACGCGGTCCCACACCGTCGCGGCCCAGGGCGGCATCTCCGCCGCGCTCGGCAACATGGGCGAGGACGACTGGCGCTGGCACATGTACGACACCGTCAAGGGCGCCGACTGGCTCGGCGACCAGGACGCCATCGAGTACATGTGCAAGGAGGCGATCCCGGCGATCATCGAGCTGGAGCATCACGGCGTGCCCTTCAGCCGGACGCCGGAGGGCAAGATCTACCAGCGCGCCTTCGGCGGCATGACGACCAACTACGGCGAGGGCATCGCGCAGCGCACCTGCGCCGCCGCCGACCGGACCGGCCACGCCATCCTGCACACGCTGTACCAGCAGAGCCTGCGCCACAACGCGGAATTCTTCGTCGAATATTTCGCGGTCGACCTGCTGGTCGAGGACGGCGAGGTGCTCGGCGTCATCGCCTGGAACCTGGACGACGGCACGATCCACCGCTTCCGTGCGCACCAGACCGTGCTGGCGACCGGCGGCTACGGCCGCATCTATTTCTCCTGCACCGGCGCCCACACCCAGACCGGCGACGGCAACGCCATGGCCCTGCGCGCCGGCGTGCCCTGCCAGGACATGGAGTTCGTGCAGTTCCACCCGACCGGCATCTACGGCGCCGGCTGCCTGATCACCGAGGGGGTGCGCGGCGAGGGCGGCTATCTCACCAACTCGGAGGGCGAGCGCTTCATGGAGCGCTACGCGCCCTCGGCCAAGGACCTCGCCTCGCGCGACGTCGTCAGCCGATCCATGACCCTGGAGATCCGCGAGGGCCGGGGTGTCGGGCCGGACGCCGACCATATCTTCCTGCATATCGAGCATCTTGACCCGGACGCCATCGCCCAGCGGCTGCCGGGCATTTCGGAGACCGCGCGCATCTTCGCCGGGGTCGACGTCACCAGGGATCCGATGCCCGTCCTGCCGACCTGCCACTACAATATGGGCGGCGTGCCGACCAACTACCGGGGCGAGGCGGTCACCAAGCGCAACGGCGACGCCGACGCCACGGTGCCCGGGCTGATGGCGATCGGCGAGGCGGCCTGCGTCTCGGTGCACGGCGCCAACCGGCTGGGCTCGAACTCGCTGCTCGATCTGGTCGTGTTCGGCCGCGCCGCCGCCGACCATTGCGCGGAAACCATCGCCCCCGGCGCGCGCCACCGGCCGCTCGCCAACGGCGCCGACGACCTGGCGCTCGACCGGCTCGACCGGATGCGCCATGCCGACGGCGGCACCCCGACGGCGGCCGCCCGGCTGGAGATGCAGAAGGTCATGCAGTCCAACTGCGCCGTCTTCCGCGACGGCGACATTCTCGGCGAAGGCGTCGCCCGGATGAAGGATATCTGGGCCCTGCGCAACGATCTCAAGGTTACCGACCGCTCGATGATCTGGAACACCGACCTGGTCGAGACCCTGGAATTCGACAACCTGATCTACCAGGCGCTGGTCACCATCGTCTCGGCCGCCAACCGCGAGGAGAGCCGCGGCGCCCACGCCCGCGAGGATTTCCCGGAACGCGACGACGAGAACTGGATGAAGCACACCATCTCCTGGTGCGACGAGGCCGGCGGCGTGACCATCGACTACCGCCCCGTCCACATGAACACGCTGACCAACGACGTCGCGCCGATCCCGCCGAAGGAACGGGTGTACTGATGGGCGTCCAGCGAACGCTTTTCAGATCTGCCGGAAGCGATGCCGGACCGGCCCGACCGCGAATTGGCCACAACTCCCGCAGAGCCGGAGCAGGGAACAACATGTACGCGATTGCTTTCGACCTCGACACCAACATTCTCCAAGAGACATATGCCGCAGAATCCTGGAGAAATGCCTATTCGGATATCCGGCGCGTTCTGGAGCAATACGGCTTTGAACGTCAGCAGGGCAGCGTTTACTTCGGCGACGAATCTGTCGATGCGGTCAGGTGCGTGATGGCGGTAATGGAACTTGCAGGCGAATACGATTGGTTCGAGCCCTCGGTGCGGGACATCCGGATGCTGAGGATCGAAGAAGACAACGATCTCATGCCCGCGGTGGAACGCGGCAAAGACCGCAGCGGTTAAGGTCTTTCGACATGGCCCAATTCAGACTGCCGCCGAACTCCCGGATCGCGAAGGGCAAGGCCTGGCCGGCGCCCGAAGGGGCGAAGCGGCCCAGGCGGTTCAAAATCTACCGCTACGATCCCGACGGCGAAGGCAACCCGCGGCTCGATACCTACACCGTCGACCTGGACGATTGCGGGCCGATGGTTCTCGACGCGATCATCAAGATCAAGAACGAGGTCGATTCGACCCTCGCCTTCCGCCGCTCCTGCCGCGAGGGGGTGTGCGGCTCCTGCGCCTTCAACATCGGCGGCACCAACACGCTGGCCTGCACCAGCTTCATAGCCGACTACCGGGGCGACATCGCGATCTATCCATTGCCCCATCTGCCCGTGGTCAAGGACCTGGTGCCGGACCTGACCCAGGCCTACGCCCAGCTCGCCTCGGTCGAGCCCTGGCTCAAGACCCGGACGCCGGCGCCGGAGCGCGAGCGGCTGCAATCGCCGGAAGACCGGGAGAAGCTGGACGGGCTGTGGGAATGCGTCCTGTGCTTCTCGTGCAGCACGAGCTGCCCGTCCTACTGGTGGAACGGCGAGCGCTATCTGGGGCCGGCCGTGCTGCTCCAGGCCTATCGCTGGATCGCCGACAGCCGGGACGAATATACCGGCGAGCGGCTGGACGACCTGGAAGACCCGTTCCGCCTCTACCGCTGCCACACCATCATGAACTGCACCAACACCTGCCCGAAACACCTGAACCCGGCCAAGGCGATCGCCGAGACCAAGAAGCTGATGGTGGCGCGGCAGTAGACCGATCCGAAACCGGCCGGGCGGAACCGTCTTCCGCCCCGGCGATCCCGAACTTCAGGAGGAAACAGCCATGATCACCGCCGTCGTCAATTTCCCGCTGGCCGAAGGCACGACCCTCGACAAGGCCCGGGAGCTGTTCTCCGGCACCGCGCCGCGCTACCAGTCGATCGAGGGGCTGGTGCGCAAATACTATCTGTTCAACCCGGAAACCGGCGTGGGCGGCGGCTGCTACCTGTTCGAGGACCGGGCCTCGGCCGAGGCGACCTTCAGCCCCGAATGGCGCGCCTTCATCGCCGACCGCTACGGCGCGGACCCGGACGTGCGCTTCTTCGAAACGCCGGTCGTCGTCGACAACAACATCGGCGACATCGCCATCGCCGCGGAATAGGGCCGAGAGCGGGCTCCGTCATCGCCTCGCGCTTGAACGAACTTTAGCGGGAACCGTCGCTTCGTCCCTCGATACGCCCCGGATTAAATCCGGGGCTACTCGGGATGAGGGGAAATAGAAGTAGCCAAAACTCCCCTCATCCCGAGTAGGCGCCCCTCGACTTCGCTCGGGACAGGCTCCGCGCCGTATCGAGGGACGCACGCGATCGTACGGAATCGGCCATGACCTTCGTCCCGCCCAAGGGAACCGTCGCGACGCCGGACCGGGCGCTCGACAAGGCAGCGCTCTACGCCAATGCGCGCCGGGCCGCGGCGGGGTTCCGGGCGCTCGGCCTCGGGCCCGGCAGCGCCGTCGCCATGGTGCTGCGCAACGACATTCCGTTCCTGGAGACGGCGCTCGCGGCCAACTGGGCCGGCGCCTATATCGTGCCGGTCAACTGGCATCTGCGCGGCGGGGAAGTGGGCGCAATCCTGGCCGATTGCGGCGCGGACGTCCTGGTCATCCACACCGACCTGCTGGCCGAAATTCGGGCCTCCGTTCCGGACAGGATTCGCATTCTCGCGGTCGAACCGTCGCCGTCCACGATCGCGGCCTACGGGATCGCCGATGCCGCCGCGCGCACGCCGGACAGGCTCGATCGCTGGGAGGACTGGCTCGGCGGCTTCGAGCCGGCCGCCGGGCCGCCGGCGGGCCGCTTCTCCATGATCTACACCTCCGGCACCACGGCGCAGCCCAAGGGCGTGACCCGCGAATCCGCCGGCGCCGAGGCGATCGAGCGCGGCAGCGCCATGATGGCGGACGCGTTCGGCCTGTGGCGCGGCATGAACGCCGTCATGACCGGGCCGATGTATCACAGCGCGACGTTCGCCTATTCGTCCGGCTGCCTGGCCCTCGACGGCGACCTCTTCCTGATGCCGCGGTTCGACGCTGCGGACCTGTTGCGCACGATCGAGCGGCGCAAGGCGGAGGCGATGCACATGGTGCCGACCATGTTCAGCCGCCTGCTGCGCCTGCCGGAGGAGGTGCGCCGGCGACACGACGTCTCCTCGCTCAAATACGTCATCCACGGCGCGGCGCCCTGCCCGCCCGGCGTCAAGCGGGCGATGATCGACTGGTGGGGACCGGTGATCCACGAATATTACGGCTCGACCGAAGCGGCCATCGTCTCGGTTGCGTCGAGCGAAGAATGGCTCGCCCGGCCGGGCACGGTCGGCCGGCCGCGCAAGACGACGCCGGTGCAGGTCCGCGGCGCAGACGGCGCGCTCCTGCCGCCGGGGCGGGAAGGCGAACTCTACATGCAGCTCAACCCGGCGTACGGCTTCACCTACCGCAACCGGCCGGAACTGGACGAAGGCACACGGGGCGGCGCCTGGTTCACCAACGGCGATATCGGCTGGCAGGACGAGGACGGCTATCTCTATCTGTGCGACCGCCGCAAGGACATGATCATCTCCGGCGGCGTCAACATCTACCCCTCCGAGATCGAGGCCGTCATCGGCGACCATCCGGCGGTGCGCGACTGCGCCGTCTTCGGCATCCCGGACGACGAGTTCGGCGAGGCAGTCGCCGCCGCGGTCGAAGCCGGCGATGCGGTGAGCGAAGACGACATCCGCGCCCACGTCGCCGCGCGGCTCGCCGGATACAAGGTGCCGCGAGTCGTCGCATTCCACGACGCGTTGCCGCGGGAAGATTCGGGCAAGATATTCAAGCGCCGGCTGCGCGACCCCTACTGGGCCGGCGCGGACCGCAGGATCTGACCGGAGACGGAGACCCCGCAATCATGGCCATTCCGGAATCCCTCAAGGGGCGGCTGTCGCTGCCGCTGATCGGCGCGCCGCTGTTCATCGTCTCCAACCCGGACCTGGTGATCGAGCAGTGCAAGGCCGGCATCGTCGGCTCCTTCCCGGCACTCAATGCGCGCCCCAAGGAGGTGCTCGACGAATGGCTCGACCGGATAACGACCGAGCTGGGCGAATATGCCGCCAAGCATCCGGGCCGGCCGGTCGCGCCCTTCGCGGTCAACCAGATCGTCCACAAGTCGAACGACCGGCTGGAGCACGATGTCGAACTGTGCGTGAAATACGAGGCGCCGATCATGATCACCAGCCTGCAGGCGCCGACCCATGTCGCGCCGGCGGCGCACAGCTATGGCGGGCTCGTGTTCCACGACATTACCAATATCCGGCACGCGAAGAAGGCGCTCGCCGAGGGCGCCGACGGGCTGATCCTGGTGTGCGCCGGGGCGGGCGGCCATGCCGGGGCGCTCAGCCCCTTCGCGCTGGTCGCCGAGGTGCGCGATTTCTTCGACGGGCCGGTCATCCTGTCCGGCAGCATGGCGACCGGCGGCCAGATCCTCGCCGCCCAGGCCATGGGCGCCGACCTCGCCTATCTCGGCACCCGCTTCATCGCGTCGGCCGAGGCCAACGCGCAGGAGCGCCAGAAGGCGATGATCGTCGACAGCACGGCCGAGGACATCGTCTACACCAACCTCTTCTCCGGCGTGAAAGGCAACTACCTCGCTAAGAGCGTGGCGGCCGCGGGCCTCGACCCGTCCGACCTGCCGGAGGCCGACAAGTCGAAGATGGATTTCGGCTCCGGCGGCGGGTCCAGCCGCAAGGTGTGGCGCGACATCTGGAGCGCCGGCCAGAGCGCCGGCATGGTCAAGGACATCCGCCCGACCGCCGAGATCGTCGCCCGCCTGCGCGAAGAATACGACGCCGCGAAGGCCCGCCTCGCCGCCTGGAGCGCCCCCTACGACGCCGGCGCGGCCCCCGCCGACGCGGCGTGAGGCCTCGCATTTCCGGGTGCCGTCATTTCGACCGGAGCCGCGGATTTATCTGGCGCGGAGCGGAGAAATCTCTCATCGGCGGAACACGGTCCGACCGCATCGCTCAACCCGCCCGTTCCGGCCTTGCGGCGAAGCCCGCCGCTTCCTCCAGCACCCCGGCGACGCGGAACAGGGTTTCTTCCTCGAAGGCGTCGGCGATCAGGTGCAGGCCGAGCGGCAGTCCGTCGCCGTCCAGCCCCGCGGGCACCGAGATCGCCGGCAGGCCGGCCATGCTCGCCGGCACGGTGAACACGTCGTTGAGATACATGGCGATCGGGTCGTCCATCTTCTCGCCGAGCGGGAAGGCGGCGGTCGGCGTGGTCGGCGTCAGGATGGCGTCGACCGTTTCGAAGGCTTCGCGGAAATCGCGGGCGATCAGGCTGCGCACGCGCTGCGCCTTGATGTAGTAGGCGTCGTAGTAGCCGGCGGAGAGGACGTAGGTGCCGATCAGGATGCGCCGGCGGACTTCCGCGCCGAAGCCGGCGCCGCGGGTCGCCTCGTACATCTCCGTCAGGTCCGCCCCGCCGCCGGCCGAGTCGCCGATTGAGTCGCCGGCCTCCCGCAAGCCGAAGCGCACGCCGTCGTAGCGCGCGAGATTGGACGAGGCTTCTGCCGGCGCCACGATATAGTAGGCCGGCAGGGCGTATTTCGTATGCGGCAGGCTGAGGTCGACGATCTCGGCGCCGGCCGCCTTCAGCCAGTCCTTGCCCCGTTCCCAGAGCGCGACGATGGCCTCCGGCGTGCCGTCCATCCTGTATTCCGCCGGAATGCCGATGCGCAGGCCGCGGATATCGCCGGTCAGCGCGGCCTCGTAGTCCGGCACATCGCGCGGCACGGACGTCGAATCCTTCGGGTCGTGCCCGGCCATGGCGCGCAGCAGGATCGCCGAATCGCGCACCGTCCGGGTGATCGGCCCGGCCTGGTCGAGGGACGAGGCGAAGGCGACGATGCCCCAGCGCGAACAGCGGCCGTAGGTCGGCTTCATGCCGACGATGCCGCAGAAGGCGGCCGGCTGGCGGATCGAGCCGCCGGTGTCGGTCCCGGTCGCGGCCGGCGCGGCGCGCGCGGCAACGGCCGCCGCGGACCCGCCGGACGAGCCGCCCGGCGCCAGCGCCCGGTTCGACCGCGCCGCGTGCCAGGGATTCTCGACCCGGCCGTAGTGCGACGTGATGTTGGACGAGCCCATGGCGAACTCGTCCATGTTGGTCTTGCCCAGCATGACCGCGCCTTCGGCCCACAACTGCGCGGTCACCGTCGATTCGTAGGGCGGCGCAAAGCCGCCGAGGATGCGCGAACCGGCGGTCGTCTGCACGCCCCGGGTGCAGAAAAGGTCCTTCACTGCGATGGACAGGCCCTCGAGCAGTCCGGCCTCGCCCCGCGCCCGGCGGGCATCGGACGCGCGCGCCATATCCAGCGCCCGTTCCGGCGTCTCGGTGACGAAGGCGTTGAGCGGCCGGGTCTGCTCCAGGGCGTCCAGATGCGCCCGGGTCAGCTCCTCCGCGGAGAAGTCGCCCGCCGCCAGCCCGGCCCGGCCTTCGGCCAGCGTAAGGTCGGTCAGGCCGGCCATCACTCGACGACCTTCGGCACCGCGAAGAAACCGGGCGCGCCGTCCGGCGCATTGGACAGCACCGCATCCGGCGCGCCGCCGTCGGTCACGTCGTCGTCGCGCATCGGCAGCCGGACGGCGACCGCGCTGGTCATCGGCGGCACGGTCTCCGTATCCACCTCGCCGAGCTGTTCGACCCAGGTCAGGATATTGGACAGTTCCGCCGCCAGCGGCTCCAGCTCCGCCTCCGGGACGCGCACCCTTGCCAGATGCGCAATCCGGCGCACCGTATCGGTATCCAGAGCCATCGCGGCGCTCCGCTTGCCGTGCAGACCGGCCGAGCCCCGAAGCAGCCCGGCGTTGTGCCGGAATCGGGACCGGTTCCGGGCTTTCGATACACCGCTTCGCTGCCGGGCGGGGAGAAAAACGCAGGGCCGGTTTGTCCGGGTCCGGTCACCGACAGCCTGTCGATGCCGGTGCTCCGCGGCCCTGTTCTCGAATATGGAAAAAATATAAAAACCGGGCAAGCTGTTACGCAATTTTTATTCAAAAGCCGATATGGTGCGTTTGGCAACGAAAACACGATGTGATGGCGCCGTATCCGGCCGGTTTGTGTCGCCGCACCGGCGGCCGAACACCGGGAAGCGTAACCCGGCAGCGCGGGAAAGCGCCGCCTCAATCGGGCGTCATGGATCCCTTCGTCGTGTTTGCGATCGTCTGCGCCGCCGTCTGCGTGGTGTGTTCGATTGCCGTTGCGTTTGCCGAGCGGGAGCGCCGAAGCCTCAACCGGCCCCTGCGCAGCCGGATGGACGATCGACCGGACCTGTCTCGGTGAATTGCGGCCGGATGCCGGTCTACTCCGCCGGCATCCGGTCGCGCCATCCCCAAGGGTGCGGACCCTAAGGGTGCGGGCCCGACGGCCGGTGCCCCCTCCTGTGCGGCGGACCGCCGGAATTCATGAGCAGGCGGACCGCGATCGGGATTGTCCGACGCCCGCAGGCCGGCACCCATCAGGCTCTCCTTCATCGCCGCCTTCCCTGCTCCCGCGCCGCGGTCCTGCACGCCTGCCGGTCTTTTGCCGAACCTCCAATTCTCAGAAAAAATAAAGTAAATATAACGATATTGACTATGATAATATCTATTTCATAATTTCGGTGCGCGAATGCCGACGGTGCGGCCGGCTCCGGCATCCGGCCCGGGCGTGGCAGGGAGAAGCGGACGTTGAACGACACCATGGAACCCGAACGGGAGATCGAGGCGCTGCGCGAACGGGTCTCCGCGCTCAGTTCGGCCGTCCTGCGCATCAGCGCGAACCTCGACGTCGCCACCGTGCTGCGCGAAGCGGTCGACAACGCCCGCGCGCTGACCGGCGCGCGCTTCGGTATCGTCACCGTCGTCGACGACTCGGGCGAGGTGCGCGACTTCATCAGCTCGGGTTTCACCGCGGACGAGGAGCGCAGCTTCGTCGAGCGGCCGGACATGCACGAACTGTTTGCGCATTTCTGCAACCTGCCCGGCCCGATCCGGCTCACAGACCTGCCCGAATTCGTTTCCTCGCTCGGCTTCTCGGCGGACCTGATGCAGTGCAAGGCATTTCAGGGCACGCCTATGCGCCACCGCGGCGAGCATGTCGGCACCTTCTTCCTCGCCGGGAAGGAAGGCATGCCCGAGTTCACCGACGAGGACGAGGAGATCCTGCTCCTGTTCGCAAGCCAGGCGGCGGCAGCCATTGACAATGCCCGCACCCATCGCGACGAGAGACGGGCGCGGGCTCACCTGGAAGCGCTGGTCGAGACCTCGCCGGTCGGCGTCGCAGTGTTAGATGCCGTAAGCGGCCAGCCGGTTTCGGTCAACCGCGAAGCGCGGCGCATCGTCGAGAGCCTGCGCACGGCGGGCCGCCCGGTGGAGGAACTGCTGAATACCGTGTCCTTCAGCCGCGCTGACGGCCGCAAGTTGTCCTTGAGCGAGTTTCCCATCGCCGCGCAGTTCAATACCGGCGAGAAGCTGCGCTCCGAGGAAGTCGTGCTCTCGGTGCCGGACGGGCGCAGCGTGCGCACGCTGATCAACGTGACCCCGATCCCGGCCGAAGGCGACGGGAGAGCTTCCATGGTCGTGACCATACAGGACCTGGCGCCGATCGAGGAGCTGGAGCGGCTTCGCGCGGAGTTTCTCGGCCTGGTGAGCCACGAACTGCGCGCGCCGCTCACCGCCATCAAGGGTTCGGCCGCCACCCTGCTGGAATCCTCGGCGGAGATCGATTCGGCCGAGCAGCACGAGTTTCACCGCATCATCCACGACCAGGCCGACCACATGCGCGCCCTGATCGGCGACCTGCTCGACGCCGGGCGCATCGAGGCGGGCACGCTCTCGGTCGCCCCGGAGCGTTCGGAGCTGGCCACGCTGGTGGACCGGGCGCGCACCACGTTCCTGTCCGGCGGCGGCCGGCATACCGTGCTCATCGACCTGCCGCGGGACCTGCCCCCGGTCATGGCCGACCGGCGGCGCATCGTGCAGGTCCTGAACAATCTTCTCTCCAACGCCGCGCAGCACTCCCCGGAGTCCGCCCCGATCCGGGTCTCGGCCACGCGCGACGGCGTCCACGTCGCGGTCGCGGTCTCCGACGGAGGCCGGGGCATCGCGCCCGAGCGGCTGCCGCAGCTGTTCCGCAAGTATGCCGGCGCGGCGGGCGGCGGCGAGCGCGCAATCGCGGACACGGGTCTCGGGCTCGTCATCTGCCGGGGCCTCGTCGAGGCGCACGGGGGCCGCATCCGCGCCGAGAGCGGCGGAGCCGGCCAGGGCGCCCGGTTCACGTTTACCCTCCCGGTCGCCAGGAGCGCCGCTCCGGGCGAGGCCGCAGACCCGGACGCCCACCCGCAGGCCCGGAGTCCGGAACCCCGTGAGGCCTCCCGCATCCTGGTGGTGGACGACGACCCGCTGACGCTGCGCTTCGTGCGCGACGCGCTCACGGCGGCCGGCTACACCACCCTGGTGACGGGCGACCATACGGATCTTTCCCAGGTTATCCGGGCCGAGAAGCCCCGCCTGGTCCTGCTCGACCTCATGCTGCCCGGGACCGACGGCATCGCGCTGATGGAAAGCGTCCCCGAACTCGGCGACCTTCCGGTCATCTTCATCTCGGGTTACGGCCGCGACGAAACCGTCGCCAGGGCACTCGATGCAGGGGCGGTGGACTACATCGTCAAGCCCTTCTCGCCGACCGAACTCACGGCCAGGGTCGGGGCCGCACTGCGCCGGATCGCCCGGCCGGAGCCCTTCTCGCTCGGCACGCTTACCATCCGGTACGAGGCGCGCCAGGTCGCGGTGGCCGGGCGCCCGGTGACACTGACCGCGACGGAATACGAACTGCTGCGCGTCCTCTCGCTCAACGCGGGACGGGTCGTGACCTACGATACCCTGCTGCGCAGGGTCTGGTCCGGGCGCGAATCGGGCGATCTCGATCTGGTGCGCAACTTCATCAAGAAACTCCGCGCGAAGCTCGGCGAGAAAGCGTCGAAACCGACCTGGATCTTCAACGAACGCGGCATCGGATATCGCATGCCCAGGCCGGGCGGCGAATGACGGTTGCGCCGGGCTGACGGAACGGGCCCCGTCCCCGGAGCCCGGCCGGCAATCCGGACTACAGGACTCCCGGCGCAGCGTCGCCCGCGCCGGCGCGCGAAGGGGCTTGACCGGCGGCGCCCGGCGGCGTCACGAAGGCGGCATGGTCACGAAACCGGACAGCCGCATCCCCGCAGACGCCAGCCCGATGTCGCTGGCGCTCGACGAGGCGCGGGCGGCGGCGCAGCGCGGCGAGGTGCCGGTGGGCGCGGTGATCCTGCTGCGCGAGGAGCGCCGGATCGTCGCCCGGGCCGGCAACGAGACCGAGGCGCGGCGCGACCCGACCGCCCATGCCGAGATGCTGGCGATCCGGAGCGCCGCCGACGCCCTCGGCCGGAGCCGCCTCACCGGCTGCGACCTCTATGTCACGCTGGAGCCCTGCGCCATGTGCGCCGGCGCGATCGCCCACGCGCGCCTCGACCGGCTCTATTTCGGCGCGGCCGACCCGAAGGGCGGCGCGGTGCTGCACGGCGGCCGGCTGTTCGAGCAGCCGACCTGCCATCACAGGCCGGACATCTACGACGGGCTGGGCGAACGCGAGGCCGCCGCACTGCTCAGGCAGTTCTTCGCCGAGCGGCGGTGAACCGGCCGGGCGGCGGCGCCCTTCATTCCGTCCGGCGCACCAGGGCAGAGAGCACCGTACGCCGCGGCACGCCGCCGACCAGCGCGCCCTGACCGTCCAGCACGGCGACCGGCACCTCGCTTTTCATGGCGAGCGGCAGCATGTCCTCGATCACGGCGGCGCCGTCCACGGTCAGGACCGGCGCAAGCCTGGCATCGTCGGCGATCGGCCCGGTCAGATCCTTGCCGTCCCGGGCCATGTCCGCGGTGATCGCGCCGACCGGCCTGCCCGCGCCGTCGCAGACGTAGACGGTGTTGCGCTCGCTGGCCTCCAGCCGGGCAAGGGCGTCGGCGAAGCTGGCTTTGCCCAGCTCCACGGCCGGATACGCGTCGGCGATGCTGCCGACCGTGATGACCCGGCCGCGATTCACGTCCTTGACGAACCGGCTGACATAATCGTCGGCCGGCGCCATCAGGATTTCCTCCGGCGGGCCGACCTGGCGCAATTCGCCGTCGCGCAGGATCGCGATATGGTCGCCGATGCGCAGCGCCTCGTCGAGATCGTGGGTGATGAACACGATGGTGCGGTTGAGGCTGTTCTGGATCTGCATCAACTGATCCTGCATGTCGTTGCGGATCAGCGGATCGAGCGCGCTGAACGCCTCGTCCATGAGCAGCACTTCGGCATCGGTCGCGAGCGCCCGGGCGAGGCCGACCCGCTGCTGCATGCCGCCGGAGAGCTGGCTGGGATACTGGTTCTCGAAGCCCTGCAGGCCGACCATTTCGACCTGGGCCTGGGCCCGGTCGCGAATGCCGGAGTCGCCGCCGCGCGCCAATCCCAACTGTCCGGCGAGCCGCCCGACCGCGCCGCCGCCCGGACGTCCGGCCCGCTTTCCCTCGTCGCGGATCTTCAGCCCGCTCATGACATTCTCGAGCACCGTCTTGTGGGGCAGCAGGGCGAAACGCTGGAACACCATGCTCATCTTGAAGCGCCGCAGGTGGCGCAGCGCCTCCGGGCCGAGTTGCAGCACATCCTCGCCGTCGACCAGGATGCGCCCGTCGGTCGGCTCGATCAGCCGGTTGATATGGCGGATCAACGTCGATTTGCCCGAGCCGGACAGGCCCATGACGACGAAGATTTCGCCTTCCCCGATATCGAGGCTGACATCGCGGATGCCGATGGTGTGGCCGGTTTCCTCGAGCAGTTCCTGCTTGCCGGCGCCGCCCTTGACCCGGTCGAGCACGCTTGCGGGGTCCGGCCCGAAGATCTTGTAGACGCTCTCGATCCCGATCTTGGTTTCCCGATCCGTCATCGGTTCAGTGCCCCAGATGCAGGTGCTGTTGCATGCGCTTGCCGTAGGCCTGGGCGATGCGGTCGAAGATGACGGCGAGGAACACGATGGCGAGTCCGGCAAGCAGGCCGCGGCTGATCTCCAGGCGCTGGATGCCCTGGAGCACCTGGTAGCCGAGGCCGCCGGCGCCGATCATCGAGGCGATCACCACCATGGAGAGCGCCATCATCGTCGTCTGGTTGATCCCGGCCATGATCGTCGGCAGCGCCAGCGGCACCTGAACGCCGAACAGCAGTTGCCGCCGGGTCGCGCCGAAGGCGGTGAAGGCTTCGACGACCTCGCGGTCGACATGGCGGATGCCGAGATTGGTCAGCCGGATGACTGGCGGTACGGCGAACACGATGGTCGCCAGCAGGGCGGGGATCTTGCCCGGCCCGAACAGCATCACGAAGGGGATCAGATAGACGAAAATCGGCATCGTCTGCATGATGTCGAGCACCGGCAGCGTGATGCGTTCGACCCGGTCGGACCGCGACATCAGGATGCCCATCGGGATGCCGACGATCACGGCCAGCAGGGTCGCCGTCAGCATCAAGGCGATAGTCTTCATGCCCGGCTCCCACAGGCCGAAAAAACCCATCAGGAACGTCATGACGCCGAGCCCCAGGGCGACCCATTTGCTGCGGGTCGCCGCGAGGCCGAGCCCGGCGATCGCCAGAATGACGACATACCAGGGCATCCAGAGCAGGAAATCCTCGATCGCGCGCAACAGATGGACGATCGGCAGGAATATCTCCTCCAGGGTCTCGCTCCAGTGCTCCACGATCCAGTTGAACGAATCGTCGATGCCGATGCGGACCGCCCGCATATTCAGCAGTTCGGGAAATTCCTGCGCCATGTCCTGTACCGCCTCCCCGCGGAGTCTGCGGCCGCCGCAGCCGCGATGCCGGGGGCAAGCGCAGCGCGCCGGCGGCGGCCGGCGACGCCGACCTTACCGCCGGCCTGTCGAATCGGTAAGCCCCGGCCCCGAAAACGAACCGGCGGACGCCCGGATGGACGCCCGCCGGCCGATAGACGCGATAGCGCCTCGACTTACTTGAGGCTCGCCTTCACCTTGGCCGCAACGTCGGTCGGCACCCACTTGGCCCAGACCGCCTGCTGCGTCTTCAGGAAATGGTCGGTTACCGCTTCCGGGTTTGCCTTGCGGTCGTCGCCCCATGCGAGCACGCTGTTGATCACCGCGTTCGGCACCTGCATCCTGCCCAGGAAGGCCGCGACGTTCGGCGCCTTCTCCTTGAGGCTGGTCACCACCGCAACGGCGACTTCGCCGGCCTTCCAGCCCGAAACCTGCGGGTTGGCGCAGTTCCGGTCGGTCAGGCACAGGAACCTCTTGGCGTCGTAGGCCGGCATGTTCAGGCGCACCAGCTTGTAGCGGCCGATCACGGCCGTCGGGCCCCAATAGTAGGCCAGGATCGGCTTCTTGCGCGTGACGCTGCGCGCGATCGACGCCTTCAGGTTGGCGCCCGAGCCGGGCGAGAACAGCTGGTAGTTGGCCTTCGCCAGCCCCAGCGCCTTGAACAGGTTGCCGTTGATGATCTCGCACGCCCAGCCCGGCGGGCAGGCATAGAGCCGGCTCTTGCCGTCGCTCTGGGCCTCGACGAAAAGCTTGGCATATTTCGGATCCTTGAGATCGCCAATGGACTTGAGGCCCGGGTTGGCCTTGGCGACATAGTCCGGAATCCACCAGCCTTCCTTGCCGCCTTCGCTGAATACGTCGCCCGCCTTGTAGACGTTGCCCTTCTTCTTGATCTTTTCCCAGATCGACGAGGCGGTGCTGATCCACAACTCCGGCGCGATATGGGGCTTGTTCTTGGTCAGCATGCTGGTCGCCGTCGGCACCGTATCGCCGGGCACCAGCTTGGCGTTGCAGCCGTAGCCCGCGGTCAGGATGCGGTGGGCCGTCTGCGCCAGTACGATTCCCGACATCCAGGTCATGCTGGCGATCGTGATCTCGTCCTTGGTGCCGCAGCCGGTCGCCGCCTGGGCGGTTCCCGGCGCCGCGGCAATGGCCGCGACGGCCGCTGCCGCGAGGGTCAGTCTTGGAATTCGCATTTTCATTTTCTCCCTGGGTTTGTCTCGATTCGGCAGATCGCCGATGGCACCGCGGCGATAATGGCGGGGCCATCCGGATACGCGACCTGCTTCGCCCGAACCATCGAATTAAAGAGAGTCGGGCGGCACAACGGTCGCGCATCCGCCGGCCGGTTTCACCGCCGCCGGCGGCGCCTCGGGTTCGCCCGGGGGGAAACGCCCCTGCGCGCCGCATTCCCGCCGGAACCTCTCAACCGCGAACGCCGCAACCGGCGACAGATTTCCGGTTCGTTCTCTGTGGCTTCCGGCCCGGCGTCACGGTCCCGTCGCGCAGAATGGAAGGGTGCGTTGCTTCAAGCAATTCGATATAATTGATTTTAATTTGAAATTTTCTGAAGCTGCACCCGGAAACGTCCGCAGGCAGGAGCGGCGGCGCGCTTGTAACCGAAATTCAATCGAATCGAAATTCATACCATTTTCTTCAAATTTTCTGAAGCGCGACGGCCATGATCAAACTGGAGACCCTGCGGACCTTCGTCACCGTGGCCGAAGCCGGCAACATCAGGGATGCGGCCGAACGGCTGTGCCGGACCGGCTCGGCGGTTTCGATGACGCTCAAGCAACTGGAGCACGAAGTCGGGGGCGC
This sequence comes from Rhodospirillaceae bacterium, assembly GCA_011523655.1. GTDB lineage: Bacteria > Pseudomonadota > Alphaproteobacteria > Bin65 > Bin65 > Bin65. The sequence continues at coordinate 101,956 of WTGH01000060.1, forward strand.
GCTGTTCGAGACCGACCGAAAGAGCAGCCTGACGCCTCTCGGCGCGTTCATGCTCGAGACGGGACGCCTCCAGATCCAGAATTACGACCGGATGATCGACGGCATTCACGCCTATGCCAGGAACCGGATTGGCCGCCTCACTCTGGCGTCCGTCCCCTCGGTCGCTGCCAATCTCGTCCCCTCGCTGCTGCCCCGCTTCGTGCTCGACCGGCCCGGCGTTGAAATAGAACTTCTGGACACCGACAGCCGGAACGTTCTCAGGTCCGTCGAATCCGGACAGGCGGACCTCGGTATTGCGGGCCGGCCGCTCTCCCGAACGACGGCGGCCTTCGAACCGCTGTTCCGGGACCGCTTCAAGGTCATCTGCAACGCCGGCTGCGACCTGGCGGCGGCCGGAAAACTCGTCGAATGGGCCGACCTCGAGAGCCAGGGCCTGATTCTGAATGGCGCATCCGACACGATCGACGCGCCGGGTTACAAGGCCCTGTCGGAAAAGGCGTCGATGTATGTCCGGAACGTGACGTCGCTGCTCGCGCTTGCGAAGTCGGGATTCGGGGTCACCCTGCTGCCGGCGCTGGCGGCGGTCGACCTGCCCGAGGACGTCGTCGCCCTCGATCTGGCCGAAGAGAATATGTGGCGCGTGGTGGGCCTGCTGAGCCGGAGCGACACCGTGCCGAGCCCGGTGGCGCTCGCCTTCCGCGCCTTCATCCTCGACGAGGTGCCGAAGCTGGTCCGCACCCTCGGACTGGAGATCGTGAACCCATAGCCGCCGTCGGGCTGGCAGGAAACCGGCGACGCCTTCTCCGGCAGGGATCTCGTATCGCCTCCCCGAACCGAACGGAGTTCTCGAAGATTCGTCCAACAACGGATACGGTCCGTTCCTTTCGGCAAATAGTTGCGGAACGACTGGCTCGTCAACCGCCAAACAGGTGTCGGTTCAAATAATCGAGCGGAAAATTGAACCACTACCAGCAAGGCAGCAGTAATTCCACCTTGCCTAACTCAAGTGCTTAATTTCAAAATCACCCCAGCGATCCTGCAGATATTCGGCCACCAGCCTTCTATGACAATGATGCGGTTTTTCTTCGCTGCACAAGAGGCATCCATCTGCAATGGCTTCTTTGGAAATTGTCTCTTCAATGCGACGGCATTTCATTAGTTCCAGAAACTTCGTTTCGTATCTGGACCAATCTTTATGATTCTTTCTATAGTCGTTAAGCATTTCTTGCGTCGGAGCAAGTTCGGGAAGGTGAACATAGTCGATTTCGCAAATTTTTTTCAGAAAGAACCGGAGATCGTCACGTTTGGCAAATCCGGAAAGCTGCGAAACATTATTGAGTCTTACGTCGACGACGCGCCTTGCTCCAGACGAACGCAAGAGTTCAAAGAACTTTTGAGCGCTTTTTCTTGTAAAGCCGATCGTGAATACGCGCATAATTCCACCCTATTCGACCAAGCCGAGGTCTGGCAGCTGATATGCAATGCGCTCTTCCTGCCTTTCAAGCGCCTCCTTCAGAATATCCGCCTTCGACAGGAACAGATCGTCTCGCGGGAGGCCGACCATGTCCGGAAGACGCTCCAGGGCCTGGCTGTGGCCTTCAAGACTGCCGTCCACATGAATGTGATCGACGCGCAGTCCGCGTGCCGCGAGGGCTTGCGCGACCAGCAGCGTCCTGTGGCACTCAAGCGGTTCCTTCTCGGCACACATGAGCGCAATCCGGTGCGTTTCAGCGCCCCTTGCGACCCGTTCGACGCCGTCACGGAATGCCGGCCGTTCCGCCAGACGAGAATATTTGACCCTGCCGTTCGCATAACATCCGGGATCGTCGACGCGCGGACCGAGCTCCCTGCCCAGAAACAGATACCCAATACCTTTTGATTTAAGGCTTTCCTTGAGGGATTCCCGATTGAATTGCGGATTATAGCGACTGTAGGGCGACGAACGGACATCGGCCACAACGGCAACCGCATGCTGGCGCAAAAGGCTGACAAATGTTCCAATCAGGTGGATCGAGTGTCCAACCGTAAAGATCGTGCGGTTCGTCATGCCGTCGCGGTCCTTGGCTCGCCCTCCATGATAGCAGCGACCAGCTTGTAACAATACCCCTCCCAAGGTTCGCCGATACTGATGGTGAGGAAGCACTTGCCCAACTGGTGCTCTTGATCGGACATTGCCAAGTAACGCCGTTCGTAGACCGGATCCGTGACGCGAAGCCTGTACTCAAACGAACAATACCGGAATCGCGCCTGAACACGACGCTTCGGATTGCCAAAATCCCTCCCGGGAGCGAAGACAGAAAGCGTAAGTTTATCAACCGATATCAGGCGAAGGGAACTAGTCACCGATTTAACATTGTCGACGCTAACTCTATCGCGCTTTCCGTGATAGGTGCTTGAACGATTGTCCCACAAAGGCGCATCGGAATCAATAAATTTGTCAATATCATCAAATTTCAACTGTCCACATTTCTCCCAATATTGATCGGAATCGATTAGCCAGTTCTCAGATTGATATCCTCTTGGCCGCGCTTCCAAGAGTGGAATATCGATAATATCCAGTACTCGCGGATCGCTACCATCTTTGTATTGGCGTTCGTGCTCCGATACCTCTTCATTGGGTCGTGCGCTCACAGGGCGTATCCAGCTACTGACTTCCCGTCCGGAAATTTCCTTGCCGGCGACGCAACGACCACTAAGCTTTCTGGAGTTTGCCAGACAGACTATTCGTTTTGTGACAGGCATCGCCTTTGCCGGTTCCTCCGGTTACAATCAACAGGTAGCGTAGTCTGGCTGACCATTCTTTGGCGTTAGGCCGCATAGAAAGGCATCGCAGCCTCCGACGGCCGCACAATTTCCGGTCGCGCAACCTCGGTGCTAAATCGCCTCCAAACCCTTGCGGCCGAGCAGGCGGCGCAGCTTGCCGAGGGCTGAGATTTCGAGCTGGCGGACCCGTTCGCGCGAGATGCCGAGATCGGCGGCGATGGCGCCGCGGGTCCTGCGCGTGTCGGCCATGAAGCGCGCGGCGATGATGGCGCGCTCCCGGCCGCTCAGCGACTTGAGCGCCTTGGCGACCAGGCCGCGGCGGAACCGATCCGCGCTCGCGCCGGCCGCCGCGTCTTCCGGGCTTTCCCGCTCGTCGGCCAGGCGGTCGCCCCACTCGGCCGGATCGTCGGCGCGGACGCGCTGGTTGAGCGACCGGTCCTTCTCCGCCGCGCGCCGGGCCAGCGCCATCGCCTCCTTTAGCGGCACGCCGAATTTCCGCGCGACCGGGCGCAGCCTTTCTTCGGTCATGGGGTTCCCGGTCACGGAGTCGGGGCCGCCCCGGATTTCTGCCATCTTGCGGCGCAGGTGGAAGAACATGGCCTTCTGCGCCGCCGTCGTGCCGATGCGCACCAGGGACCAGGAGCGCACGACATGATCCTGGATCGCCGCACGCACCCACCAGCGCGCATAGGTCGAGAGCCGGGCGCCTGCCGACGGATCGAATTTCCGGATGGCGTGCAGCAGGCCGATCGAGCCTTCCTGCACCAGATCGTTCATCGGCACGCCGTAGCGCCGGTATTTCCGCGCGATGCTGACGATGAAGGCCAGATGCGCGCGCAGCAGCCGGTCCGACGCCTCGCGGTCGCCGGCCTGGCTGCGCCGGGCGAGGTCGCGCTCCTCCTCGACCGACACGGAGAGCAGCGGTCCGCGCTTGCGAAACAGGTATCCGGGTCCGGGCCGGTGCATGGCGTCAAACCGGATTGTCCGCCTTCGAACGATCGGGCGGCGCGCATTGACGGTGCGCCGGGCGGCGCGTTGGGCACCGCCCGACCCGGCGAAAATCGCACACTCGGCCGAGAATTGGAACCGGTGCGACCGGATTTCGTGCTACAATAGGAGAACATCCTCCGGCAGTTTCCCCTCAACAGCTTCAAGGAGCGACCGATGGCCCAGGAGAAGATTGCCGACAGCGACATCTACGCCGCCGCCATGCGGGCGGCCGCCGGCATCGGCTGGCGCCGGACCAGGCTTGCCGACATCGCCGAAGAGGCCGGCCTGTCGCTGGCCGACCTGCACGCCCGCCACACCTCGAAGGAAGCGCTGCTCAACGGCTTCGTCCGCCATATCGACCGGATCGTGCTGACCGGGGCGCAGCAATCCGGCGACGAGGACGGCTCCTACCGCGACCGGCTGTTCGATATCCTCATGCAGCGCTTCGATGCGCTCAATCCCTACAAGGACGGCCTCCGCGCCGTGGTGCGCGACGCCGGGAGCGGCGGCGTTGCCGAAATCCTGTGCGGCGGCTGCCGGCTGCTGCGCTCCATGCGCTGGATGCTCGAAGCGGCGGGCATCGGCACGGCGGGCTGGCTCGGCGGCCTGCGGGTCAAGGGCCTGGCGGTCGTCTTCGCGGCGACCGTCAACGTCTGGCTGCGCGACGACAGCGATGACATGGCGAAGACGATGGCGGCACTAGACCGCAACCTGAAGCGGGCCGAGCAGTTCGCCACCATGCGCTCGCCCTTCGGCCGGCGGCGGGGCGCGGACGATGCCCTCGATCCCGACGCCGAACCGGCACCGGCGGCCTGACACGAATCCGAAGCGAATACCCTTCCGCCAAGGACTGCCCTGCGAAAATCCGCGCCCATTCGAGGCGCTATCCCTCCCCCTCTTCAGAGGGGGAGGCCCGGACGAGAATCGGGGTGGGGGTGGCGCGTCGCCAAACGCGCGCCGCCGCAAGGCGGCTCTCTTCGGACAGACACGGCACCCCCATCGACCTCGCTGCGCTCGGCCACTTCCCCTTCTGAAGAGGGGGAAGGATATCCTTTGTAACGCGAGGCCAGTTCGCAGATGAATCCTTGGAGGAGGTGGAAGATCGCCCCGCCTCCACCGCCAAAGTCTGAGCATGGCAATTCGCTCGGGAACTCCGCCCGCGGGGCTGCTATAACGCGCCCATGAGCGCGGTTGGAGACACCATTTCCTGGACGGATTTCGAGAAGGTCGATATCCGGGTCGGCACGGTTTTGACCGCCGAGCCGTTCGAGAAGGCCCGCAAGCCGGCCTATATCCTGACGGTCGATTTCGGCGACGTCATCGGGACGCGCAAATCCTCGGCGCAGATCACGGCGCACTATGCGCCGGAAGAGCTGGTCGGCCGCAAGGTGGCGGCGGTGCTCAATTTCCCGCCCAAGCAGATCGCCAACATCATGTCGGAGATCCTGGTGCTCGGCTTCCCGGACGCAGACGGCGAGGTCGTGCTGATCGGCGTCGACCGCGACGTGCCCGACGGCGGCCGGCTGTTCTGAGCGGGCCCGGGACGGCGCAGCGCTACCGGGCGATCTCGGCGAGTTCCGGGACCGCGTCGTCGTCCGGCGCCGGCACCTCGAAGGCGTTGAGGGTGATCGAGACCAGGGCGTAGTAGCCGAGCAGGCCGGCCAGTTCGGCGACGCCCTGCGGCCCGAGCAGCGCCTTCAGCGCGGCGAAGGTTCCATCGGAGAAGCGGCGCGTCTCGTACATCTCCCGGCAGGCCCGCCAGATCAGCGCGTCGTCGTCATCGGCGAAGTCCGGCGTGTCGCCCCGGCCGATCGCCTCGACAGCCGAGCGCGGCAAGCCGGCTTCGAGCGCCAGCTTTGCATGGACGCTCCATTCGAAACCGGCGTCCCACCGGCGGGCGGTGAACAGGATCGCCAGTTCCTTGAGCCGCTGCGGAATGACGGTGCGAAAGCGCAGGAAGGCGCCGAGCCGCTGCGCCGGATCGGCCATCCCCGGGCTGAGCAGCCAGGGCACGAACGGCCCGCGCAATGAGCCGCGCGGGCCGCCGGCGATGGCGTCGGCGACCGCCTGCTGTTCCGGGCCGAGACTGTCGAGGTCGATCTCGTCATAGCGGGACATCTGCCTAGCCCTCCGGCGGGCGGGCGCAGACCCGGTCGTAGGCGAAGCGCTCGCCGATCAGGCCGTTGTATTCGTAGATATCCAGCGTCGCCTCGAAGGCCTCGGGCGTGATCTCGATATGGGGCGCCCAGCAGCCGAGCTTCTGGTAGGTGGCGATGCAGCGTTCGAGCACCGGCAGGTCGATGTCCGGGAAAAAGGAGTCCTCGGCGCGCGCGACCTCGGCCGCCGGCGTCTCGTTGAGCCACACCCGCGCCCTGCGGTAGGCGCGAGTGAAAGCCCTTGCCATATCGGTCTCCAGCCAGTCCGGCCGGGCGCACAGGCTGGAGAAGCCGCAGCGGCCGACCTGGAGCCCGACCTGCGCCACGACATGGCCGATGCCGTCGGCCTCGAGCTGCTGGGGGAACGGCCCCTGCTGCTGGACATAGGCGCCCTGCCCGTCGCGGAAGGCGCGGTCGATGTCGGCGGCGCCGCCGGGATGGATGGCGTCGATCTTCCCGAAATCGATGCCGGCCTTGTGGCAGGCATATCTGAACATGGCGAGCGGCTGGCCGCCGCCGAACAGCACGACCTCCGCGCCCTCGAGCCTGCGCCAGTCGAAGTCCGGATCCGGCTCCCGCCCGGTCAGGAAAAAGCCGTCCATCTCGTTGATCTGGGCGAAATGGACGACGCCGGGCGCCTCGCCCTTCGACAACGGCCCGAAGGCCTGGCTGAGCGCCGACTGGACGACATGGGCCGAGCCGTCCTTGAGCGCTGCGATGGCGGAAACGCCCGGCGGCGACACCGACCAGTCGGCCTCCAGCCCCTCCTCGGCCAGGAATCCGCCGGCCATGGTCGCGATCAGCGGCGAGTAGAAGGCCGAGAACAGGGAGAACTGGATATGGATACGGGTCATGGGCGGCAGTCCTTCCGCAGGATCGGGCGCGCCCGTGCTAGCCCGCAAAGACCGTGCCGTCCATCAACTTGTTGGCGGTGCGCAGGATGGCCGCCGAGGCGACGCTGCCGTCGTCGGCGAGCGCGGCGATCACCGAGGTCTGCCCGGACGGATGCTCGATTTCCAGCGTCTTCGGGTTGCCCGGCGGCAGGGCGGCGAGCGCCGCGGCAGGCGATTCCGGCAGCAGGCAGGCCGTGGCGACGCTGACCGCGCCGAGCACACCGATGGTCGCGTGGCAGCGGTGCGGGATGAAGGTCCGGGTGTTGATCGCCCCGCCGTGTTGCGGCGCGCTCACCATGGTCATCTTGGGCACCGTTTTGGCGACCACATTGCCCAGGTTCATCAGCGGGCCGCAGGCGAGGCGCAGGCGTTCGAGCCGGATCTTGAGCGCCTCGTCGGCGTCCAGCGCTTCGCGGCTCTCGGTTCCGGCGATGCCCGCGTCTGCCGCCCGCAGCACGACGCAGGGCATGCCGTTGTCGATCAGCGTCACCTCGATCCCGTCGACCCGGTCGCATGCCCGGCCGGTCGGCAGCAGCGCGCCGCAGGTCGCGCCGGCGGTGTCCCGGAATTGCAGCGGCACCGGCGCGGCGGCGCCCGGCACGCCGTCGATCCTTGCGTCCCCGGCGTAGCGGACCGTCCCGCCCGGCGTCTGCACGGTCGCCACGGCCGTCTGCCCGGTATTCACCAGATGGATCGTCACCGGAGTCTCGCCGGCGCGCGCCGGCACGAGGCCGCGCTCGATGGCGAAGGGGCCGACCCCGGCCAGGATGTTGCCGCAGGTCTGGGCATCGGAAACCAGCGGTGCGTCGACGCTGACCTGAAGGAACAGGTAATCGACATCGACGCCGTTGCGATCGGATGGCGAGACCACCGCGACCTTCGAGGTCAGCGGGTCGGCGCCGCCCATGCCGTCGATCTGGCGCGGATCGGGCGAGCCCATGACCCGGCGCAGGAAGGCGTCGCGCGCCGCCGGGTCCGCCGGCAGGTCTTCGGCGAGGAAATAACCGCCCTTCGACGTGCCGCCGCGCATCCACAGGCAGCGCACGCCGCCCGGCAACGCCTCAGACATATTTCAGCCCGGCGGCTTCGAGGTCGCCGCGCATGCCGTACATGTCGAGCCCCAGTTCGCCGGCGGCGAGGCGCCGGCGCTTCTCGTCTTCATTGGCGATCCGGGCCTGGGCCTTCGCCAGCACCTCGGCGGCCTCTTCGCGCCGGACGATGCAGACGCCGTCGTCGTCGCCGACCACGACATCGCCGGGCCTGACCGGCGCACCGGCGCAGACCACCGGCACGTTGACCGAACCGGGCGTCTTCTTCACCGTGCCCTGGGCACACACCGTCCGCGACCAGACCGGGAAACACATCGCCGTCAGGTCCTTGACGTCGCGCACGCCGGTATCGGCCACCAGCCCGGCCGCGCCGCGGGCGCGGGCGGAGGTCGCCAGCAGGTCGCCGAAATAGCCGGCGTCGGACGGCGAGGTGACGGCGAGGACCAGCATGTCGCCGGGCTGGAGCTGCTCGATGGCGACATGGACCATCCAGTTGTCGCCCGGCGGCGCGAGGATGGTGACGGCCGAGCCCGCCGCCGCCGCGCCGGCATAGATCGGCCGGATGGCGGAGGCGAGCAGCCCGGTGCGCCCCTGGGCCTCGTGGACCGTCGCGACGCCGCATTCCCCCAGCGCCGCGATCACCGCCGGATCGGCCCGTTCGATATTGCGGACGACGACGCCCATCACAGCTCGTCCACGCAGCGCGGGAACACGGCCTGGAAGCCCTCGGCGTATTTGCAGTCCCGTCCTCCGGCCATGCCGCCGGAATTGCGCCGGAAATGGTTGCCGCGGTTCTCGGCGACGTTGGTGTAGTAGGCCCAGAGATGGTGTTGGCCCTCCATGCACTCGATGGCGGCGCGCTTCTTCTCCCAGACCGGCGTGATGTCCAGGAACACGTTGGGCACCCAGCCCATCTGCTCGGTCTGGTGCGGCTCGAACAGGTACATCTGCGGCGCGCCGAGCACTTTTTCGCCGGGATTGTGGCCCCAGGCCTGGGCGATCATCCGCGCCTCCATGGTGAAGGCCATGGTCGCCATATGGTCCGTGTTGTACGGGTCATATTTGGAATGGGTCAGGATGAAGGACGGCTGCACCGCGCGCAGCACGTCGACCAGCCGGTTTTTCGCCGCCTCGTCCAGCGTGAGCAGATAGTCGCCGAGGTCGAAGCAGATCAGGTCGTGGGCGCCGAGCGCCTCGGCGGCCTTCTCCGCCTCGCTGCGCCGCACGGCCTTCACCCCGTCAAGCGTCGCGCCCTCCTGCTTCCACAGCCGGGCGCTCTCGCCGCGCTCGCCGAAGGAGAGGCAGACGATCGTGACCTCGACGCCGCGTTCCTGGTGCAGTGCGATCGCGCCGCCGCAGCGCCAGACGAAATCCGCCGCATGGGCGCTGACGACAAGCGCGGTCTTCCGGCCGCTCATGGCTTTACCCCGGTGAAGTCCGTACCGCCCGCCCGGTCCGCGGAGTCGCCGCCCATGGCGCGGTGCGCGATCTGCGGATCCTTTGCGATCATGGCAAGCAGGACACGGGCATTCCCTTCCGGCTGGCGGCGGCCGAGTTCCCAATCGAGCAACGTAGCCTCGTCGACACCGACGCTCCTGGCGAAATCGGTCCGCGACAGGCCGGTGCCGGCCCGGATCGCCCTGACGTCGAGTTCCGGCGTTTCAGTCTTTTCGACTTCGGGAGGGCCTTCGCCTCGTGCCCTGGCCTCGGCCTGCTTCAGGTCCTCTTCGAATCTTTCCAGCACGTCGTTCATCGCCTGCTCCAGCACGTCAGGGTGGGCGCGCCCGCGGCGGGCCGGCCGCGCCGGCGTCACGCAGCGCGGCCGGAATGACCGCGTTGACGCGACATCCAAAGTGTAGCGCCGGTAACCCGCCCGGCAAGTGCCCCGCCCGGATAGCGGGTTGCGGAGCGGGCGGTTCGGCCCGTAGAAATGGCCGGCGACGCGGCGGCGCGGGCCACAGTGCCGATCCGGCCGCCGGAAACCGAAGGGAGAATCGCATGTTCAGGTTCACGACAGGAACGATCCTCGCCGGCAGCCTTGCGCTGGCGGCCGCCGCCGAGGCCCGCGAGATCAAGGTCGGCTTCATCGCGCCGAAATCCGGCGGGGCGGCGCAGCTGGGCGAGCAGCTCGAAAAGGGCGCGCGCCTCTATATCAAGCTGCACGAGAAAGAACTTGGCGGCGACACGATCAAGCTGATCGTGCGCGATTCCAAGCGCCCCGGCGGGCCGATCGCCAAGGCGGCGGCGCAGGAGCTGATTGCGCGCGAGAAGGTCGAGATCCTGGGCGGCGTCATCTTCTCGCCCAACGCCATGTCGATTGCGCCGCTGGCGACCGCCGCCAAGGTGCCCTTCGTCGTGATGAACGCCGGCACGTCCTGGATCACCACCCTGTCGCCGAACATCGCCCGGGTTTCGTTCACCATGTGGCAGGCCGGCTTCATCATGGGCGAGCACGCCGCGACGGCGCTCGGCTGCAAGACGGCGATTTCCGGCTACACCAACTACCCGCCGGGCAAGGACAGCGTGGCCGCCTTCAAGCGCGGCTTCGAGGGCGCCGGCGGCAAGGTCATCGATTCGATCCCGATGGGCGGCCCGCGCGAGGCGCCGGACTTCACGCCCTTCTTCCAGCGGGTGAAGGACAAGAAGCCGGGGTGCTTCTACGTCTTCGTGCCGGGCGGCAACCATGCCGCGGGCGCGTCCAAGACCTACCTCGCCCTGCGCATGAAGGAGGCCGGCATCAAGTTCATCGGCCCCGGCGACCTCACCCACGATCTGCAATTGCAGAGCATCGGTCCGGCCATCGCCGGCACGACCATCGCCATCCACTATCACGCCGATCTCGAGAATGCGGCCAACGCGGCATACCGCAAGGCGTTCAAGGCCGAATACGGCAAGGATGCGGTGAACGATTTCGTCAGCGTCGGCGGCTATGACGGCATGGCCGCGGTGTTCCATGTCATCAAGTCGGCCAAGGGCGGCAAGATCACCGCGGACGGCGCGATCAAGGCGCTGAGAGGCTGGACCCACGACAGCCCGCGCGGAAAAATCTCGATCGACCCGGTGACGCGCGACATCGTCCAGAACATCTATGTCGCCGAGGTCGTCAACGATAACGGCACCCTGCGCCACAAGACGCTGAAGACCATCGAGGCGGTCAAGGACAAGTGCAAGGAACTGAAGATCGGCCGGTGCGGAAAGTAGCGAAATCCGCTAACCTGTCCGTTCAACAAAATCGAAACGGAGGAGTGCCATGTTCAGGGTCACCACCGGACTCGCTCTCGCCGGCGCCGTCGCCTTCGCTGCGGCGGCCGAGGCGCGGGAGATCAAGGTCGGCTTCATCGCGCCGAAATCCGGCGGCGCGGCGCAGCTCGGCGACCAGATGGAAAAGGGCGCGCGGCTCTATCTGAAACTGCACGCCAAGGAGCTGGGCGGCGACACGATCAAGCTGATCGTGCGCGATTCGAAACGCCCCGGCGGGCCGATCGCCAAGGCGGCGGCGCAGGAGCTGATCGCGCGCGAGAAGGTCGAGATCCTCGGCGGCGTCATCTTCTCGCCGAACGCCATGTCGATCGCGCCGCTGGTCACCGCGGCCAAGGTGCCGTTCGTCATCATGAACGCGGGCACGGCGTTTATCACCAACATGTCGCCCAACATCGCGCGCGTGTCCTTCACCATGTGGCAGGCCGGCTACATCATGGGCGAGCACGCCGCCAAGGAGATGGGCTGCAAGACGGCGATTTCCGGCTACACCAACTATCCGCCGGGCAAGGACAGCGTCGCCGCCTTCGCGCGCGGCTTCGAAGGGGCCGGCGGCAAGGTGGTCGATTCGATCCCGATGGGCGGCCCGCGCGAGGCGCCGGACTTCACGCCCTTCTTCCAGCGCGTCAAGGACAAGAAGCCGGGCTGCTTCTATGTCTTCGTGCCGGCCGGCAACCATGCCGCGGGCGTCGCCAAGACCTATCTGTCGCTCGGCATGCGCAAGGCCGGCGTCAAGCTGATCGGCCCCGGCGACATCACCCAGGACACCCAGCTCCAGGGCATGGGCAAGGCGGCGGTCGGCGTGATCACGGCGCACCACTACCATGCCGATCTGGCGACGCCGGAGAACCAGGCGTTCGTCAAGGCGTGGAAGGCGGCCTACGGCGCCAAGTCGACGCCGGACTTCGTCGGCGTCGGCGGCTATGACGGCATGGCTGCGGTGTTCCACATCATCAAGTCGGCCAAGGGCGGCAAGATCACCGCCGAAAGCGCCATCGGCGCGCTGAAGGGCTGGAAGTTCAACAGCCCGCGCGGCCCGATCACGATCGATCCGGCAACCCGCGAAATCGTCCAGAACGTCTACGTCGCCCAGGTCTACGAGGAAAACGGCGTGCTGAAACAGAAGAAGCTGAAGACCTTCGAGGCCGTGAAAGACAAGTGCAAGGAGCTGAAGATCGGCCGCTGCGGCAAGTAGCGGTTCGGGATCGATCCGTCAGTCCGCGCGGCGCCGGAACCGTCATTTCGACCGAGCGAAGCGAGTGGAGAAATCTTTCCGCACGGTGCAATGGACCCTGTTCCGTACCGGAAAGATATCTCCGCTCCGTCCGGACTTGATCCGGGGCTCCGGTCGATATGACGTGAGGGAGCGGCCGAACGGGCCGCGCCGGCCGGTCTGATGGATCGCTCTTTCCCTCGCCGCCCCTACCTGCACCATCTCTAATGGCAGCAGCCCTCGATATCGCCACCACGATCCTCGTGTTCGGCCTGGCCTACGCGATGCTGCTGTTCATCATCTCGGTCGGCCTGTCGATCACGATGGGGCTGATGGGCTTCGTCAACCTGGCCCACGGCGCCTTCGCCATGGTCGGCGGCTACATCACGGTGAAGCTGGTGGCGCCGATGGGCGTGCCCTACCTGCTCGCCCTGGTGATCGCCTTCTTTCTTGTTGCGGCGCTCGGCGCGGTCATGGACCGGCTGCTCTACCGCCATGTCTACGGCCGGCCGGAGCTCGACCAGGTCCTGTTCACCATCGGCATCGTCTTCGCCTCGGTCGCCGGCGTCTCCTTCGTCTGGGGGCCGGACCCGCAGAATATCCTGCTGCCGGAAATCCTGCTCGGCGACGTCGACCTCGGCTTCAAGAGCATCCCGGTCTACCGCGCCTTCATGATCGTCGCCGGCGGCATCATCGTGGCGGCGCTGTTTTTCGGCCTGGAGCGCACGAAAATCGGCGCCCAGGTGCGCGCCGCGGTGGACAACCGGCGCATGGCGGAATCCTGCGGCATCCCGACCGGGCGGCTGTTCACGATCATCTTCGCGCTGGGCAGCGGCATGGCGGCGCTGGGCGGCGGCCTCGGCATCCAGATCCTCGGCGGCCTGAAGCCGGTCTTCGCGTTCGAATATCTGGTGATCTTCCTGATCGTCGTGGCGGTCGGCGGGCTGGGCAATATCCGCGGCACCTTCGTCGCCGCCCTGATCCTCGGCATCATCGATTTCGCCGGCAAGTATTTCCTGCCCGAAGGCGGCGGCTTCTTCATCTACGGCGTCACCTTCATTGTGCTGCTGTGGCGGCCGCACGGCCTGTTCGGGAAGGCGTGAGATGACCGCCCCGACCTCAGCCACAGCCGTACGAACCAACGGGGCCGCCGCGGCCGCCCTGCTGCGCGCCCACCGATTCCGGGTGATCGAACTGCTGCCCTGGCTGATCGCGATCGCCGTCTATTTCCTGTTCCCCGGCTACCGGCTGCTGGCGACGCAGATCCTGGTGCTGATCCTGTTCGCGATCTCCCTCGACCTGATCGTCGGCTATGCCGGGATCGTCTCGCTCGGCCACGCCGCCTTCTTCGGCACCGGGGCCTACACCGCTGCGCTCCTCGCCGACGCCGGCTGGCAGGAGCCGATCTCCGCCCTTGCGCTGGGGGCGGTGACCGCCGGCCTCCTCGGCTGGGTCTCGGGCTGGATCATCCTGCGCACGAGGGAACTGACACTGCTGATGCTGACCATGGCGCTCGGGATCATCCTCTACGAGCTGGCCAAGGACCTGGACGACATCACCGGCGGCTTCGACGGCATCAATTTCGAGAACAGCGCCATCCTCGGCCTGTTCCCGTTCGACGTGCTCTACTACACGACCAACTACTGGTACGCCTTCGCCTTCCTGGTGCTCGGCTTCCTCGTCGCCCGCACCGTCGTCCACGCGCCGTTCGGCCGTTCGCTGGTCGGCATCCGCGAGAATGTCCGGCGCATGCACGCCATCGGCACGCCGGTGCAGCAGCGCATGCGCCACGTCTACGTCATCGCGGCGATGATCGCCGGGGTGGCCGGCGCGATCTGGGTCCAGGTCCAGGGCAACATCACGATCGGCGTCTACGAGTTCGAGATGTCGGGCAACATCCTGATCATGCTGATCCTGGGCGGGACCGGCCGGCTCTACGGCGCCTTCATCGGCGTCACCGTGTTCACCATCCTGGAGAACCTGACCGAGACCGTGCTCGGCACCGATCCGCCCTATTGGGAGCTGGTCGTCGGCGTCGCGCTGGTCCTCACCGTGCTGTTCGCGCCGCGCGGCCTGCTCGGCGTGTTCGACCCGCTGATCCGGCGCTTCCGGGAGCGCAGCGCATGACTGATGGTCCCGGGACCGCCGTCCTCGAGACGAAAGGGCTGTGCAAGAATTTCGGCGCCCTGGTGGTGGCCAAGGACATCGATTTCGCGCTCGAGCCCGGCGCGCGCCACGCCGTAATCGGGCCGAACGGCGCCGGCAAGACGACCTTCGTCAACCTGCTGACCGGGGCCCTGCCGCCGACCAGCGGCGCGGTCCTGCTCGACGGCCGCGACATCGCCGGGCTGGCCGAGCACGAGCGGGTCAAGCACGGCCTGGTGCGCACGTTCCAGATCAACACCCTGTTCAACGGGCTGACGGTGCTGGAGAACATCTACCTGACCGTGGCCGAGCGCATGGGCGTGGCGACCGGCCTGTTCCGCCCGGTCGGCAGCCGGCCCGAGGTCGTCGCCGAGGCCGAGCGGCTGGTCGAGATGGTCCAGCTGCGGGACGACGCCGGCCGCACCATCGACGAACTGCCCTACGGCCGCCAGCGCCTGGTCGAGATCGCCATCGCGCTCGCCCTCGAACCGCGGGTGCTGTTGCTCGACGAGCCCTCGGCCGGCGTGCCGGGCGCCGAATCCCACATCATCCTCGACGCCATCGCGGCGCTGCCGGCCGATATCGCCATCATGATCATCGAGCACGACATGGATGTCGTGTTCCGCTTCGCCGAGCGGATCACGGTGCTGGTCTCCGGCGCCGTGCTCGCCTCCGGCCCGCCGGACGAGATCGCGGCGGACGAGCGGGTCCGCGCCGTCTATCTGGGCCACGGTCATGGGTAGCGGCATGGCTGAGCCGCTGCTCGCCCTCGACGCGGTGACCGCCGGCTACGGCGCGACCCGGGTGCTGGAGGACCTGTCGCTGAGCCTGGGCGACCGGGAGAGCGTCGCCGTGATCGGGCGCAACGGCGTCGGCAAGACGACCCTGCTGGCGACGGTGATGGGCCACACCACCCTGCATAGCGGCGCAATCCGCTTCGCCGGGCAGGACATCTCGCGCCTGCCGGTCCACCGCCGGGCGGTCGCCGGTATCGGCTATGTGCCCCAGGAGCGCGAGATCTTCCCGTCGCTCACTGTGCGGGAGAACCTGGAGATCGGGGCGCGGCCCAGTGGCGGAAAGGGTGGCGGAAAGGGTGTCGGAAGCGGCAGCGGCGGCGGCGCGGACGACTGGACGGACGCGCGCATCTTCGCCCTGTTCCCGCAGCTGGAAGCGCGGCTGGGCAACGACGGCAACCAGCTGTCCGGCGGCGAGCAGCAGATGCTGGCGATCGCCCGCGCGCTGATGGCGAACCCGCGGATTCTACTCATGGACGAGCCGACCGAAGGCCTGGCGCCGGTCATCGTCGAGGAGCTGGTGCGCATCCTGGCGGCGCTGCGCGACGAGGCTGGCGTGGCGATGGTGCTGGTCGAGCAAAACAGCGCCATCGCCCTCAACTTCGCCGAGCGCACCATCGTGCTCGACCGCGGCCGCGTCGTCTACGACGGCCCGTCGAAAGCCCTGCAGGACGACCCGGAGAAGCTGGAACGCCTGGTCGCGGTGTCGGGGTAGGGCACCGTCCTTCCTGATTCCTCTGCCGTCATATCGACCGGAGCAGTTCGCAGGACTGCGGAGCGGAGATATCTTTCCCGCGCGGTGCAGGAGACGAAGCGCTGTACCGGAAAGATTTCTCCACTCCCTCCGGTCGGTCGAAATGACGGCGGGAGGGGGATGCGGGTGGCGCCCTCTCCTCTCCCATTACCCTCACCCGATGGTGCCGTCGGCGGCCCAGGTGTCGAAGATTTCCAGCGCCGTCTCGGTGAATTCGGCGTCGTTGATATGGCAGTCCAACTCGGTCATTTGGACGGGCGGGCGGACGGCTTTGCGCAGCGCGTCGGCGAAGGCCGCCATGCCCGCCGGGTCGTGGGCCTCGTAGCCCGCCCGGTCCCATTCCACGATGCCCTCGTTGGGCAGGATGAAATGCACCGGCCCCGTGGCCTGCGCCAGCCGCCGGCCGACCTCGCGGGCGATCTCCCGGCGCTCGTCCGCGGTGAGCAGGCCCGACTTGATCAGCCGGTTGTGGGTGTGGAAGGAGCGGTCGGCGAAGCGCGCCGGCGTCTCCTGCCAGGTCGGGACGTGGACCAGGCTGAGATAGCCCGGCGCGACGATCTGCGGAACCCCGGCCCGCCCGGCGCCCAGCAGCCGGTCCTCCCCGGCCTCGACGATGGAGCCCATCATCCGGTTGCCGACCTCGACGAGCAGGAAATCCATGACGCAGCAGAAGCCGCCCTGCGCCGCGATGCTCTCGAAGGCCATGCCGCCCATGCCGGTGGCGTGGAAGATCGCGACCTCGTAGCCGCGGTCCTCCAAGGCGGGCTTCAGCGTCTTCATGTAATGCATGGAGGCCGAGCCCAGCGAGGTCATGCCGACGACGGGGCGCCCGCCCGCCGGCGCTTCGGCGGCGCGCGCGGCGCCGAGCACGGCCCCGGCCGCCTGGCTGAGCGTCGCCTTGCAGACCGAGTTGAGCCCGTAGAGGCCGCCCGCCCACAGGATCATCTGGATGTCCGCCGACAGCCGGCTCGGCGGGATCAGCGGCGAGAAGGAGACCGTGGAGACGACATATTTCGGCACCCCGAGCGGCAGCGCCTTGCAGATGTCGAGCGCCGCGTCGGTCCCCATGGTGCCGCCGAGGATGACGACGCCGTGGACCCTGCCCTGCCGGTGCAGCCGTGCGGCGAGCGCGGCGGCGCCCCTTGCCATGATCTGCATGGCGGCGTTCTCGTGGCCGGTATCGAGCGCTTCGCGGATCGAGCTGCCGCCGGCTTCGGCGACGGCGTGTTTCGAAAAGTCGACCGGAACCGCCGGCTCGCCCTTCACGCCGATATCCATGGTGAGCACACCGCCGCCGAGCGCCCGGATCCGCGCCGCGATATAGGCGAGCTCCGGGTTCTTGGTGTCGTAGGTCCCCACGACGAGGATCGTCTTGTCGCTCATCGCCCTGCCCCGCTTGCCCGGCGCCCGCAGTCATAGCATCGATTGCGTGCCCCTTCGACAAGCTCAGGGCAGGCCCTTCGACAGGCTCAGGGCAGGCGCTCGGTACGGCTCCCTCGATACGCCCCTCGATACGGCGCGCTGGCGCGCGCCTACTCGGGATGAGGGGTTTGTGGAATTTACCCCTTTCACCCTCATCCTGAGTAGCCCCGGCCCCCGGCCGGGGCGTATCGAAGGGCGGGTTTCTTTCCGGCCGCGCCATCGGGCGCTACAATGCTGAACCCGTATTCCTCCCCTTTTCAGAGGGGGAGGCCCGGACAAGAATCGGGGTGGGGGTGAAGTGGCGTCAGGTGTGCAGCGCCGTAACGCGCTTGCCGGGACGTGTCGACGGCACCCCCATCGACCTCGCTGCGCTCGGCCACTTCCCCCTCTGAAGAGGGGGAAGGATACGGAGGGCGCCGGCACACGAACCAGGAGGCACCCATGCCGCGCGGTGTGATCGATTATGAGGCGCTGGCCGGGCCGTGGGCGCAGGGGCTGCGCAGCAAGGCGCCGGACGGGGCGCTGCCCTTCGACATCCGCAAGATCGGGCATGTGGTGCTCTATGTTGCCGACCTGGAGCGTTCGGTCGATTTCTACACCCGCGTGCTCGGCTTCCGGGTCTCGGACGTCTATCCGGACACGATGATGGACGGCGGCATGGTCTTCATGCGCTGCAACGCGGACCATCACGGTGTCGCCCTGGTCGGCGGCGGCGCGCCGGCTGGGGAGCGCGCGGGCCTGCACCACCTGGCCTTCGAGGTCGCGACCATCGACGAGGTGCTGAAGGCGCGCGCCTGGCTGGAGGAAAACGGCGTCGCGATCCTGTTCGAGGGCCGGCGCCGCGCCGGCGCGCAGGTCGCCGTCGAGTTCCGCGACCCGGACGGCCACTGGCTGGAGATCTACTGGGGCCTCGACCGCGTCGTCCCTGACGGCCCTGGCGGCCCGATCCGCCCGCCGGAGGAATGGCGCGAGGTCTTCAGCCTCGAAGACGCCATCGACGACGCCCCGCCGGGCCAGGATACGGCGCTGGCCGACCCGTCGCTGCGGCGGAGGTGAGGGCAGCCCGCCCGCTCCTCCATCCCGCCCGGTCCGGAAAATTGGCGCCCCCAAGGGGAATCGAACCCCTGTTTCCGGCGTGAGAGGCCGGCGTCCTAGGCCGCTAGACGATGGGGGCGCGGCGGCGGCGGGGGAGCGATAGCGCAGCGCGCGCCCCGCGGCAAGGGGCGCGGCAGGGGGCGCGGCACGGGGCCCGGCAGGGGGCCGGCCCGGCATTCGGGCGGACGCGGGCCCCGGGCGACCGCGAATTGTACCGGTTATGTTCTTGAAATTCCGGGGCGAGGGCCCATATTCCCCGCTCCGCCCGCCGGCGCCGCACTCCGCCGCCTGCCCCGACAGATCATGACGGATCATGACATTTCATGACGTTTCCCGGACTCACCGCTACCCTTCTTTGCCACCCCGGAAACAGGCCCCGGGGGCGCGGCATGACGAATCATGACATTTCATGACAGTCCCGGCACCCTCGCCGCGCAACCGAAGGAGCGCCGGGTGATGAACGAATCGGGGATTGAATCGGGGACTGAATCGGGGAGCGTATCGCAAACCGCACTGGAATCCGCCGCGCCGGCCAGCCGCCACGTCCGCCTCGAAACCGGCCCCGAACGCCAGGGGGCCGTCGCCCATCTCGTGCTCGACCGGCCGGAGAAGCGCAACGCGCTCAGCCTGGAAATGTGGCAGGCGATCCCGCCGCTGGTCGCGCAGGCGGCGGCCGATCCGGCGGTCAAGGCGCTCGTCGTGCGCGGCGTCGACCGTACGGCCTTCGCCGCCGGGGCCGACATCGGCCAGTTCCACGAGCGCTTCCGCAGCCGCGACACGGCGCTCACCTACATGAACGCGGTGGGCGGGGCGGCCGGGGCGCTGGCCGACTGCCCGAAGCCGGCGATCGCCCTGATCCACGGCGATTGCGTCGGCGGCGGGGTCGAGCTCGCGATCGCCTGCGACCTGCGCTTCTGCAGCAGCGGGAGCCGCTTCGGCATCACGCCGGCGCGGCTCGGCATCTGCTACAGCATGGCCTCGACGCGGCGGGTCGCCCAGGCGATCGGCCCGTCGAAAACGAAGGACCTGCTGTTCAGCGGCCGGCTGATCGACGCGGAGACGGCGCGCGAGTGGGGCCTCGCCGACCGGGTGTATGCGCCCGACGACCTCGACCGCGAGACCGCCGCGTTTCTCGATTCGGTGTGCCGCAACAGCCAGTACAGCATCCGCTTCGCCAAGCGCGCCCTGCGCGAGATCGCCGCCGGCGCGGTCGAGGAGCCGGAGACCCTGCGCGACCTGCGCCTCGGCGCCAGGGAGGCCGGCGACCTCGAAGAAGGCATCGCCGCCTACCTGGAAAAACGCCGGCCGGTGTTCGGGTGGAACGGGTAGGCGCAGGGGCTCGATCTCGCTTCGAGCCTGAAGCCGTTCACATCGTGTTGCCCCGGACGGCCGCAGGCCGATCCGGGGACCAGAGCCACGAGCAGAGGCCGTACCAAACGACTCTGGACCCCGGCTCTCCCTCCGGTCGGCCGGGGAAGCATGGATGGTTGCGGGAGGATTGGAACGGAGAAACCGGCGCTTAGGGCGGGACTCCAGGCGGGCGCTCCCTGCAAAAAGGCCGGCATCGCTGCCCGCCATGCATCATATACAGTTGCAAACTGACGTAATATCAGTTAATAACTGATTTAAGATCGGTTGCATAATGGATATGTTGCATGCTGTTCCGCTACGAGGCGCCCGGTCCGGACGAGCGGCGGGTTCTCGACCGGATCGAAGCGATGCGCCACGACCTTCGATACTATGTCGCGCAATCGCCCCGCCGATGGACGGGCCTTCTGGCGCGCCTGACCCGCGCCCGCGCCATGCGCGCGTCGAACAGCATCGAGGGGATCAACATTTCCACCGAGGATGCGATCGCGGTCGTGGACAACGAGGAGCCGGGAGACGCTGACAAGGCCACCTGGCAGGCCGTGGAAGGCTATCGGTCCGCGATGGATTACATCCTGCAGCGATGCCGCGACGACAGCTTCGTTTTCAGCACGGATGTATTGCTGGCGGTCCATTTCATGATCACGCAGCACGACCTCGACGCCAACCCGGGAAACTTCCGGCCGGGATGGGTCTGCGTGCGGAGCTCCGAAACCGGCGAGATCGTCCATGAAGGCGTCGACCGCGATGCGTTGGAGCCGCTGGTGGACGAACTCGTCGACTACCTGAACGATCCCGAATCGCCGCCGATCATCGTCAAGGCCGCGATGGTCCACCTCAACCTCGCCATGCTTCATCCGTTTTCCGACGGCAACGGCAGGGTCGCACGCTGCCTTCAGACCGCGGTGCTCGCCAACGAGGGGATCGTGGCGCCGATCTTCTCGAGCATCGAGGAATATATCGGCCGGAACCAGCAGGCCTACTACGACGTGCTGGGCGAAGTCGGCGGCGGCGGCTGGAACCCGCAGCGCGACAGCCGGCCCTGGATTCGGTTCTGTATCCTGGGCCACTACCGGCAGGCGCAGACGCTGCTGCGCAGAACA
The DNA here is from genome assembly GCA_011523655.1 of Rhodospirillaceae bacterium. GTDB lineage: Bacteria > Pseudomonadota > Alphaproteobacteria > Bin65 > Bin65 > Bin65. The sequence goes on from WTGH01000060.1 coordinate 122,959, forward strand.
TGGGAATGGGAGAGATTGTACGACGCGTTTGCCGTGGAAGTTCACAGGCACGGGCTTCACGAAAGGACGGTCATGGCGCTGCTCGAAGCGGCGACCGGAATCCGGGTGCGGAATTCCTCCTATCGCGCCTCGGCGGATATTTCGAACAACCTGGCAAGCCGCGATCTGAAAAATCTCGTGGACGCGGGTCTTCTCGAAGCCCGCGGCGAACGACGCGGACGCCACTATGTCGCCGGCGCGAGCGTCAGGCACATCCGGGAGCAAACGCGCCAGCCAAAATCGTCGGACGATCCGTTCGAGGAGGCCGAACGGCAATCCGAAATGTTCTGCTGACAAATCCGCAGCACGCCCATACGGCAATTTCGGAGGTTTAGACCTCGCCCCCGCCGCCTCCGCCGCCCGCCGGCACCCCGGCGCTGCCCTGGCTCATCAGGCCGCGGTAGATTTCGTCGTCGCCGATCACGCCGATCATCCGGCCTTCCTCCATCATCAGGACCGGCCGGCCGGTGCAGTGGCGCAACTCGATCGCCGTGCGCATCCTGAGGTCCGGCGTCGCGGCGCAGATGGTGTCGCCGGCGAGCGCCGAGGTATCCATCTCCGGCGTATAGTGCCGGATCGCCGCCGGCGCGGGCTCGATGCTGGCTTCCACCGGCTCGCCCTTGTCGTTGAGGCTGAGGCGGTTGAGGCCGGACCAGTCGAGCCGCAGCGTCTCGCCGTCGCGCCTGATGTCGGCGACCGGCGTCATCAGCGAGCGGCAGCGCAGCACGTTGAGCGCGTCCATGTGGGCGACGAATTCGGCGACGTAGGCGTTGGCCGGGTTGAGCACGATCTCCTCGGGCTCGCCGAACTGGACGATCCGGCCCGCCTCCATGATCGCGATATGGCGGCCGAGCTTGAGCGCCTCGTCGAGATCGTGGCTGACGAACAGGATCGTCTTGCCGAGCCGGCGCTGGAGATCGAGCAGTTCGTCCTGCAAATGCTCGCGGATCAGCGGGTCGAGGGCCGAGAAAGGCTCGTCCATCAGCAGGATATCGGAATCCGTCGCCAGCGCCCGGGCGAGGCCGACGCGCTGCTGCATGCCGCCGGACAGTTCGTGGACATACTTCTCCGCCCACCGGTCGAGGTCGACCAGCTTGAGCTTCTCGGCCACGATGGCGTCGCGCTCGGCCCGGTTGGTTCCGCGCAGTTCCAGGCCGAAGCTCACATTCTCATGCACCGTGCGCCAGGGCAGCAGGGCGAACTGCTGGAACACCATGGCGATGCGCTCCATGCGCATGCGCCGGAGCGTGGCGGCGTCGCAGCCCGCCATGTCGAGCGCGCCCGCCCCGTCCTGCACCAGCACCGCGCCGCGGGTGACGCGGCACAGGCCGTTGACCGCGCGCATGAGCGTCGACTTGCCGGAGCCGGACAGGCCCATGAGGACGCAGATTTCGCCGGGGCGGACGGCGAGCGAGGCGCCGGCGACGCCGACCACCGCGCCGGTCGCATCGTGGATGTCCTGCCGGTCCTTGCCGCTGTCGAGCATCTGCAGGGCGGCGCGCTGGTCGCCGCCGAACAGGATATCGACATCCTTCAGCTCGATCGCGTGAATGGCTCAGCCCCGCTGTCCGGTGCCGCCGCCGCGCTGCTTGCAGATGCGGTCGAGCAGGATGGCGACGATGACGATGGCGAGCCCGGCCTCGAAGCCCTTGGCGATGTTGACCGTGTTGAGCGCGCGCAGTACCGGGACGCCGAGGCCCGGCGCGCCGACCATCGCCGCGATCACGACCATGGACAGGCTGAGCATGATGCACTGGGTGACGCCGGCCATGATGGTCGGCATGGCGTGGGGCAGCTCGACCTTCCACAGCAGCTGCCGCCGGGTTGCGCCGAAGGCCTCGCCGGCCTCGATCAGCGGCCGGGGCACGCCGGAGACGCCGAGATGGGTCAGGCGGATCGGCGCCGGAATCGCGAAGATCACCGTGGAGATCAGCCCCGGCACCACGCCCAGGCCGAACATGATCATGGTCGGGATCAGGTAGACGAAGGTCGGGATGGTCTGCATCAGGTCGAGCACCGGGCGAATGGCGTTGTAGAGCCAGGGCCGGTGTGCCGCCGCGATGCCGACCGGCACGCCCACGACGATGCAGATCAGGGTGGAGAACAGGATCAGGGTGAAGGTCTGGACCGTGTTCTGCCAGTAGCCGAGGTTGATGACCAGCAGCAGGGTGAGGAGGACGGCGACAGCCAGCTTCCACGACCGGTGCAGCCAGAAGGCGAAGCCGGCGAGCAGGGCGACGAGCAGGAGCGAGGGCATGGCCAGCGCAAGGCCGGTCACGCCCTCGATCAAGAATTCCAGGGCATCGGACAGGTAGTCGAAGAACCAGGCCCCGTGGTCCAGCAGGACATCCACGAAGGTCTCGATCCACCTGCCGAGCGGGATCTTCTCGTCTGTCAGCCAGTCCAAGGACTACCCCCCGGAAGGCATGGGCGGCCCTGTTGGCCCTCCCGCCCGCCGTCCGGGCGGCCGCGCAGACGGCGGCGGGTGCCCCGCCTGCGCGGTTGCCGGTAGGGCGGGAAGGTCTGCTAGAGGCCCAGCGCCTTGTTGACGGCGGCCATGCCGTCGCCGCCGCTCAGGGTCGTCACGCCCTTGAGCCAGCCCTTCAGGATGCCGGGATTCTTCTTGAACCATGCCGTCGCGGCCTTCTGCGGCTCCTGCTTGCCATCGATGATCGCGGTCATGATCTCGTTTTCCATCGCCAGCGTGAACACGAGATTCTTCAGCAGCTTGCCGACATTCGGGCAGTCTTTGGCGTAGCCCTTGCGGACGTTGGTGAAGACCTCCGCGCCGCCGAAATTCGGTCCGAACCAGTCGTCGCCGCCGGCGAGATAGGTCATGTCGAACTTGGCGTTCATCGGATGCGGCTCCCAGCCCAGGAACACGATCCACTGCTTCTTGCGGTTGGCGCGCACGACCTGGGCCAGCATGCCGGCTTCGCTCGATTCGACCACCTTGAAGCCCTTCAGGCCGAAAGCGTTCTTCGCGATCATGTCCTGGATCAGGCGGTTGCCGTCGTTGCCCGGCTCGATGCCGTAGATCTTGCCTTCGAGCTGCTTGCTGTATTTGGCGATGTCGCCGAAGCTCTTGATGCCGCCGTCGGCCGCCAGCTTGTTGACCGCCAGCGTGTATTTCGCCCCGGTCAGGTTCTTGGCGATGGTCTCGACCGTCCCGTTCTCGCGGTACTTCTTGATGTCGCCCTCCATGGTCGGCATCCAGTTGCCTAGGAAGACGTCGATTTCGCCGCTGCTGAGGCCCTTGTAGGTGACCGGAACCGACAGCACCTTCGCGCTCGGATTGTAGCCCAGCGCCTTGAGCACCACCGAGGTCGCCGCGGTGGTCGAGGTGATGTCCGTCCAGCCGACGTCGGAGAAGCGGACATTCTTGCAGGATGCCGGATCGGCCGCCCAGGCGGCGGTCGAAAACAGCATGGCGGAAACGGCGCCCAGAGCCGCCAGTCGCACCCGTCTTGTCATGGTAATTTCCTCCGATTACGGTCCCCGATTCGCGCTCCCTGACGGCGTTTCGGGGGGCGTTACGGCTATCATGGCGGCCAATTTGCCGCAATAGCCGGGGCGGAAGGATACCCGGATGAGCGACGGTCGGGCATTTGACTATATCGTGATCGGCGCCGGCTCGGCGGGCTGCGTCCTCGCCAGCCGGCTGACCGAGGACGGCACGGCGAGCGTGCTGCTGCTCGAGGCCGGCGGCAGCGACCGCAGCATCTTCCTGCAAATGCCTACGGCGCTCGCCATCGCCCAGGGCCGGGAGCGCTACAACTGGTCCTACTGGACCGAGCCCGAGCCGCATCTGGGCGGGCGGCGCCTGCACTGCCCGCGCGGCCGGGTGCTCGGCGGTTCCTCCTCGATCAACGGCATGGCCTATGTCCGCGGCAACGCCCTGGACTATGACGGCTGGGCCGCGGGCGGCGCGCCCGGCTGGTCCTATGCCGAGGTGCTGCCCTATTTCCGCAAGGCCGAGAGCTTCGCCGGCGGCGGCGACGACTATCGCGGCGATTCCGGCCCGCTGCACACCTCGCGCGGCGCCATGGCCAACCCGCTCTACCGCGCCTTCATCGAAGCGGGCGAGCAGGCCGGCTACGGCCGCACCGCCGACATGAACGGCTATCGCCAGGAAGGCTTCGGGCCGATGGACATGACGGTTCATCGCGGCCGGCGCTGGAGCACCGCGAACGCCTACCTGAAACCGGCCCTGAAACGGGCGTTGGATCCGGCGACGGGGCGCGCCCACCTCGCCGTGGCCAAGAACGCGCTGGCGACCCGGCTGCTGCTGGACGGCCGGCGCGCGTGCGGCGTCGAATACCGGCAGGGCGATGGGCTGCGCACCGCCCACGCGCGCCGCGAGGTCATCCTGAGCGGCGGGCCGATCAACGCGCCGCAACTCCTGATGCTCTCCGGCGTCGGCCCGGCCGCGCACCTGCAGGAGCACGGGATCGAGGTCGTCCACGATCTGCCCGGTGTCGGCGCAAACCTGCAGGACCATCTGGAACTCTATCTCCAGCAGGCCTGCACGAAGCCGATCACGCTCCATTCGGCAGTCGGCCTGCTCGGCAAGGCGCTGATCGGCATGCGCTGGATCGCCTTCAGGTCGGGGCTCGGCGCGACCAACCACTTCGAATCCGGCGGTTTCATCCGCTCGCAGCCGGGCGTGCGCTGGCCCGACATCCAGTATCACTTCCTGCCGCTCGCGGCGTCCTACGACATGAGCCAGCGGGTGCGCTGCCACGGCTACCAGGCCCATGCCGGGCCGATGCGCTCGAAGTCGCGCGGCACGGTCCGCCTCGCCTCGGCCGATCCGCGGGACGCGCCGCAGGTCCTCTTCAACTATATGAGCCACGAGGACGACTGGACCGAGATGCGCGCCTGCGTGCGCCTGACCCGGGAGGTCTTCGCCCAATCGGCCTTCGACCCCTATCGCGGCGACGAACTGGCGCCGGGCGACGCCGTGCAGAGCGACGACGAGATCGACGCCTTCGTGCGCGAGACCGTCCAGAGCGCCTACCATCCGTGCGGCACCTGCAAGATGGGCACCGACCCGATGGCGGTGGTCGATCCGCAGGGCCGGGTGCACGGCATGGAGGGGCTGCGCGTGGTCGACAGCTCGATCATGCCGGCGATCACCACCGGTAACCTCAACGCGCCGACCATCATGATCGCCGAAAAGGCCGCCGACGCCATCCGCGGCCGCGACCCCCTGCCGCCGTCAGACGCGCCGGCCTATGTGGCGGAGGATTGGGAGACGGCGCAGCGGTGAATCTGCGAAGCATGCCAAAACCCCGCGATGCCCTTTCGAACCGAAAGGCCTTGGAATTATAGCAAAATAGCTATAATTTATCGGGCATAGGAATGGCGCGTCGAAACTCTGAACGAAACGGTGGACGAGGAGCTCGACGCGCTACCCGCCGAAATGTGCGCACGGTTCGCACGAATATGCGGATTGATTGCGACAGTCGGCCCGGAGCGGGTCGGGGCGCCGCATGTCCGGCATCGGACCGGTCCGCTCCGGGAGAAGCGCCTGCACGGGCGGGACGGCATAGCGCGCGCGATCTACGTCGCGGGCGGCGGGTCGTCGTGGTGTGCGCGTTCGTAAAGAAGACCCGGCGAACGCCGCGCCGGGAAATCCGTTTGGCGCTGAAAGGCGCACGGGAGGCTATCGAATGACCGGGATTGCCGAATTGCACAAGAAATGGAGCCGCGATCCGGAGTACCGCGCGGCGTATGACCGGATCGGTGCGGAATTCGAGCTCGCACGCTCGCTGGTCGAGGCGCGCACGCGGGCCGGGTTTACGCAGGCCGAGCTGGCGAAGCGCATGAAAACGACGCAATCGGTCGTGGCCCGGCTGGAGAGCGGGCGCATGTACCCGTCCACCCGGACGCTCGAACGGGTCGCCCTGGCGACCGGCACAAGGCTCCGGATCAGCTTCGACCCCTCATGATCTGAACGCGGATCCTTCAAGGCAACGGCCGCCATTGGGGCAGTCGCCGTTGCCGCCGTCGAATGCGCCCACCCTCATGAACGCGCCCGCCGCTTCCGGACTTCCGCAACACTTCGCAGACTGGTTCGCCGGCCGGGGCTGGGCGCCGCATCCGCACCAGCTTGAGATGCTGGCGGCGGTGCAGGGCGGGCGGGACGCGCTGCTGATCGCGCCGACCGGGGCGGGCAAGACGCTGGCCGGCTTTCTGCCGAGCCTGATCGGTCTTTCCGGCCGCGGCAGCCTGGAGCGCGATTTCGGCGGCCTGCACACCCTCTATATCTCGCCGCTCAAGGCGCTCGCCGTCGATATCGCGCGCAACCTGGAGGCGCCGGTGCGCGAGATGGCGCTCGACATACGCTGCGAGACCCGGACCGGCGACACGCCCCACGCCAAGCGCACGCGCCAGCGCAAGAGGCCGCCGGACATCCTGATGACGACGCCGGAATCCCTATCGCTGCTGCTGACCTATGCCGACGCCGCGCGGCTGTTCGGCCGGCTGCGCTGCCTGATCGTCGACGAGCTGCACGCCCTGATGCCGAGCAAGCGCGGCGACCTGCTGGCGCTGGCCATGGCGCGCCTCGCCACGCTGGCGCCGGAGGCCCGCCGGATCGGCCTGTCGGCGACGGTGCATGACGAGGCCGCGGCGCGGCGCTGGCTCGCCGCCGATGCGGACGGCGAGGATGTCCACATCGTGCAGGCGCCGCCGGGCGCGGACCCGGACATTTCGATCGTCGACTCCGAAGCGCGCATCCCCTGGTCCGGCCATATGGCGCTGCACGCGCTGCCCGCGGTCTACGCGCAGATCAGGGCCCACCGCACGACGCTGGTCTTCGTCAACACGCGCGGCCAGGCCGAGATCGTGTTCCGCCAGCTCTGGCGCATGAACGACGACGGGCTGGCGATCGCCCTGCATCACGGCTCGCTGGAGCGCGAGCAGCGCCGCAAGGTCGAGGCCGCGATGGCGCGCGGCGCCCTGCGCGCCGTGGTCTGCACCTCCTCCCTCGACCTCGGCATCGACTGGGGCGACGTCGACCTCGTCATCCAGATGGGCGCGCCCAAGGGCGCCAGCCGGCTGCTCCAGCGGCTCGGCCGGGCCAACCACCGCTACGACGAGCCGAGCCGGGCGATCCTGGTGCCGGGCAACCGCTTCGAATTCATGGAAAGCCGCGCCGCCATCGAGGCGGTCCATGCCGGCGAACTGGACGGCGAGGCGCCGCGCGAGGGCGGGCTCGACGTGCTGGCCCAGCATCTGGTCGGCCTGTGCTGCAGCGCCCGGCCGACCGCCGACGAGTTGTTCGCCGAGGTGCGCCGCTGCGCGCCCTATGCCGGCCTGTCGCGGCGCGTGTTCGACGACGTGCTGGATTTCGTCGCGACCGGCGGCTACGCGCTCGGCGCCTACGAACGCTTCAAGCGGCTGAGCGTCGACGAACAGGGCCGCTACCATATCGCCGGGCCGCGCTTCGCCCGCCAGCACCGGATGAACGCCGGCGTGATCGTCGAGGCCCAGATGCTCAAAGTCCGCGCCGGCGGGCGCAACCTGGGCCAGGTCGAGGAGTATTTCGTCAACGGCCTGGTCCGGGGCGACACCTTCATCTTCGCCGGCGAGATGCTGGAGTTCAACGAAGTGCGCGAGATGACCGTCTACGCCCGCAAGGCCAAGGGCGTCGATGCGCCCAGGGTGCCGGCCTATGGCGGCGGGCGGCTGCCGCTCACCACCAACCTGGCCGACCGGGTGCGCGCCATGATCGCCGACCCGGCCGGCTGGGGCGACTTCCCGGACCAGGTGCGCGTCTGGCTCGACCGCCACGCCGAACAGTCGGTCTTCCCGCAGGCCGACGGGCTGCTGGTCGAGACCTTCCCGCGCCAGGGCAAGATCTACACCGTCGCCTACTGCTTCGAGGGCCGCAACGCGCACCAGACCCTGGGCATGCTGCTGACCCGGCGCATGGAGCGCGCCGGCCTCGGGCCGCTCGGCTTCGTCGCCACCGATTATGTCATCGCGGTCTGGTCGCTGGAGCGGCCGGAGGACCTGGACGGGCTGTTCGACCCGGACATGCTGGGCGACGACCTGGAGGCCTGGATGGCGGAGAGCACCCTGCTCAAACGCACCTTCCGCAACGTCGCGACCATCGCCGGGCTGATCGAGCGCAACCACCCCGGCCAGCGCAAGACCGGCCGCCAGGTCACCTTCAGCGCCGACCTGATCTACAACGTGCTGCGCCGGCACGAGCCCAACCACATCCTGCTGCGCGCGACCCGGCAGGACGCCGCCACCGGCCTCACCGACATCCGCCGCCTCGGCGAGATGCTGACCCGGGTGCAGGGCCGCATCCGGCACCAGAAGCTCGACAGGGTCTCGCCCCTTGCCGTGCCGATCCTGCTCGAGATCGGCCGCGAATCGGTCGCCGGCGAAGCCGTCGAGGACCTGCTGGCGCGCGAGGAAGAGCTGGTGGCGGAGGCGGGGCTGGGCGGCGGACCTGCACGGTAA
>WTGH01000012.1 GCA_011523655.1 Rhodospirillaceae bacterium
CAACCCACGGAGTACCCCCCTCGCTTCCCATGACACAAACCCTGATACGTCACCGTGCTGGAGGCTCATTATACCAGAAACTGTCTTTTGCACTAATATGCTGGCACAAGGGTTTCCCGTCGGCTTCCATATGTCTCGACGGGCGTTGCCGCGTCGACGATCCGGACGCGCCAGCCGGGCGGGATGCCGGGCGGGCAATCCGAAACGGAAATTGCTGCGCGCGGGCAGAACCCCCGTTTCAAATCGGTGCCGAATGGTGTGCTGGTTGACATGGATGGGTGCGCGTAGGAATTTGGTGCGGAGTCAATTTTCGACAGGAAATCCGGGATGTTTCAGCGCGGCCGGTTCGGCCGGAGCGAACTCGCGGCGGTGGGGCGGCGCCTGCGCCTGCACCGGGTCGCCAAGGGTTGGTCGCTCAAGCGGCTGTCCGAGGTTTCGGGAGTCAGTGTCGCGGCGATCCGCAAGATCGAGTTGGGCGAGTCAAACCCCGGCCTGCTCACGGTTCTGGCATTGCTCGAAGCCCTGGACAAACCGGTCGACCGGCTGGTCGGCGAGATCGCGGAGCGCGAACGGAGCATCCATCTGGTGCGCGCCGCACAGCGCGAGCGGGCCGCGGCCAACGGAGCGAAGACGATCCCGCTTTCGGCCGGCCTGGGCAAGGCGGCGATGGCCGGGCGCTATGTCCGTCTGGACGTCGGCGAGCCCCTCGCGGCGGCCGAAAACCGCCCGATGTTCGGCTTTGTGCTCGACGGCACGGTCTGCGTCGATCCTGCCGAAGGCGTTTCGGAAACCTGCGGCGAGGGCGACGCATTCCATCTGCTGTCGCAGCCGCACGGCGCGGTTCGCGGCGGATCGGCCGGCGCGCGCCTGGTCCTCGTCGATCAGGCGGCTCCGGCGTAACGACTGTCGCGCGGCAGTCCGCAGTCCACGGAGGAATTCAGCGGTTCGATGACGACAGACGCCCGGCAGAAACGATACATCGTGGCGACCGACGTTGGCGGCACCTGTACCGACACCATCGTGGTTGCGCCGGGTGAGGCGTTTATCATGGGCAAGGCCCTGTCGACGCCGCCGAACTTCGCCGACGGCGTGCTCGATTCGATTGCCCGGGCGGCGGAACAGATGGACCTCGGCGTCGAGGACCTGTTTGCGCAGACCTACCTGTTCATGCACGGCTCGACGGTGGTCGACAACACCCTGTTGACCCGCGGCGGCGCGCCAACCGGACTGATCACGACCGAGGGCTTTGAAGACACGGTCTTCGTCACGCGCGGCGCTTACGGCCGCTGGGCCGGCCAGCCGGAGGACTGGGTCAAGCATCCGGTGGCGAGCGACCGGCCGGCGCCGCTGATTTCCGAAGATGCTGTATGCGGCGTGCCCGAGCGCGTCGACTACAAGGGCGCCGTGCTGCTGCCGCTCGACGAGACAGCGACTGAGCGGGCGGTGCGCCACCTCGTCGGGGAAAGAAGGGTCGAGGCGATCGCGATTTCGTTCCTCTGGTCGTTTTACAATGCGGAAAACGAGCGGAAGGCGCGCGATATCGTGCAGCGGGTCGCACCCGGGGCCTATGTCACCCTGTCGAGCGATATCGCGCCGGTGCCGGGCGAATACGAGCGAAGTTCGACGGCCGTCATCAACGCCTACGCCGGCGGCATTACGAGCGAATACCTGACCGACCTGAAGGAGCAGCTCGCCGGCCGCGGCTATGGGGGGCCGGTCATGGTCATGCAGGGCTATGGCGGGCTGCTGCCGTCCCAGGAGGCCGCCGACCGCGCCGTCGGCATGATCGAATGCGGCCCGGCGGCCGGGGTGATCGGCGCCAAGGCGCTCGGCGACCTGATGGGCGACGCCGACGTGATCGCCGCCGACATGGGCGGTACGACCTTCAAGGTCGGCGTCATCCAGAACGGCGAGATCGAATATGCCCGCGAACCGCTGGTCGATCGCTATCACTATGTCGCGCCGAAGATCGAGGTGGTGTCGATCGGGGCCGGCGGCGGCAGCATCGTGTCGCTCGATCCGCGCACGAACGTCCCGCGCGTCGGCCCGCGCAGCGCCGGCGCCGATCCGGGTCCGGTCTGCTACGGCCGCGGCGGCGCGGAGGTAACGCTCACCGACGTGTTCACGCTGATCGGCTATATGGACCCGGACATCTTCCTGGGCGGCGCCATGACGCTGGACATCGCGGCGGCGCGCGCCGCCTTCGAGGCGCAGGTCGCCGGCCCGCTCGGCCTGCCGGTCGAGGAAGCCGCCTTCGGCATCTTCCGGGTCGCCTCGGCGCAGGTGACCGACCTGATTCACGAGATAACCGTGGAGCGTGGCCTGGACCCCCGCGATTACGTGCTGCACGCCTTCGGCGGCTCCTGCCCGATACTCGCGTCCAGCTTCGCCGCCGAACTCAATGTCAAACGCATCATCGTGCCCTACACGGCGTCTGTGAACTGCGCCCTGGGCCTGGTCTCGGCGGATATCGTGCATGAATATTCGGTCACGACGACCTTGCCGGGGGATACCGAACCGGAACGGATCAACGCGCTGTACGCGCCGATGATCGAAAAGGCGCGGGCGCAGCTCGCCGCCGAAGGGTTCGACGAGGCCGAGACCGCCATCGATTGGTCCGTCGACCTGCGTTATGCTCGCCAGGTGCATGAAGTGACGACGCCTGTTTATGGCCGCAAGCCTATGGATGCAGCGGCGCTCAAGGGGCTGATCGACGATTTCGAGGCGCTGTACGAGCGCAAGTACGGCAAGGGGTCGGCCTATCGCGAGGCCGGGATCGAAATGACCCTGTTCCGGCTCAGCGCCAGCGGCCGATTGCAACGGCCGGACATCGAATCCCTGCCGCTCGAAGGGCCGGATGCCGGCCATGCCCGGATCGGCCGGCGCGAGATCTTCGTCGACGCGCGCGACGGCATGGCGCCGGCCGACATATACGACTTTATCAGGCTGCGGCCCGGCAACGAGATCGCCGGGCCCGCGGTCATTCACACCCCGATTACGACCATCGTTGTGCAGGATGCCCAGCGCGCCCGCATGGACGAACTGCGCAACATCGTTATCGACTTCCGCTGAGGTGCGGCCATGGACCCGATTACCTTCTCCATCATCCGGCACCGGCTGTTCCGCATCGTCGACGAGGCGGTGATCACGCTGAAGCATGTCTCCGGCAGCGCGATCACCAACGAAGGCCACGACCTGATGGTCTCGCTCTACCGGGCCGACGGTTCGCTGCTCATGGGCGGCGTCGGTTTTCTGCACCATCTGACCAGCGCGGCCGAGGCCTGCAAGGCGATCATCCGGCGCTTCGAGGGCGATATCAACGAAGGCGATATCTTCCTGTTGAACGACCCCTATACCGCCGCCCTGCACACCTCGGACATCTACCTGGTTTCGCCGATCCACCACGAGGGCAGGCTGGTCGCCTGGAGCGCCTGCTTTGTCCATGTCTACGATATCGGTGCGATGAACCCGGGCGGGTTCGCGCCGGACGCGCAGGACATCTACACCGAGGGCTTTAGCTCGCCGGGCATCCGCCTGGTCGAGAAGGGCGCGCTCAAGCAGGATGTCATGGACACGCTGCTCAACATGGTGCGGTCGCCCGAGATGGTGTCGCTCGACATGCGTTCCATGATCGCCTGCAACAATGTCGCCCGGGACCGCATGCTCAGCCTGATCGGAAAATACGGCTACGACACGGTGGACGCCGCCTGCCAGCAGCTGATCGACCAGTCGGAAGACCTGCTGCGCCAGCGGCTCGCGGAACTGCCGGACGGGCAATGGCAGTCGCGCCAGTATCTCGAGGTTCTCGACGAGGTCTACGAGGTCTTCCTCACCATGACCAAGAAGGGCGACGAACTGGTCTTCGACTTCACCGGCTCGTCGCCCCAGGCCGCCTATTCGGTGAATTGCACCAAATGGGCGTCGCTGGGCGGCCTGTTCGCGCCGCTGTTCCCGCTGCTGTGCTACGACATTACCTGGAACGAGGGGGTCATCCGGCCGATTACGATGATCGCGCCCGAAGGCACCGTCGTGAACTGTACCCGGCCGGCGCCGGTTTCGGTCGCGACTGTGGGCGCGATCCAGTCGGTCAACAACGCCGCCTGCTCGACCATCGGCAAGATGCTGGAGAGCAGCGGAAAGTACCGCGGCGAGGCGACGGCGGTTTGGCACGCCAATCATTTCGCCATCTTCAAATTCGGCCGGAACCAGCATGGCGGCGACGCCATCGGCATCTTCACCGAGACCTTCGCCGGTTCGGGCGGCGCGCGCACATTTGCCGACGGCATCGATGTCGGCGGCGAGATTCCGAACCCGATCTCGCGCATGGCCAATGTCGAAACGGTCGAGGCCGGCTTCCCGATCCGTTACCTGTTCCGCCGGCGCATGACCGATTCGGGCGGCCCCGGCAGGTACCGCGGCGGTGCGGGCATGGAATTCGCCGTCGTACCGCACGATTCGCCGGATGGCGGCATCCACTATGTCATCTCCGGCAAGGGCGCGGATTTCCCGATGAGCGACGGCCTGGCCGGTGGCTATCCGGGCGCGCCCAACCGCTATGTCTGGGTCCGCAACAACGATGCGGAACAGGACAAGAAGAATGTCGATTCCCGCTTCGTCCAGTCGCTCGACGACATGCCGGGTGAGCAGGAAACCGTCACCTGGGGTGTGTTCCCGCTGATGGGCGAGGATGCACTCTACGTCGGCTGGAATGGCGGCGGCGGCTACGGCGATCCGCTGGAGCGCGAACCCGATGCGGTGCTGGAGGACTGCCGGACCGGCGTCGTGAGCGCGCAATCGGCCCGCGATGTCTACGGCGTCGTTCTCGCAGAAGGCAACGGAGCGGTCGATGCGGCGGCGACCGAAACCCTGCGCGCGGCAATGTACAGCGAGCGACTGTATTCGGAGGCGGCCGAATGAGCGATCCGGCTGGCAGCGGGACGGGTGGCGTTCTGGAACTTCGCGGCGCCAACCTGCATTGTGGCCGGTGCGGCCACGATTTCGGCCCGGCCGCCGCTGGCTGGAAAAAGCGGACACTGGTGCGCGAAAGGCCGATGGCAGGCGCCGGCGGCGCGCCCTACCGGAGTGGGGGGCATGTCCTGCTGCGCACCTTCCTGTGCCCGGGATGCGGACGGCAGCTCGCCGCCGAGACGGCGATGAAGGACGCGCCCATTCTCGACGACCGGCTGCACACGGTCCAGGCAGGATAGGACCCTTGTTTACCGAGCGGCCGACAGCATCGGAGCGCAGCGCCGACGCTTCGCCGCGGCGGCCCGAGCCGAAATACGATGTCCAGCATGTCGGCCCGCGGCTGCGCGCGCTGCGCCTGGAAAAGGGCCTGACCGTCAACGCGCTGGCCGCAATCGCCCAGGTGCCGCCGAGCACGATCAGCAAGATGGAGAACGGCCGGCTGCAGCCCAGCCTGGTCCATGCCATCAACCTGGCGATGGCGCTGGGCGAGAATCTGGGCTTTCTGGTCGACCGCTACCGCGCCGAGCCGGAGGACGTGGTCGTGGCGCGGCGCGGCGACCGGGCGAGGATTCAGTATCCGGAACTCGGCATTGCGCTGGAGGATCTGAACGGCAATTTCCATTCCGGCGTACTGGAGGCGCGCCTGGGTGTGTTGCAGCGCGGCGCAACCTCCGGCGCCGAGACGATGAGCCATGTCGGCGAGGAATTCTGCTATGTCGTCGACGGCACGATTCGCTACGCCATCGACGGCGAGACCTTCACCCTGGAGACCGGCGATTCGCTGCACTTCCGCTCGGAACTGGCGCACCGCTGGGAGAACCGCAACGACGGCGTAACCACCGTCGCCTGGGTCTTCTCCGACGGCCTGTCCTTCTGAACCGGTTGCCGGCTTGCGGCGGAGATAACGGGAAACGCTCATGCACAGCATCGAAATCAGGCAGGAAATCGTAAACCGCGTGCTGGCGCGGCGCGGACGCTACCACCTGTTCGACAGCCTCGATCCGGCGGAAACCGCGATGGTCGTGATCGACATGCAGGAAACCTTCGTTGCGCCGGAGTCGCCCGCCGAAGTGCCGGCCTCGCGCGGCATCGTCGCGCCGATAAACGCGCTGACCCGGGAGCTGCGTGCGCTGGGGGTCACCATCATCTGGGTCAACCACGCCAATGCCCATAACAGCCGGGCCAGCGACTGGGAGATGTTCTTCGACCATTTCGTCGCCGCCGACGTGCGCCGCCGCACCATCGAGAGCCTTGCGCCGGAAGGCAAGGGCCAGCAGGTCTGGCATGAACTGGACGTCGGAAGCGACGACCTGAAGGTCATCAAGAACCGCTACAGCGCGCTGATCCCCGGCTCGTCGCCGCTCGAGCGGGTGTTGCGCAGCCACGGCATCCGCAACCTGCTGATCGCCGGCACCAAGACCAACGTGTGCTGCGAGGCGACCGGGCGGGATGCCATGATGATGGATTACCGCACGGTCATGGTGTCGGACTGCCTGGCCGCGCTCTCCGACGACGAACACCGGGCGTCGCTCGAAACCTTCATCCAGCAGTTCGGCGACGTGATGGCTTCCGCCGAGGTGCTCGCCGTGCTGAAGAACAAGGGGAACGCGTAAGGCGGCGCCGTCGGCCGGGGCACTATCGATCCGAAGCGGGGACGTGTGTTCCCGCAGACGGCGATTGCGGAGAGAATGCGGGTCAATCCGGCTTGCGCGCTTTGTGATAGTACATGGGCGTGAAGATCCCGAGGCGCCCTGCGGCCACGAGGCTGTCGGCCGCCACGTTGAGCACTTCCGAAATTGCCAACGATCCTTTGGGTACGGCGCGCACGCCTTCCAGGACGCGCAGGACCGCCGAAGTGATTTTGCGGCCGAATGGCGTTCTCGGCAGACTTTTCAGCGACCGCGCACTGCCCTCCAGCGGCCGGTACCACGGCGTTCCGGGGTCGGCGTCCCGGGCGCGGTCGCCCGTCTCGATCCCTTCGAAACCGGCCGCGCGCAGGCCGTCGGCAATGTCCGTGAACGAAGCGATTTGCGGGAGGGCGTTGCCGTATTCGATACCCTGCCTGATCTCACGGTGCTCCGGATTGCCATCGTCGTACAGGGGGGTCATGCACCAGTCGTAGCCGGCGAAAACCGCCCCCGGCCGCAAGACCCGGAAGACTTCGGCATAGGCGGCCGTCTTGTCCGGCGCGTGCGGGAGCGCTTCGATTTGGTACGCCGCGTCGAAACTCTCTTCTTCCGCCGGTATATCCAGAAAGTCCCCGCGTAGAACGCTGCAGCGATCGGCCAGGCCCGCCTTGCGGTTGTATGCGGCGCATTTCCCGACCTGGTATTCGCTGATGTTGAGCCCGACGATCGATGCGCCGAACTTTCGCGCGATGGAGCGTTGGGGGCCGCCCACGCCGCAACCGATATCGAGCACTTTCATGCCCGGCTTCAGGCCGATCGCTTTGCCCAGATAGTATTGGTGGCTGGCAAGGGCCTCCTCAAACGACGCGCCGTCCTTTCCCGGTGCGAAGTGGAACGACGGTCCCCATCCATATTCGTAGAAGTCGGTAATCAGGTCGTAGAACGCCTGTACCATCAGGGCGTATTCCTCGCGGCCCCGCTGCTGGCTCCTGAGGTATTTAGACAGCGCTTCAGCCGTATCCTCCGGCCGGATTGCCTTGGAAATGGGGTTATGAAATTCAGCCGGCATCGGTGTTTTCTCCAGACAGCTCTTCGGCACGATCGTCAGGGTAGAACTGCCGGTACCACCTGCGCATTTTCCACACCGGGCCGTCACCCGCAGCCAACATTGGGCGTTGCCGGTATATTTTTCCTTTCCAGATCTCTACGTCCTGCCGCCACTGAGAAATCCAGTTCCCGATGACATAGGAAACGAATATTCGCGGCACGCGGCGGGGGGCGAACCAACGGAAAGTTATCCGTTGCTTCAACGGCTCTACCGGCGTGTGCGTCTGGAACATCGTGACTTCGCCGATCTTCGGCACATGAAAATCGAACTTCACGATACTGCCCGGTCCGAGAAAGGTAATCAGCGCACGGGATCTCGTTTTTTCGTAAACGCGGCCTCCTAATTCGAGCATTGCCTCGTCTCCGAAATACGAAATGTGTTCGAGCGTGTCGTCGAGCGACCACGAAGGCTCGTGCCGAATTCTGATCCAGGGTAGTTTTATGCTGGTCCACGGGATGCGCATTACGGCGTGAATTTGCGAAAAGTGCCGAAAATCGACGCTGTTTTCGGCAAATTCGATAATGTGCATGTCATGTTCGCCGGCATCGTACCGGCCGCGACAGACAAACTGCCGACTGTCGATCTTTGGCTGGAGAGGGAGGCGACAAGGCGCTTCGCCGTCGCCGCGCGCCGACCGGTAGATCATGACCATGCCGTAGTAGTCGACCGCCTCCCAGTGCCGGTGGGCGACCGGCCGGTCCTCGGCGTCCGACCGGTCGCGAACCCGGCCGTCTCCGTCCACCTGCCAGCCGTGAAACGGGCATTGCAGCCATTCTCCTTCGACGCGGCCATGGGCCAGATTCGCACCCTGGTGCGGGCAGAACGCCTCTACGGCGGCGATCCGGCCTTGTGTCCGGCTGCGAAAAAGGGCGATCTGCTCGCCCAGGCACTGGACGTGCCTGACTTCTCCCGGCCGGATTTCACTGGATGCCGCAACCCTGTACCAGCCGTCCGGATAGGGCGGCGGGTAAGTGCGTTCCCTGTAGCGTGTCAGGTTGTCGGACATCGAGCAGGAACCCTTTCCGGCTCCGCATGTGGCGCGGCCTGTTCATTGAATTTCACCGGCCGCCGGTCAGCCTCGAAAATTGGCATCGCCGATTTAAGTGCAGCATTGTAACCGGACTTTGCAGTCTCCAACTAGCCGGCCCGGGCAGCGGCATCAAGAAACGCGTTTTGTGCGCAGCGGTGTCGGCGCGGCGCGGTTGTGCGGGAATCCGCTTCGCCGCCCGCTCGCAATCTATTGTTTCGGCGCCGATCCGCCCAATATCCAGTGAAAGCGAACGGGCGCGGCCGTTAACCGGAACCCGCCCGCATAGGGAGGCATTATGAATATCGTCGATCCCTTTTCGATCTTCGTCGTCGTCGTCATCGTGCTGGCAATCGCGCTGGTCTTCATGGGTGTGAAGACGGTGCCGCAGGGCTTCGAATACACCGTCGAACGGTTCGGCCGCTATACCCGGACGCTGGCGCCGGGCCTGCATCTGATCGTGCCGCTGGTTGACCGGATCGGACGGCGGCAGAACGTGATGGAGCAGGTCACGGACGTCCCCTCCCAGGAGATCATCACCCGCGACAACGCCATGGTGACGGTGGACGGCGTGGTGTTCTACCAGGTGCTCGATCCGGTTAAGGCGTCCTACGAGGTCCGCCGCCTCGAAGTGTCCATCCTCAATCTCACGGTGACTAACATCCGGACGGTCATGGGCTCGATGGACCTCGACGAACTGCTGTCCCAGCGCGACAAGATCAACGCCGACCTGCTGCGCGTCGTCGATGAGGCGACCTCGCCCTGGGGAGTCAAGATCACGCGCATCGAGATCAAGGACATCACGCCGCCAGCCCAGTTGGTCGAGGCCATGGCGCGCCAGATGAAGGCCGAACGCGAGAAACGGGCGACCATCCTGGAGGCCGAGGGCGTCCGCCAGTCGGAAATCCTGCGCGCCGAGGGCCAGAAGCAGGCCCAGATCCTCGACGCCGAAGGGCGGCGCGAAGCGGCCTTCCGGGACGCCGAGGCGCGCGAACGCGAGGCCGAGGCCGAAGCCCGGGCGACCGAAATGGTCTCGAAGGCGATCGGCGAGGGCAACATCCAGGCAGTCAACTATTTCGTCGCCCAGAAATATGTCGGCGCGCTCGAAACGATCGGCAGCGCGCGCAACCAGAAGGTGATCCTGATGCCGCTCGAGGCGTCCGGGGTGATCGGCGCGGTCAGCGGACTCACCGAAATCGCACGCCAGGCGTTCGGCGACGGGGACGGCGGCGGAAAACCGGCGGGCGGCACGGTGCCGAAATCCGGCAAGGATTGAACCGGTAAAGATCGACGGGCAGGCCGGGGAACGAACCGATGATCGAATGGGCGGATAGCATTTCCTTCTGGCACTGGCTGGCCTTCGGCGTCTTCGTCATGCTGATCGAGGTGCTGGTACCGGGCGTCATCTTCCTGTGGCTCGGTATCGCCGCAGTGATCACCGGCCTCGCCTTCGCTGCGATCCCTTCGATGAGTTGGGAGATTCAGGCGATCCTTTTCGCCGTCCTCTCGGTCATATCGATCTTCATCGGCAGGCGCATCGTCGCTGCGCGCCAGGCGCCGACCGACCACCCGACGCTCAACCGGCGCGGCAGGACGCTCATCGGCACGCATCACACGCTGGATGCGGCGACATCCGGCGGGCGCGGCCGGGTGCAAATCGGCGACAGCGTGTGGCGCTTCACGGTCGCGCCCCAGGGCAGCGAGCTTGCCGCCGGCACGCGCATCGCTGTCGTCGACATCGACGGCACGACCCTCGTCGTGGAGGCTGCCGCCGAGGCCGCTGCGGAGGGTCAGGCTCCGCATTCCTGACACTTCTACCTGTTGAAGAAGCCGGATGCGCGAACGGATAGAGATTTTCGAAGGCGACATCACGACGTTACGCGTCGACGCCATCGTCAATGCGGCCAACAATGCGCTATCGGGCGGCGGCGGGGTCGACGGCGCCATTCACCGGGCCGCGGGGCCGCGCCTGCTTGAGGAATGCCGCACGCTGGGCGGGTGCGATACGGGCAACGCCAAGGCGACGGGCGCCTACGATTTGCCCGCCCGCCATGTGATCCACACGGTCGGCCCGGTCTGGGAGGGCGGCGCGCGCGGCGAACCCGATCTGCTGGCGCGCTGCTATCGCCGCTGTTTCGGGATCGCGGCGGAGAAGGGCGCCGCCTCCATCGCCTTTCCGGCGATCAGCACGGGCGTCTACGGCTACCCGCTGGACCGGGCGACCCGGATCGCCCTGACCGAGACCCGGGCCCATCTCGAAAGCGGCAGCGCCCCGGAAAGGGTCGTCTTCGCCTGTTTCGGCGCGGAGGCTCGGGAGATGTACGCGGCGGTGCTCGACGAATTGTTCGGCGGGCAATAGTACCGGGGACCGGGCGGCCCGGCAGCGATGCCGTCAGAAGATGCCCGCCTCCAGGCCGGCCGCCATCGCCGCACCGATCTCCGCAACCTGCTCGACAAACGCCTCGTCCCAGGCGCCCCGGCAGATCAGCGGCTCCTGCACCGCGCGCCAGCGCAGGCCGGTGACGATGGTCTCGACGCCGCGCCGCGTGCCGGTCCCGTCGTGGCCGGCGCGGATATAGAGGCAATAGGGCAGGCCCTGGGTGTGGTCCAGGCAGGGGTAGTAGCAGCGGTCGAAGAAATCCTTCAGCGCCCCGCTCATGTAGCCGAGATTTTCCGTGGTTCCCAAGATGACGGCATCGGCGGCGAGGACATGCTCCGGCTGAGTCTCGAAGGGGCTCTGCGCGACGACGCGCACGCCGCCGCCGTCCAGGGCGCCGCGCGCCGCGTCGGCTGCGGCATCGCGCAGGCGCCGCGTGTTGTCCGACGGCACATGGCCGACGATCAGGAGCTGTCTTGCACCGTCTTCGTCGGTCACGTCGGAAAGGTCCGTTCCGGAGGCGATTCGGTCATGGTGCATTCGGCTTCGGGATGGGGTATTTTACATCATCCGGCCGGCCTGTCCGTGGCAGCGAAGCGAAAGCGGAATGCCGGCCTTTGACATTACTGTCGCGCTACCAGCCGCCCGCACGGAGTTCTGCATGCGGATTCTGTTGATTGTCTCCATTTTGCTCGCCGGGGCGGTTGGCATGGTCCGGCCCGCCGCCGCCCACCCGCATATTTTCATCGACGCGCGGGTCGTATTCCACCTGAAGGGCGGCAAGATCGTGGCGATCACCCAGCACTGGACCTTCGATGCGGTATTCGGCGGCGTGGTGATCCACGCCTTCGACCGGAACCGCGACGGCAAGCTGGACGCCGGCGAAGCGGAGATGGTGCGCCGCGGCGCTTTCGACGCCCTGAAGGATTTCAACTATTTTACCGTCGTGCGGATCGGCCGCGAGGAACTCAAGCTCGACAGGGTCACCGGATTCGCCGCTTCTGTTGTAGACGGCCGGCTTACCTATCGCTTCACGCTGCCGCTGCCGCGGCCGGTCGATCCGCGCGGTGACAATCCGGACTTCCTGTTCGTCGACAAGACCTACTATGTCGCCGTCGACCTCGCGAAGCAAAGTCCCATAACCTTCGCCGGTGCAGCCCCTGCCGGATGCAGGACGGTCATGCGGGACGATTTCGAAAACCCGATCTATTTCGGCCTGGTTGTGCCGCAGATGCTCAATTTCGACTGTCCTACCGGTTGACTTTCGGCGCAATTGGGCGAAAGCCAATGTCGCGCAACGCCAAGTCCGCCCCCATCTGAATGCGTATGTATACGTCGATGATTCCGGACTGCGGGCTTCTGCACCGCCTCGTCCTGTGGGCAATGCTGGTGCCGGTGCTCGCCGTCGGAATCCCGGCAACGGCGGCAGGGCCGGCGGCGGCGCAGAACCCCTTCGGCCTCGACCCGAAGGGGGCGCCGGCCAATCCGGGCGCCGCGCCGGCGGCAAAGGCGCCGCCGCCGCCGCTGATCCGCCCGCCCGCCGCCGTGCAACGCTACATCCTGGCAGTCGCGCGCTGGCAGCGGCGGCTGAACGACAATCTCGCCCGGCAGGTCAATGCCTACAAGACCGGCGGCGCCATCGCGCCGGTCCTGGCCATCCTGCTGCTCTCCTTCCTCTATGGCCTGTTCCACGCGGCCGGGCCGGGCCACGGGAAGTTCGTCGTTGCCGCCTTTTTCCTGGCCAACCGGGCTTCGCCCCGGGACGGCGTGATCATGAGCGGACTGATCGCCCTGACCCAGGCGCTGGTGGCGATCGGGCTGGTCGGCGTCTTCGCCCTGACGCTGGATGCAGGCACGCTGGAATTGATCGGCAACGCGACCTGGGTCGAACTGGCGAGCTACGCGCTGATCGTGCTGCTCGGCCTGTGGATGTTCTGGGGCGGCATCGTTGGTCGCGGCTGTTCTCACGGGCATGGGCCGGGCGGGCATCACGATCATGAGCATGGGCATGAGCATGGCGATTCCGGACCGGCGGAGCCGGGCCTCCGGGCCATGGTTCCCGCGGCTGTCGCCGCCGGGCTGCGGCCCTGCACCGGCTCGGTGATCGTGCTGCTGTTCACGCTGGCCAACGGCATCTTCATCGTCGGCATTCTGGGCGCGCTGGTCATGGCGCTGGGCGTGGCGATCACCGTGTCGGCGATCGGCCTGGCGGCGATTTACGCCCGCCGCGGTGCGGCCCGGGCCGCCGGCGCGAATCCCGGTCTGGCGAAGTACGGCAATCTGGCCCACCGGACGGCAGGCCTCGCGGGCGGCGCGGCGATCATCCTGGTCGGCGCCGTGCTGGCACTGGCGGCGGCGGAGCGGCTGGGTCTGTTGGTGTAGGCCAAAGCAGCCTCTTGCCCTCCGCGCCGAATGGCGGCACAACCCCGCAGTCTTCAATCTCAAAGAAAGGCGATTGCCGGCATGGGCGAGAAACTCGGTATCGGCGCGACCTTTCCTGAACTGTCGATCGATCTGGTCGACGGCGGAACGATGCGCCTGCCCGACGGCCTGGATACGAAGTATCGGGTCATCCTGTTCTATCGCGGTCACTGGTGACCGTTCTGCCGCCATCAGTTGGATGGCTTCGGCAAACAGCTTGACGGGCTCCGCGAAGCGAATGCATCCGTCGTCGCCGCGAGCGTTGACGACATCGGCAACGCGAAGAAGATCGCCGACGGCAAGGGCTTCCCGTTCGGCTACGGCGTGAAGCGCGACATCGCGGATACGCTCGGTTCCTGGTGGGAGGACCGGCGCCAGATCATCCAGCCCTCCGAGTTCATCGTGAACGGCGAGACGGGCAAGGTCGTGCTGTCGAGCTACAGCGACGGCCCGCTCGGCCGGCTCGACGCGGGCGATGTCATCAAGATCGTCAACTTCTACGAGTCCCAGGCAAAGAAGTAGAAGCCCGCTGCGTTCGCGCTGGCGGCGGCTCCACCCCCGGCTCCGCTCGGCCGGGGGAATTCCGCGCCGCGCAATTTGTGAGGTGTTTCATGTCTACCGATCCGGTCCTCTACGAAAAGGCCGGCCGCGTCGTCACGCTCACGCTGAACGATCCCGACCGGCGCAACCCGGTCTCCGGCCCCGAGACGATCGACGCCCTGGTCGGCGCAATCGGCCGGGTGCAGCGCGACGCCGAAGTCTCGGTCATGATTCTGACCGGCGCGGGCACGGCCTTCTCGTCCGGCGGCGACGTCAAGGCGATGCGCGACCGCGGGGGCATGTTCGGCGGGCCGGGCCAGCAACTCGCCGAAGGCTATATGTACGGCATCCAGCAGATTCCGCTGGCGATCTACGGGCTTGACGTGCCGACCATCGCGGCGGTCAACGGGCCGGCGATGGGCGCGGGCTGCGACCTCGCCTTCATGTGCGATTTCCGGATCGCCTCGACCGGGGCCCTGTTCGGCGAAGTCTTCGTCAGCCTCGGCCTGATTGCGGGCGACGCCGGAAGCTGGTTCCTGCCGCGGCGTGTGCCGTGGGAGGTCGCTGCTGAAATGACCTTCACCGGCCGGCCGATCAAGGCCGACGAGGCGCTCCGCCGGGGCCTGTGCATGAAGGTGGTCGAGCCGGAAGCCCTGATGGACGAGGCCAGGGCCTTCGCCGGCGTGATTGCCTCGAAGCCGCCGAAGACCGTGCGCCAGGCCAAGCGCCTGCTGCGCGCTGCGGTGAAAATGGACTTGCCGAGTTTCCTCGAGGCTGCGGCGGTCAACCAGGCCCTGTGCCACCAGAGCGAGGACCATCTGGAAGCCGTCAACGCCCTGCTGGAGAAGCGGCAGGGCGACTATTCGGGGCGGTGAGGCGGCGCCCGATCGATCGGGCGCCGAACCGCTGAGATTCGAACCGGTTTCAACCGGTCCGCCAGCCGCGTCGTTTCGGCGGTCCCGATCCCGTGAATGTCCCTTGTATCGGCCGAAAAGTCGTGCTTCACGGCGGGTTTCGGCGGTTGTCTCCGCCGTAATGCGTACCAGATTGGTGCCGGGGCCGCGCCATGAGCGAAGCGACTACATTCACGCTGGACGGTGAGACCGTCACGGCCGCGCCGGGCGAGACGATCTGGCAGGTCGCGGACCGTTTGGGGACGGAAATTCCGCATCTTTGCTATGCCGACGAGCCGGGCTACCGCGCCGACGGCAACTGCCGCGCCTGCATGGTCGAGGTCGAGGGCGAGCGGGTGCTCGCCGCGTCCTGCATCCGTCTGCCGACCGAAGGCATGGCGGTGCGCACCGCTTCCGAACGCGCCAAAGCCTCGCGCAGGATGGTCTTCGAGATGCTGCTCGCGGACCAGCCGGCCAGGGAGGTCGCGCGCGATCCCGAGAGCCGCTTCTGGCAGTGGACCGACCGGGTCGATCTGGAAGAGAGCCGCCTGCCGCCGCGCGCGACGCCGGCGCCCGATGTCAGCCATCCGGCGATGGCGGTCCATCTGGACGCCTGTATCGACTGCAACCTCTGCGTCCGGGCCTGCCGCGAAGTCCAGGTCAACGACGTGATCGGCATGGCCGCGCGCGGCCATGGTTCGAAGATCGTGTTCGACATGGACGACCCGATGGGCGCCAGCACCTGCGTCGCCTGCGGCGAGTGCGTGCAGGCCTGCCCGACCGGCGCCCTGATGCCGGCCAATTTGCTCGACGCCGCGGGTGTGCGCACCGGATTTCCCGACGAGAAAGTCGAGAGCGTCTGCCCCTATTGCGGCGTCGGCTGCCAGATCACCTACAACCTGAAGGACGGCAAGCTGCTCTACGTCGACGGACGCGACGGCCCGGCCAACGAGCAGCGGCTGTGCGTCAAGGGCCGCTTCGGCTTCGACTATGCCCACAGCCCGCAACGCCTGACGAAACCGCTGATCCGGCGCGACGATGTCCCGAAATCCGCCGATATTGTCATGGACCCGTCGAACCCGCTCGAATACTTCCGGGAGGCGAGCTGGGAGGAGGCATTGGAGCGCGCCGCCGGCGGGCTGCGCCGGATCCGCGACGAAAAGGGGCCGAACGCGCTCGCCGGCTTCGGCTCGGCCAAGGGCTCCAACGAGGAGGCCTACCTGTTCCAGAAGCTGGTGCGCACCGGCTTCGGGACCAACAATGTCGACCATTGCACCCGGCTGTGCCACGCCTCGTCGGTCGCGGCATTGCTCGAAGGCATCGGCTCCGGCGCCGTCACCGCGCCGTTCACGGCCTGCCGGGACAGCGACGTGATCTTCGTCATTGGCGCCAACCCGACCGAGAACCACCCGGTCGCGGCGACGTATTTCAAGCAGGCGGCGGCGCGCGGCGCGACCCTGATCGTCGCCGACCCGCGCGGCCAGGCGCTGGCGCGCCACGCCGGCCACATGCTGCAGTTCAAGGGCGGCACCGATGTTGCGCTGCTGAACGCGCTGCTAAACACGATCGTCGAGGAGAAGCTCTACGACGAGCAGTATGTCCAGGCGACTGTCGAGGGCTTCGCCGCCTTCGCCGAACATATCCGACCCTTCACGCCGGAGGAGATGGCGCCGGTCTGCGGCATCGATGCCGAGGAATTGCGCACCGTCGCGCGCAAGTTCGCCCGGGCCGAGAAGGCGATCATCTTCTGGGGCATGGGAATTTCCCAGCACGTCAACGGCACGGACAACGCCCGCTGCCTGATCGCGCTCTCGCTGATCACCGGCCAGGTCGGCCGGCCGGGCACCGGCCTGCATCCGCTGCGCGGCCAGAACAACGTCCAGGGCGCGTCGGACGCCGGGCTGATCCCGATGTTCCTGCCGGACTACCAGTCGGTCGAGGACGCCGACCTGCGCGCGCCGATCCAGGACCTGTGGGGCGGCACGCTCGATCCGAAACGCGGGCTGACGGTGGTCGAGATCGTCAACGCGATTCTCGCCGGCGAGATCGACGGCATGTACATCATGGGCGAGAACCCGGCGATGTCCGACCCGGACACCGCCCACGCCCGCGCCGCGCTGGCGAAGCTCGATCACCTGGTGGTGCAGGACCTGTTCCTGACCGAGACGGCCTGGCACGCCGATGTCGTGCTGCCGGCCTCGGCCTGGCCGGAAAAGACCGGCACGGTCACCAACACCAACCGGCAGGTCCAGATGGGCCGCCAGGCGCTCGCCCTGCCCGGCGAGGCACGGCACGATATCCGGATCATCCAGGACATCGCCCGCGGCATGGGCCTCGACTGGAATTACGACAGCGCGGCCGATGTATATGCGGAAATGGCGCAGACCATGCCGTCCCTCGACAACATTTCCTGGGAGCGGCTGGAGCGGGAAAGCGCCGTCACCTATCCGAGCGCGGCGCCGGACAGGCCGGGCGAGGAGATCGTGTTCGGCGAGGGTTTCCCGACGGCGAACGGGCGCGGCAAGCTGGTCCCCGCGACGCCGCAGCCGCCGGGCGAGAAGCCGGACGCCGACTATCCGATGATCCTGACCACCGGCCGCCAGCTCGAACACTGGCACACCGGCGCCATGACCACCCGGGCGACGATTCTCGAAGCGCTGGAGCCGGAGGCGGTCGCCTCGCTCAGCCCGACCGACCTCGATCGCCTCGGCATCGCGCCGGGCGACCCGGTGCGGGTCGAGACGCGGCGCGGCGCCATCGACCTGGCGGCGCGCATGGATACGGCCGTGCCCGCGGGCACCGTCTTCATCCCCTTCTGCTTCACCGACGCGCCGGCCAACCTGCTGACCGACCCGATGCTCGACCCCTGGGGCAAGATCCCGAGCTTCAAATTCTGCGCCGCGCGGGTGACGCGGCCGGAGGCGCCGGCCGTCGCGGCGGAATAGTCCGGCGACGCCGACCCGATCTACAGCACCCACGCCGTCAGCACGAAGCCGCCGAGCAGCAGCACGGTGAAGACCGTGAAAACGATCTGCACGATCCGGGCGGCGTGAGTCTCAATCACCGGGATCCACAGGTAGAAGATCTGACGGCTTTCGCAGCCTACCTGCCGATGATATGGTTCAGCCATATCCAATTGCGATTGCGAGGCTCTTGTGAAGACGACCCTCAATCTGAACGATCAGGTGCTGCGCCGGGCCAAGGGTCGGGCCGCACGGGAGGGAATAACGCTGACGAAATTCGTCGAAGACGCCCTGCGCGCCCGGCTTGCGGTGGCGCGCGGCGGGAAGCCGCCCTTTCGGCTGCGGCTTGAGACCGTAACCGGAAACCGGCCGCCCAATGTCGACATCTCGGATCGGGACGCGCTGTATGACGTGATCGACCGCGCTTGATTGCTGTCGACACCAATATTCTGATTTACGCACATCGCGTCGAGACCGCGTTGCACGGCGCGGCGGCATCGCGCCTCGTTGCCCTGGCCGAGGGGCCCGATCGGTGGGCCCTCCCAATTTTCTGCATCGCCGAGTTCATGCGGGTGGTGACCCATAGACGGGTGTTCAATCCGCCGTCCACTGTTGCCCAGGCGAGCGCCTTCATCGAGAATGTCGTTGAGGCTCCGACCTGCGAGCTTGTGCTTCCGGGAGCGGAGTACTTCGAACGGCTCATGGCAGCGGCGCGCGACGCAGATGCCCAAGGCAACCTGATGTTCGATGCGCAGATCGCCGCTCTATGCCGGGAGCACGGCATCGATACAATTCTCACGAACGACCGGGACTTTGGCCGCTTCGAACCGTTGCGTCCGCTATACCTAGAATAGGAGATTGGGGGTCAGAAGTCCGGGTTTGCGCACCGTACCGCCTAGATCACCCACGCCGTCAGCACGAAGCCGCCCAGCAACAGAACGGTGAAGACCGCAAAGGCGAGTTGCGCGTTGCGGTTTATGAAGCGGTGGATCAGCGGGCCGAACAGGTAGACGGCGCCGGCGACGAAGAAATAGCGCACGCCGCGGCCGACCAGCGAGACCAGCGCGAAGCTGGCCGGGTCCATCTGGAAGAAGCCGCTGGCGATGGTCACCACCTTGTAGGGCACCGGCGTGACCGCGCCGATGGCGACGAAGAGTTCGCCGTATTTGTGGTACTCCGCCCGGAGGAACGCCATTTTGTCCATCGCGCCGTAGAGTTCGAGCAGCGGCCGGCCGAGTTCCTCGAAGGCGAAACTGCCGATCAGCCAGCCGAAGCAGCCGCCGGCGACCGAGGCGACGGTGCAGGCCGCGGCCAGCCGCCAAGCCCGGGCGCGCACGGCCAGGACCATCGGGATCAGCAGGATGTCCGCCGGCAGGGGAAAGAAGGTCGCCTCGGCGAACGCGAAGGCGACGAGCCACCAGAAGGCGTGCGGGTGCGCCGCCTTCGTCATCGCCCAACCGTAAAGCCGCTGGAACACCGCCGCCGTCCTGCACAGTTCCGGATGTACAACCGGCAGCCCGCAGCCGCGCCCGCCGTCCGGCCCGGATGGTGCAAGCCGTTACCGCCCTGTCAAGCCATCGGTAGCCGCGCTGCGCAAACGAAAAGGCCGCGGCGCCTGGGGAGGGCTGCGCCGCGGCCTTTCCGGAGGAGAGGCAGGAGTGCGAAGCGGGAATAGTGCCGCCGAATTCCCGTTCCGCCACGTCCCGGCCGGTTCGGGATAACCGCTCCGGTCGGCCGACCGGCGCCGGGGTTCGCGCCGTATCGACCGGACCGAATGTCCCGCCAGCCTGTGGCAGGAATACCGGCAAATCGCGGCAATTCCGCGATCATTTGAGGCAATTTCGTGGCCCGGACGGCGAGCGCCGGCCAGCCGGATCCGCTTTACGCCCCAACGCCGGGTTCAGCCTTGCCGGGTTCCGCCTTCCGGAAGACGGCGCAGAAATTGTTGGCCGGCATCGGCACCGCCTCGACGAACGAAAGTCCGTTCGCCGCCGCCGGCACGGCCACCGCTTCCAGATCGCGCACGCCCCAGTCGGGATCCTCGCGGCGCAGGGCGGCATCGAAGGCGGCGTTGCTCGCCGCGGTGTGGGCGCCGCCGCGTTTGAACGGGCCATAGAGCAGCAGCTCGCCGCCGGCGTCGAGCAGCCGGCCGGCGCCCTGGAGCAGGGCCGCGGTACACGGCCACGGCGCGATGTGGATCAGGTTGCAGCACAGGATGAAATCCGCTTCCGCGACCGGCCAGGGCGCGATGCGGACATCCAGGTCGAGCGGCGGCGCGACATTGGCAAGGCCGGTGTGCGCAGTCCAGGCGGCAATGCTCTCGCGACAGGCCGGATCGGGATCGGACGGCTGCCAGCTTGTATCGGGCCGCAGGGCCGCAAAATGGACGACATGCTCGCCGGTGCCGCTGCCGATCTCCAGCGCCCGGGCGCCTTGCAACAGGCGGGGCAGTACGACTGCGGCGATCGGATCGCGGTTGCGCGCAGCAGCCGGGGCGTGGCGGCGCCGGTCGGCGTGCATAGCCGTCATGCGCCGGTTTTCCCGCCGCGCCGCACCGGAAATCGCTTGAAACGGGCGCGGCGCCACGATAAGCCGCTTGGCAACGTCATGTGACAGTTCCGGATGGAAGCCGGGGGAGACATTCCGAATGACCTATGTCGTCATCGAAGCCTGCATCAAATGCAAGTATCAGGACTGCGTGGAAGTCTGTCCGGTGGACTGCTTCTACGAAGGCGAGAACATGCTGGTCATCCATCCGGACGAGTGCATCGACTGCGGCGTGTGCGAACCGGAATGCCCCGCGGAGGCCATCCTGCCCGATACCGAACCGGATGTGGAGCGCTGGGTCGAGGTCAACCGCACCTATGCCGAGCAATGGCCGAACATCAACCGCAAGGGCGAAACGCCGGGCGACGCCGACGACTGGAAGGACGTCGCCAACAAGTTCGAGGACCATTTCAGCGACCAGCCGGCGGCGCAGTAGGGACGGCGCACGGAATATCCGGCGTCCGGGGCCCGGCGGGCCATCCTGCCGCAGTGCTGCGGCTGCATTGCCGCGGCGGTGAAACTGGAAATTTCCGTTTTTTTGTGATAGGTTACACGCATCCGAAAGGGGGATCGGCTGCGGCTTGCGGCCGGCTGCCTGTCGGGGCGTACCGGTCAGCGCCGTCCGCAGGATATTCCGGTGTTCGGCGCTTTTTTGTCGCCGGCCCTTCGGCGGGCTGAAACGGCGCTGCACCGGGGCATGGAGAAACAACGGGGGTGAGGAGCGGCATGGCTGTCAAATCCAAATTCAAGAAAGGCGATTACGTTGTCTATCCGACGCACGGCGTCGGCCGGATCACCGGGAGCGAGAAGCAGGAGATCGCGGGACAGCAGCTGCATTTGTTCGTTATTGAATTTCCCAAGGAGAAGATGACGCTCCGCGTTCCCGTCGCCAAGGCGGACACCTCGGGCCTCCGGCTGCTCGCCGACACGGCGGTGATGAACACGGCCTACAAGACGCTCAAGGGCAAGAGCCGCGTCAAGCGCACCATGTGGAGCCGCCGGGCCCAGGAATACGAAGCCAAGATCAATTCCGGCGATCCGGTCTCGATCGCCGAGGTGATCCGCGACCTGCACCGCAACGCCGGCCAGCCCGACCAGTCCTATTCCGAGCGCCAGATCTACCAGGCCGCCTTCGAGCGCCTGGCCCGCGAAGTCGCCGCCATCGACGGCCTCGACGAGGACGCGGCGGTGGAGAAGCTGGAACGGGTGCTGGAAGCGGCGTAAGCGGGTGGCCGGCGCAAATTGCAGCCGGGCAAGTTTTCGAAAATTACGCGACAGCCGGGTTTCCGGCGAGCCGATTTGGACCTTACCAACGCCGTTGCTGATCTGCGGCGTTGGCCTATTGTGATACCGCATGAAGACGACGCGGTATTTCGAGGAACAGGTCTTACGCAAGCGCCCTTACATCGACCGGGAATGGTGCGCGGCGATCGTCGCTGCACCGCTTCGTCGTGAAGCGCAGGGAGACGGACAGGTTCGCCTCTGGGGTGAGGTCATGCGGCCCGGCGAGGATCGTCCGCGTATACTCCGCGTGGTTACACTGGCGGACGACGAGACGGTCCACAATGCGTTCTTCGACCGGAATTTCAGGAAGGACGAGTCATGAAGCTGCACTACTACCCCGAGACCGACAGCCTCTATATCGAACTGAAATCCGGCCCTGGCGCGGAGACGCGAGAAGTCACGAACGGGCTGAACGTCGATCTCGATACCGCCGGCGGCGTGGTCGGCTTCGATATCGACCATGCCTCGCAGCGCCTCGATTTGTCGACGCTGGAGACCGAGGCGCTACCCGTGCGTTCGACACGGGTGGGTTGATCGGCGGCCCGGCGCGCCTGTAGCCTGTGCGCCGATGCGGGGAGTAAGCCATGAAACTGAATGTCGTGGTGCACGAAGCCGAGGAAGGCGGGTATTGGGCCGAAGTGCCGGCAATTCCCGGATGTGCGACCCAGGGAGACAGCTTCGAAGAGTTACTTGGTAACTTCTACGAGGCCATCGAGGGCTGCCTATCGGTCGATGTCCGGTAAGCCGCGGCAATAAAGGTCTTGGGCGCATGAGCGCTGCCGATACCCCCGCCCCCGACCCCCGCCTGTCCCGCCTGCGCGCGATGATTGCGGCGAAGTCCGTGCTGCGCGGGCAGTTCCGGCTGGCGTCGGGCGGCGAGAGCGGGCTGTTCTTCGACATGAAGCAGACCATGCTGCTGCCCGAGGGGCTGAGCCTGGTCGGCAGCCTGATGCTTGAGAAGGTGCTCGAGAGCCGAGCGACGGCGGTCGGCGGCCTGGTGCTCGGCGCCTGCCCGATCGTCGGCGCCATCGCCCAGGCGAGCTACGCGATGAGCGCAAGCGGCGGCGGGCGCGAGATCGCCGCCTTCTACGTCCGCAAGGAGCCCAAGAACACCGGCACGCGCGAGTTGATCGAGGGCCATGACATCGCCGGCCACAAGGCCGTCATGATGATTGAGGATGTGACGACGAAGGGCGGCTCGGTCATCAGGGCGATCGAGGCGGTGCAACGCGAGACGCAATGCGAGGTGCTCGGCGTGCTGACCGTGGTCGACCGCGAACAGGGCGCCCGCGCCGCGCTCGCCGAACTGGGCCTGCCGCTCGATGCCCTGTTCACCATGAGCGAGTTTGCGTGAGAGACGGACCGGCACCGGCTCAGGCCACCGGTGATCTAAACTCGAACTTGGGCCCGCCTAACTATCCGCGGAAGCAATGCTCGTTGTGCCAACTCAGCACGCGAGGATCGGGCCGGTGGTCGACCAGCGTCGGCACGCTGATGGAACGACCATGCAACGCATAGTAGTCGCGCCCGTTCTCGAACTCTTCCTTGATACGGCCGCTGACCTCGAAATGGTGGCTCGGCGTAACGGTCACATATCCTGAATCGAACAGGCTGTGGATGTCGCGGCGAAGCAACAGCCCGTTGCGCGCCTCATGGTCACCGCCCTCGCTATAAGGCTGAATATGGGCGGCTTCGAGCGCCGGCAGCGTCCGTTCGCGCGTGACGGCGCAGCGCCGGTCGTAGATGTCGGTCACAAGCACCCGGAAGGCGCCCTGGCCGAGGCGAGGACGGATCAGAGCAGGTTCGCCGTATCGTGCCTGCGTGTCGGCCATACCAGGATACGCTGGTCGGTGCATACGTTCTGTGACTGCCTCCCACAACGTATGGCCTTCGACGTCAGCAGTGCTGTAGGTTTTGAACGAGACAATGTTCGGAGACCAACTCGACGGTGCGGGAATCCAGTCGTGCTCTGGGAAGAAGAAGGGTTGGGTCAGAATGCGACAGCCGATCTCGAAGTCGCTCATGTCATTCGGATCGGCCTTGCGATAGCGTGCGATCCGTATGCGCATCTCTTGCGCAGACTGCGCGCCATTCGATTCCCGGAACGATTCCCATGCCAGCGAGCATGGCATGTTATTTGCAAATGCAAATATACCACCACCGACAATCCAGTTGCGTGGCGAATGCAGCTTGAAGAGAAAGAGTTCGCCTG
Source organism: Rhodospirillaceae bacterium (assembly GCA_011523655.1). GTDB lineage: Bacteria > Pseudomonadota > Alphaproteobacteria > Bin65 > Bin65 > Bin65. The sequence continues at coordinate 23,969 of WTGH01000012.1, forward strand.
GCTGAAGGGCAGCGAAAGTTCGGGCTGAAGGCGACCAGAAATTGATCTCGTCCAGGTCCGGCCGCTGGCGGAGCGTTTCGAACCAGTCTCCGTCGGTCACGGCAATTACGAAGTTGATGCCCGGCATCGCTCAGACAACTCCGTTTTCCGCTTCGCCGCCAATTCCTACAAAATCTGCCCAAGGAACTCCTGCGTGCGCGGATCCTTGGCTTCGTCGAAGAAGGTGGCGGGCGGGCCGTGCTCGACGATCACGCCGCGGTCGGTGAAATAGATGTGGTCGGCGATCTCACGCGCGAAGCCCATCTCGTGGGTCACCAGCATGCAGGTCATGCCTTCCTGGGCCAGGTCCTTGATCGTGACCAGCACCTCCTTGACCGTCTCCGGGTCGAGCGCCGCGGTCACCTCGTCGAACAGCATGACGTCCGGCTGCATGGCGAGCGAGCGGGCGATGGCGACGCGCTGCTGCTGGCCGCCGGAAAGCTCGCCGGGAAAGCTGTCCTCCTTGCCGTCCAGGCGGACCTTGCGGATCAGCGCCCGGGCCCGCGCCTCGACGCTCGCCTTGTCCTCCCTGAGCACCAGCACGGGCGCCATCATGACATTCTCCAGCGCCGTCTTGTGCGGGAACAGGTTGTACTGCTGGAACACCATGCCGACCTTCTTGCGCAACTCCAGCTTGTTGAGCTTCGGGTCGTTGACCTCCTGACCCTCGACGGTAATCGAGCCGGAATCGATCGGGTTCAGCGCGTTGACGCAGCGGATGAGCGTCGACTTGCCGGAGCCCGACGGCCCGATGATGCAGATCACCTCGCCCTTCATCACGTCGAAGGAAATGCCCTTCAGCACCTCCAGGTCGCCGAACGACTTGTGCACGTCCTTGAGCGAGACGATCGGCAGGTCCGGTGTCCAGTTTCCGTTGGCGGCGTCGGTCATGCCGGGATCCTCCGGTGCAGCCCGATGCGCATCCGCTAGAGCTTGACCGCGTAGCGGCGCTCCAGCCGCAGGGTCAGGCGGGCGATCGGGTAACAGTAGGCGAAGAAGATGACGAGGGCGAAGCCGTAGAAGGGGATCAGCAGCTCGGGATGGTTGTTCTCGGCCTCCATCGCCTGGCGCGACAGGGTGATGAGTTCCTCGACGCCGAGCAGCGAGCACAGCGGCGTCGCCATGGTCAGGATGGCGTACCAGTTCATCCACGGCGGGATCATGCGCTTGAAGCATTGCGGCAGGATGATGCGCCACAGGGTCTGCCGGCGCGAATAGGCCAGCGATTCGGCGGCCTCCCACTGGCCGGTCGGCACCGACTGCACCGCGCCGCGCACGACTTCGGAAATGTTCGCCATGATCGGCAGCGACAGGCCGAACACCGCCTTCATCCAGTCCGGAATCTTGATGATCGTATCGCCGAGCGCGATCTCGAACGGGAAGGTCAGCATCACGATGAACAGCAGGACCAGCCAGGGCGAGTTGCGGAACGCCTGGGTCAGGAACCAGCAGACCCGCCGGACCGCGCCGCTGAGAGAAATCTGGCCGAGGCCGAGCAGAATGCCGAGGACGGTGCCGATCGCCATCGTCGTGATCGAAATCACCACGTTGAGCAGGAAGCCGCTGGAGACCAGGAAGGGCAGCCAGCGCACCAGCGCATCGAAGGCGTCGGAGAAAGTGAACTTGCCCTGGGCGGAGGCGGACATCGGCCAGACCATGACGACGGCGGCGAGCAGCGCGATGCCGCCGAGCGGCAGCCACAGCCCGGCGCGCGCCAGCCAGCGGCTGAACAGCAGGTCGTCCGGCTCGCCCGCCGCCCGGACCCGGACCGGCCGGAGCACCGCAAAGCCGCCGGCAGCCGGACCGTCGACGCCCGCGATCGCCCGCCGCCTGGCCGACAGCTGCATCGGCCGGCTCATCGTCCGCCTCCGCCGCCATACCCCGGTATCACCATCCGGCGCTCCCAGCGGTTCATGCCGAGGACGAGGAAACCGACCAGCGTGATGTAGACGATGAACATCAGCACCATGCAGGCGTTCTGCGCGGTGGAGTAGTCGTTGTAGATGCTGACGAGCTGGTAGAGCAGCTCGGGCACGGCGATCGCCAGCGCCTGGGTCGTCGTCTTGACGAGGTTGACCAGGTTGTTGTTGAGCGACGGCAGGCTGACCCGGAAGGCGAGCGGCAGCACGACATAGACATAGGCCTGGAAGCGGCTCATCCCGAGGGATTCGGCGGCCTCCTGGGTCGATTGCGGCACCGCCTCGATGCCGGCGCGGAAAATCTCGACGTTGAAGGCGCCGGCGAAGAAGGACAGCGAGATGATCGCCCAGCCGACATTGGAAATGATCGGCTGCTGGAGATAGCCGTCGGGCGAATAGGTCGGCGTGAACTGGCCCAGCGCGAAATAGAAGAACATGAGCTGGACCAGCGGCGGCGTGTTCCGGAAAAACTGGATGTAGCCCTGGACGACGTTGCGCACGAGGCGCGAGCGCGCGCCCTGGAGCCAGGCCCCGACCAGCCCGATCACGACGCTGAAGACGACGCAGACGACGGAAAGCTCCAGCGTCACCCACATGCCTTCGAGGACGCGCTCAAGCTCGTTGTCGTCGTAGATGTAGATGAAATTCCAGGATGCATCCCGCTCGGCGAGATCCCGGAAGAATGTCTGGATCGAGTCCCACATGAACCGCGTTCCGGGCGCAGGCCGCCACGCTCAGCACGGCACGCTCGGGAAGGCGCTCAGACGACGAGGGCGCCCGGACCGGAAATCCGGCCGGGCGCCCTCTGCCTTCACCCCCGCTTTCAGGGGTCCGAACGGCCGGCCGGGGCTACTTGCCCGCGAGCCAGTCGGCGAATTTCTTGTTCTTGTCCGCCAGATACTGGGTCGCCTGGATGCCCCATTTCTTTTCCAGTTCGATCAGGCGGCCGGACTGGTGCCAGTTGTAGGTCATGCCGGACATGAAGTTGCCGAACACGCAGTTCAGCTCGGCCCTCGGCACGGCGAGGCCCCAGGGGTTGTCGTCCTCGCTGTTCAGCGGCATCTCGAAATCGTTGTACTGGCCGGACGACAGGTCGGACATGATCGACGAATCGTCATAGACCCAGGCGATGCACTTGCGGTCGCGCAGGGCCTGCTTGGCCTCGGCGTTGCCGGTGAAGGCGATGATCTTGGCGCCGTAACGCTTGGAGACGATCTTGTTGTAGAAGGCGCCCTGCTTGCCGCACACCGGCTTGCCCTTGAGTGCGGTCCACTGGCGGATCTTCAGCGCCTTGGGCGACATGACGTTGGTGCCCGAGGTGTAGTAGTTGGGCTGGGTGATGCCAACGATCTTGCGCCGGTCCTTGCGGTCCGACATCGTGGCGATCATCATGTCGATCTTGCCCTGCTGCAGGAACTGCATGCGGTTCGACGACTGCACGGCGACCAGCTCCAGCTTGACGCCCATGGCGTCGGCGACGTCCTTGGCCATGTCGGCTTCCATGCCGACGATCTTACCGCTGGCGTCGCGGTAGCCCCATGGCTTGTAGTCGGCCTTGACGCCGACGACGAGCGTGCCGCGGGCCATGACCTTTTTCCAGACCTCGTTCTTGCACTGCGCCGCGAGCGCAGACGTCGAACCCAGCGCGACGGCGAAGCCGGCGGCGGCGAGAACCAGTTTCCTCATGATTTCCTCCCAGGAATATGCAGGCGTGCAAGGAAGCGGCACACCCTGTCGCGCGCCGCCGGAATGCCGCTCAGCCCTACCATTCCGCCGCCTTCGCGGGCAAGGGGCGTGTGACGGGCGCAGGCCTGGATTTCGGGCCGGTTGGGGGCAGGCCGGCTTCCGCTCTGCCCGGAAGCCGGCCCGCTGCGAGGCCAGAGTCGGGTGGGGCGGCCCCGCAAGTGCTGTGCACTTCTCCGGCGGAGGAAGGACCGGACCGTGCAAATAAAAGATATTCAAAGAAAAGTATTAAGTAAAATATCGTTTTTCTCTCAGGTCCATAATAATTTTTTATACGCATGGATGCCGCGAGACAATGCGGAAACGCCGCCGGCCAGGCTGATGGACAGGCCGCCGGCAGGCAGGCAGCGATCGGCGCCCAGGTCGACACCGCAGGGTCTCTCCCAGCAGACCGACCCCGGCGCCGATATTCTCGACCGCCATGCCCCGGAGCGCCGGAAGGTCTGCCGCGCCGCCGGCGGCAAAGGCCTGCTGCATCCACTCGACGGTGATGGCTTCAGCGCTATCGGGAAGCGCGGGCTTTTGCGCCATGCCATCCTGCTGCCGCTCGTTGCCGGCATCGCAGGCTAGCACGGGCCGCCGCGGCGGACCGCGGAAAACCGGACCGCCGAACCGTCGGGCCAACGGCCTGCCTGGGCGCCGGATTTGTCGCCGGCGTTCGGCCTTGATATTCCTTCGGAAACATGACGAAGAGATATCGGCAAGCTGGCGCCGGAGCCCGATCATGCAGAACGTCCTGTCCTTCTTCGGCCGGATCGCCGGTCTCGCAGTCCTGCTGGTCTGTGCTGCCCGGACGGTACATGGGGCGGAATTGCCGCCCGTCGAAACGCTGCAAAGGCTGATGACCGATCCGGCGCAGGCGGTGCAGGTCTATGAGCCGCATCTGAGCGTCGGCGACCGGCATGTCGCGATCCGCTACGTCGGCTACCCGGCCGCCGCAGTTTTCGAACGCATCCTGGGCAAGGACTGGCAAGGCAAGGGGGAAACGGTCGAGTTCCGCGCCCTGGACGGCTACGTCTCGCGCCTTCCCGTCCGCCGGTTCCTCAGGGAACGGGCTTATCTGGTCTTCGCCCGGCAGGACGGCGCCCCCTTTACGGTGAACAATCTCCGGCAGAACGAGAAGGACGTGCCGCTCGGACCCTGGTATCTGATCTGGGACAATATCGCGAACCCCGCCCTGATCGCCGAGGGCGCCCGCAACTGGCCCTACCAGGTGAAAGAGATAAGCCTGGTCGCCGTGTCCGACGCGGCGCTGCTGCCGAAAGGCCTCGACCCCCGCTTCCGGCCGGGCGCCGCGCTGGTGAAGACCCATTGCCTGCAATGTCACAAGGTCAACGGCTTCGGCGGCGAGAAATTCGAGGGCAACCTCGCGGAAATCGCCAGGGACTCCGACAGGGCGGATTTCCTGCGGCTGCTCCTGGTCCCGGCGGCACAGCGCGACGGCGCAACCATGCCGGCGCTCTCCGACCGTCTGCCCGAAGCCGAACGCCGCCGCATCGCCGGTGCCATCTTCGACTATCTGAGGGCGGTGCCGGTCCTGCCTTGACCGATTCGCCGGCGCAACCGGTGCGCCGGAGAGGCGGCGGCGGGAGGGGGCCGGAGCGGGAAACGATTCGGGCGACCGGGTTTCCGGCCTGTCATGTGAAGTGTCATGAAATGTCATGTTCTGTCATGATTCGTCATGCCGGATGCAGAGGCGCCGGCGGTGGCCGGCCCCGGCCGCCGGCGGAGGCCCGACGGCCCGATGCGGAAGTCTCGCCGCCGTCATGGCCGGTGCGACAGGCCAAGCCGGCGGTGCCCGCCGGATCGCGATTTTCATGTTTTGTTTTGATCGTTCATATATCCAATTCGGCCTAACTCCTTGAAATTCAGCCGTTTTTTGTCTGACCGAAAAATAAAACAGACCGGTCCTTCTATCGTGTTTTTTTGCACACGGGCTTTTCCTTTCGAGGTAACGTCAAGAGTTGTGTGTCAGGGAGAAGAGGGTAGGGACTCCCTGGTTTT
>WTGH01000056.1 GCA_011523655.1 Rhodospirillaceae bacterium
GGCCTCTGTCGCGGTGCCGGGATCGGACATCGGTGCTGCGGCAGGCGACCCCTCCCCTAGCCCCTCCCCCAAGGGGAGGGGGATTTGAGCGGTGCCCGTTGCGAAAAGGATTCGACAGGAGGAGAAAACCGGCACATGCCGCGACGGCCGCGTTATCCGGGGCGCTAGGCGGGATAGATTCCCCGGCGCAGGGCTTCGGCGATCGACGCCGCCGCTTGGCCGGGCGCGGCCGGCTGCATCGGATCGGGCAGGCCTTCGCGCACCGCCGCTTCGAGCCCGGCCAGCTGCGGCGGCACCGGCCGGCCGGTGAGGTCCAGCGCGCGCAGGGCGATCGGCGCCAGGCTGGCGAGCGCCATGTCGAGGCAGCGGCCGGCCCGGTCCTGCTTCGACCAGGCCAGGAACACCGGGCTCGCGACGTCGTTCTGGCCGAACCCGCCGGATTCGCTGCCGGGCAGCAGCGTGGCCTGGGCATGGAGGCGGGCCTCCTCCTCATAGCCGGTCTGGGCCATCGGCAGGCAGCCCAGATAGGCGCGGCGGACATCGCCAAGATCGTCGGAGTCGGCGAGCTGGTCGGGCAGCAGCGAAACCTTGCCGTCCAGCAGCTTCGCGCCGTGGCGCCCGGCGAGAAGGCAGAGATTGGCGCAGGCCGCGCTGAGCGCATCCATGGCGAGCGCGGCGTGGGGATTGTGATAGCCGCCGGTCGAGACGAACCGGCCGAAGGGATGGTCTTCGCCGGCATCGTCGATCCACACCGGGTTGTCCGTCACGGCCTGCAGCGACTCTTCGGCGACCTCGGCGGCCAGCGCCGCGGCGCGCCGGGCCTGGCCCAGCATGCGCGGCAGGATGCGGTAGCTGACCGGCGCCTGGTAGGGCCGCCGTTCGGCGTCGTCGCCCTCGCCCACCAGGTCGCGCAGGCGGCGCAGCGCCCAGGTGTCGTGGGGATTGTTCCAGTAGCCCTCCAGCGCCGGGGCGAGATGGCCGAGCGGCGCGTTGAAAGCCTCGAAGGACAGGGCGAAGACCCGCGCCGCCGCCTCCAGCCGCCCCGCCGCGGCGAGCGCGGCGTCGGTGACGAGCCCGGCCGCCGCCGGCGAGCCGTTGATCAGGCACATCACGTCCTTGGGCGCCAACCGCCCGGCTTCGGCCAGGCCGGTGAACAGGTGGCTCAGCGACAGGATCTCGCCCGCCCCGCCGTGGCCCTGCACAGGCACGAAGGGCAGGTCGCCGCCGTCCAGCATGGCGGCGACCCGGCAGGCGATCTCCGGCGACACCGCGGCATGGCCCTCGACGAAGTTGGCGAGCCGCGCAAGCACGATGGCGCGCACGGCGCGGCCGGGCAGCGGATCGCCCCAGGAGGCCGCGGCGCGCGCCGGCGACATGCCGGCCCATTGCGCGCGCTGCTCGGCGGTCAGCTTGGCGCGGGCAAGCTGGCCCGGCCCCGTCGTCACGCCGTAGATCGTGACGTCCGGATCGTGCTCCAGGATGCGCTCCAGCCGGTCGCGGCCCTGCGCCATGGCCGCGAGCGCCCGCGGCCCGAGTTCGACGCCCTCGCCCTCCCAGGCGACCCGCCGGGCCGCTTCGAGGGTGAGATCGGCGCGGCAATTCACGCGTACGGTCATGCTCCAATCCTCTTGTTCGGAATCCCCTGTCCGGCGGTCTGCGCGGCGTGCCGGCGTCGGGGCGCGCACCCTAAGGCAGCAGCCGCGCACCGGCAATCGGCCGCGCCGGCCCCGTCCGTCATTCCGACCGGCCGACACCAAAAGTCAAACCGGAACACAACCCGAATTCCCGAATTTCCGTGCTTCGGCTTGCGTTTCGGCGCTTCTGACGGTTTAATCGGGCACACAAATTTGTGATCCGAGCCAGATTGGGGAATGCTATGAGAACGAATGCATTACCGAAATTCGCCGGCCGCCGGATTGCGGCAGCGGCGTTGGCCCTTTGCCTTGCGCCGGGCCTCGCACCGGCCTTCGCGGCGGGCGCCCAGGCGGCCGAGGGGAACGAGGGCAGGTGGTATTTCGGCCTGAACGTCCCCGTGATGTTCATCGACAACACGAAGACCGACGTGAGCGGGTCTATGACAATTGGTCAAGCGACCGGCACATACACGACGAAAGCCGTTTCTCACTACGGCCTCGGGTTCAGGGTTGGCGGCACCGTGGGCTACTACGTCATACCAAATCTCCGGCTCGAGGGCGAAGTGTTCTACGGCTTCGCGCGGGTGAAAAAGTCCGACCACAGCGGCACGCGCGTCATGGCTGCGGGCAACACAATACCGATTCCCGGCACGGTGACCGCCAGGATCAAGGGCAACGCCAAGATGCTGGGCGCCATGGTGAACGCCTGGTACGACATTCCCCTGGACCAGCAATGGAGCCCCTATGTCGGCGGCGGTGTCGGCGTCTTTCACGCCGATTTCAGCGGCCTGAAATGGGATACCGACCTGATCGCCCGTGAGTTCGCAAGACCGCTCATGTGCTCCGGCATGCAAGGCGCGCCTGCGCCGGGCACGCCGCAATGCGAAGGGGCATTGGCCCAAATCAAGGGAGCCCGCCCGAGCGACAAGGATACCGTCTTCGCCTTCCAGGTCGGCGGCGGCATCGGCTACCGGGTCGACGAGACCACAACGGTCCATCTGAGCTACAAGTATCAGATGGCGCCGGGCCTGCAGTTCGACGGTAAGGCCGGCGGCACCACGATCAAGACGAAGTCCGCCATGCGCATCCACCTCTTCGAGATCGGCTTCCGCTATCTTTTCTGACGCCGCCGCCCGGCCGAGTGCTGAGATGTCCGGCCCGCCCCTTGGGATTCTTCAGCGAAGAGGGCCAAGCCGCCGCCACCTTGTCCTTCCCCCTCTTCAGAGGGGGAAGTGGCCGAGCGCAGCGAGGTCGATGGGGGTGCCGTGCCTGTAGGCCGTGCCTGACGCTACGGCACCCCCACCTGACCTCCCCCTCTGAAGAGGGGGAGGGATAGGGAAGCATTCGTTGGCGGATACTTGCGGCTTTTCGCAGAAGAAGCCCTCGGGGGCAGGCGGCTATCGTGAGCCGCCGCGCCGTTTCGTCGGCCAGGTGTCGCTGAGGCGGTAGCCTTCCGGCCACGGGTCGTCCGGGTCGAGCGTGTGCCGATGATCACCGGTGATCCAGGCCCGGCCGCCGATTTCCGGCACGATGGCGGGCGTATCGCCGACCCGCGTTTCCTCCAGGATGCGCCCCGTAAAGGTCGAGCCGACGATCGAGGTGGCCGTGAAGCGGTCGCCCGGCTGCATCGCGCCGCGGGCGTGGAGCAGCGCCATGCGGGCGCACACCCCGGTCCCGGTCGGCGAGCGGTCGATCCGGCCGGGCCGGATCGCCACGGCGGAGCGCGCGGACAGTCCGTCCGCCCCGCGTTCCAGCGGCCCGGCGAACAGGCAGAAGGAGATGTGCCGCCAGTCCGGCAGCGCCGGATGCGCAAAGCCGATCTGTTCGTTCGCCGCCGCGACGATTGCCATGCCCTGCTCCGCCAGGTCGCGCGCTTCGGCGGCTTCGAGCGCGAAGCCGAGGGCGGCGGCGTCCGCGACGACGAAGCTGTCGCCGCCGAAGGCGGTGTCGACGGCGAGCGTCCGGCCGCCGGGGAGTTCGAGCCGCGCGCCCATGACTCCGGCGAAGGACGGGAGGTTGCGGAGGACGATCCGCACCGCCTTGCCGCCGCGGCATTCGGCGCGCACCCGCACGAGGCCGCCTGGCGCTTCGAGGACCAGTTCGGTGACCGGCTCTTCCATCGGGACGATGCCGGTCTCGAGCAGCACGGTGGCGACGCAGATCGCGTTGGAGCCGGACATGGGCGGGCAATCCTCCGGCTCCATGACGATAAATCCCGCCTGCGCCTCCGGATGCTTCGGCGGGACCAACAGGTTGACGTGGCGGAACACGCCGCCGCGCGGCTCGTTGAGCAGGAAGTTGCGCAGGGCGCCGTCGCGCGCGATCCGGTCGCGCTGCTCCCACAGGGTCTCGCCCGGCGGCGGTTCGACACCGCCGACGATGACGTCGCCGACCTCGCCCTCGGCGTGGCAGGAGACGACGTGGACGGCCTTGCTGCTGCGCATGGCGGCGCTCCGTTTCTCCGACCCTGGCAGAGTGCGCCACAGCCCCCGTCCTGTCACCCCGGACGGAGCAGTTCGCGGGACCTGCCCTTCCGTAAATTGCCGCTCGTTCGCCGGTGCCCCAAAACAAACCGATAATGCCGCCCCGGTTTCCCGGCTCCGTCCGGCCGGGCGGCATTGCCAACGGTCGGGCCAGCCCCGACAATGCGGGCCGCTACGCCCATGCCGGAAGGTGCCCCCATGAACCTCGCCGACTTCTGCCGCGCCATCCCGAAGACGGAACTGCACGTTCACTTCACCGGCGCGGTGCCGCTGGAAACCCTGCTGGCGCTTGCCGAACGCAACGGCATCGAGCTGCCGCCCCATGACGACCCGGAAGAGCTGTACGCCCGCGGCGAGAATTTCGACCGGGTGCTGCGGACCCTGAAGCTGGTGTGCCGGTCCCTGCGCACGCCGGACGACTTCCGCGATGCGGTCTACGCCACGCAGCGGCATGCTGCGGACGCCGGCGTGCGCTATCGCGAGATGTTCTGGAACCCGACCGACCACTGGACCATCGGCGACATCGGCTACGCAGCCTCGGTCGACGGCATGATCGCCGGGCTGCGCGACGCCGAGGCGGATTTCGGCATCGCAGGCCGGCTGATCCCGTCCATCGACCGGGAGTCGTCGCCCGAGCTGGGCTACGAGATGGTCGAGGCCGCCGTCGCCCATCCGCGGGACGAGACCGTCGGCATCGGCATGGACTACATGGAGACCGGCCATCCGCCGGAGAAATTCTGGAAGGCCTACCGGCTGGCCGGCGAGCGCGGCCTGAAGCGCACTGCCCATGCCGGCGAGTTCGGCGAGCCGGCGCGCAACGTCGAGACCGCGCTCGACCTGCTCGGCTGCGAGCGCATCGACCACGGCTATACGGTGCTCGACGCGCCGGACCTGCTCAAGCGCTGCGAGGACGAGGCCATCGTCTTCACGATCGTGCCGACCAATTCCTATTACAACCGGACGCTGAAAGGGCAGGATTTCGCGAAGGTCCATCCCATCGCGGCGATGGCGCGGACGCAGCTGAAGATCATGCCGAACAGCGACGACCCGCCCCTGCACCACACCGACCCGGCCAACGCCCACGCCGCGATGGTGACGACCTTCGGCCTGCCCGTCGACATGCTGCGCGGCTTCGTCCTGAACGGCATCGACGGCGCCTGGGTGGACGAGTCGGTCAAGCGGACCTGGCGCAGCGAATGGCTGGCCGACTACGACCGGCTGGCGGCGGCGGTCGAGAAGTGAGGCGGATTAACCTGCCCCAATTTCTTTCTGTTTCACCCCGGATGGAGCGGCAGGATAGGGTTTCCCGGCGCACCTGTGCCGCTTCCCCAATACCAAAGATGCCGCCCCGGACTTGATCCGGGGCCCAGGGCCACAGGGTGAGATCGTGCCGGGCGACTCTGGTCCCCGGATCGTCGCTGCGCTCCGTCCGGGGCGGCAGGAGAGGGTTTGTCGGGTGCCCTGGTCCCCGGCTCTCCCGTCGGTCGGCCGGGGTGACACAACAGATTAAAGGGGAGCCAAGGCGGACTGGCAGGACCTGATCGATCCGTCCGGTATGGTGTCGCCGGTCGCGAAAGCCCACTCAGGCGTTGGCCGCCCCCGCCATGAACCCGTCCAGCCGCGCGATCATGGCGGCTTTCTCGGCCTCCGGGGCGAAGGAGCCCAAGAAGGCGTTGCGCATCAGGGTGGCGATTTCGGCGCGGCCGTAGCCGCCCTGGGCCTGCACGGCGCGCAGCAGGTTCGTCAGGTAGCCGCTGGCGAACAGGGCCGGATCGTCGGTGTTGACGGTGACGCGGACGCCGGCGTCGAACAGCTGGCGCAGGCGGCGCAGGCGGCGCGGGCCGCGATCGCCGGGGCGCCAGGTCGGGCACACGGTCAGGCAGATGCCGCGCGCGATCAGGGCCTCGACGACCCGCGGGTCCTCGACCGCGTTGACGCCGTGGTCGATGCGCTCCAGGCGCAGCAGGTCGAGGCACTCGCGGATGTGGCCGATGGAATTCTCCTGGTCGACGTCGCAATGGGCGGTCAGGCGGTAGCCCTCGGCGCGCGCCCGCTCGAACAGGGCGGCGAACTTGCGCGGCGGGTTGCCCCGCTCGGCCGAATCCAGCCCGAAGCCGGCGATCCGCTCGCGCCAGGGCCGCAGGATGTCGAACAGGGGCCAGGCCTCGTCCAGCGGCCGGTCGCGGTTCACGCACAGGATGAGATTGCTTGCAACGCCCCAGTCCCGCCGCGCCTCGTCGGCCGCCGCCAGGAGGCCGCCCATGAAGGCCTCTGCCGCGACTCCGCGGGCGAGATGAGGCTGCGGATCGAAGGAAAGCTCGGCGTAGACGATCCGCTCGTCCCGGCAGCGGCGCAGATAGGTTGCGGTGAGATCGTAGAAATCCCGCTCCGTGCGCAGCACCTCCATCCCCTCGTAATAGATGGCGAGGAAGTCCTCGAGGCTCGCATAGTCGTAGCCCTGGGTTTCCGCAGCCGGATCGACGTCCGGCACCGGCAGGCCGTTGCGCCGGGCGAGTTCGACCCGCAGGGCGGGGCCGAGCGTCCCCTCGATATGCAGGTGCAGCTCCGCCTTCGGGACCGCGGCGATGAAATCGTCCGGCCCGGCCATGCTAGCGGTCCGCAAACACGTCGAGCCCGACGGTGCGCTCGACCAGCAGGAAGAAGGCCAGCGTGATGACGATCATCAGGGAGGAGACCGCCGCCGGGGTCGGATCGGGCAGATATTCGATATGCGACATCAGCTCGACCGGCAGGGTGCGCGCCTCCCGGGCCGACAGGAAGGCGGAGATCGTCACGTCGTTGAAGGAGAAGGTGAAGGCGATGATGGCGCCGGCGACGATGCCGGGCACGATCAGCGGAAAGACGACCAGCCAGAAGGCGCTCCAGCGGGTCGCGCCGAGGCTCTGCGCCGCTTCTTCGAGGGAAATCTCGCTGCCGGCCATGCTCGACCAGACCGAGCGCAGGGTGAAGGGCGTCGTGACCATGGTGTGGCCGATGATCAGGTTCAGCAGGCCGGCGTCCTGGGTCTCGATCAGGACCGAGACGTTGAGCAGGGCGAAGCCGACGACGACGCCGGGAATGACGAGCGGGCTGAGCACCGCGTATTCGAACGCGCCGCGGCCGTAGAAGCGGTGGCGCGCCAGCACCCGGGCGGCGGCGATGCCGAGGGCCACGGCGATCGTCGTCGACACGACCGCGATGACGACGCTGTTCCAGAAGGTCGACCAGACCCATTCGGACTCGAAGGCCGACAGGTACCAGCGCACCGACCATCCGGGCGGCGGGAAGGTCAGGTAGGTCGAGCTGGTGAAGGACGAGGCCAGCGTCACGACGATCGGCGCGACCAGGAAGACCAGCCAGAAGACCGCCATCACCGTGACGAGGCCGCGGCCGGAGCGCAGGAACAGATCAGCCATAGCTGCGCATCCCCCGGCTCGAAACGAAGCGGTGAATCGTGACGAACAGGATGCCGAGGATCAGCAGGACGATGCCGATCGACGCGGCCAGCCGCCAGTCGAACAGGGTGAAGGCGTAGTCGTAGAGCAGCGTCGTCAGGATCGGCGTCCGTCCGCCGCCGAGCAGGAACGGCGTGGCGAAGGCGGTCATCGCCAGGCTGAACACCAGCAGCGTGCCGGTGAGCAGGCCGGGCAGGGTGAGCGGAATGACGATGCGCCAGAACACGCTTACCGGCGAGGCGCCCAGGCTCTCCGCCGCGTGCCGCAGGTTCGGATCGATGCGCTGGAGCACGGCGAGCAGCGACAGGATCATGTAAGGCATCAGCAGATGGGTCTCGCCGACGATGATGCCGATCTCGTTCTGGACCAGCGTAATCGGCCGGTCGATCAGGCCGAGCGCGATCAGCCCCTTGTTGGCGAGCCCCGAATCGCCGAGCAGGACCGTCCAGCCGAAGGCGCGGACGACGGCGGAAATCAGGAAGGGAAAGATCACGACCGCGAGCAACAGGCCGCGCCAGCGCGGCCCGCAGCGGGCGATGAACAGGGCCACCGGATAGCCCGCCAGCATGCAGATCGCCGTGACGATGAGGCTGATCCGGATCGTGCGGTTGAGCGCCTGCTGGCCGACCTTGCTGTCGAACACGCCCAGCACGTTGGTAAAGTCCGGCCATTCGCCGGTCTCTGCTGTCGGCTCCAGCCCCTTGACCAGCAGCATGACGCACGGAACCAGGACGAAAATGCCGAACGCCAGAAGAACCGGCGTCGCCAGGCTGGCGGGAAAACGGCCCGTGTTCATTTGAGGGCGCTCACAGGAACGCGCTCACGGCCGCGCCCCGGACCCGCCGGCCGGCGCGTCCGGCCGCAGCAGCTTGATGGCGCCGGGCGGCAGATGCAGCCGGACGCTCTCCCCGACGGCGAATTCCTCCTGCACCGTCGCGATCAGCGGTCGCGGCAAGGCGGCGCAATCGACCTGGTAAACGACGGCCGATCCCACATAGGTGAATTCGCGCACCGTGCCGGCCAGTTCATTCGGCCCATCGAGCGCGCGTTTGCTATCGACCTTCCACATCTTGATGTCGCCCGAACGGATCCCGAGCACGACCGCAGCCTCTGCGGGCCGCGCCGCCGCCACATCGAGCGTCACCGAGCCTTCGCTTACCGAAACGGCGACAGTCCCGTCGTCCTCCGCGCCGTCGCCGACGGTACCCGGAAACAGGTTCTCGACGCCGAGGAAATCGGCGACATAGGCCGATTCGGGCTGTTCCCAGATGGATTTCGGCGCCGCCGCGCCGGCGACCGTGCCGAGGTTCATCACGACGATCTGGTCGGAGAGGGTGAGCGCCTCCTCCTGGTCGTGGGTCACGAAGATCGAGGTCACGCCGGTCTCGCGCTGGATGCGCTTCAACTCGAAGCGCATCTCGGCGCGGAGCTTGGCGTCGAGATTGGACAGCGGCTCGTCGAGCAGGAGCACTTCGGGCCGGATCACCAGGGCGCGGGCCAGGGCCACCCGCTGCTGCTGGCCGCCCGAAAGCTGGCGCGGATAGCGCCCGGCGAGGTCGGGCAGGCCGACGAGATCGATCGCCTCGGCGACGCGCGCCGCGGTCTCGCCGCGCGGAACCCTGCGCCGCCGCAGGCCGAAGGCGACGTTGTCGAACACCGTCATGAAGGGGAACAGGGCGTAGTTCTGAAAGACGACGCCGAGATTGCGCCGCCACGGCGGCAGGGCATCGACCGGCTTGCCGCCGATGCGCACTTCCCCTTCGTCGAGCGCCGCGAAGCCGGCGATCAGGCGCAGGGTCGTCGTCTTGCCGCAGCCGCTGGGGCCGAGCAGGCTGGTGAAGCTGCCGGCCGGGGCGGTGAAGCTGACCCGCTTCACCGCCCACAAATCGTCATACCGTTTCGATACGCCGGAAACCTCGACGTCGGACATCGCCCGATCCCGGAACCGGCCCCGGCGCGGAACGGTACGGCCTTACGCGGCGCCTATTTCGCGACGATCTCTTCCTGGAACCGCTTGAGCCAGCCGGCGAGCTTCGCCGCAACCTTGGTCGCGTCGTAGTGGTGCATCCGGGAGATCTGGTCCGGCGTCACCATGTTGTAGACGGTGCCCTTCGGGATCGGCACGGTCTTGTTGACCGGCGAATCGCCGGCTTCCTTGGCGATCCGCGCCTGGTGCTCGGCCGACAGGTAGAAGTTCAGGAATTGCTCGGCCACCTTCTTGTTCTTGCTCGCCTTGGTTACGCAGGCCAGGTTGACGACGCCCACGCCGCCGTCCTTCGGCCAGGCGAAGCTCAACGGCACCTTGGGGTCCTTTCTGACGAAGATGTTGAGCATCGGCGCGATCGAGGCGTCGCCCTGGTTGATCGCCTTCAGGATCTCGAAGATGCGGAACAGCTGCACCCGGTCTTTGATCGTCGCCAGCTTGGCCATGCCCTTGCCGATGTCGTCGATGCCGCCGCCGTGCAGTTCGGCGATGCGGGTCATCACCAGCGGCGAATAGGACTGGCTGAGCACGGGATAGCCGGGCCGGCCCTTCAGGTCCTTGCGGAACAGGTCGTTCCACGAGGTCGGCGGCGACTTGAAATGGTCCTTGTTGTAGGCGAGGCCGGCGCCGAGCACCGTGATCGCCGGGCACATGCCGCCGCCCATCGGATCCTTGGCGAAGTCATAGAGTTGCGAAACGTTGGGGACGTTCGCCGGGTCGATCGGGGCCAGGATGCCCTCGTCCCGCAGGATCATCATCTGATGCACGGTCAGGAAGACGACGTCGGTGCCCTTGCCCTTCGTGGCCTTCACCTTGGACAGCCGCACCGCGGAACGGCCGCCGTCGACAATCACCTTGTGGCCGGTCGCCTTCTCGAACGGCTCGGCGGCGTGCTTCTTCCACTTCGCACCGTAGCCGCCGCCCCACACCGAGACGGTGATGGTAGCCGACTGCGCGGCGCCGGCGCTGAAGCCGATGGCCAATGCTGCAAGCGCCAGGCTCCGCACGGGGCTCCAGCCCCGCTTGCCGGCCGTGTCGACGATCCTGATCATAGTTCCCTCCTCATCCTCGGCGCCGGCAGGAAGCCGATGCCTTGCCGCCGCCCATTCAATCGCAGCCCATCGCAAATTTCCAGCAGAGTTTCCGGCAGCGAACGCCCGGTACGGTTTTTCCTGTCAGGCGGGCGGGTCGCCGGGCCGCCAGCCGGCCGGGGCGAGTTCGAAGCCGGCAAATTCGAAGGCGGGCGCGACGGTGCAGCCGGCCAGCGTCCACGCGCCTTCGGACACGGCGCTCTGCCAGCATCCGGCCGGTACCACGATATGCGGCTCGGCGCCGACGCCCGTGCCGAGCAACCGTTCGGTTACCGCCCTGCCATCGGACGACAACGACAGCCGCAGCGGCGCGCCGGCATAGTGGTGCCAGATCTCGACGGCGTCGATGCGGTGCCAGGCCGAGGTCTCGCCGGCTCTCAGCAGGTAGTAGATGGCCGTTACCGCGGCCCGCTCGCCCGGCTTTGCGGGCGCCCGAAACGTCTCGCGGTAATGCCCGCCCTCCGGATGCGGCCGCAGCCCGTAGCGCGCGATAATCGCGTCGGCCCTCATCTCCAGTCCCGACCTGTCCGTCGCGGCCCGATGAATGCGTTTCCGCTGCTGTCCGCCATCGTCCCGGCCGGCGTATCGAACCCGAACCGCTTACCCCGCACGCTCGATCCTCAGCTCCGTATGGCGGGCCAACATATCGAAATCGGTGTCCTTGTGCAGAACGGCGGCATCCGCCCGGATCGCGACCGCGGCAATCAGACAGTCGGGCAGCTTGCGCACGGTATCGCCGCGCAGGCGGCACAGGCGATAGAGCGCCGCCGCCTGTTCGTAGTCCGCCGGAGTCGTCGGAAGGGTGGCTGCGCGCGCCAGCAGACCCCGGAGGCGCCGAAGGTGCAGATCGTCCCGCGCGCCGGCGAAAACTTCCATGCGGACCATATCACAGGTCGCGATGTCTCCGGCGAGCAACGCTTCGACACGGCTGCAGGCCGGGGAGCCGGTATCCCGAAGGAACTCGACCCACGCGGACGTGTCGATGAGGATCACGCCGGGCCGCCGCCGCGCATCTCCTCCAGATCGCCTTCCCAGCCCGAACCCCGAAGCGCCCGGGCTTCATCGATGCCGAGCGGTTCGGCGGCCAGCGCCCTCAACGCAAAATTGACCGCCTCGCGCTTCGTCCCAAGCCGATAGCGCCGCATGACCGCCGCGCAGGCTTCGTCGTCGATATTCAGGTTGGTGCGTGACATGTGTATCATATACACCACACCGGCGCAGCGATCAAGGATCTCCCGGGCGCAACCCACCGCTCGACAAGGATCGGCGCGCGCGTGTCGTCAGCTTTCGGCTTCCCCGAGTGGCAGGCGCGGCATCTGCTTCCACAGGGCGAAAGAGCCGCCGCCGTCGACCATCAGATGCTGGCCGTGGATGAAGCCGGCTTCGTCGGACGCCAGGAAGGCGACGGCGGCGGCGACATCCTCGGCCGTGCCGATGCGCCCGGCCGGGACCGCGCGGCCGAGCGCCTCGCGCAACTCCGGATCGCGGTAGATCGGCACCGACATGCCGGCCTCGACGAAGCCGGGTCCGACAGCGTTGACCCGCACGCCCCGGGGGCCGAGCGCCAGGGCGAACTGCTCGGTCAGCTTCGCGACCGCCGCCTTGGTCGCCGGGTAGGCGCCGAGGTCGGACTTTGGCTGGACGGCATTGAGCGACGTGATGTTGACGATGGCGCCGCTGCCGCGCGCCGCCATGCGCACGCCGGCCTCGCGGGACATCAGGAACACCCCGACAAGATTGACTTCGGTCACCTTCCGGAAGTCCTCGACGGTATGTTCGAGGAGGTCTCCGGTGCGCACGATGCCGGCATTGTTGACCAGAATGTCCGGAGGTCCGCCGAAGGCCGACTCGAACCGTCCGAACGTGTCGACGACAGACTCCTCCGCGGTCACGTCGCAGCAAAAACCCGCGGCGTCCTCAAGCTCCGCCGCCGCCCGGACCGCGCCGTCGCCGTCGATATCGATCAGCCCGACGCGGCAGCCGTCGGCCGCGAGCCGCCGGGCGATCGCCAGGCCCAGCCCGCCGGCCGCCCCGGTCACCAGCGCCGGTTTTCCGCTGCTGCCGCCCATGAATGCTCTTTTTCCGCCGCCCGTTCAGCGCAGGTCGGCCGCGATGCTGGCACAGTTGGATTTGGGGTGCAATTTTCCCGCAAACCGGTATTGCCCCGGCAAGATTGACGCCGTGGCCGAGGGGGCATTATTCCGGACGGGCTTTATTCCGGACGGGCTTTATTCCGGACGGGCAGGCCCGGAAGCGGACAGGATCGAACCGGACGCGCAACGCCGCGGCCCCTGGGGGACCGCGGCGCGCGCCCGACCGGCGTTAGCGGGTTCGCAAGCCACAATTGCTCACAGGATACCGCCGGCTGGTGCCTCGTGGCAGGAGAAGAACCGGCCCGACCCCGGGTTGTCGAAGTCCGTGGAGCCAGAAAAGGCGGCTGCCTTCATGCCGGTCTACTCCCCTGCGTTGCATTCTTCGGACCGGGCAGACCGGTCTGCGTCGATCCCGTCTGGCGTTGCGAGCCCTCGTCTTCGGTGCCGCGACCCGGCAAGCCCGGTTACCGAACTCCCGGGCCGCGGCTGCCGCTTCGCCCGACGCGATTTCGCAACAACATGACATGCGAAAAAATAATTTCTAATACTAAGTTCTTTGTTGTTTTATTTGTTTTTCTTATGAGATCGGCTTTCGTCCGAACGCGGTCCGATCGGTCGGGAACGGCGCTCGCCCCTCGACCGGTTTGACGATCCGTCGCTGTTCAGGAATTTCCGGACACGGCCGGCACCGATTATTCCGCGGCGGCGGCTTTCCGGGCTAACTGCGTTTCGTGCGGTACGCGCCCGGCGTCGTGCCGACGATCCGCTTGAACCAGCGCGTCAGGTGTGCCTGGGAGGAAAATCCGCAGACGTCGGCAATCTCGACCAGCGGCAGACGGCCTTCGGCGATCAGCGCCTTGGCGTGCTCGATGCGGCGGTCGGTGAGATAGCGGTGCGGCGCCGTCCCGGTCGCCGCCTTGAAGGCCCGGGCGAAATGGAACGGGCTGAGGCAGGCCTCGTTCGCCAGCGTCTCGACGGACAGGTCTTCGCTGAGATGGGCGTCGATGAAATCCGCGATCCGCCGCAGGCGCCGCGGATCGAGCGCGCCGCGGACGCTGGGCAGCGATATCGACGCCCGTTCCAGATTGGAATGCTGCCGCACGATCTGAACGCCCAGCGCTGCGGCCAGGGTCTCGACCAGCATCCTGCCGGCCGGCGCCGGCTCGGCCAGTTCGGCGTGAACCGCGTGGGCGATCCGTTCGATCAGCGGATCGCGGAAGCCGCCGTCGAAGTGCAGCTTGACGGTGTCCGGATCGACGTCGAGCTCCCGGAGAGCCGTATCAGACAGCGGCATCGCCGGCAGGAAGAGATGAAGCATCTCGGGAATATTGCCGTAGGCCTTGATCAGGTCTTCCCGGACGCCGGCCGGGCACAGCCAGATCATGCCCGGCACGGCATCGCTGTGCTGCAGCCGGCCGTCGCCGCGCCGCCGCAGATGCACGCGGCCTTCCATCAAGATTGCGATTTCGGTTTCGCGCGGCAGGAACTCGGCGAGTTCGCCCTCGGCATGGCTCCAGCGCTCGGCCAGCAGGCCGTCCCACCCGCGGTCGCGGCTCGATGCAAGCAGCGTTCCGGTCGTATATTTTGCCCGCCCGTGTCCTGCCAGAAGGACCACGTCGCACTACCCCGCGAAGCCGCCAGCCCGATTGACGCTTTGGGTCCAGCCCGAAGGCGGTCTGGATAATGCCGATTCTTCTTTCGCCGGCAGCCTCTAGTCAACGGTTTTACCTGTATCTGCTACCAAGATAGCAAGCACATGCAAAAACAGCAGTTATGGACAATAAATTAGTATTTTTTTTCGAAACTAAGCGGCGCGGAATGCAAAGGGCAAATTCGTGCAACGAAACAGCAGCTTCATGTAACACGCCTCGATCCGCCTTTGCTTTAGGCTTGATTAGTTGAAGGTGCCGGGCCGGCGCGGCGTTTCCCGGAGGTCGAATTCGCAGCATGTTTCGACAATTCCGGTTTCTCCTCGCAGGCGCGGGCAAATCGAACCGGAATATTGAACGTCTGAAATAGATTAGGAAATTTGGATCGTGATCGACGTGTATTTCGGAACGAACAGGAATCCCCTGCCGGCAAGGGACCCGAGAGATTTCGGCCATCAGCTGAACAATCGCGGGTCGTTCCTGCGCTTCGGAAAGGCGCAGGTTTCCGACGAGTTGGACCGCGTCGAAGAGATCGCCGTGGCGCCGGAACGGCTGCGGCCGGGCCGCCGGTCCCAACTGCTCGGCAGCAACACGATATTCGCGGAGATCAGGGAAAGCATGCGCGCCGGAGTCGATACGGTGCTGTTCATCCACGGGTTCAACTACAGCTTCCACGAGGCGCTGATCGACGCCGCACTGCTGAAACGGACATACGAGACCGCCGAGACGCCCTACACCTTCTTCGTGTTTTCCTGGCCGTCCGACGGCTCGCTGATGCCCTATATCGCCTATGCGAACGACCGGGCCGACGCCAGCACCTCGGGCGCCGCGCTGGGCCGGGGGCTGCTGAAGCTCGGGGAATTCGTGCGTCGGGTCTCCGGCGAACTGGGGCCGCGTGTGCGCTCCGACCTCGGCCGCGATGCGGAGGCGGCCAGGCAGCGCAAGGAGCTCTGCCCCGGCCGCCTGCACCTGATGGCCCACAGCATGGGCGCCTATGCGCTGCGCCACGCCGTCCAGGGCATGCGCCGGGAAATCGGCGACGACCTGCCCCGCCTGTTCGACGAGATCCTCCTCATCGCCGCCGACGAAGACGCCGACGCCTTTGAGCACGATCACAAGCTGGCGCTGCTGCCGAGGCTCGGACGCCGCGTCACCGTCTACCACAACCGCGAAGACATCCCCCTGGCCATCAGCGACCTGACGAAGGGGAATCCCGATCGCCTCGGCGCAGATGGGCCGGCGCATCCGCATCTGCTGCCGGCTAAGGTGACGGTCGTGGATTGTACCGATGTTATCGAAGGGTTTCAGGAACATCGGTATCATAAATTCATTGAAATTATAATCAAAGACATTCAAAGGACTTTCTACGGCAGTCGCGCCACCAGCATCTCCCGTAGAAAATATGATCCCGACTCGAATAGCTTTGCTTATGAATAATACACCACTACCTTTTTCTAACACAAAAAAAGAGGTAAAAATGACCAATAATCTCGCTGTACTAGGGTTCGGGCAATGCGGCAGCAAGATCGCTGTTGACGTTTCCGCAAGCTTTAATCCTACTAACTTGACGATCGGTGAAGCGCCTATGAAATTTCAGTTCAAATTTATACTATCTAAATTTGGACGAGACAACTACTCTCAAAAAGATGACGCACCTACGTTCTACATCGCTGATCTGAATGCAAGTAATTTGACTTATCTTCACTACACTAAAGCACAAGCCATTAGAGAAAATCTACACAGCCTGGAGAATCTTAGCTCAACCGAAATTATAGAAAAAATCAACAAAGGCCGCACTGGCGTCTTGTTGGAGGATGTTGATATTCCGATTGTTGAAGAGGTAAAAAAGAAGCATGAGGCATTAAAAAAGATCAAAGCACTATATTTTGAAGCAAATAAGGCTCCTCTGCTGCAAATTGGCGGTGCAGGTGGCAAACAATACCTTAGCGAGGCGATCGCAAATCAAGACCAAAAACTGTTAGGATCTATAGATCCGACACCCGTTGGTGCGTTGATTGGAATATTCTCTTTGGGAGGCGGGACTGGGTCTGGAAGCCTATTTTCAATATTAAGCCAGTATCGAGCAAAAACTACGCGCTACACCATAGGTCTCGGAGTTTTGCCCGTGCGAACAAACTCCAGAGAGTACATTAACGCTGGTAGATATTTGACAAAATATATCGGTACCGATGATGACGAACGATTCCACACGCTATTTTTGTTTAGTAACGAGGAAGCGCAGGATGTTTTAGTGGAAGATATAACTCAACATGAAGATAACAGTGAACTGCAAATTATTAATGAATTTATCGCCGCCTTTATTCACGATTTTTCGTTAATAAATGACAGCAAGACAGTTACTCTACACGGCAAACAATTCGATCCAATGGACGCAAAAGCCAATTTGCAAGGAATTTGTTCGGTGGGATATTGTGCCGATCGTGATTTTTCTCCCGCAAAGTTATTTGCAAAGGCAATTTCGCCAATGAGATTTGAAAAAGGCCTTTTGTCGGGCCTTACGGTTCGAACTACGCGAGAGCAATATACACGCGAAAAGCGAGAGGAAGTTATTTGTCTAGTCGACAAAATCGTGCATATCTTTGCGACAGAGAAATTTAACAGCGATGACATTGAAGAACTTTCATATGAAAGGCTCGACTGCCAGTCCAAAGATCCGAAAATTGAATCGTTGAAAAAAGACATCCGACTTTTGCACGACAAAACACCGTTTTACCGAACAATAAAGAAAGTTCAAGTATTCTATTTTCTCACCGACAAATCATACGAATGGCCAACAAGGGCATTTGTTGAAAAGATCAGTCAGTTATTTAAAGCGTTGGCTGGAAACGAATCCGAGCAAGGAGCCGCAATTTACTTTGTTCCCGCTTCAGAAGCGACGGTGGATTCTGTATTAGTTGTTTTCAATGGTGGCTTTAGTTTCGACATTTATGAAAGTATAATGGAGTATGCGGAAAAGGCATTTGTAAGAGAGAAATCAGATAGAAGTAAGTTTGTTAATAAGTTTAACAGTTACCTAGCAACCATCAAGGAGAAAGACGCATCGCAATTTTTTAGTGGTGAGTTTAAACGAGAGATTGAAAACTTTCTAAGTGATGAAATTTGCTTATTGACTGAGGGTATCGGAAGCAAGGGAAATGCGGATTTGCTCAAGCATCCTGATCTGAAAGAAATTGTGACTCAAGAGAACCTTGATAAAATTCTCGTAAAGAGAAACGATCTGGTTTCTACGTTAGTTGAGCTGATTTACAATTTTGCTCTTGGAAACAAAAAACCTGAGATAGACGTATCGGTATTTGAAAATAGAAAGAGTTGAACACATAGAGTCAATCAATATAGTGTGTTATGGGAATCGTGTTGTTGAGTATGTGTCGATAATTTATCTTCTTATTTTTTTTTTGAGGATTTTTGAAGAGTTATGTGGGTCACGAAACCGTGTTTGAAATATTCTTTCCATGGATAATTTGCAATCCTCCTGTTTGTTTAAAACGCTGTATATATACCGATCTGGGCGAACAAAAACTGCCGATAAGGCAACGCTTTTTTTCCAGCCGGATAAATTGTAGTCTGCGTCGTGAAATGCTTGGCATAAGCTATATTGGAGAATGGGAGAAAGCTTTCTTTTTACAAGGACTTTTTTTAGATTCTCGAAGTTTTTTTCCGAAGACAGTACTGATGACGGTTTGTTCGATTCACACTGTTGTATGACAATCCGCCACCCCCCAATCCTTTCCCACACCTCCTCCATCCCCTCCATCCATTCCTGCGCTTCCAAGCTGTTCGTCACGTACAACCACTCCATCGGCACCAGATCGTCGAGCAAGCGTTTGCTGCCGTCGGGGGCGTAGACTTCCGGTTGGGGCATCAGGGTGCCGGCGATTTGCTGGTCCCGTGGCACGCCTTCCTCGAAATGCACCAGCCCGGTCTCCAGGTTGGGCACGAATTTCTGGCGCCGCGTCTCCATCCGGCCGGCCGCCAGGTCCGCCATCAGCGCCGCGTCGCGCGCCCGGGCCTTGCCCATGTCCAGCTCGCCGACGATCTTGCCGAACTCCTTGGCCGCCTCGACCACGGCGACGACATGGGGCCGCCGCTCGTCCCGGTAGCTGTCGAGCAGCGCCGCGTTGAAGCCGCAGCGCCGGATATGCACCAGCTTCCAGGCGAGGTTGGCGGCGTCGCGGATGCCGGAGCACAGGCCCTGGCCGAGGAAGGGCGGCGTCTGGTGCACCGCGTCGCCGGCGAGGATCACCCGCCCCTTGCGCCATTCCCGCCCGACCCGCGCCGCGAAGCGGTAGGTCGCGCTGCGCCAGATCTCCACGGCGTCGATATCCACCAGGTCGGCAAGGACTTCGCGCACTCGCGCCGGATCCTCGAACTCGGCCGGGCTCTCCCCCGGCATGACCTTGAGCTCCCAGCGCCGCAATTTTCCCGGCCCCGGAATGAAGGTCGCGGGCCGCCACGGCCGGCAGAATTGCGTGCCCTTGGCCGGGATCGCGGTCTCGCGCTGCTGCAGGGTATCGACCACCAGCCAGGTCTCGTCGAAGCCGAGATCGTCGAGCGGCAGGCCGAGCGCCTCGCGCACCCCGCTGTTCGCGCCGTCGCAGCCGACCAGGAAATCGCCGGTCACCGTCTCGGTCCGGCCGCTCTCCGGGTCCAGGATGTCGACCTCGACCCGGTCGCCGGTATCGCGGAATGCCTCGACCGAGCGGCCGAGCATGAGGGTCACGGTCTCGCGCCGCTCCAGCGCCTCGCGCAGCAGCCGCTCCATCTCCGGCTGGACGAAGGTGAAGGTCGGCGGCCAGCCGAGGTCCCAGGGCGGCGGCAGCGGATCGAACAGCTTGATGACCTGGCCGTCGACGCCGCGGAAATCGGTGCCGGGGTGGGGCCGGATGCCCTTGGCGAACTCCTCTGCCACGCCGCAGAACTGGAGCACGCGCATGCCCTCCCAATCGAAGGTGATGGCGCGCGGCTTATCGTAGATCTCCCGGTGCTTCTCGGCGATGCAGACGGTGAGCCCCCGCGCCGCCAGCAGGTTGCCCAGCGCCGCGCCGACCGGCCCACAGCCCGCGATGACGACGTCGTAATCGGTCATCGCCGGGCCCCGGTCCCCTCAGTCATGTCCATGACCGTCACCGCCGCCGTGCGACCGCCGGTAGTGCTGGCGCAGCAGGTCGATGCCGTAGTCGTTGCCGTTGGGCGTGCGCACGATGGTGTGGACGTGGAACTTCGCCGGCTCCCGGTTGGTCAGGAAGACGCCGCTGTGCATGTCGAACTCGATGAACGTGACCGGGCTCTGGATGCGGTAGTAGAAGGCGTCGGCCTCCCCCGTACCGCCGATCCAGCAGAAATGCGTCTCGCCGAGATGGCGCCCGAACTCTTCCAGGCGGGCCTGGCGCGGCCCGTCCGGCAACAGCGAGAGATAGTCGCCGGCGAGGTCGGTCAGCATCTGCCGATGCCGGGCATTCATCGATCCGGCGTCCAGCCCCTCGTAGGGAACGATGCGGTTGTCCCGGTAGGCGCCGCCCAGGTGCATGTGGTCGGCGAAATGGCGCCGGCCCTCGGGCAGGCCCTCGCCCAGGATCGACCGGCCGACGACCGCCTTCTCCCGCTGCGCCGGCGGCAGCGCATTCATCAGGTCGAGGCCGCGCCGCTCATGATCGTGGAACAGCCGCAGGCCGGCGTGGCGCCCGGTGTCGGCGCCGGTGATCTCGGCGCCCAAGAAAGCGGGCGTGAGCACCATCTGCCCGCCGAGCGCCAGGCAGTTGAGCGACAGGTGATGGCCGAACAGCTGCCAGCCCCAGGGGTCGGCGGTCGAGGGCTTGCCGAACAGGCAGAAAGTGTAGCTCCATTCGTTCAGCACGCCGGGCGCGCCCAGCACCTCGCCGAGAAAGGCGTTGAGCCGCATGACGCCCTCGCCCGCCGCATAGCCGGCCTCGCTCAGGCTCGCCCGCACCACCGCCATGGCAAGGGCGCGCACCGGCCCGGCGGCCGTCTCCAGGCGCAGGCCGTGTTCCTCGACCAGCATCTCGGTGTTCTGCCACTTGTGCCACAGGGGCGAGCCGACCGGATGGAGCGCCCGCGTCCGTTCCGCCGGCGTCAGGGCGTCGATCAGGCGCCAGGCCGCTTCGGCCATCGCCGCGACCGGCGCGCCCTCGGGCTTCAGGGCGAACAGGCCCTCGCGCTTCCGCCCGTCGTTGGTGAGGCCGTAGAAGGGCTCGTCCGCCAGCGCCGCCCACTCGGCGAACAGCTGCTGCGGCCGGGGCGAAGCCAGCCGCGCGGCCGTATGCGCTTCCGCCGTCGCGCCGGCGATCCGGGTTTCCCCGGGCCCGGGGACGAACGGGCGATAATCGAGCTGCGCCATGGGGCCTTCCTGTCAGGAACGCCCCGATTCCGCAACCTTCGCCGCCGTCAGACCGCTTCGGACGCCGCCCGCGCCTCCCCGGCGGCAGCGTCCGCAGGGGTCAGAGCGAAAGCGCAGTAGTCGTCTGCCGCCGCCTTCCCGCACGCGTCGAGATAGGCCGGCACACCGCCCAGATAGGGCATGTAGACCCGCGGCTTGCCGGGGACGTTGGCGCCGACATACCAGGAATCGCCCTCCGGCAGGAGGGTGCGCGCCGATGCGGCGGCGACCTCCCCGAACCAGGCGTCCTCGGCCTCCTGGCGCGCCTCGATCGCGGCGAAACCGTTGGCGCGCAGATAGTCCAGGCAATCGGCGATCCAGTCGACATTCTGTTCGGCCGACGTGACCATGTTGCTGAGCACCGAGGGGCTGCCCGGGCCGGTGACGATGAACAGGTTCGGAAAGCCGGCCACGGCGAGGCCGAGCAGCGTGGAGGGCCGGACATTCCACTTTTCGCTCAGGCTTCGGCCGCCCCGGCCTTTGGGATCGATTCGCCGAAGCGCCCCGGTCATGGCGTCGAATCCGGTCGCCAGGATCAGGGCATCGAGCGGATAGAGCGCCCGTTCGGTGCGCACGCCCTCAGGTTCGACCGCCAGAAGCGGTTCGTCGCGCAGGTCGACGAGTCGGACGTTGGGCCGGTTGAACGTCTCGAAATATCCGGTATCGACGCACAGCCGCTTGGAGCCGACCGGATGGTCCCGGGGCATGAGCTTCCGGGCGGTCTCCGGGTCGCGGACCGTCCCGGCGATCTTGCGCCGCACGAAGTCGGCAGCAGCCTCGTTCACCCGCCGGTCCGTCGCCTGGTCGGGAAATCCGTAGCTGAATGTCAGGCCCCCGAGGCGCCAGCGCGCTTCGAATATCTCTTCCCGCTCGGCGGGCGTCATTCCTGCACCCGGCCGCGAATTGTGCTCCATCAGGGCGTTGTTGCGCGTCCGGCGCGCGGCGGCGCGGCGCGCCTCGTAGTTGCGTTTCCATTCAGCCTGCTCGGCCGGAGCCAGCGGCCGGTTGTGGGCCGGGATGACGTAATTCGCCGTGCGCTGAAACACCGTGAGCCGGTCCGCCGCCCGGGCGACGATCGGAATGGTCTGGATCCCCGACGATCCCGTGCCGACGATGCCGACGCGGCGGCCGCTGAAATCGACCCCGTCGTGCGGCCAGTCCGCCGTTCTGTAGAGATCGCCCGCGAAGGCGGCCAGCCCCGGTATTTCCGGAACGATCGGGATCGACAGGCATCCCGTCGCCATGATGCAGAAGGCGGCGTCGTAGCATGGGCCGGCCTCCGTCTCGATCGCCCAACGGCATCGGTTCTCGTCGAACGTCGCGGCCGTCACCCGGGCGTTGAGCCGGATATCGCGGTGCAGATCGAACCTGTCGGCGACATACCGGATATAGCGCAGGATTTCCGGCTGCGAGGCGTAGCGTTCGGTCCAGGTCCACGCCTGCTGCACCTCGTCGGAAAACGAATAGGAGTATTGCAGGCTCTCGATGTCGCAACGCGCGCCCGGATAGCGGTTGCGGTACCAGGTGCCGCCGATGCCCGCCTCGGCCTCGAGCACGCACACGGTGTATCCGCGCGCCCGCAACCTGTAGAGGGCATAGAGGCCGGCAAACCCCGCGCCCACCACGATCGCATCGAAGGTCATCGGCATCGGCGCCCTGCCGGGCCCCTGCCGGGACCGAGGAATTCGGCAATATGTTCGGTCGCCGGAAAAATCATCCGAAGCCGTCGTGTTCCCTTCAACAGCCGATCCGCCGCGTCCGATGCGGCGCGTATCGATACGGAGCGGCGAAACGCTTTACTTTCGCTGGACAAGCCTTCAATGGCAAAGTTGGTCCCGCTTCCTGACATTATCGCGAAGGGCATACCGATGAAATCGATCGTTACAACACTCGTTTCCGCAGGCGTTGCACTGGCCATCGCAGCGTTCCAGCCGGCCGCAGCGACGGATCGGGCGCGCGCCGCAATGAAGAATGCAAAGGGCGAATCGGTCGGCGAGGTCTCGCTGCGCCGGACGCATCACGGCACATTGCTGCACGCCAGACTGTCGAACCTGCCCGCCGGCGCCCACGCCTTCCACGTCCACGCCATCGGAAAATGCACGCCGCCATTCAAATCGGCGGGCGGCCATTTCAATCCGGGCGGCAAGAAACACGGCTTCGACAGCAGCGAAGGCATGCACGCCGGAGACATGCCCAACATCCATGTCCCGGCCTCCGGCAGCCTGGAGATCGAAATTCTGAACACCCTCCTCGAACTCGGCCCCGCCCTGTTCGACGGCGACGGCGCGGCAATCGTGATCCATGCCGGGCCCGACGACTACCGGACGGATCCGGCCGGCGCCGCCGGCGCGCGCATTGCCTGCGGAGTCATCCGCAAGTAAGGCGTCGGGCGCCCGGGAGCGCCTGCAAAGGCCCGACGGTTGCAGACGAAGGCTATGTCCTGATATTTCCGGGGCCGAACGTCTGCCAGCGGAGCCTGCCGCCATGAAATGCGTCCTGACGCTGACCGTTGCGGTCGCCCTCGCCCTGACCAGTCTGTCGGGGCCGACCGCGGCCGATGCCGTAAGGGGCAAGAAGAACTTCAAGCGCTGCAAGGCCTGCCATTCGCTGACCGAAGGCAAGAAGCTGACCGGCCCGTCGTTGTACAAAATTTACGGGCGCAAGGCCGCCACGATGCCGAAATTCCGCTATTCGAAGGGGCTGAAGCAGGCGGCGGAAAAGGGCCTGGTGTGGAACCGGGAAAACCTGATGGGATATCTCAAGCATCCCAAGAAGTTCCTGCAGAAATATCTCGGCCAAAAACGGGTCAGCAACAAGATGATCAACAAGTACAAGAAAGAGAAATTCCGCAAGGACGTGGTCGATTACCTGGAGAGCGTGAGCAAGTAGCGGCGCGGGCAAGCGTCGGATCCGGCGGCGGCGCGCTTGCCCGGCGCAACTCTTTCGGCTAGAGCGCGTCTGTTCATGAGGGAAGCGTCGATGCAACCGAAGCGCATCCTTCGATACGCCCCGGATAAAATCCGGGGCTACTCAGGATGAGGGAGGTGTTATGAGCCGCAACAATTCTCCCTCATCCCGAGTAGGCCCAAAGGGCCGTATCGAGGGACAGCAGACCGCACCGGTTCCACCTAAGACGGACACGCTTTAGAGGCGCGCGCCATGCGGTTTGCCTGGTTTGCCTTCATTCACGACCCGGACGACGCCTCCATGCAGGTGTCGGACGCGGATTTCCGCTTCGTCTGCGATGTCGTCCGGTCGACGCCCGGCCTGTCGAAGGGCCTCGTCTTCACCCCCTGGGACGTGCGCGATCTCTATTTCGACGACGGCGTGGCGCCGCAGCTCGCGCTGCAACTCTATTTCGACGAAATCCGCGACCTCGAAGCGGCGCTCGCCCCGGACGGCCACCTGCACGCGCTGGCGGCGCCCGATGCGCTGCCCTCGCTCGCCGGCGCCGCGCGCGAACAGCAGGCCATGCTGGCCCGCGCCTTTCCCGTCCCCGATCCGGAATTCCGCACGCCGCCGGGCGCGCCGTACTGCACCTATCTGGTCCACTATCCCGGCGAGGCGGACGACGTGAGCGCCTGGCTGGCGCACTATCTGGCAAACCACACGCGGATCATGGCGACTTTTCCGGCGATCCGCGAGGTCGAGGTCTGCTCGCGCCTCGATTGGTGCGGCGCCCTGCCCTGGCCGCGCATCGACCACATGCAGCGCAACAAGGTGGTGTTCGACGACGGCGACGCGCTCAAGGCGGCGATGAGTTCATCGGTGATGCAGGACATGCGCGCCGATTTCCATACCCTGCCGCCCTTCACCGGCGGCAACCGCCATTATCCGATGAAGACGGTGGCGGTGGACCCGGACACGGGCGGCAAGTAGCGCAAGGCGCGCCCGGCCGCCGCTGCGCGCCGGCAACCTGCCTGACAAAAAATGATATTTCCTGACACCGGTACACACCCCCGCAGGGGCGCCGCCGGAATCCCCCTCCAACTGAATTCCTCCGCGAAGAACCGCAGGAATGCCAGGCGGTCCCCCTCCCCGAAGGGACTCCTCTGCGAACAGCCGCAACTATCCGCCAACGGACGCTTTCCTGTCCCTCCCCCTCTTCAGAGGGGGAGGTCAGGTGGGGGTGGAGTAGCGTCACAGGCTCGGCCCTCCAGGCACGGCACCCCCATCGACCTCGCTGCGCTCGGCCACTTCCCCCTCTGAAGAGGGGGAAGGACAGATTTGCGGCGACCTGGCCCTTTTCGTAGAGGTATCCCCCGGGCTTCCTCTGCGAAAAGCCGCACGGCGGGCTCCGCCGGGCCGACCTCTCAAAATTATTTCCTTTTTTCCGATATATTTCCTTGACATGGTGGCTTCGGCGCCCTATATCGGCCCAGTCAACGCCCGAAGTGCGCCCGCTGCGGCCGGCCGACGCCCTCTCAAAAAAGAAGCGAACGAAGAGACAGGCGGGAACCTGCCCGCTTCCCGGCCCGCCGCCGCCGATCCGCCATCCAATGCGCTACCCTGTGCGCCGCCTCATGCGCCAATGGGCTTGACGGCCGGACCCCGTCCGGTTCGACCCTCCGATTCCGCCGGGCCATCGCGCCCCCGATCCTGCCCGGCGGTGCCGCTCCCGGTGTCGACCGGCGCTCCCGTTCGGCCGGGAGGCTGAAAACTTTCCTGCCAAAAGTACTTTTGCGCACTTCCGAGAGGCGTGTTTCCAACGATTCCAAAGGGTTAGGGCTGCCGGGTGCAAAAAAACATTCTATTTAGAACGGTCTGTCCAATTCCAAAAACAGAGCGATTTCAAAGACTTAGAGAAACTGATTTTGAACATTTATTCAAAATCCGGCCATTTTCCTGCATCCGGCCCGTCCGGCGCGCCCTTTCGCGGAGGAATCCCCGGGAAGTCAGAGGCGGATTCGCGGCGCGGAATTCAAGGCCCGGATTTCGACCGGGCCGCCGCTATTCCAGCCAGCGCAGGCAGCCGGTCTCGGCAAGGATCGCGTCCAGGCCCGGCGCGCCCTTCGCCGCGGCGTGTTTCTGGCGAAGCGCGATCAGCGAACGGGCGTGGTATTTCTGCGGTCCCTGGACATAGGCGCCGCCGGGCAGATTGACGCTGAAACTGTCCTCTCCGGCCTCCAGGGCGTCGGAATTGGCCCGCGACCAGGGCAGGAAGAAGGCGCCGGCGTTCGCGAGCAGCGGCGTCAGGGTTTCGCTGAGGCTGTCCCAGCTCTCGAACGGCCCGTCGTTGCGCGGCTCCAGCATCCGGAAGGACCAGGCCAGCATGTTCGGCGCGCGCACCCGGAGCGCGGAGGCCGAGGTCGGGTCTTGCGACATCGTGTAGACCTGCGGCGCGAGGCCGAAATCGGCGAAGGCGGGCCGGCCGCCGAACAGGTATTTCCGCGCCGCCAGATGCGGTTCGAGAATGGCGAGCAGATCGTCGAAATAGCGGGCAATCAGCGGCGCCGTCTGCGGGCTGGACCCGGTGAAATGGAGCCGCCCGACCATGCGTTCGTAGATCTTTTCCGCCGCCGCCCCGACCGCTTCCGGCGCGCCGTCGGGATCGAAGGCACGGGCCAGCCCGAGCGCCGCGCCGCGCCGGTCGACCTCCGCGTGCCAGCGGTTGTGGAACATCAGCTTGTTGCCCCATTCGTCGCCATACTCCTCGATCAGGGCCGAGAGGAAGCGCAGCGCCGGGTCTTCGGGATGGATCGACGGCTCGGGACTCTCGGCTTCCAGCGTTTCGATCAGCGGCGTCGAATCCTGGAGCGCCCGGTCGTCCGGCGTAATGACCAGCGGGATCAGCGGCAGCCGCGCCCGGGCCTTGAACTCGTCGCTGTGCCACGCCCGCTGGAGCCAGAGATGCGGCAGCGCCTTGTAGCGGAACCAGGCGCGCACCTTGACCGAATAGGGCGACATCTCGCTGCCGAAAATTCTGTAGGGCGCTGTCATGCCGGGCCTTTCGTCGACTGTAACCGGGCGGTGCCGATCAGGCGCCGTCGTCGATGGTGTGCAGTTCGCGGCGCAGGATCTTGCCGGTCGGGTTGGTCGGCAGGTCGGCGACGAACTGGACCTTGCGCGGCACCTTGTAGGGCGCGAGCGTCTTGCGGCAGTGGGCGAGGATGTCGTCGGCGTCCGGGTCGCTGCCGGGCCGCGGCACGATATAGGCCTTGGCAAGCTCGCCCTTCTGCGTATCGGGCACGCCACCGACCGCGACCATCGAAACGTCGGGATGTGCCGCCAGCACCCGCTCCAGTTCGGCCGGGTAGACGTTGAAGCCGGCGGTGTTGATCATGTCCTTCTTGCGGTCGACGACCCAGAGGAAGCCGTCCTCGTCGCGGGTGCAGACGTCGCCGGTGCGGAACCAGCCGTCATCGGCCATGGCCTCCCGGGTTGCGGCCTCGTTGCCGTAATAGCCCATCATGACGATCGGGCCGCGGATCAGCAGTTCGCCGGGCTCGCCGGCCGGCATGGTCTCCGACGGATCTTCCAGGCCGCCGATCCGCGCCTCGATATAGGGCAGGGCCACGCCGATGGAGCCGAGCCGGCGCTCGCAGAGCGAGGCGTGGGTCGTGCCGAGCCCGGCCAGTTCGGTCATGCCCCAGAGTTCGAGCAGCGTCGCGCCGAACTTCTCCTCGACCTCTGCGGCAGTGGCGGCCGGAAAGGTCTGCCCGCCGCAGGTCAGCCGCTCCAGGCTCGAATAGTCGTAGTTGTCGATCGCCGGGTCGGCGAGCATGTACATGAAGCCGGTCGGCACCGCCTCCAGCATGGTCGCGCGGTATTGCTCGACCGAGCGCAGCATGTCCTCGGACACGAACCGTTCGAGCAGGACGAGCGTCGAGCCGTAGAACAGCGAGCCGTTCATCACCGCCTTGCCGTAGACGTGGGAGCAGGGCAGCGCGGTGACGACGATATCGTCCGGTGTCCGCCCGTGCATGAGCTTCATCCCGGCCGTGCCGACCGCGATGGCGCGGTTGGACATCATCGCGCCC
Source organism: Rhodospirillaceae bacterium (assembly GCA_011523655.1). Lineage (GTDB taxonomy): Bacteria > Pseudomonadota > Alphaproteobacteria > Bin65 > Bin65 > Bin65. The sequence goes on from WTGH01000056.1 coordinate 27,785, forward strand.
TTGGGATGGCCGGTCGTGCCCGAGGTGTAGCCGATCGCCGCCAGGTCATCGAGGCCGCGGGGCCGGACCTCGAAGTCTTCCGATGCATCGGCGAGGAAATCCTCGAACGGTGTCGCATCCGCCGGCCCGTCGTCGTCGAACAGGACGACCCGTTCGACATCGGACCCGGCCAGCGCGTCCATCAGCCCGTCGCCCTTGCCGGCGCCGACCATGAGCAGCTTCGCGCCGCAATTGCCGGCGATGTAGCCGATCTCCCCGGCGGTCAGCATGGCGGTGACCGGGTTGAGCACCGCGCCGGCCTTGGCCGTGCCGTAATAGGCCGCGACCCAGTCGTAGGAGTTCTGGCCGCACAGGGTCACCCGGTCGCCCGGCTCGATGCCGTGCGCAACCAGGGCGTTGGCGACCCGGTTGGCGCGCCGGTCGAGCGCATCGTAGCTGTAGGGCACGTCGCGGAATATCACCGCCGGCTTGCCGCCGAACGCCGCCGCGGCTTTCCCGATGGCTTCGCCGAGTGTCATCAGCATGGCTGTTTCTCCCCGTATACTTTCCCCTGTGTCCTTCGCCCGGCCCGCGCCCGGCCCTATTCCCCGTAGCCGTCGACGAAGAAGTCGATGGCAAGCGGCTTGTCCGGATGGTTGCGGTACTTGTCCAGGTCGGTAATGCCTTCCGACGCCAGCACCTCCTCGTCGAGGAACAGGTTGCCGGTACAGGTCCTTGCATCGCGGGTCAGGACGATGTGGGCGCAGTCGGCCAGGATTTCCGGCGTGCGCGCGGTTTCCCAGTCCATGCCCGGCACCAGCTTCAGCGCCGCGGTCGAAATGAAGGTGCGCGGCCACAGGCCGTTCACGGCGATGCCGTAGCGCGCGAACTCCGCCGCATGGCCGATCACGCACATGGACATGCCCATTTTCGAGATCGTGTAGGCCGTCGAATCCCGGAACCAGCGCGGGTTCATGTCGAGCGGCGGGCAGAGCGTCAGGATATGCGGGTTGGCCGCCTCCCTGAGATACGGCAGCGCCGCCTGGGTCGCCGCGAAGGTGCCGCGCACATTGATGCCCATGATCAGGTCGTAGCGCTTCATCGGCGTGGACGGCGTGTCGGTCAGGCTGAGCGCGCTGGCGTTGTTGACCAGGATGTCGATGCCGCCGAAGGCCGCTGCCGCCGCTTCCATGGCGTCGCGCAGGCCGGCGTCGTCGCGCACGTCGACCGGCAGGGCGAGCGCCTTGCCGCCGGCCTTTTCCATGTCCTCGGCGGCGGTGTAGATCGTGCCGGGCAGCTTCGGATGCGGCTCCGTCGTCTTGGCCGCGATCACGATGTTGGCGCCGTCCTGCGCCGCCCGCAGCCCGATGGCGTGGCCGATGCCGCGCGTCGCGCCGGTGATGAACAGGGTTTTTCCTTGCAGGCCGGTCATGCGGCGCTCCCGATTGCGGATGGTGCGAAACCGGCCCGCCGGACTTTTCCGGCCGGCACATTCGGACGCAGTCGGGATAAGGCATAGGGCGAGGCAGCATCCGGATACAGGGCGAAGTTGACACGGGCCGCCCGGTTTCGGGCGGTTTCGGGCGGTCCGGCAGCGCGGGCGAGCGCCTACTCGTCCAGGGTCCGTTCGAACAGGTCCCAGACGCGCTCCGGCGCCTCGACATGGCAGTTGTGGCCGAGGCCGGGCAGCAGCGCCGCCT
>WTGH01000055.1 GCA_011523655.1 Rhodospirillaceae bacterium
GTGCCCTATTTCGGCATCTGCTTCGGCATGCAGATGGCGGTGATCGAGGCGGCGCGCTCCCTCGCCGGCATCGAGGCCGCAAATTCGACCGAGTTCGGCCCGACCGGCGATCCGGTGGTCGGCACGATGACCGAATGGATGCGCGGCAACGAACTGGAGGTCCGCACGGCCGACGGCGACCTGGGCGGCACCATGCGCCTCGGCGCCTATCCGGCGAAGCTGGCGCGTGGCAGCAAGGTCCATTCGATCTACGGCGACATCACGATCAGCGAGCGCCACCGCCACCGCTACGAGGTCAACATCAACTATCGCGAACGCTTGGAGGCGGCCGGCCTGCGCTTCTCCGGCCTGTCGCCCGACGGCGCCCTGCCGGAGATCGTCGAGCTGGAGGACCATCCCTGGTTCGTCGGCGTGCAGTTCCACCCGGAGCTGAAAAGCCGCCCCTTCGCGCCGCACCCGCTGTTCATGTCCTTCATCAAGGCCGCCATCGACCAGAGCCGGCTGGTGTAGGGGGACGGCTACCGTTCGGCGAAAAGCCGCATCCATTCCGTATGCGCAATTGAATTTGTCGGTCGCCCGTCGATTTCTAGGTTGTACGCACAAACATACAAACGCTTACGCGTTAATGGGGCGGCTATGGCCCGGTGGAGTCTGTCTATTCCCGAAGAGACGGACCGGATGGTCCGCACATTCCTGGCGCGCAACGGCGGCAGGAAGGAGGACCTTTCGCGTTTCGTGAACGACGCGGTGCGCTGCCGGGTGCTCGATCTCACCGTCCGGCAGGTCAAGGAGCGCAACGCGCCGTTGGATCAGGCGGAAATACTCGGTCTCATCGACGAGGAAGTAAGCGCCGCCCGTGCGGGTCGTCCGTGATACAAATATCCTGATCGGCGCCCCGATCACCGAAGATACGCCGTCGATCCGGAATATCGCTCCTGCCGAATGTCCCGCTCGTCTCCGGCCCGCTACGGATAGTAGCGCCTTAACGCCCGCACATCGGCCGAGATGCGGGCGCGGACGACCCTTGCCTCGGCCTTTGCCTTTTCCTTTGGGCCGACCGTGACGCCGGTATCGAGTTCGAACGAGCCGTGGGGGCCGAGGCCGTGCAATTGCAGCCGGTTCCAGACCGGGCGGTTGCCGACGCTGCCGCTCAGGCTGACCGTGATGCCGGTGATGCGGTAGCCCGACCGGTTGGACACCCGCACGAGCAGCCGCCGGAACCGGAAGACCGGCCGCGCCGAGACGTAGCGCCCCGGGTTATCCGCGATGTCGAGCATGGCGTGGCGCGCCCGCGCCGCCTCGCCGACATCGCCCTTGGCGTTGGCCGCTGCCGCGAACAGGGTTTTGGCCGCGGACCGGTTTCCGCTCTCCAGGTGCAGGGTGCCGAGGGCGTAGCCGGCCAGCGACGTCGGCAGGAGGCCGTAGCTGTATCTGAGATCGCTTCGGGACCGGGTGCCGTTGCCGAGCGCCGACCAGGCAAGGCCGCGGCCCAGAAAGTGCTCGTAGAAGCCCGAGTCGCGGCGGATCGCGTCGTCGTATGCCGCGACGGCTGCCTCGTAGCGGCCCATGCGGGCGAGGATCTGGCCCTTGAGGCCGCGGAACTGCGCTTCCTGCGGCACGCGGGCGATGGCCCTCTCGATCAGGGGCAGCGCGCTCGCCGGCGCCGCCGCCATGACCCGGCGCGCCTTGTCCGCCGCGGCGTAGGCCGGCTTGCGCGTGCGCAGCCAGGCGAGTTGGACGTCGTAGCGTTTGCGGCCGAGGTCGCCGCCCGGCGGGTATTTCTTGAGCGCCTTGCGGTTGTTCTTGACCCGCTCCTTCGACGGCGGATGGGTCGCGAACAGGCCGGTCAGCCAGTCCTGCCGCCGCCCCTTGCTGAGCGCCAGGAACTTCTGCTGCAGGGTGACGGCGGCGCGCGTGTCGTAGCCCGCCCTGTGCATGTATTTCATGCCGTAGAAATCGGCCTCGCGCTCCGCACCCCGGCTGTAGCTCCGGTTGATGAGTTGGAAGGCGAGGCCGGAGCCGCCGAGGATGTAGTTGATGTGGCGGGAATCCCGGCCGGCCAGCGCGATGGCGATCTGCGCGACGCCGAACAGAAGGTTGCGGGTCAGCGCCTGGCCGCCGTGGCGCGCGGCGGCGTGGACGACTTCGTGGGACAGCACGGCGGCGAGCTCGGCCTCGTTCTCCATCTCCATGAGCAGGCCGCGGTTGATGCCGATCTTGCCGCCGGGCAGGGCCCAGGCGTTGGGCACGCTGTTGTTGATGACGACGAACTCGTAGGGCAGCTTCGTCCGGTCGCTCTTGCGCGCGACCCGCCGGCCGACCTCCCGGACATAGGCGCCAAGCTTCGGATCGGTCTTGAAGCGCCCGCCTTGGGCCTGCTGCAACGGCCCGTAATGCTGCTTGCCAAGGTCGATCTCGTCCCGCGTCGAATAGGGCGCAAACTCCTTCTCGCCGGTGACCGGGTTCTTCGAGCAGCCGGCGAGCACCGCCGCCGCGAGGAGAAGGGCAAGGGGGAGGTGCGCGGTATGGCGGAACGCGCTGTTCCGGCGGGATTTTGCGGCGATCATGCGTCTCCTCCACGCTCGAATGCCGGGAGCGTTCAGACGACTCCTAACATTACGTGTTCCCGTTTTGAACCGATTTCGTCAAATTTTGCCGATCCGGCGAGCTTCGCGATCGATAGCCGTCCGGTCCAGATGTTCTGACAGGTGCGGTTCTGCGATCGACTGCAATCGCGCCCGGATGGCGCAGGACGCGCGGCGAACTGCAACTACGCGTATAACGCCTCGATCAGCCTTGCCGCCCTCGACCCGATGTCGATGCCGCCGTGCATCCGGTTGGGACTGTAAGCGAAGCCGATCCGATTGTCGGGGTCTCCAAAGCTCTGCGCACCGCCCGCCCCGGAATGACCGAAGGCGCGGGCGCTCGGCCCCATCGGCCGGTCTGGCGGGCAGTTCAGGTAAAACCCCATGCCAAGTCGGAAGGTCAGACCCGACATGAGGTCGCGCCCTTTCCATTGCTCCTCGGTCGCGCGATCGATCGCCTTCCGGCTGAGGAGGCGCACGCCATCGTGAGCCCCGCCCAGGGCGAGCAGTCCGTAAAGCCTTGCAATCGCGCGCGCATTCCCGTGTCCGTTGGCGGACGGAATTTGGCATGCCCGCCATCGATGGGAGTTGAAGTCTTCATCGGCGGGAAGTTGAGCCCAGCCGCGCGCCAACAGGCTATCGGCATCGGACTGCGCCTTGGAAAGGATGTTTCCGGCCGAAGGGATCATCGTGGCGCAGCGCGCTTCCTCGGCGGGCGTCAAACCGATCTGGTAGTCCAACCGGAGTGGTCGGGAAATCTCGTTGCGAACAAATTCTCCGAGCGTTTGACCCGTTACGTTGCGAAGAATTTCGCCGAGGATGAAACCCTGCGTGGCGGTGTGATAGCACGGCGTCGTTCCCGGCTTCCAAAGCGGCGCCTGCTTTGCAATGGCTTCCGTCATGGCATTCCAGTCATAAAGCGCGCCCCGGGGCGCTGCGTCTGCGACGGGAACCGACGAGAGGTGGCTTAGCACCCACTTGACGGGAATCTCGCGTTTGCCGTTTTGCGCGAATGCCGGCCAAATCTGGCTTATCGGAGCGTCGAGATCGAGCTGCCCGCGATCGGCAAGCATATGAATGCACAATGACGATACTGCCTTGCCGACGGACATCATGCAGACGATCGTGTCTTGCTCCCACGCAAGCTGCCGCTCGGCGTCGCGGTGACCGCCCCAGAGATCGACAACCAATTCGCCGTCCTTGGTGACCGCAACGGCGGCGCCCAATTCGTCGTCGGTTTCGAAATTCTGTGCAAATGCATCCGCGACCGATTGGAATGCGGGGTCGCATGTGCCGTCGATCCGATATTCCGTCATCGCAGAGCCTCGCGTGCCGTGGGTCTCGATTTACGTCAGCCGGGGCCCCGGCCGGAAATGGGGCGGGTCGCACCCCGGTATACGCAGCGAGGACCGGCACGTCGATCTGCTCCGGGCTATCGCGCTGCGCGCCGGGGAACCTGCCGGTCCACTGTTTCGCAGACAATTCTCAAGCGGCGCGGGATGCCGCGCGATCGATGGAACCGCGCTGGTTTGCCGGTCGATGGGCGGCCGGGTGGTAACGTCAAGAGTTGTGTGTCAGGGAGAAGAGGGTAGGGACTCCCTGGTTTTG
>WTGH01000037.1 GCA_011523655.1 Rhodospirillaceae bacterium
TCGGCGGCGAGATCCAGGATCTCGGCGTCGACGCGGTCCCGGCGGAGCTGACCGATCTCGACCGCGCCTGGCTGACCCGCAAGCTGGCCATGTACGAGATGCTGCCGGAGCAGGGCGTCGACCATTTCACCAAGATCGTCGCCGGCAAGCAGCTGTGGAGCTACGACAATCTCGAACCGACGGAGAAGAAGCTGGTCCTCTAGGGCCGGTTCGGCTTCTGCGCCGCCGTCGCACCGAAGAAAGACACCGAACATGCTGGACGATCCGATCCCGGGTGGCGAGGGCCACTCCAAGCTGGAAGTCGAGGAAAAATACATCCTCGGCAAGAGCCAGATCTTCACGCCGGAAGTCATCAACGACATCCATGTGAAGTCGGAGCTCGGCCGCTACCGGATGCGCGGCTTTTCGATCTTCAAGAAAATCCCGCACTGGGACGACCTGACCTTCCTGCCCGGCACGCTGACCCGCTTCGTGATCGAGGGCTATCGCGAGAAATGCCTGACCAAAACGGTCATCGGGCCGCGCGCCAAGCGGCCGCTGGAGCTGGAGATTCCGGTCTACATCACCGGCATGAGCTTCGGCGCCCTGTCGTTCGAGGCCAAGACGGCGCTCGCCCGCGGCGCGACCATGGCCGGCACGGCAACCTGCTCCGGCGAGGGCGGCATGATCCCGGACGAACGGCGCTATTCGTCCAAATGGTTCTACCAGTGCATCCAGTCGCGCTACGGCTTCAATCCGCACCACCTGCTGCTGGCCGACGGCTGCGAATTCTTCATCGGTCAGGGCTGCAAGGTCGGCCTCGGCGGCCACCTGATGGGCCAGAAGGTGACCGACCAGGTCGCCGAGATGCGCTCGCTGCCGGCCGGCATCGACCAGCGCTCGCCGGCGCGCCATCCCGACTGGCTGGGGCCCGACGACCTGGCGCTCAAGATTCTCGAAATCCGCGAGGCAACCGACGGGCAGATCCCGATCCAGCTCAAGCTGGGCGCCGCGCGCGTCTACGACGACGTCCGCATGGCGGTGAAGTGCGATCCGGACTCGATCTATATCGACGGCATGGAGGGCGGCACCGGCGCCGGCCCGCACCTGGCGACCGAAGAGACCGGCGTGCCGGGAATGGCCGCCATCCGCCAGGCCCGCCGCGCCATCGACGATCTCGGCAAGCGGGGTGAAATCTCGCTGGTCTATGCCGGTGGCATCCGCAACGGCGGCGACGTCGCCAAGGCGCTGGCGCTGGGCGCCGACGCCATCGCGATCGGCCACTCGGCGATGATGGCGCTCAACTGCAACAAGGACATCCCGGAAGCCGATTTCCCGTCGGAAATGGGGGTGCAGGCCGGCGCCTGCTATCACTGCCACACCGGCCGCTGCCCGGTCGGCGTCGCGACCCAGGACCCGCTGCTGCGCAAGCGGCTGAACCCGGACGAGGCGGCGGAGCGCGTGTACAATTTCCTGCACACGCTGACCATGGAAGCACAAATGATGGCGCGCGCCTGCGGCAAGACCAACATCCACAGTCTCGAGCCGGAAGACCTGGCCGCGCTGACCATGGAAGCCTCTGCGATCGCGCAGGTTCCGCTGGCCGGCACCGACTTCACGGTCGGCGTCGACGACTATCACCATATCTAGAGGAGAGGGCGCGGCAATGGCCGGAACCGGATACAAGGGCTCCCGGATCGACGATGTCGACCATTTCCTGAAAGGCGGCGGCCTCGATTCGGAGCGCGAACAGACCATCGGGCAGCACATCGGCTATCGCTACGATGTCAACCTGCTGCCCGACTACGAACGGCTGACGCCGTTCCTGAAGGACTATCTCGAATTCATGGGCTGGGACGACCTGAACTGGCTCGAAGACGTCCATATGGGCTATGACGACGGCCAGGCCGCGGTGTTCGACCGCAACATCAACGGCTGGGTCGCGATCCCCGAGGACATGGACCTGCCGGACAACCAGCAGGACCGGGACATGATCGCCCGGGAAATGCTGATCAAGTTCCAGATGTCGCCCGACCATCCGCTGGTGGACCTGTACAAGGCCTACCGGAAGTTCTGACGCTTCCGCCGTTCCTCCGACTGCCGCCCGGCGCCGGCCGGCCTGTCCGGATTACCGGCCGTCGGCGGTTTCCCTTCAGTGTGCCCCCGATCCTGAGAGTCCCGCCATGGCCGTCAAATCCGACATCGAAATCGCCCGCGAAGCCTCCCTGCAGCCGATAACCGCGATCGGCCAAAAGCTCGACATCCCGGCGGAAAGCCTGCTGCAATACGGGCCGCACAAGGCGAAGCTGTCCTACGATTTCATCCGCTCGCTCAAGGACCGGCCCGACGGCAAGCTGATCCTGGTCACCGCGATCACGCCGACCCCGGCGGGAGAGGGCAAGACGACCACAACGGTCGGCCTCGGCGACGGGCTGAACCGGATCGGCAAGCGGGCGACCGTGTGCCTGCGCGAGCCCTCGCTCGGCCCCTGCTTCGGCATGAAGGGCGGCGCGGCCGGCGGCGGCTATGCCCAGGTTGTGCCGATGGAGGACATCAACCTTCACTTCACCGGCGATTTCCACGCCATCGGCATCGCCCACAACCTGCTGGCGGCGATGGTCGACAACCACATCTACTGGGGCAACAAGGCCGGGCTCGACACCCGCCGCATCGCCTTCCGCCGCGTCGTGGACATGAACGACCGGGCGTTGCGCCAGATCACCTCGTCGCTCGGCGGCGTCGCCAACGGCTTTGCCCGGGAGGACGGGTTCGACATCACCGTGGCGTCGGAGATCATGGCGATCTTCTGCCTGGCGACCGACCTGGACGACCTGACCGAGCGGATCGGCAACATCGTCGTCGGCTACACGCGCAGCCGCGAGCCGGTGCGCGCCGCGGACATCAAGGCCGCGCCGGCTATGGCGGTGCTGCTCAAGGACGCGTTGATGCCGAACATCGTCCAGACGCTGGAGAACAATCCGGCCTTCATTCACGGCGGGCCGTTCGCCAACATTGCCCACGGCTGCAACTCGGTGACCGCGACGACGACGGCGCTCAAGCTGGCCGATTACATCGTGACCGAAGCCGGCTTCGGCGCCGACCTGGGCGCGGAGAAATTCTTCAACATCAAATGCCGCAAGGCCGGGCTGGCGCCGGACGCTGTGGTCCTGGTCGCCACTGTCCGGGCGCTGAAAATGCACGGCGGCGTGGCGCGGGAGGACCTCGGCGCCGAGAATGTCGAGGCGGTTCGCGCCGGCTGCTCGAACCTCGCGCGGCATATCGAGAATATCAAGAAATTCGGCGTCCAGCCGGTCGTCGCCGTCAACCGGTTCGTTGCCGATACCGAAGCCGAGCTGGATGCCGTGCGCGAAACGGCGGGCGGCTTGGGGGCCGAGGCCATCGTCGCCTCCCACTGGGCGGACGGCGGCGCCGGCACCGAGGACCTGGCGCGGGCCGTCGTCGACATCTGCGACAGCGGCGCATCGGATTTCCGCCCGCTCTACGGCGACGACGTTTCCCTGTTCGGCAAGATCGAGACGGTGGCGAAGGAAATCTACCGTGCGGCCGAAGTCACGGCGGACGCCAGGGTGCGCAACCAGCTCAAGGACTGGGAAGAGGGCGGCTACGGCGATTTCCCGGTCTGCATGGCCAAGACGCAATACAGCTTCTCGACCGACCCGGCGCTCAAGGGCGCGCCGGAGGGCCACGCGGTCAACGTCCGCGAGGTGCGCCTGTCGGCCGGCGCCGGCTTTATCGTGGCGATCGCCGGCGACATCATGACGATGCCCGGCCTGCCGCGGGTGCCAGCCGCCGAAGCCATCCATCTGGACGGAAACGGCCTGGTGCAGGGGTTGTTCTAGCGGCTGCCTTGCCGGGCTTCGCCGCGTTTCATCGCAGTCCGGGAACGCAGCGGCGCCAACCCGGAATTCCGGCTCCGGTCACGGCCGGCTTCGCCTTCCACGTCAGCGGGTGGGAGGGAACCCGGACTCGTTACAGCCGAGACCGACACGCGCTTGTGGTCGATATCTGAGCCTT
>WTGH01000039.1 GCA_011523655.1 Rhodospirillaceae bacterium
GGGCGGACGCACCGTCGGCGCCGGCGTCGTCGCAGCCATCAAGAAATAGCGGGCAGGAAACAACGGGCACTATTGGGCGGCGCGGCAATCCGTTGGCTTGATTCGGGACCTTGAAAGCGTATGTAGACCGCTTCATTTCGGCGTCGGTATCGCGATACAGCGGGCCGACGCCGTTCCTCGACCGGGGGCGGCGCTTCTCCGGCCGCCGGCAGGGCAGGCAGGAGTGTAGCTCAATTGGTAGAGCACCGGTCTCCAAAACCGGGGGTTGGGGGTTCGAGCCCCTCCACTCCTGCCAGACAGGCGGTGGGCGCACTCGAAGAGCGCGACGACCGACATGTGACGGGTAGCGCGTAACCGGCGACCTCAAACAGGTGGAAAACGACAGGTATGAACCCGGCCAAATTCTTACGCGAGGTGCGACAGGAGACCAGCAAGGTCACCTGGCCGTCGCGCAGGGAAACCGTGCAGACGACCGTCATGGTATTCGTCATGGTGGCGCTGGTCGCAGTGTTCTTCATGATCGTGGACTGGCTGCTTGGTTCGGTCGTGCAGGCCATACTCGGCCTCGGGAGCTAGCCGGATGGCGCAGCACTGGTATGTCATTCACGCCTATTCCGGCTTCGAGAAGAAGGTCGCCGGTTCGATCCGGGAACAGGCCCGGGCAAAGGGGCTGGAAGGGCAGATTTCCGACGTGCTGGTGCCCACCGAGGAAGTGGTGGAAATGCGCCGCGGCCAGAAAGTCAATGCAGAGCGGAAGTTCTTCCCCGGTTATGTGCTGATCAACATGGAGCTGACCGACGATACCTGGCATCTCGTGCAGAATACGCCCAAGGTAACGGGATTTCTCGGCGGCGGCGGCAAGCCGGTCCCGATCACGGAGCGGGAAGCCCGGCAGATCCTGCAGCAGGTCCAGGAAGGTGTGGAGCGTCCGAAACCCTCGGTCACCTTCGAGATCGGCGAGCAGGTCAGAGTGTGCGACGGACCGTTCGAGAATTTCAACGGCATGGTCGAGGAAGTGGACGAGGAGCGGACGCGCCTCAAGGTTCTGGTATCGATATTCGGCCGGTCGACACCGGTCGAACTGGAGTACACCCAGGTCGAGAAGGGTTAGACGGCCGGAAATTCCGGTCAGGGAAGGGCATCGGCCGGCGCCGTCTGCCGGCCATCGCCGAATCGTGCGGGAGGCCCGCCATAGCCGAACCGCGCGTCAGCAATCCGGCAGCGACGAGGAAGGTCGCCGCCGAAACGGGAGCTGAAAAAGCATGGCAAAGAAGATCGATGGGTATCTGAAACTTCAGATACCGGCGGGGCAGGCCAACCCGTCCCCGCCAGTCGGGCCGGCGCTGGGCCAGCGCGGCATCACCATCATGGAATTCTGCAAGGCCTTCAACGCGGCGACGCAGAATATGGAACAGGGCATGCCGATCCCGGTGATCATCACCGTGTATGCGGATCGCAGTTTCTCGTTCGAAACCAAGGCGCCGCCGGCCAGTTATTTCATCAAGAAGGCCGCCAGGCTGGAAAGCGGGTCGACCGAACCCGGCCATATCGTCGCCGGCTCCGTGACACGCAAGCAGCTCGAGCAGATCGCCGGAGAGAAAATGAAGGATCTGAATGCCAACGATGTGGACGCGGCCGTTCGCATTCTCGCCGGTTCGGCCCGCTCGATGGGCATCGAGGTGGTGGGGTAGTCATGGCGCGCGCAGGAAAACGTCTCCGCAACGCCCGTGAAAGCCTTGAAAGAGACAGGACTTATCCGGTGGAGGAAGCTGTCCGGGTCATCAAGGAGAGGGCGACCGCGAAGTTCGACGAGACCATCGAAATGTCGATGAATCTCGGAGTAGACACCCGCCATGCCGACCAGAATGTGCGCGGCGCCGTCACCCTGCCCAACGGCACCGGCAAGAGCCTTCGAGTGCTGGTATTCGCACGCGACGCCAAAGCCGAGGAAGCAACGGCGGCGGGCGCGGATATCGTCGGGGCCGAGGACCTGGCAGAGGAAATCCGCAACGGGCGATCGGATTTCGAGCGGGTGATCGCGACTCCGGACATGATGCCTGTAGTCGGCCGGCTCGGCAAAATCCTCGGGCCGCGCGGCCTCATGCCGAACCCGAAGGTCGGCACGGTAACGCCGGATGTCGGCAAAGCGATCCAGGACGCCAAAGGCGGCCAGGTCCAGTATCGCGCCGAGCGGGCCGGCATCGTCCATGCCGGTATCGGCAAGGCGAGTTTTGCGGAGGAGGCGCTGGTCGAAAACGTCCGCGCCTTCTTCGGCGCAATCAGCGCCGCAAAGCCGAGCGGCGCCAAGGGCACCTACATCAAGCGGGTGTCGATCGGTTCGACCATGGGCCCGTCCGTTCGGTTGGACGTGGCCGAATTGAGCGGCGGCTAGCCGCAGCAACGGGATTTCGTCGGGCCGCCAGGTCCGGCGGAGCGGCGGCCGGGCTTTTCGGAGCGAGGCTGCCGGCCCCTGTCCGAGATTGCAGGCGCCGGACCGTCCGCGCGGACGGAACGGCTTAATCGCCCCCTCCTTCACCCTGTGGGGCGGCCGGCATGAGACGGAGGAAATGGGTTTCGATCCGGTGACGGATGGGAGCCGCGTTTCTCCGGGACAGGTTTCGGCCCGGCACCGGGTTCCGGCCCGGCGCAGGGCGAGTGAAACCGGTTCGCGAACGCCGTCATTCCGACGGCCGGAACGGACCAGACAAGTGTCGGAGACGGAAAACGTGGACCGCACGCAAAAAGTGAAGCTGGTTGCCGAACTGAACGGCATTTTCAGCGACGCCGAGCTCGTCATCGTCACCCGGCAGACCGGGATGACGGTGGCCGAAACCTCGACGCTTCGCGCGGAAATGCGGGAGGCCGGCGCTCGTTTCAAAGTGACCAAGAATCGGCTGGCGAAGATCGCCCTGGAGGGCACGCCGCACGCCGGACTGGCCGACCGTTTCGAAGGACCGACCGCCATCGCCTACGCCGAGGATCCCGTATCCGTGGCAAAGGCGATTCTCGATTTTGCCAAAAGGAACCAGAAGCTCGATGTTCTTTGCGGCGGACTGGGCGGCAAGGTCATCGATATCGACCAGCTCAAGGCGCTCGCGACGCTGCCTTCGCTCGACGAACTGCGCGCCCAGCTGCTCGGTCTCCTTCAGGCCCCGGCCGCGAGGCTCGCCGGCGTTCTTCAGGCGCCCGCGCGGGATACGGTGGGTGTCCTGGCCGCCCCGGCGCGCGACGTTATCGGCGTGCTGGCGGCACAGGGAGCCAAGGAGTAAGCGCACCCGCCATTCTTCAGCGGGCGTTCGAATTTGTTCGATTGCCTGCTGGCCGATTCGGAAATCAACCCTATCTCACTGGAGTAAAGCCACATGGCCGATCTGGAAAAAATCGCAGAAGATCTTTCGTCGCTGACCGTTCTGGAAGCGGCGGAGCTCAGCAAGATGCTGGAAGAGAAGTGGGGCGTGCAGGCCTCGGCCGGCGGCGGCATGATGATGATGCCGGGCGCCATGCCGGGTGCCGCCGCTGCCGAGAGCGATGACGGCGCCGCCGAAGAAAAGACGGAATTCGATGTCATTCTGAGTTCCTTCGGCGACAAGAAGATCAACGTCATCAAGGAAGTGCGCGCCATTACCGGCCTCGGCCTCAAGGAGGCCAAGGATCTGGTCGAAGGCGCGCCGAAGCCGGTCAAGGAAGGGGCCAGCAAAGACGAAGCCGAAGAAATCAAGAAGAAGCTGGAAGAAGTTGGCGCTTCGGTCGAGCTCAAATAGCTTGCCTGACAGCGCTTTCGAAAGCGCTGTCACCGTGGAGGCCGCGGGGCCGTACCCCGCGGCCCATTCGGCGTTGCGCCATTGGAAATGAGCCGGGCGTGGTAGTGCCGGGCGCAGGATCCGGCAACGTATCGCTGAGCCGGAAGTGACGGACCGGTCGGTCCCGGCCGCGGTACCGGGTGTATGAAAAGGAAAGTCGATGGCGAAGACCTTCACAGGCCGCAGCCGCATTCGCAAGAGCTTCGGGAGGATTGCCGAAGTCGCGCCGATGCCGAACCTGATCGAGGTCCAGAAAACCTCCTACGAGCATTTTCTGCAACGGGACACCGATCCCGATGCGCGGGGCAAGTGGGGGCTGGAGGCTGTATTCGATTCGGTCTTCCCGATCAGCGACTTTTCCGGCCGGTCGATGCTGGAATATGTCCGCTATGAATTCGAAGAACCGAAATTCGATGTGGAGGAGTGCCAGCAGCGCGGCATGACCTACGCGGCGCCGCTCAAGGTAACCCTGCGGCTCGTCGTGTGGGATATCGACGAGGAAACCGGCGCCAAGTCGGTCCGCGATATCAAGGAGCAGTTCGTCTACATGGGCGACATGCCGATGATGACGAAGAACGGCACCTTCGTGGTCAACGGGACGGAACGGGTCATCGTGTCCCAGATGCACCGCTCGCCGGGCGTCTTCTTCGACCATGACAAGGGCAAGACCCATTCCTCCGGCAAGTTCCTGTTCACCGCGCGGGTCATTCCTTATCGCGGCTCTTGGCTCGACTTCGAGTTCGACGCCAAGGATATCGTGCATGTCCGCATCGACCGCCGCCGCAAACTGCCGGTCACCACGCTGCTGCTTGCGCTCGATAACGATGAAACCGCCGCCCGGCGCGCCGAATTCCAAGAGCAGGGCAAGGCGTTCGACCCGCATGACGGGATCGGCTACAGCCAGGACGACCTGCTGGACTACTTTTACGATACGGTTACGTTTGCCAGCTCGCAGAAAGGCTGGAAGACGCCGTTCGACGCTGAGCGGATGGCCGGCCAGAAGCTGGTTGCCGACATGATCGATGCCAGGACCGGCGAAATCGTCGCCGAGGCCGGCCAGAAGGTCACGCCGCGCCTGGTCCGGCGCCTCAAGGATGGCGGATTGAAGGACCGGATTGCATCGCCGGAAGAGTTGATCGGCTCCTACGTCGCCTGCGACTTGGTCAACCGCGAGGACGGCGCAATCCATGCAGAGGCGGGCGAGGAAATCACCGAGGCGCTGCTGGACACGCTGAAAGAGGCCGGCGTCAAGGAATTGCCGATCCTCTACATCGATCATGTGACAGTCGGACCTTATCTGCGCAACACGCTGGCGGCCGACAAGAACATGAACCGCAGCGAAGCGCTGATGGACATTTACCGGGTCATGCGCCCGGGCGAGCCGCCGACCGTGGAAGCAGCGGAGAACCTGCTCCGATCCATGTTTTTCGACCGCGAGCGCTACGACCTTTCGGCGGTCGGCCGGGTCAAGATGAACGCGCGCCTCGGCTTTTCCAACGACGAAGTGCCGGACGATATCCGCGTGCTGCGGCGCGAGGACATTATGGAGATCGTCCACCTGCTGCTCGAGCTGAAGGACGGCCGCGGCGAGATCGACGATATCGACCATCTGGGGAACCGGCGCGTCCGATCGGTCGGCGAGCTGATGGAGAACCAGTACCGTATCGGTCTGCTGCGCATGGAACGGGCGATCAAGGAGCGGATGTCGACAGTCGAGATCGACAGCGTAATGCCGCACGACCTGATCAACGCCAAGCCGGCGGCGGCCGCGGTGCGCGAATTCTTCGGCTCTTCGCAACTCTCCCAGTTCATGGACCAGACGAATCCGCTGTCGGAGATCACACACAAGCGGCGCCTATCGGCGCTCGGTCCGGGCGGCCTGACCCGCGAGCGCGCGGGCTTCGAGGTGCGGGACGTGCACACGACGCACTACGGCCGGATTTGTCCGATCGAGACGCCGGAAGGGCCGAATATCGGCCTCATCAATTCGCTGGCGTCCTATGCCCGCGTCAACAAATACGGCTTTATCGAAACGCCGTACCGTAAGGTCAACGACGGCAAAGTCTCGGATGAGGTGGTCTATCTCTCGGCAATGGACGAGGGCAAATACACCATCGCCCAGGCCAATGCCGGGCTGGACGACAAGGACCGCTTCGTCGACGAACTGATCAGCTGCCGCAAGGCCGGCGACTATCTCATGGTTCCGGCCAACGCGATCGAATACATCGACGTCTCGCCCAAGCAGGTCGTCTCGGTCGCCACCTCGCTGATTCCCTTCCTGGAGAACGACGACGCCAACCGCGCCCTCATGGGCTCGAACATGATGCGCCAGGCGGTGCCGCTGCTGCAGCCCGAGGCGCCGATCGTCGGTACCGGGATGGAAGGCCGGGTGGCGCGCGATTCCGGCGCCACGATCGTCGCGCGCCGGGCGGGCATCGTCGACCAGGTGGATGCAACCCGCATCGTGATTAGGGCGCGGGAAAACGATGTCGAGACCGGCTCGCCGGGCGTCGACATTTACAGCCTGCTGAAATTCCAGCGCTCGAACCAGAATACTTCGATCACCCAGCGGCCGCTGGTCAAGGTCGGCGACGAGGTCGAAAGCGGCGAGATCATCGCCGACGGTCCATCGACCAGCCTCGGCGAACTGGCGCTGGGCCGGAACGTCCTCGTCGCGTTCATGCCGTGGAACGGCTACAATTTCGAGGATTCGATCCTGCTGTCCGAGCGCATCGTGCGCGAGGATGTTTTCACCTCGATCCATATCGAGGAATTCGAGGTCATGGCCCGCGATACAAAGCTGGGCCAAGAGGAGATCACCCGCGACATCCCGAATGTCGGCGAAGAGGCGATGAAGAACCTCGACGAAGCCGGTATCGTCTATATCGGTGCCGAGATCCAGCCGGGCGACATCCTTGTCGGCAAGGTGACGCCGAAAGGCGAATCGCCGATGACGCCTGAGGAAAAGCTGCTGCGGGCGATCTTCGGCGAGAAGGCCTCGGACGTGCGTGATACCTCATTGCGCCTGCCGCCGGGCGTGGCAGGCACCGTTGTCGAGGTGCGTGTCTTCTCACGGCGCGGCGTCGACAAGGACGAGCGCGCCATGGCGATCGAGCGCCAGGAGATTGCGCGCCTGGCCAAGGACCGGGATGACGAACGGGCGATCCTCGAGCGCGCTTTCTATGCAAACCTGAAAGACCTGCTGGTCGGCCAGACCGGTGAGAACGGGCCGGAGGGCTTTAGACGGGGAAACAAGATCACGGAAGAGACGCTTGACCAGTGCCAGCGTTACGAGTGGCGCCACTTCACCGTCAAGGCGGACAAGGTATCGAAGCAGATTGAAGGGCTGTCCAGGATTTTCGATGCGTCGCTCGCCCGACTCGAGGAGCGTTTCCAGGACAAGGTCGACAAGCTGCAGCGCGGCGACGAACTGCCGCCCGGCGTGATGAAGATGGTCAAGGTCTTCGTCGCGGTGAAACGCAAAATGCAACCCGGCGACAAGATGGCCGGCCGCCACGGAAACAAGGGCGTTGTGTCCAAGATCATGCCGATCGAGGACATGCCGTATCTCGACGACGGAACGCCGGTCGATATCGTACTCAATCCGCTGGGCGTGCCGTCGCGGATGAATGTCGGCCAGATTCTCGAGACCCACCTTGGATGGGCCTCGGCCGGCCTCGGCCGGCAGGTCCGCGAGGTGCTCGAGGAATCGCTGGGCGGCGCCAAGAAGGAGGCTGCCAAGGCCTTGCGCGAGCATCTGCGAACGACCCTGGGTGACGAAACCTACAAGGTGCATGTCGCGGGCCTGGGCGACGACGATGTGATCGAACTTTCGCGCAGTCTGCGATCCGGCGTACCGATGGCCACGCCGGTCTTCGACGGCGCCCGGGAAGACGATATCGTCGACCTGCTGGGCAAGGCCGGGCTGGACGTCTCAGGCCAGGTCACACTGATCGACGGACGCACCGGCGAACCCTTCGACCGGAAGGTGACGGTCGGCTACATCTATATGCTGAAGCTGCACCATTTGGTGGACGACAAGATTCACGCCCGGTCCATTGGGCCGTACAGTCTCGTGACCCAGCAGCCGCTGGGCGGCAAGGCGCAGTTCGGCGGCCAGCGTTTCGGCGAGATGGAAGTTTGGGCTCTCGAGGCCTATGGCGCCGCCTATACGCTTCAGGAAATGCTGACCGTGAAATCTGACGATGTCGCCGGCCGGACCAATGTCTATGCCAAGATCGTGCGCGGACAGGACACGTTCGAGGCCGGGATACCCGAATCGTTCAACGTCCTGGTCAAGGAACTGCGTTCGCTGGGCCTGAACGTTGAACTGAAACAGGACCCATACTGAACCGGGCCGGCAGGTGCGGAGGCCGCAGTGCCGCCGTTTCCTCGTCCGACCTTCCTCCGGCCTGAGCCCTCGCCCCGGCGCCGGGCCGCGGCAACCCTCCGGGAGACGCTTGCATGAACGAAGTGATGAATGTCTTCGGTCCCGTCCGCAAGACGGAGGATTTCGACCAGATCAAGATTTCGATCGCGAGCCCGGAACAGATTCGCTCCTGGTCGTTCGGCGAGATCAAGAAGCCTGAGACCATCAACTATCGCACGTTCAAGCCGGAGCGCGACGGCCTTTTCTGTGCGCGGATTTTCGGCCCGATCAAGGACTACGAATGCCTGTGCGGCAAGTACAAGCGCATGAAATATCGCGGCATTATCTGCGAGAAATGCGGTGTCGAAGTGACGTTGCAGAAGGTGCGCCGCGAGCGGATGGGCCATATCGAACTGGCCTCGCCGGTGGCGCACATTTGGTTCCTGAAGTCGTTGCCCAGCCGCATCGGCCTGCTGCTGGACATGACGCTCAAGGATCTGGAGCGGATCCTCTATTTCGAAAACTATGTCGTCACCGAGCCTGGCATGACGGCGCTCGCAAAATACCAGTTGCTCAGCGAAGAACAGTACTGGGACGCGATCACCGAATTCGGCGACCATTCCTTCGAGGCGGGCATCGGCGCTGAGGCTCTGAAGGCGCTGCTCGAGGAAATCGACCTGGAAAATGAGCGGATCACCCTGCGCACGGACCTCAAGGAGACCCGTTCCGAGGCCAAGCGCAAGAAGTTCGTCAAGCGGCTGAAGCTGGTCGAGGCCTTTATCGGCTCGGGCGCCCGGCCGGAATGGATGATCATGGATGTCGTGCCGGTGATCCCGCCGGAACTGCGCCCGCTCGTGCCGCTGGACGGCGGCCGTTTCGCGACGTCCGACCTCAACGATCTCTACCGCCGGGTGATCAACCGGAACAACCGGCTGAAACGGCTGATTGAGCTGCGCGCGCCGGATATTATCGTCCGCAACGAGAAGCGGATGCTCCAGGAATCGGTCGATGCACTGTTCGACAACGGCCGCCGCGGCCGGGTTATCAGCGGCGCCAACAAACGGCCGCTCAAATCGCTCAGCGACATGCTGAAGGGCAAGCAGGGCCGCTTCCGGCAGAACCTGCTCGGCAAACGCGTCGACTATTCCGGCCGGTCGGTCATCGTGGTCGGCCCGGAGCTCAAGCTGCACCAGTGCGGCCTTCCCAAGAAGATGGCGCTGGAACTGTTCAAGCCCTTCATCTACGCCAAGCTGGAGGAGCGGGCGCTCGCGACGACCATCAAGGCGGCGAAGCGCAAGGTGGAAAAGGAGTTGCCCGAGGTTTGGGATATCCTGGAAGAAGTGATCCGGGAGCATCCGGTGCTGTTGAACCGCGCGCCGACGCTGCACCGTCTCGGCATCCAGGCCTTCGAGCCGGTGCTGGTGGAGGGCAAGGCGATCCAGCTCCACCCGCTGGTGTGCACCGCTTTCAATGCGGATTTTGACGGCGACCAGATGGCGGTCCATGTGCCGCTGTCGCTGGAAGCCCAGCTCGAGGCTCGGGTGCTGATGATGTCGACCAACAATATCCTCAGCCCGGCCAACGGCAAACCGATCATCGTGCCGTCCCAGGATATCGTCCTGGGCATCTACTATCTGTCGGACGAGCGACCTGACGTCACCGGACCGCGGGTCGATATCCCGTCGGAAGATGCGTTGCGCGCGGCGGTCGACCATCATGACATTCTGGTCAAGGATCCGAAGAAGCCGCTTAACGAGGTCGAGGTTACCGACTTCAAGGCGTCGTTGAAGGCGCTCAAGGCCGGCGCGCTTGCCGCCTACCGCGTCCCGCGCTTTGCCAATTTCGGCGAGATCCAGTTGGCGTTGGACAACGGCGTGGTCGATCTGCACACGCGGATCAAGGCGCTGTGGCGCTCGAAGGACGACGCCGGCGACGAGACCGTGGAACAGGTGATTACAACGCCGGGCCGCATGATCATCGGCGATGTGCTGCCCCGGCATCCCAACGTGCCGTTCGACCTGGTCAACCGGGTGCTGACCAAGAAAGAGGTCGGCACGGTCATCGACACCGTCTACCGGCATTGCGGTCAAAAGGAGACGGTGATCTTCGCCGACCAGATCATGGGACTGGGTTTCTCCTACGCCTGCCGGGCCGGAATTTCGTTCGGCAAGGACGACCTCAAGATCCCGGTATCCAAGGACACGCTGATCGTCCAGGCCCAGGAGCGGGTCAAGGAGTACGAGAAGCAGTATCAGGACGGTCTGATCACCCAGCGCGAGAAATACAACAAGGTGGTCGACGCCTGGTCGCGCTGCACCGATCTGGTAGCCGAGGAAATGATGCGCTCGATGCAGGCGGTCGAAAAGGACAAGCCGACCAACTCGGTCTTCGTCATGGCCCATTCGGGCGCCCGGGGCTCGGCGGCGCAGATCAAGCAGCTTGCCGGAATGCGCGGCCTGATGGCCAAGCCGTCGGGCGAGATCATCGAGACGCCGATCATTTCCAACTTCAAGGAAGGGCTTTCGGTCCTCGAGTATTTCAACTCGACACACGGTGCTCGCAAGGGCCTGGCGGATACGGCACTGAAGACGGCAAATTCCGGTTATCTGACCCGGCGTCTGGTCGACGTGGCTCAGGACTGCATCGTCTACGAACAGGATTGCGGCACCGACCGGGGCATCAATCTCCGCGCGGTCGTCGAAGGCGGAGATATCGTCGTCTCTCTGGCGGAACGCCTGCTCGGCAGGACAGCGCAGGGCGATGTCCTCCATCCTGCCGACGAGACCGTTCTGGTCGCGGACGGGGAGCTTATCGGCGAAGAGGAGGCCGACGCGATCCAGGATGCCGGCGTCGACGTGGTGAAGGTGCGCTCGGCACTGACCTGCGAGGCGCGCAACGGCATCTGCGCCAGTTGCTACGGCCGCGATCTCGCCCGCGGCACGCCGGTCAATGTCGGCGAGGCGGTCGGCGTTATCGCTGCCCAGTCGATCGGCGAACCGGGCACCCAGTTGACGATGCGGACATTCCATATCGGCGGCGCGGCGCAGCGCGGCGCGGAACAGTCCAGCGTGGAAGCGAGTATCGATTCGGTCGTCTCGATCACGAACCGGAATGTCGTGGAGGCCGCCGACGGGCGGCTGGTCGTGATGGCCCGCAACTCGGAGATCGTCCTGAAAGACGAAACCGGCCGCGAGCGCGCGCGTTTCCGCATTCCCTACGGTGCCCGGCTGCACGCCGATAGCGACGCCAAAGTGGCGCGGGGCGATACGCTGGCCGAGTGGGATCCGTATACGATGCCGATCATCACGGAGAAAGCCGGAACGGCCAACTACATGGACCTCGCAGAGGGAGTCTCCATGCGCGAGGATGTCGACGAGGCGACCGGCATCGCGAGCAAGGTCGTGGTCGATTGGCGACAGCAGCCGAAGGGCGCCGAATTCCGTCCGCGGATTACGCTGCGTGACGACAGCGGAGAGGTGGTCGTTCTGCCGAACGGGCAGGAGGCCCGCTATTTCATGTCGGTCGGCGCGGTGCTTTCGGTCGAGCACGGCCAGAATATCCAGGCCGGCGACGTACTGGCCCGCATTCCGCGGGAAACCGGCAAGACCCGCGACATCACCGGCGGCCTGCCGCGGGTGGCGGAATTGTTCGAGGCGCGCAAGCCCAAGGATTTCGCGATTATTTCGGAGATCGCCGGCCGCGTCGAATTCGGCAAGGATTACAAGGCCAAACGGCGCATCGTCGTACGGCCCGAGGCCGAGGGGGCGGAACCCCGCGAATATCTGATACCCAAGGATCGCCATATCACGGTCCAGGAAGGCGACTGGGTGGAGCCGGGCGACCTGCTGATGGACGGCAACGCCGTGCCCCACGATATTCTGGCCGTGCTCGGGATCGAAGCGCTGGCGGACTATCTGATCAACGAGATCCAGGAGGTGTACCGGCTGCAGGGCGTGCCGATCAACGACAAGCATATCGAAGTGATCGTGCGCCAGATGATGCAGAAGACCGAGGTAACGGAGCCCGGCGACACCACTTTTCTGGTTGGCGAGCAGATCGACCGCTACGAGTTCGAAGAGGAGAACGACCGGGTGCGCGGGGACGGTGGCGACCCTGCCACGGGCGTCCCGGTTCTTCAGGGCATCACCAAAGCGAGCCTCCAGACCAAGAGCTTCATCTCGGCGGCATCATTCCAGGAAACTACCCGCGTGCTGACCGAGGCGGCAGTTAACGGCAAGGTCGACCGGCTGACCGGCCTCAAGGAGAACGTCATTGTCGGACGGCTGATCCCGGCAGGGACGGGCAGCGTGATGAAGCGTCTGCGCCACGAGGCTTCGGAACGCGATCAGCAGATCATTGCGGAACGCGCCGCTTGGGCAGAGGCCGAAGTTGCCGAGGCCCTCGAAGGTCCGCGTGAGGAAGCGGGCTTCGACGCCGCCTGACCTCGGGCATTGCAACTGGCCGGCCCGGCGATTTCCGAATCGCCGGGCACTTGGCGGCGGGATGCCATTTCGAATCCCGACAAACGTATCAAAACTGTCGCATCGCAGCGGTTTATAGGGGTTTTCCCGCAGCTTGCCGCTTGACGGACCGCCGGGTCGGCAATATTTTCCGCTCGCGTTCAGGCGGGAGCGGATGAATGCCGCTCCCGCAGCTATTTGTAGAGCCATCCACACGATCCGGCCGGTTCGGGCGTCAGACGCAGCGTCCGGTACTGCCGCCGGGTCGGCTTTGCACCGGCCTGAAGCCGATGAAGCGCTTTCGGGTCGGTGTTTTGTATCGACCGGTCGCCGCGTCGATTGTCAGGCGGCCTGCGGAGCGGATCGGCCAACGAGAACAAAGAATGCCGGAAGCCTGCGCCCGCCGTTTCGGGGCGGCGCGCGTCCGGTGCGAAAAGGCAGGACAGTCATGCCGACGATCAATCAGCTGATCCGCAAGCCACGCAAGGCGCCGGTCAAGCGGAACAAGGTGCCGGCCATGGAATCCTGCCCGCAGAAGCGGGGGGTGTGCACCCGCGTCTACACGACGACGCCGAAGAAACCGAACTCCGCATTGCGCAAGGTCGCGCGCGTCCGCCTCACCAACGGTTTCGAGGTAACCTGCTACATCCCCGGAGAGGGCCATAACCTGCAAGAGCATTCGGTGGTGATGATCCGGGGTGGCCGTGTCAAGGACCTGCCGGGCGTCCGCTACCACATCATCCGCGGCACGCTGGACACCCACGGCGTCGCCGACCGCCGCCAGCGCCGCTCGAAATACGGCGCCAAACGGCCGAAGTAACCGCAAAGCCGCAGCGAAACTACTCGATTAGTGCCGGCTTACCGCGGAGCGGCGGGCCGGTCCCAGAGGAAAGACCGACCCATGTCCCGTCGCCACCGCGCAGAAAAACGCGAGATTTTGCCGGACGCCAAGTATCACGACGTGGTGCTGACCAAATTCATGAACAGCATCATGAAGGACGGCAAGAAGTCGGTTGCCGAGAATATCGTCTATGGTGCGCTCGACCGCGTGGAGAGCCGGATGCGTACCGAGCCGCTGCGCGTGTTCCACGATGCGCTTGACAATGTCCGCCCGGCCATCGAGGTGCGTTCGCGTCGTGTCGGCGGAGCGACCTACCAGGTGCCGGTGGAGGTCCGCCAGGACCGCGCCCAGGCGTTGGCGATCCGCTGGCTGATCGCAGCGGCCCGGGCCCGGGCCGAACGCACGATGGCCGAGCGGCTGTCGGCCGAACTCGTGGAGGCGGCGGAAAATCGCGGCGCCGCCGTCAAGAAGCGCGAGGATACGCATCGGATGGCCGAGGCCAACCGCGCGTTCTCGCATTATCGCTGGTAACGAGAAGGTAGAGGAATTGCGGTTTCCGGTTTCGGGAATCGCCCGCAGAGGCCCGCAAGAATGGCACGCAAGACACCCCTGGAGCGCTATCGCAACATCGGCATCATGGCCCACATCGATGCCGGCAAGACGACGTGCACAGAGCGCATCCTCTATTACACCGGCCGGTCCCACAAGATCGGCGAGGTGCATGACGGCGCGGCTACCATGGACTGGATGGAGCAGGAGCAGGAGCGTGGCATCACGATCACGTCCGCGGCGACCACCTGTTTCTGGCGCAATCACCGGATCAACATCATCGACACGCCGGGCCATGTCGACTTTACCATCGAGGTTGAGCGGTCGCTGCGTGTCCTGGACGGCGCGGTGGCGGTGTTCGATTCGGTGGCGGGTGTCGAACCGCAGTCCGAAACCGTCTGGCGGCAGGCCGACAAATACGGCGTGCCGCGCATGTGTTTCGTCAACAAGATGGACCGGGTCGGGGCGGACTTCCATCGCACAATCGCCATGATCGAGGACCGGCTGGGCGCGACACCGCTGGCCATCCAGCTTCCGATCGGCGCCGAGGCGAAGTTCGCTGGCGTCATCGACCTAGTGCGCATGAAGGCGGTCGTCTGGTCCGGCGAGCAGTTGGGCGCCGAATTCCGCGATGAGGAAATTCCGGCAGATTTGCAGGACAAGGCCGGGGAATATCGCGACAGGCTGCTGGAAGCGGCAGTCGAACAGGACGATGCGGCGCTGGAGGCATTTCTCGACGGGACCGAGCCCGACGAAGCGACACTGAAGGCCTGTATCCGCAAGGGCACGATCAACGGCGCTTTCATCCCGGTCATGTGCGGTTCGGCCTTCAAGAACAAGGGCGTCCAGCCGCTGCTCGATGCCGTGGTCGATTACATGCCGTCGCCGGTCGACGTACCGGCTATTGCCGGTATCCTGCCCGGCAGCGAAGAGCAGTCGGAACGCCGAAGCGACGACGGGGAGCCGTTCTCGGCGCTCGCCTTCAAGATCATGAACGATCCCTATGTCGGATCGCTGGCCTTCGCCCGTATTTATTCCGGCATTGTCAACACCGGCGATTCGCTGCTCAACACGGTCAAGGGCAAGAAGGAACGTGCCGGCCGCATGCTGCTGATGCACGCCAACAGCCGGGAGGACATCAAGGAAGCGCGCGCCGGTGATATCGTCGCTTTTGCCGGGCTGAAGGAAGTTGCCACCGGCGATACCCTGTGTAACGCCGGCAAGCCGATTGTCTTGGAGCGCATGGAGTTTCCGGAGCCGGTCATCGAGATCGCTATCGAGCCCAAGACCAAGGCCGACCACGACAAGATGGGGCTGGCGCTGGGCCGGCTGGCGGCCGAGGATCCGTCATTCCGGGTCAGTTCGGACGAGGAAAGCGGGCAGACGATCATCGCCGGAATGGGCGAGCTGCATCTCGAAATTCTGGTCGACCGGCTGAAACGCGAATTCCGGGTCGACGCCAATATCGGCGCGCCCCAGGTTGCCTACCGGGAGACGATCTCGCAGGTCGCCGATATCGACTACACCCACAAGAAACAAACCGGCGGCTCGGGTCAGTTTGCCCGGGTCAAAATCCGCTTTTCGCCGGGCGAGCGGGGCGAGCCGTTCGTTTTCGAGAACACGGTCGTGGGCGGCAACGTGCCGAGGGAATATGCACCGGGCGTCGAGAAAGGCATCCTGGGCGCCAAGGAATCCGGCGTGCTGGCCGGTTTCCCGGTGATCGATTTCAAGGCCGAGCTCTATGACGGCGCTCATCACGACGTCGATTCAAGCGTCATGGCGTTCGAGATCGCCGCCCGTGCCGCCTTCCGCGAAGCGATGCAGAAGGGCAAGCCGAAGCTGCTCGAACCGATGATGAAGGTCGAGGTGGTGACGCCGGAGGACTATATGGGCGATATCATTGGCGACCTGAACAGCCGGCGCGGCCAGGTCCAGGGCATGGACGCCCGCGGCAACGCCCAGGTCATCGACGCCATGGTGCCGCTCGCCAACATGTTCGGCTATGTCAACACGCTGCGCTCGATGAGCCAAGGCCGGGCGACCTACACCATGCAGTTCGACCACTATGAAGAGGTGCCCCAGGCGGTCGCGGAGGAAGTCCGCGCCAAGATGGCCTGACGGCGAGGCTCAACCCAGCAGGAAAAAACCAGCAGGAAAGAAAAGGACCCCGGCAGGGGCAGGCAGAGGCAGGACCATGTCGAAAGAGAAGTTTGAGCGTACGAAGCCGCATGTGAATGTGGGTACGATCGGTCATGTGGATCATGGCAAGACGACGCTGACGGCTGCGATTACGAAGGTGATGTCGGAGACGTTGGGCGGGACGGAGGCGGTATCGTTCGACCAGATCGACAAGGCGCCGGAGGAGCGCGAGCGCGGGATTACGATTGCGACGGCGCATGTCGAGTATGAGACGTCGAACCGCCACTATGCCCATGTCGATTGTCCGGGCCATGCGGATTACGTGAAGAACATGATCACGGGCGCGGCGCAGATGGACGGGGCGATCCTGGTGGTGTCTGCGGCGGACGGCCCGATGCCGCAAACGCGCGAGCATATCCTGCTGGCGCGCCAGGTCGGGGTTCCTGCGATCGTGGTCTATCTGAACAAGGTGGACCAGGTGGACGACGAGGAGCTTCTGGAGCTTGTCGAGCTGGAGGTCCGGGAGCTTTTGTCGAGCTACGAGTTTCCGGGCGACGACCTTCCGGTGGTGATGGGCTCTGCGCTGGCGGCGCTGGAGGGCCGGGACGACGGCATCGGCAAGGACAAGATCATCGAGCTGATGGCGGCGGTGGACGAGTACATTCCGCAACCCGAGCGTCCGGTGGACCAGGCGTTTCTGATGCCGATCGAGGATGTGTTTTCGATTTCGGGCCGGGGCACGGTGGTGACGGGCCGTGTCGAGCGCGGCGTGGTGAAGGTGGGCGACGAGATCGAGATCGTCGGCCTGAAGGAGACGGCGAAGACGACGTGTACGGGCGTGGAGATGTTCCGCAAGCTGCTCGACCAGGGCCAGGCCGGCGACAATGTGGGCGTGTTGCTGCGCGGCACGAAGCGGGACGAGGTGGAGCGCGGCCAGGTTCTGGCGAAGCCGGGCTCGATCACGCCGCACACGGAGTTCACCTGCGAGGCCTATATCCTGACCAAGGAGGAGGGCGGGCGTCACACGGGCTTCTTCTCGAACTACCGTCCGCAGTTCTACTTCCGGACGACGGACGTGACCGGGGCGGTGACGCTTCCGGAGGGCACGGAGATGGTGCTGCCGGGGGACAATGTGCAGATGGACGTGACGCTGATCCAGCCGATCGCGATGGACGAGGGGCTGCGCTTCGCGATCCGCGAGGGCGGACGCACCGTCGGCGCCGGCGTCGTCGCAGCCATCAAGAAATAGCGGGCAATAGCGGGATGCCGCCGGACTTTTCGAAACCGGCGGCATTTTGATTGGGATTGACGATGGAAAGCCAAACGATACGGATTCGGCTCAAGGCCTTCGATCACCGCCTGCTCGATCAATCGACCGGCGAGATCGTCAACACGGCCAGGCGGACGGGCGCGCAAGTACGCGGACCGATCCCGCTGCCCACCCGGATCCGCAAATATACGGTGAACCGTTCGCCGCACATCGACAAGAAATCGCGCGAGCAGTTCGAGACCAGGACGCACAAGCGGTTGATCGATATCGTCGATCCGACTCCGCAGACGGTCGATGCGCTGGGCAAGCTCGACCTCGCGGCCGGCGTGCACGTCGATATCAAGCTGAAGGAAGAAGCGTGATGCGCACCGGTCTCATCGCCGAGAAAAAAGGCATGAGCCGCATCTTCGCGGAAGACGGCCGGCATCTGCCTGTGACCGTCTTGCAGCTCGATGCCTGCCAGGTTGTCGACAACCGGACGACCGAACGCGACGGCTACACCGCGGTCCAGCTCGGCCACGGCACGGCGAAGGCGAAGAATGTCACCCGCGCCATGCGCGGCCATTTCGCGAAGGCGAAGGTAGAGCCGAAGCGGCGGCTCGTCGAATTCCGGGTCAGTGAAGAGAATCTGGTCGAGGTCGGCGCAGAACTCTCGGCCGAGCATTTCGTGCCGGGCCAGTTTGTCGATGTCGCCGGCGTAACCATCGGCAAGGGGTTTGCCGGTGCGATGAAGCGGCATAATTTCAGCGGTCTGCGGGCGTCCCACGGCGTTTCGGTTTCGCACCGCGCGCACGGCTCGACTGGCCAGTGCCAGGACCCCGGCAAAGTGTTCAAGGGCAAGAAAATGGCCGGCCATATGGGCACGCAACGCCGCTCGGCCGTCAGTCTGGAGATCGTCGCGACCGATGCCGCCCGTGGTCTGATCATGGTCAAGGGTGCGGTGCCCGGCGCCAAGGGCAGCCTGGTCGAAATACGCGATGCCCGGAAGAAGGCCGCGCCGGACAATCTGCCGGTACCCGCCGCGATCCTGGGTGCCGCCGCGCCGGCCGATGCTTCGGACGGCGAAGGCGCCGACCCCGCCGAAGGGGGCGCAGACTGATGGCCATCGAGATCAAGTCAGTCGACATGGCGGCCAAGGCTGCGGGAAAGGTCACGCTGGACGAAAGCGTCTTCGGCCTGCCGGTGCGCGCGGATATTCTGCACCGGGTGGTGCGCTGGCAGCTCGCCAAGCGCCGAGCCGGGACGCACAACACGCGGGGTATGGCCGAGATCAAGGGAACCAGCCGCAAGCCCTGGAAACAGAAAGGCACAGGCCGCGCCCGCGCCGGCAATCTGAAGGCGCCACAGATGCGCGGCGGCGGCGTGGCTTTCGGGCCGAAACCGCGGAGCCACGCCCAAGCCCTGCCCAAAAAGGTTCGAAAACTCGGCCTCAAGATGGCGCTTTCGGCCAAACAGGCGGAAGGCCGGCTCGTGGTGCTGAAGGCGGCGTCATTGAAATCCGGCAAGACCCGGGATCTGGCGACCAGACTCGAAAAACTCGGCTGGTCGCGACCGCTGGTGATTACCGGAGCGGAGGCCGACGACGGCTTTGTGCGCGCCGCACGCAATCTGCGGAGCGTCGATCTGCTGCCCCAGCAGGGCGCCAATGTCTACGACATCCTGCGTCACGACACGCTGGTCCTGACGGCGGATGCGGTGGAAGCGCTGGAGGCACGCCTGAAATGAGCTGGAAGTATCTTAATAAGGCGAAGCCGCCCAAGGAGCGGATGTACGACATCATCCGGGCGCCGGTGGTGACGGAGAAATCTTCCTCCGGTTCGGAGAACGCCCAAGTCACCTTCCGCGTGGCCATGGATGCGACCAAGCCGGAAATCAAGGCCGCGGTCGAAGGGCTTTTCGGCGCCAAGGTCAAGCGCGTCAACACCCATGTCCGCAAGGGCAAGGAAAAGATGTTCCGGGGCCGCAAAGGCCGGCGCAACGACGTGAAGATAGCCGTGGTTACCCTGTTGGGCGATCAGGCTATCGACATCACGACCGGCGTCTGACCGGCATCGGGAACTGACGGAACGGGACGGAACGATGTCGCTGAAACACTACAAGGCCATGACGCCGGGCCAGCGCGGTCTGGTGCTTGTCGACCGGTCCGGCCTGTACAAGGGCAAACCGGTCAAGCACCTGACCGAAGGAAAGAGCCAGAAGGGCGGCCGCAACAATGCCGGGCGGATTACGGCGCGCCGGCGCGGCGGCGGCCACAAGCAGCGCTATCGCGTCGTCGATTTCAAGCGCACGAGGGAAGGCCGGGCGACGGTCGAGCGGCTGGAATACGATCCGAACCGCACCGCCTTCATTGCGCTCGTCCGTTACGCGGACGGCGAGCTTTCCTACATCCTGGCGCCGCAACGCCTGGGGGTAGGCGATTCGGTGGAGTCCGGCCCCGGCGCTGACATCAAGCCGGGCAATGCGCTGCCGCTGCGCAACATTCCCGTCGGCACCATCGTCCACAATGTCGAGATGAAGATCGGCAAGGGCGGGCAGATCGCACGCGCCGCCGGCGCCTATGTCCAGCTGGTCGGCCGGGACAGCGGCTATGCCCAGTTGCGCCTGGCGTCGGGCGAAATGCGCATGGTCCGCCAGGAATGCATGGCGACGGTCGGCGCGGTCTCCAATCCGAACAACCAGAACACCAACCTTGGCAAGGCCGGCCGCAACCGCTGGAAGGGCAAACGCCCGTCGGTGCGCGGCGTTGCCATGAACCCGGTCGATCATCCGCACGGCGGCGGCGAGGGCCGTTCGTCCGGCGGACGCCATCCCGTCACGCCGTGGGGCAAGCCGACCAAGGGCCGGCGCACCCGCAGCAACAAGGCGACGGACAAATACATCATCCGCAGCCGTCACGCGCGGAAGAAGCGGTAGGAGAGGACAGTGACGCGTTCAGTCTGGAAGGGGCCGTTCGTCGACGGCTACCTGCTGAAGAAGGCGGAGAAATCGCGCGAATCCGGTCGCAACGAGGTCATCCGGACCTGGTCGCGCCGGTCGACGATCCTGCCGCAGTTCGTTGGCCTGACCTTCGGCGTGCACAACGGCCACAAGTTCATTCCGGTGCTCGTCACCGAAAACATGATCGGCCACAAGTTCGGCGAGTTTGCGCCGACCCGGACCTATTACGGACACGCTGCCGACAAGAAGTCGCGCAGGGGGTAGCGGACGATGGGTAAAGCCAAGGCCGAACGGCGGCTCGAAGACAACCAGGCCAAGGCTGTGGCGACGCGGTTGCGCGTCAGCCCGCAGAAGCTGAACCTGGTCGCCGCCCTGATCCGGGGCAAGAAAGCCGAGAAGGCGGTCACCGATCTTGCCTTCTCGCGCCGGCGGATCGCAGGCGACGTCAAGAAGGTGCTGGAATCGGCAATTGCCAATGCCGAGAACAACCACGGCCTCGATGTCGACCAGCTGTGGGTCAAGGAGGCCTTTGTCGGCAAGGGCCTGGTCATGAAGCGCTGGAAGGCGCGGGCGCGCGGCCGCGTCGGACGGGTGAAGAAGCCGTTTTCGAAGTTGACCGTGATCGTCGAAGAGCGCGAGGAGGCCTGATCGAATGGGTCAGAAAGTAAGCCCGATCGGCATGCGCCTGGGCATCAACCGGACGTGGGAATCCCGCTGGTATGCCGACGGCGACTATGCCGAACTGCTGGAGCAGGACCTGGCGCTCAGAGATCATCTCACGCGCCGGCTGTCGAGTGCGGCTGTCTCGAAGATCGTGATTGAGCGCCCGGCGCGCAAGCCGCGTGTGACGATCCATACGGCGCGTCCCGGCGTTGTGATCGGCAAGAAAGGCGCCGACATCGAGAATCTGCGCCGGGAGGTCTCCCGGATGACGGGCGACGATGTCAGCCTGAACATCGTCGAAATCCGCAAACCGGAAATCGAAGCGCAACTCGTCGCCGAGAATGTGGCGCAGCAGCTTGAGCGGCGGGTCGCATTCCGCCGGGCGATGAAGCGTTCGGTGCAATCGGCGATGCGCTTCGGCGCCGCCGGTATCCGCATCATCTGCGGCGGCCGGCTGGGCGGCGCGGAAATCGCCCGCGCCGAGCGCTACCACGAGGGCCGGGTGCCCCTGCACACGCTGCGCGCGGACATCGACTATGGCGAAGCCACGGCCCAGACGACCTACGGCACCTGCGGCGTCAAGGTGTGGGTCTACAAGGGCGATATCATGGAACACGATCCGCAGGCCCAGGAACGCCGCGCCCTGGACCTGCAGACCGCGGGCCGAAACTAGCCGACGGGAGCGGGAAGGATGCTCAGCCCCAAACGGACTAGGTTCCGCAAGCAGCACAAGGGCCGCATTCACGGCTTTGCCAAAGGCGGCACGCAGCTGAATTTTGGCGCCTACGGCCTGAAGGCGACGTCTCCGGAGCGCGTCACGTCGCGCCAGATCGAGGCGGCACGCAGGACGATCACCCGCCATATGAAGCGTGTTGGCAAACTGTGGATCCGCATTTTCCCGGATCTGCCGGTCAGTCAGAAGCCGGCGGAAGTCCGCCAGGGAAAGGGCAAGGGATCGCCCGAATACTGGGCGGTGCGCGTCCATCCGGGCCGCATCATGTTCGAGCTCGATGGAGTGCCGGAAGATGTCGCGCGCCGGGCCTTCGAGTTGGCCTCGGCCAAGCTTCCGGTCAGCACCCGGTTCGTCAAGCGGCTGGAAGAGGAGTAGGGGCCATGCACGCCGGCGATCTCCGCCCCAAGTCCATGGATCAACTGAACGAGCAACTGGAGGACCTGAAAAAGGAGCAGTTCAACCTGCGCTTTCAGGCGGCCAGCGGCCAGCTCGAAAACACCGTGCGGGCACGCGAAGTCCGGCGGGACATCGCGCGGGTCAAGACGATCATGAACGAAAAGCGGCGCGCGGCGGGCGCCGCCGCAGGGAGTTGAGGCAGATGCCGAAACGCATACTCCAGGGCGTCGTGGTAAGCGATGCTGCGGACAAGACCGTGATCGTGCGGGTCGAGCGCCGGATCATGCATCCGCTCTACAAGAAGTTCATCCGCCGCTCGAAGAAATTCATGGCGCATGACGAAAGCAATGCCTGCAAGACGGGCGATCGCGTGTCGATCCAGGAATGCAGGCCCTATTCGAAACGCAAAACCTGGCAGGTTCTGGCCGGCGACGCCTGACGGCGGAGCACGGCTTGAATTCGGGAGACCGAAACCATGATCCAGATGCAATCCAGGCTGGAAGTCGCGGACAACAGCGGCGCGCGCAAGGTGCAGTGCATCAAGGTGCTCGGCGGCTCGAAGCGCCGGTCGGCTGGCGTTGGCGACGTCATCGTCGTGTCGGTCAAGGAAGCGATTCCGCGAGGCCGTGTGAAGAAGGGCGACCTGCATCGTGCCGTGATCGTACGAACCGCGAAGGAAGTACGCCGGGACGACGGCACGGCGATCCGATTCGATCGCAACGCCGCCGTGCTCATCAGCAAGACTGGCGAGCCGGTCGGCACTCGTATCTTCGGTCCGGTAACGCGCGAACTGCGCGGCAAGGGCTATATGAAAATCATCTCGCTTGCCCCGGAAGTGCTTTAGGGCACCGGCGGAAGAACGAACGGTCGGAAGGAACGGTCGAGACCATGGCTGTCAAGATCAGGCTGAAGAAGGGAGACCGGGTGGTCATCACCGCCGGCAAGGACAAGGGCAAGACCGGCGACATCACCAGGGTCATCAAGGGGAGCAAGCCGGGGGATCACCGCGTCGTCGTAGGCGGCGCGAACATGGTCAAGCGGCACACCAAGCCGACCCAGATGAATCCCGGCGGCATCGTCGAGCGCGAAGCGCCGATTCACATTTCGAATGTGGCGATGGTCGATCCGAAGGATTCCACGGCGACGCGGGTCGGCTACACCTTCCTGGAAGGCGGCCGGAAAGTGCGCTTTGCCAAGCGATCCGGCGAGATCATCGACCGGTAGCGGCGAGCGGAAGGAGC
Organism: Rhodospirillaceae bacterium; assembly: GCA_011523655.1. Classification (GTDB taxonomy): domain Bacteria; phylum Pseudomonadota; class Alphaproteobacteria; order Bin65; family Bin65; genus Bin65. The sequence goes on from WTGH01000039.1 coordinate 23,399, forward strand.
GACCGGACCATGTCTTCGCCAAGACTGTACGAGCACTACAAGAGCTCGGTGCGGGACCAGTTGAAGCAAGCCTTCAGCTACACCAACCCGAACCAGATTCCGCGTCTGGAGAAGATCGTTCTGAATATGGGCGTCGGCGAGGCGACCCAGGACCGGAAAAAGATCGACGGCGCCGTGGACGACATGACCCGGATCTCCGGCCAGAAGCCGCTGGTGACTCGCGCAACGCGATCCGAGGCCGGCTTCAAGTTGCGCGAGGGCATGACGATCGGCGCGAAAGTGACGCTGCGTCGGATACGGATGTACGAATTCCTCGACCGGCTTGTGACCATCGCCCTGCCGCGGGTGCGCGACTTCCGCGGCCTCAGCCCGAGAAGTTTCGACGGCCGGGGCAATTTTGCGATGGGCATCCGCGAACAGCTCGTGTTTCCGGAAATCGACTACGACAAGACCGACACGATCCGCGGCATGGACATTGTGCTGGTGACGACGGCGCAGACCGACGAAGAGGCGCTGGTACTGCTAAAGGGCTTCAACCTGCCCTTCCGCGCCAGCTAGGCAACACAGGAACGAGATCCGACGATGGCGAAAAAAAGCGCAATCGAAAAAAACGACAAACGGCGCCGGCTGGTGGCGAAGTTCGCGGGCAAACGCGCCGCGCTCAGGGCGATGGCCAAGGATGCCTCGCTGCCCCCGGAAGAACGCTTCAAGGCGCGGCTCAAGCTGAACGAATTGCCGAAGAACGGCGCGGCGACCCGGGTGCGCAATCGTTGCGCCGTAAGCGGCCGTCCGCGCGGCTACTACCGCAAGTTTGGCATCTCGCGCATTGCGCTCAGGGATCTCGGCTCGAAGGGCCAGCTGCCGGGCGTCGTCAAATCGAGTTGGTAGGGGGCGGACCATGGCGATGAGCGATCCTCTCGGCGATCTGCTGACCCGTATCCGCAACGGTCAGCGCGCCTCCAAAGCCAGCGTCGTGTGTCCCCACTCGACGCTGAAGATGAATGTGCTGCGCGTACTGAAAGACGAAGGCTATATCCGCGGCTACAGCGAACGCGAGGTCCGCAAGGGCATCAGGGAAATTGTCATTGAGTTGAAGTACCACGAGGGAACTCCGGTGATCCGCGAGATCGCACGGATTTCCACGCCCGGCCGGCGGGTCTACTCGGCAATCAAGGATTTGAACCGGGATCGCGGCGGATTGGGCACAAAGATCCTGTCCACCGGGCGGGGCGTCTTGTCGGACAACGCCGCCCGCGAGGCCAATGTGGGCGGGGAGGTGCTCTGCCGGGTCTTTTGATCGCGGCAGGAGCGGAACGAAAAAGACGGAACGGAACAAGCTATGTCGCGGATCGGCAAGGAACCGGTGAAGATCCCGAGCGGCGTCGACGTCAAGATCGACGGCCTGCTGGTGACCGCCAGGGGCAAGCTGGGCGAAGAGAGCTTCCGGCTGACCGACGACGTGATCGTCAGCCAGCAGGACGGCGCGCTGTCCGTGTCGCCGGCCAACGACGGCAAACGGGCGCGCACCATGTGGGGCACGACGCGCAGCCAGCTGCAGAACATCGTCATCGGCGTGTCGGAAGGCTTTACCTACAATCTGGATATCCAGGGCGTCGGCTATCGCGCCGCTGTACAGGGTAGGACCCTCAATCTGCAGCTCGGCTACAGCCACGATATCGACTATCCGATCCCGGACGGCGTCAGTGTTTCGGTCGAGCGCAATGTGGCGATCGAGGTCAAGGGTACGAACAAGGCCGTGATCGGGCAGTTCTGCAGCGAAGTGCGCGCGTTCCGGCCGCCCGAACCTTACAAGGGCAAGGGCGTGCGCTACCGCGGCGAATATGTCATGCGCAAGGAAGGCAAAAAGAAATAGGCGCCGGTTTCCGGTTGGCGGATTCCGGGCCGTCTGTTTCCCGATTTTTGGCGAGAAGCGACACACGATGGCAACCAGAGAGAAAAGACTGTTTGCGCGCCGCAGGCGCCGCAACCGGCATGCAATCCGGAAGAAGGCGAATGGACGTCCGCGCCTGTCGGTCTTCCGCTCCGGCAAGCACATCTATGCCCAGGTCATCGACGATCTGACGGGAGAGACCAGGGCCTCGGCCTCGACCGTCGAGAAGGATGTCAGGAGCACGATCGGGAACGGAGCCAACATAGCGGCGGCCGAAGCCATCGGTCGGCTGGTGGCGGAGCGCGCATTGAAGGCCAAAGTCGACTCCGTGGTCTTCGACCGCGGCGGCTACATCTATCACGGCCGGGTCAAGGCGCTGGCGGAAGCCGCGCGCGAGGCCGGTCTCAGATTCTAGGGGACGGTAGTCGAATGGCTCGAGAGAACAGGCGGGATGACCGCCGCCGTGGCGGCGGGGACGACCGGGAAGAGAACGAGTTTGTCGAGAAACTCGTCAGCATCAACCGGGTCGCCAAGGTTGTGAAGGGCGGCCGGCGGTTCGGCTTCGCCGCACTCGTTGTGGTCGGCGACGGCAAGGGCCGGGTCGGGCACGGCGCCGGCAAGGCGCGCGAGGTGCCCGAAGCGATCCGCAAGGCGACGGAGCAGGCCAAGCGCCAGATGATCCGGGTGCCGCTGCGCGAGGCGCGCACGTTGCATCACGACGTCAAGGGCCGTTACGGCGCCGGCAAGGTCGTGCTCCGGGCGGCGCCGGCGGGAACAGGTATTATTGCGGGCGGCCCGATGCGGGCGATTTTCGAGAGCATCGGAATCCACGATATCGTCGCCAAGTCGGTCGGCACCTCGAACCCGCACAATATGGTCAAAGCGACCTTCGATGCGCTGACGCAGATCCAGTCTCCGCGCGATGTCGCGTCGCGCCGGAGCAAGAAGGTCGGCGATATCGTCGGGCGCCGCCAGGACGGCGGCGAAGCCCGCGAATAGAACAACAACGCCCCGGAGCCGAAGTTCGGGGCGCCGGAGCAGGCGCGATGGCAGAGAAGAAGAAGACTTTGCGGGTAACCCAGACCGGCAGCCCGATCGGCCGCCCGAAGGATCAGCGCGCGACGCTGGTCGGCCTGGGTCTCAACAAGATGCACCGGACGCGCGAGCTGGAAGACACGCCGGCTGTGCGCGGCATGATCCGCAAGGTGCACCATCTGGTGCGCGTCGAGGACTGAAGCGCGAGCGGCGACCGGCAGGGCAGTTGGCCCGGCCGGCAACAGCGGATTTGGAACGATGAAACTCAACGAACTGGCCGACAACAAGGGCGCGCGAAAGACGCGGACGCGGATCGGGCGGGGCATCGGCTCCGGCAAGGGCAAGACGGCCGGCCGCGGCCACAAGGGCCAGAACTCCCGCTCCGGCGTCTCAATCAGTGGCTTTGAAGGCGGGCAGATGCCGCTGTACATGCGCCTGCCCAAGCGCGGCTTCAACAACATATTCCGGAAGTCCTATGCGGCGGTGAATGTCGGCCGCTTGCAGCAGGCGATCGACGCCGGAAAACTGGACGCCGGCGCGCCTATCGATGCCGGCGCACTCGTGAAAGCCGGTGTGATCCGACGGCCGCTCGACGGCGTGCGCCTGCTCGGCCATGGCGAGATTTCCGCGGCCATCGAGATATCGATCTCGGGTGCAACGGGTGCGGCGGTCGCGGCGGTTGAAAGGGCTGGCGGCAAGGTCAATATCGAAGCTGCGGCGCCGAAGCCGGAAGGCAAGTTGCCGAAGAACGAGAAGAAGGCAGCGAAGCGGGCAGAGCGCGCCAGAGACGGCAAGGCCGCCGCACCGGCGGAGTCGTGAGCCCGAAGCTCGTCACGCAGACGCGACAGGCAACCGGATGGCAGTGACCGACAGAATTGCGCCGAGCATGGGCTGGAGCGCGTTTTCGAAGGCGACCGACCTGAAAAAGCGCCTGTGGTTCACGCTGGGCGCACTGATCGTTTACCGACTGGGGACCTACATCCCGATCCCCGGCATCGATCAACAGATTTTTGCCGACATTTTCGCCCAGATCAATCAGGGCGGCGGCCTGCTGACGGTGCTCAGCACCTTTTCCGGCGGGGCGCTGGAGCGCATGACCATCTTTGCGCTCAACATCATGCCCTATATCTCCGCGGCGATTATCATCCAACTCCTGACCGCCGTGTCGCCGAAGCTGGATCAACTCAAGAAAGAAGGCGAATCCGGCCGAAAAAAAATCAACCAGTATACCCGCTATCTCACAGTGCTCCTGGCGGCTGTCCAGGCCTACGGCGTTGCCGTCAGCCTCGAAGGCGCCAGTTCGAGCGCCGGCAACGCGGTCGCCAACCCCGGCATGTTCTTCCGTGCGACCGTCGTTATCACGCTGGTCGGCGGCACGATTTTCCTGATGTGGCTGGGCGAGCAGATCACGGCGCGCGGTGTCGGCAACGGAATTTCGCTTATTATCTTCGCCGGCATCGTCGCCAGCGGTCCGGCCGCCATGGCGCAATTGTTTGAGATGGGCCGCCGGGGCTCGCTGTCCGCTTTCGCGATCATCGCTTTCGTCGCCATGGCAGTCCTGGTTGTCGCTATTGTGGTGTTTATGGAGCGGGCGCAACGAAGAATTGTCGTCCAGTATCCCAAACGGCAGCAGGGCAACCGGCAGATCGGCGGCGAGCAATCGCACATCCCGCTCAAGCTCAACACCGCCGGTGTGATTCCGCCGATCTTTGCGAGTTCTCTGTTGCTTCTCCCGGCAACGATTACCGGCTTTTCCGGGCAGGGCGGGCCGGAATGGTTGAACGTGGTGAACGCACTGATGGGCCGCGGCCAGCCGTTGTTCCTGCTGATCTATATCGGCATGATCGCCTTCTTCACATTCTTCTACACGGCGATCGTCTTCAATCCGCAGGACACCGCGGACAATCTGCGCAAATATGGCGGCTTCATACCCGGAATCCGCCCGGGTAAGCCGACAGCCGACTATCTCGACCATGTGCTTACGCGAATTACCGTCGTCGGCGCGCTTTATCTGTGTGCAGTTTGCGCACTTCCCGAAGTGCTGATCACGCAATATGCGATCCCGTTCTATTTCGGCGGCACCTCGCTGCTGATCGTGGTCTCGGTGACCATGGATACGGTGGCGCAAATCCAGGGCCATATGCTGGCGCATCAGTATGAAGGGCTGATCCGAAAATCCCGTCTGCGAGGCAGAAAATCTTGAATATCGTTCTGATGGGCCCGCCCGGGTGCGGAAAGGGCACCCAGGCCCAGCGCCTCCAGGAAAGATTCGGGATGGTTCACCTGTCGACCGGCGACATGCTGCGCGCGGCGGCGGCAGCGGGCACCGAAGCGGGTCTCAGGGCCAAGGCGATTCTCGACCGCGGCGACCTTGTGCCCGACGACATGGTCGTCGGCATCATCGTCGAGCGTATCGAAGATACCGAAATCCGTGAAAAGGGCTTCATTCTGGACGGGTTTCCGCGCACCGTCGCCCAGGCCGAGAAACTGGACGATGTCCTTACCGACAAGCGGATCGATATCCATCACATTATCGAGATGCGCGTGGACGAGGCCGCCCTGTTCGCCCGAATCGAGAGGCGGGCGCAGGAAAGCGCCGGAGCCCGGGCGGACGACAACGCCGAAACCCTGAAAAAGAGGATCGTCGTCTATCGGCAGCAGACCGCACCGATTCTGCCGTATTACGCGAAATCCGGTCGTCTGGAGACGGTCGACGGTATGGCTGCGATCGATGACGTAACGACGCAACTGGCGGCGATAGTGGAAAACAGCACCCGAACGCAAAGGCCTGCTGATTGACAGGCGAAGGCAGTAGGCTATATTCGCCATGGCTCCGGGGAATTTGCCCTTTCGGGGCCCATTCGCGCTTGCGCACACCGGATTCGTTTCAACTCCGAATCGAAGCCGGTACGCCTTGAAGCGGCAGCGGCCTGGTAAGAGAAGGAGAGCGCACCTTGGCGCGAATTGCTGGTGTCAATATCCCGACCGCTAAACGGGTCGTTATCGCCTTGACCTATATCCATGGCATCGGGCCGGCCCATGCCCGGCGGATCGTCGAGACCGTGGGCGTACCGATGGAAAAGCGCGTGAATCAGCTTTCCGACGATGAGGTGGTGCGGATTCGCGAGACCATCGACCGGACCTTCCAGGTCGAGGGCGACTTGCGCCGCGAGACGGCGATGAACATCAAGCGGTTGATGGACCTCGGCTGCTATCGCGGCCTACGGCACCGCAAGGGTCTGCCGGTCAGGGGCCAGCGTACACATACCAACGCGCGCACCCGCAAAGGCAAGGCGCGGCCGATCGCCGGCAAGAAAAAGTAACGACTGTCAAACGCGCCGACAGCGGCGCGTTTGCCCGATCCGGCTCCGCCCCGACCGATGCGAAAGGCCGGGGCATACCGGAAACCGCACGCAGGAGCAGTGGATGGCAAGTCCAACGACAGGGCGGGTTCGTCGCCGCGAACGAAAGAACATCACGTCCGGCGTCGCCCATGTGAACGCATCGTTCAACAACACGATGATCACGATCACCGATGCCCAGGGCAATGCAATTTCCTGGTCTTCGGCCGGCTCCCAAGGTTTCAAGGGATCGCGGAAGTCGACGCCCTACGCCGCGCAGATCGCCGCCGAGGACGCCGGCCGCAAGGCGCAGGAACACGGCATGAAGACCTTGGAAGTCGAGGTCAAGGGGCCGGGCGGCGGCCGCGAATCCGCGCTGCGCGCCCTGCAGTCGATCGGGTTCAACATTACCGCGATTCGCGATGTGACGCCGATACCACACAACGGCTGCCGGCCGCGCAAGCGCCGCCGGGTCTAGCATCTCCCGCCGAAGGGAAGTGCCGCCGCAGATCTGAACGAATGACGCGCCGGGCGACCGGCAGCTATGGGCTCTTGGTATGAACGTACAACAGAAGAACTGGACCGATATTATCAAGCCGAACGGTTTGGCGACCGAATTCGGCAGCGATCCCGACCGGCGAGCGACCATCATCGTTCAACCGCTGGAGCGCGGGTTCGGCCTGACCCTCGGTAACGCGCTGCGCCGGGTGTTGCTGTCCTCCCTGCAAGGCGCGGCGGTGACGTCGATCCAGATCGAGGGTGTGCTCCACGAATTTTCCTCAATTTCCGGCGTGCTCGAGGATGTCACTGACATTGTGCTCAACGTAAAGGCGCTGGCACTGCGCATGCATGGCGTGTCGGCGCGCCGCCTCTCGCTGCGCGCGCAAGGGCCCGGCGCAGTGACCGCAAGCCAGATCGAGGGGGTCCACGACGTCGAAATTCTCAACCCCGATCATGTGCTGATGCATCTCGACGAGGATATCGAGGTCGTCATGGAAATGACCGTGGAGAGCGGCAAGGGCTATGTACCCGCGGTCCAGAACCGCGCCGAAGACTCTCCGATCGGCCTCATTCCGGTGGATGCCATTTTCAGCCCTGTCAAGAAAGTGTCCTACAAGGTCGAAAATGCGCGGGTCGGACAGGTGACCGACCTCGACAAGCTGTCCCTTACCGTCGAGACGAACGGCGCGGTTTCGCCGGAAGATTCCGTCGCCCTGGCAGCGCGCATCCTGCAGGATCAGCTGCAGCTCTTTATCAATTTCGAAGAGCCGAAGCAGATCGTCAGGGAGGAACAGGAAGGCGACCTGCCGTTCAACCGGAACCTGCTGCGCAAGGTGGACGAACTGGAACTGTCGGTCCGGTCGGCAAACTGCCTGAAGAACGATAACATCATCTATATCGGCGACCTTGTGCAGAAGACGGAAACGGAAATGCTGCGCACGCCGAACTTCGGCCGCAAGTCCTTGAACGAAATCAAGGAAGTGCTGTCGCAGATGGGGCTGGCTCTGGGAATGGAAATACTGGACTGGCCGCCGGAGAATATCGAAGACCTCGCCCGCAAGCTGGAAGAACCGTACTAGAGCGGATCGCGCTAGGACACGTCGCGCTTGCCTTCGGTTTTCCGGCTGGGGCAGCAGGAACAGATCGGCCGACCGAGGCCGCCGGGGAGTTGGAGCCATGCGCCACAGACTAAGCGGCCGGAAGCTGAACCGGACGAGCAGCCACCGCAAGGCCATGTTCGCCAATATGGCGGCGGCGCTTATCAAGCACGAGCAGATCAGGACGACCCTGCCCAAGGCGAAGGATCTGCGCGGCGTTACCGACCGCCTTATCACGCTGGGCAAGCGCGGCGACCTGCATGCGCGCCGGCAGGCTCTGGCGGTGCTGAAGGACCGTGCGCTCACCGAAAAGCTGTTCGGTACGCTGGCCGAGCGCTACGCCTCGCGCCGGGGCGGATATACTAGGGTGCTGCGCGCCGGCTTCCGCTATGGCGATTCGGCGCCAATGGCGGTTATCGAACTGGTCGACCGCGACCCCGATGCGAGGGGGCAGGACAGCGGCCCGACCCAAGACGCCGAGGTGGCCGAGGCGGAAGAGAGCTAGGCGCCACGGCGCGGAACCGCTTCGGAATGTCCGTTCCGCCGCTGCGTGACGCTCGGGTCGGCGCCTTGACCGGGTGAATGCCGATGGCGCTTAACGCGACGCCGCAGAACACCCCTGGTTTGTTCGAAGGTCACGCGCCCCGGCCACTGGCCGACCGGCTGCGGCCGGAAACCCTGGAAGGTATCGTCGGACAGGATCACCTGATCGGCCCCGAAGCGCCGATCGGCCGGATGTTGGCGGCCAATTCCCTCGTATCGCACATCCTGTGGGGTCCGCCAGGCACCGGAAAGACGACCATCGCGCGCCTGACGGCCGATCGGACGGCGCTTCATTTCGAGCCGGTTTCTGCCGTATTCTCCGGCGTCGCCGAACTGCGCAAGATATTCGATGCGGCTCGACAGCGGCCGACCGGCGGGCAGGGCACGCTCCTGTTCGTCGACGAAATCCACCGCTTCAACCGGGCCCAGCAGGATGCCTTCCTGCCGGTTGTCGAGGACGGCACGGTCATCCTGGTCGGCGCGACGACTGAAAATCCGTCTTTCGAGCTCAATCCCGCGCTGCTTTCGCGCTGCCGGGTGCTGGTGCTGAACCGGCTTGACGACGCAGCCCTCGAATCATTGTTGGTGCGCGCCGAATCCGTGGAACGGAAGCCGCTGAACCTCACCGCCGAGGCCCGCAGTGCTCTCAAGGCGATGGCTGACGGCGACGGGCGCTATCTTCTGAATTTGGCGGAAACCGTCTGGGCTGCGGATACCGCGGGCGACGTCGATACGGCGGCGTTGGCGTCGCTGGTCCAGCGCCGGGCGCCGCTCTACGACAAGGGACAGGAAAGCCACTACAATCTGATCAGCGCTCTGCACAAGAGTCTGCGCGGTTCGGACTGCGACGCCGGCCTGTACTGGCTGGCCCGGATGCTCAGCGGCGGTGAAGACCCGCACTATATCGCCCGGCGGCTGACCCGGTTTGCCGTGGAGGATGTCGGCCTTGCCGACCCGAACGCGCTTACGCAGGCGATTGCGGCCTGGCAGGCCTTCGAGCGAATCGGTTCGCCCGAGGGCGAACTGGCTCTCGCCCAGCTCGTCATCTATCTCGCGTCGGCGCCGAAGTCGAACGCGGCCTACAAGGCTCTCGGTGCAGCCACGCAGAGCGCCCGCAAGACCGGATCGCTCGCCCCGCCGAAGCATATTCTCAACGCGCCGACCAGGCTGATGAAGGATCTGGGCTACGGCGCCGGCTATGCCTACGACCACGACGAGGAAGACAGCTTTTCGGGACAGAACTATTTTCCGGACGGTATGCCGCGGGAGGCCTATTATCGCCCGGTCGAGCGCGGCTTCGAGCGCGATATCCGCAAGCGGCTCGACTATTGGTCGCGCCTGCGTGCGCGCCGGGCACAAGCCGGCGACCCGGCGCCCGACGACACGGAAGAATGAAGGTCCTGCTTGCAGCCTCAGCCGCCGAATCGGCGCTGGATCGTTGGGCCGAGCGGCTGGCGGATCGTGCCGCGTCACGCTGAGTAACGATGCCTGTAACCCGACACACCGTTGCGGAAACCGACGCCGACCAGCGGCTCGACCGCTGGTTCAGGCAGAAATTCCCGGAGTTGGGTCACGGCCGGCTGGAGAAACTTCTGCGCACCGGCCAGGTACGGGTCGACGGCAAACGGGTGAAGGCCGGGCACAGGCTCTCTCCCGGCCAGGTGATCCGTATCCCGCCGCTGGAGCTTGGGTTGCAGGACGCGGTCCCGGCGAGACGCCAGACGGAACGGCCGGCCGGATCGACGCGGGAAGACCGGAAATTCCTCGAGTCGATCGCACTGTATCGGGATGACGCCATTCTCGTCCTGAACAAGCCGGCGGGGCTGCCGGTCCAGGGCGGCTCCGGACAGATTCGCCACCTCGATGGCATGCTGCAAAGCCTGAGACGCTCCGGCGAACCGCCGCGCCTGGTGCATCGTCTCGACAAGGATACCAGCGGTGTGATCGCCGTCGGCCTGACGCGGCGGGCGACCTTGGCGCTGGCCGCGGCATTTCGGGGCCGGGAGGTGCGCAAGCTGTATTGGGCGGTCGTGGTCGGAACGCCGGAGCGGCGGCGCGGATTCATCGACCTCGCGCTTGCCAAGCGCGCGGGCCCGGCCGGCGAGCGGACAGTCGTCGGGGAAGACACCGGAACCGGCAGGAAAGCCGATGACACCCGCTCCGCACGAACCCGTTATGCGGTCATCGACCACGCGGCAAACCAGTTGACCTGGCTCGCCCTCATGCCGCTGACCGGCCGGACCCACCAGTTGCGTGCGCATTGCTCGGCGATCGGGACACCCATCCTCGGAGACGGCAAGTATGGCGGTAGCGCCGCGTTCGTCGCCGGCCTGTCGCGCCAGGTCCATCTGCATGCGCATCGACTGGTCGCGCCGCATCCGGCAGGCGGATGGATCGATGTAGAAGCCGCGTTGCCGCCCCATATGTCAGAGACGTTCGATATGATGGGCTTCGACGCACGCGCAGACACCGATCCCTTTGGCCTCGGCGCGGTCGGAGAGTAGGGCGGAGGCACACGATGCGCTGGTTTCTGCGCGGTGCAATCGGTTTGGCGGTTGTCGCGATCCTCGTCGTCGTGGTCGCGGTCATTACTGTCGGTACAACCAATTTCACGGCCTACCGCGACGACATCGCCGCCGCTGTGGAGGACGCCACCGGTCGGAATGTCACAATCGGCGGCCGGATCGAGCAGAATATTCTGACCTCATCGCCTTCGATTGGGCTGACCGACCTGGCGGTCGCCAACGCGAATTGGGGTTCGCGGCCACAGATGTTGACGGCAAAACGCGCCGAAATCGAAATCGCCCTGCTGCCGCTGATTGGCGGCGTAATCAAGGTGACGCGCTTTCGATTGACCGGCGCGGACCTGCTGCTCGAGACGAACGCCGAAGGCACCGCGAACTGGCTGTTTGCCGGAACGGTCGGCGAAGATTCCGGAGCACCGTCCGAGACGCCCGACAATACCGCGTCTTCCACGGTGCCGGTTGTACCGCTGTTGAAGCATGTCCGGATCGAGGAGTCCGTCGTCACCTTCCGCGACGGCCGCAACGGGCTGATCAGCAGGCTGCGGATCGATAAGGTCGCTGCGCAGGCTCCGACCTACGAAAGCGCCATCGCCTTCAGCGCCCGCGGCGCCTACAACGGCCTCGCCGTTGCCGCGGAAGGGGCTCTCGGCCAGCTCGACGCCCTGTACCGGCGGGTCCGGAATTACCCGGTGGCTGTAGCGCTAACGGTCGGGCGGAGCGGGTTGCGGGCTTCCGGCACGGCCGATCTCTCCGGCCCTCTGCCGGAAATTTCAGGCAGCATCGATGCCGAGTTGCTGGACCTCGATCAGATTGCGGCTGTAACCGGCCGGGGCGGTGGCAAGCCCGAGTCGGCGAAGAGCGGGGAGTCGGGCGGGACCGCAACGCGGAACCCGGGCGGAGCGCCTGTCATATTCCCGGAAGACGAACTGCCGCTTGGCATTCTCGGCCTCGTCAACGGGAAAATCACGATCGGAATGAAACGGCTGGTCGTGGCGCGCAATGCATTCGAAAGGGTGCGGGCCGAAGTTGCGCTCCGGGACGGCCGGGTGGCAGTGCGCAAATTCAGCAGCCGGCTGGCCAAGGGCCGGATTGCCGGCGCTCTGCGGCTCGACATCGGCAGTCGGACGCCGAAATTTGCCGCCGATTTGTGGGCGTCGCGAATATCCTCCGGTGCGGTGCTTCTGCAGGCGCTCGGTGAACCTCTGATCGACGCTCCCGTAGCTGCGCGCGTCCGCGTCTCCGGCGCCGGGCGTTCGGCACATGCCATAGCCTCGACGCTCGAGGGGCTGGTCACGATGACGATCGGACGGGGACCCGTCGCCAACCGTCTGTTCGACGTCGCGACGACCGATTTTCTGAAATTGCTGGCCCGGAAGCGTGGCGGGCTCCGGGTCGATTGCGGCGAATTCGCACTGCAGTTTGACGGCCGTGGCGTCGGGCAGGGCAGACAGCTCGTGCTCGATACGAACAGGGTGACCTTTTACGGGCAGGGCGCCGTGGACCTCGGGCGCGAATCAATGGATTTCCGTTTCGTCCCGGCCGGCAAGGGAGTCAGCCTGACTCGGTTGGCGAGCATTCTTCCGATTTCGATCGCCGGTTCTCTGACCCGCCCCGACATATCGGTCGAGCCGACGGCTATCCCGAAACGGGCGGCAACCGAATTGCTCGGGCTTGTCACGCGGCCTTTCCGGGCACCGAAGGGCAAGACCGACGCGCGCCGGAAATGCGGGGCGCCAGAGGCGGCCGAAACGTCCGGTCCGAGGGAGAATCCCCGCGCCAAGAAAGGCAAATCGGGATCCGGGCGTTTGCTGGACGACCTCAAGAAGCTCAACCCGTTTCGCGAATGAAACGGTTTTACAGGTCGGCCGCCGTCGAGGAGTTTGACGGCGGCTTCGGGATTTCGCTCGATGGCCGGCCGGTCCGGACGCCGGCCCGCGCGGCGTTGCGTGTCCCGACCAGAGCGCTTGCCGAGGCTTTATGCGAAGAATGGGCCGCGCAAGGCGATCGTGTCGATCCCTTGTCGATGCCGCTCTCGCAGCTTGCAAACAACGCGCTCGACCGGATGTCGGACGCACGGCGGGAAACGGTCGCCGAGTTGGTGCGATACGGTGAAACCGATCTCCTGTGCTACCGCGCCGAGCGGCCCGAAGCTCTTGTCACCCGGCAGGCGGCGCTGTGGCAGCCGCTGCTGGATTGGCTGGAGCGCCGCCACGGAATCGCGTTGCGCACGGTCGTCGGTGTGCCCCCGCAGCCCCAAGACCCGGATACGATTGCACGGTTGGAACGGGTAATCGACGCGCACGACAATTTCGCGCTCACCGCGCTACATATGGGGGTGACCGGCGCCGGCTCCATCGTGATCGGCCTTGCGATGATGGAAGGCGAAATATCCGCTGATGAGACCGCTGCGGCGGCCTTTCTGGACGAACGGCACCAGATCGAGCAATGGGGCGCCGACGAGGAGGCCGAAGCGCGTCTGACCCGCGGATGTACCGATCTTGCCTTGGCGTGGCGGTTCGGCAATCTGCTTCGCGTCTGACCCGGCCGGCCGGGCGAAACCGCAACGGACTGGTCACGATCCGGGCAGGATGCTCTAATCCCGATCCGGCGCTCACCAATCGGGGCGGGAAATTGGTTATGCAGGAAATTCTTGCAGAACTTGGCAAACGGCGCGAAGCAGCTCGACTCGGCGGCGGCCAGAGGCGGATCGAGGCCCAGCATGCCAAGGGCAAATTGACGGCGCGCGAGCGGCTCGACGTGCTGCTCGATTCGGACAGTTTCGAAGAATACGACATGTTCGTCGAGCATCGCTGCGCCGATTTCGGCATGGAAGAACAGCGGGTGCCGAGCGACGGCGTCGTCACCGGCTGGGGCCGTATAAATGGCCGGACCGTGTTCGTGTTCAGCCAGGACTTTACCGTCTTCGGCGGGTCGCTGTCCGAAGCCCACGCCGAGAAAATCTGTAAGGTCATGGACCAGGCGATGAAGGTCGGCGCGCCGGTCATCGGCCTCAACGATTCCGGCGGCGCGCGTATCCAGGAAGGCGTCGCCTCGCTCGCCGGCTATGCCGAGGTGTTCCAGCGCAACGTGATGGCGTCCGGCGTCATCCCGCAGATTTCCTGCGTCATGGGCCCGTGCGCGGGCGGCGCGGTCTATTCCCCGGCCATGACCGACTTCATCTTCATGGTCGAAGACAGTTCCTACATGTTCGTGACCGGGCCGGAGGTCGTGAAGACCGTCACCCACGAGGAGGTCACGGCCGAGGAACTGGGCGGCGCGATCACCCATTCCTCGAAATCCGGCGTCTCCGACATGGCCTTCGAGAACGATATCGAGGCCCTGCTGCAGCTGCGCCGGTTTGTCGATTTCCTACCGACATCGAACCGGGAGGCGACGCCACAGCGCGATTGGGAAGATCCGGTCGACCGGCCGGAGCCTTCGCTGGATTCGTTGGTCCCGGACAATCCGAACAAGCCCTACGATATCAAGGAACTGATCCTGAAGGTTGCCGACGACGGCGATTTCTTCGAACTTCAGCCAGACCACGCCGCGAATATCGTCATCGGTTTCGGCCGGATGGCGGGGCGCACGGTCGGCTTCGTCGCCAACCAGCCGATGGTGCTGGCTGGTTGCCTCGATATCAACTCGTCGCGCAAGGCGGCGCGTTTCGTGCGCTTCTGCGACTGTTTCAACATCCCGATTGTGACCTTTGTCGATGTGCCCGGTTTTCTGCCCGGCACGGCGCAGGAGTATGGCGGCATCATCAAACACGGCGCGAAGCTGCTGTTTGCCTATGCCGAAGCAACCGTGCCGAAAGTGACGGTCATCACCCGCAAGGCCTATGGCGGCGCCTACGACGTCATGGCCTCGAAGCATCTGCGCGGCGACGTCAACTATGCCTGGCCGCAGGCCGAGATCGCCGTGATGGGGCCGAAAGGCGCGGTCGAGATCATTTTCCGCGAAGACCGGGACGACGCGGACAAGATCGAGGCGCGGACTGAGGAATACCGCCGCAAGTTCGCCAACCCCTTCATCGCCGGGCGCCGCGGCTTCATCGACGACGTGATCATGCCGCGCAGCACGCGCCGCCGCATCTGCCGTTCGCTCGAATTGCTACGCAACAAGAGGCTTGAAAACCCCTGGAAGAAGCACGCGAACATTCCGCTGTAGAACGGCCGGCGGCGGCGCAGTCTTTCAAACGGCCAATCAATCTTTCCGCCGCTCGGGCGAACGGGGCAGCAACATCCGCCGCAGCGTCGAGTTCCGGTCGATGAAATGGTGCTTGAGCGCCGCGCCGGCGTGAACAGCGGCGAGGGCGATGCCGCTGTAGGCCAGGTAATAGTGCAGGTCAATGGCAAGGTCGCGCAGCCCTTCGGATGTCCCGAGGACGGCTGGCACTTCGAACAGGCCGAACATGTCGATGCCGGCGCCCTCAGACGTCGAGATAACGTAGCCGGTCGCCGGCACAAGGACGATGAGCGCGTTCAGGAGCCAGTGCATGGCGGTTGCGCCGGCGCGCTCGTGCCGCTTCAGATCCGCGGCCAGGGCGGGTTTCGGATCGGCCGGACGCCAGCCGATTTTGGCAAGGGCGAGCGCCAGGGCGACGATCCCGATCGCCTTATGAAGGGCGAGGGAATCGTTGTACCAAGGATCGTAGTAACTCAGTCCGACCATCCAAACGCCGAGCCCGACGAGCCCGACGAAGGTCAGGGCGAGGGCCCAGTGAAAGGAAATCGAGACCAGGCCGTAGCGGTTCCGGCCGTTCTTCCACATGGCGTGTCCCCCAGGGGTGGCGGAACGCCGGATTCCAACCATCCCTACTTGCGAATTCCCTCGATCGAAAGGAAGAAATGCACCGTGTCGGACGCCGGGCCCAGGCTCCTGCCGGCGCCGAAAGCCTTGCGCGACAGGGTGACCGAGCCCTCGAATCCGGTGCGGTAGCCGCCCCACGGATCGTTGCCTTCGCCGGTTTTCTTCACCGCGATGGCGATCGGCTTGGTGACGCCCATCAGCGTCAGGTTCCCATTCATCGTGCCGCCGTTGGCATTGCCCTCATAGCCGGTGCTGACGAAGGTCGCCCTGGGAAACTTCCGCACGTTCAGGAAGTCGGGCGAGCGCAGATGCTTGTCGCGTTCGGCATGGCCCGAGTCGATGCTGGCCGTGTCGATCTCGACCGATATTTTCTGGCCGCCCGGTCCGGCTGCCGGATCGAAGGCGAAGCTGCCCGAAATCTTGTCGAAGACGCCAATCATCCAGGAAAAGCCGAGATGGCTGATCCTGAATTGGACAAAGCTGTGGCCCGGATCGATCCGGTACTCGGCGGCCCGGCTGGCCGTTGCCGAGAATGCGATGGCGGCGGCAAGGATGGCAGCCAGTGTGCGTGCTTTCATGGTTCGAGGCTCCGTTCGGATGAATCTGGTCAACCGGAAAGAGGCAGGCAGGTTACGGTTCCATATTGACGGCGGACAGCGCATCAAGCAATTTTTCTTCTGTATCGAAAATTACTGAAAGAAAAAACAAGATTGCCCTTACCAGTTCGATATAAGAGTTCGCCAAGTAATTACGATACCACTGCCAATAACGAAAGCGGCGTGACAATTATCAATAAAATCCGCCTGCAACGCAGCCGTTCTGCACCCGGTGGCCCGGAACGAAATGTATCCGGCGCGTTGCAAGCGCCGCCGTTTCGGCAAAGTCGTTCGAACCGGCCTTTGCACAAACGGATGCTCGCCCTGGGCCATGCATCGCCCGATTCGCTGACCGAGGCGGCTGCCGGATTCCGTCGTTCGGCAGGCGCCGGTTCAGGATTTGCTCAGGGCGGACAGCTTCAGTTCGTGCTGATTGCCGAGCCAGGTCGCATAGTCCCTGTGATCGGCCAGGTCGTCACCAGTCAGCGGGTGGAGAAAGACGTCGAGCTCGCCACGGTTGAGAATGAGAAAAGGCAAGAGTTCGCCGAGTTGTTCGGCCTTGAAGGCGATCTGATAGCTCCACTGCGGATGAGGGCCGACCGGAAAGTCCCGCCATCGCCCCATGGCGATATCGAAACGGGCTTCGACCGCTTCGCGCAGCAAGGCAGCCGCCGGCTTCGATTCCGCCGTGTAATAGACATGGGCGTGGTAAGCCTCGATGGAAGCGGGATCGGCTGTATCGATGGTCATCACTGTTGCCTTTAAGCCGGCCGTGCGGCGCCGATATAAGTTTTCTGCACCGCCGTGGCGACGCCCGGTCTGTACCTGATCGGCGCCCCGCGATAAACAGATTGCAAAGCGTTCGTTCCCGGAAGCCCGCCATGTTCGAGAAAATTCTGGTCGCCAACCGCGGCGAGATCGCCTGCCGGGTGATGAAGACGGCAAAGCGGCTGGGGATCGCCACCGTCGCCGTCTATTCCGAGGCGGACCGCGACGCCCTGCACGTTGCCATGGCCGACGAGGCCGTCGCCATCGGGCCGGCGCCTTCTGCAGAATCCTATCTGGTTGCCGACAGGATAATAACGGCTTGCAAGGAAACCGGGGCGGATGCGGTCCATCCCGGCTACGGTTTTCTTTCGGAGAACACCGGCTTTGCCGAAGCGCTGGCCGCGGCCGGCATTGCATTCATCGGTCCGCCGCCGGCCGCCATCGCCGCCATGGGCGACAAGATCGAATCCAAGCGCATTGCGATGAAGGCGGGCGTCAACACGATTCCCGGCCATGTCGGCGTCATCCCGGACGATGCCGAGGCGCTGAAGATCGCCGAAGACATCGGCTTTCCCGTCATGATCAAGGCGTCGGCCGGTGGCGGCGGCAAGGGCATGCGCATCGCCCGCGCAGCGTCGGAGCTGGCCGAGGGCTTCCGGCTGGCGACCAGCGAGGCCCGCAGCTCTTTCGCCGACGACCGGGTCTTCATAGAGAAATTTATCGAAGACCCGCGGCATATCGAAATCCAGGTGCTCGCCGATGCCCACGGCAACGTCGTGTATCTGAACGAACGCGAATGCTCGATCCAGCGCCGCCACCAGAAGGTGATCGAGGAAGCGCCGTCACCGTTCATCGACGAAGCGACGCGGCGCGCGATGGGCGATCAGGCGGTCGCCCTGGCGAAGAATGTCGGTTATTGCTCGGCCGGGACCGTCGAGTTTATCGTCGACACAAATCGCAATTTCTATTTTCTGGAGATGAATACGCGCCTCCAAGTCGAGCATCCGATAACCGAGTTGATTACCAGCCTTGATCTGGTCGAGCAGATGATCCGCGTCGCTGCCGGCGAGAAACTGTCCTTCGGTCAGGACGAGGTGACGCTGAGCGGATGGGCGATGGAAAGCCGGGTCTACGCCGAAGATCCTCTGCGCGGATTTCTGCCGTCGATCGGCCGGCTGGTGCGCTACATCGCGCCCGAAGAAAGCGAAACCGTCCGCGTCGACACCGGAGTCGGCGAAGGGTCTGAAATCTCAATGTATTACGACCCGATGATCGCCAAGCTGGTCAGCTACGGTGCGACCCGGGATGAGGCGATTGACGAAATGCGCCGGGCGCTCGACGGCTACTATGTCCGCGGCGTGAACCACAACATGCAATTCCTGTCGGCCGTCATGCAGCATCCGCGGTTCGTCGCCGGCAACCTGACGACCGGCTTCATTGACGAGGAGTTTCCCGACGGGTTCAAGGGCGTAACGCCGGGATCGACGGAAACCGGAACGCTCGCCGCAATCGCCGCTGCGGTGGCGCAGATCGTGCGCGAACGAGAAAGGTCAATCGGTCCGGATGAACCGGCATCGGTGGAGCCGGCCCATTGGGTCGTCCAGCTCGGTGCGGACTATGTCGACACTTTCATCGAGGGTGAACCCGGCGATGTCGAAGTGACGATCGGACACCCGCCAGCCGATGGCGCCGACGACCGCATGATCATTCCGGTGCTGACCGGCTGGCGCCTCGGTGAGCCGTTGTTCAGGGGGCAGGTTGGTGGCGCGCAGGTGACCGCGCAGATCGACCTAGAAGGCAGCGGATGGCAGATCGGGCACGGCGGTGTAGCGGTGACAGCACGCGTCCTGCGGCCGGCAATTGCGCGGCTGGCGGCCACGATGCCGGTCAAGGAAGCGCCGGATATGTCGAAATACCTGCTCTCGCCGATGCCGGGCCTGCTGGTTTCGGTGGCGGTGACCGGTGGACAGCGCGTGAAGGCCGGCGAAGAGCTGGCGGTTGTCGAAGCCATGAAGATGGAAAATGTCCTGCGCGCCGAACAGGATGGCGAAGTGAAGGCCGTCCATGCCAGCCCGGGCGATTCGCTGACGGTGGACCAGAAGATCGTCGAGTTCGCCTGACACGCAACCGGCCGGATGCTTCGGTCTATCGCTTGCAATCCGGGACCGGCAGATGGGAAAAGGGATGCCGGAAACAGCCGTGCATCTGCGCATTTTCGGAAAAGTCCAGAATGTCTGGTTCCGCGGCTGGCTGGTCGAAATGGCGGATGGCGCGGGGCTCAGAGGCTGGGTCCGCAACCGGTCGGACGGATCTGTCGAAGCGTTGTTGATCGGTCCGAATAGCCTCGTGCAGGAGGTGGCCGGCCATTGCCGGTCTGGTCCGCCGGCCGCTGTTGTCGGCAGCGTCCGGGCCACGCCGTCGAGCGATGACGGATCGACCGGCTTCCGGCTGCGTTCCTCTTTGTGACCGGGGGACGTGGCCGGCATGGGAAACGAGTTCGCACATGGGCCGATTGTTGATCGAGGGAATCCCCTTTCATGTCGACAACATGGGGGGATATGTCGGCAAGCCGATCGGCGAGAGCGATTGGTTGTCGATTGACCAGCCGCGGATCGACCTGTTCAGCGAGGCGACGGAAGACCGAAACCCGCTGCATGTCGATCCGGCGTGGGCTGCCGCCAACGGCCCGTTCGGCAGCACGATCGCCCACGGGTTTCTCACCCTTTCCCTGCTGAGCTTTCTCTCCCGAAGCGGCGACCTGCAGCCCGACGGCGTCGACTACGGCATCAATCTCGGTTTTGAGCGGATAAGATTCCTCGCGCCGGTGACCGTCGGCGACCGCATCAAGCTGCGTTTGACCTTGATGGAGATCAAACCGCGCGGCGAGGGCAAGTGGCAGTACAAGCTGCGCTGTTCGATCGTCACGGAAAAAACCGGAAAGACAGCGCTGAGCGCGGTCTGGCTGGTGCTGTTCGTCAGTGCGGCGCGCGCGGGAGAAGACGGCCGACCGTTTGGCTGAAGGTCGATTTCAGCGCGGCATCGAGATCGGCCATCGACGCTCCGGTCCCGAGGTCGGCCAGCGAGGTTATGCCATAGCGCGGATCGTCTATGCCACACGGCAGGATGCGCCCGAATTCCGCCAGGTCCGGCGCGACGTTGATCGAGATACCGTGATAGCTCACCCAGCGGCGAAGCCGGATGCCGAGGGCGGCGATCTTGTCCTCGCAGCCGGGTCCCTTGTCGGCCGACCGGTCGACCCACAGGCCGACCCGGCCTTTCCGGGCAACGGCGTTCACGCCCAGCTCGCCGAGCGCCGCCGCGATCCAAGCCTCCAGCGCGTAGACGAGCTGGCGCACATCCCGGCGTCGGCGGTTCAAGTCCAGCATGGGATAGACGATACGCTGGCCGGGGCCATGCCAGGTGTAGCGCCCGCCGCGCCCGACCAAGAAAACCGGCAAGTCGCCGGGATTGCGCAGTTCGGATGGCGCGGCGCTGGTTCCGGCGGTCAGCACAGGCTCGTGCTCGAGCAGCCAGATCGTTTCGCCCGTACGGCCTGCGAGAATGGCCTCGACCCGACGCTCCATATCGCGGAGCGCCGGTCCGTAGGGGCGCGGCGCCGACGCCGTCGACCATTCCGGTTCTGCGGCGGTTGCCGTTTCCGCTCCGGCATTTTCGCTGGGAGAATTCATTTGCGCATCCCCCTCACCGCGCCTCGTCTTGCGCCGATTTGGCCGCTTTGGCCGCCGACGCTGCCGCCTATATAAGCTGTCTTCGGTCGCCGGTCCCTGGAATCCATATCGGCGCTTTACATCGGTCGGCCATTCGATCAGACAGTTTCGGTCGAACGGGGCGTCGCATGCGGTCGTGGCGGAATTGGTAGACGCGCAGCGTTGAGGTCGCTGTGGGCGAAAGCCCGTGGAAGTTCGAGTCTTCTCGACCGCACCAGACCATCTAAGGTTCGGCAGGCCGGCTCCCTTGAGACACGGGCGGGGGCCCTTGTGACACGGGCGGCCGGCGATTGATTTGTTGCCGAGCCGGGGGATTCCGGGCATGGCCGACGCAATCGACAAGCCGGAAAAGACAAAGAAGAAACACGCCGCGGCGCCGCTCTATGGCCTGAAGCCGGCGGTGGTCCATGCCGTTGTGGAAGCGGCGCGTGCCGGGCAGTCGAAGCAGGTGCGCCGCCTGATCCATCCTCTGCATCATTCCGACATTGCCGACCTGCTCGAGCGCCTGCCGTCGGACGTCCGGTTTCGGGTCGTCGACTTTTCGCGCCGCACGTTGCCATCTGAAGTGCTGCCGGAACTCGACGACGCGGTGCGCGACGAGGTTCTGGACATCCTTGAGCCCAGGCAGGTCGCGGCCGCCGTCAGCGATCTGAGCACGGACGACGCGGTCGAGATCCTCGAAGACCTCGACCACGCCACCCGCCAGGAAATCCTCACCGAAGTCGAGCTCGAAGACCGGCGGCTGATCGAGGACAGCCTGTCCTATCCGGACGACAGCGCCGGCCGGTTGATGCAGCGGGATTCGGTCGCCGTCGCGCAAAGCTGGACGGTCGGCGAAGTGATCGACCATATGCGCGAAAGCGCAGATCTGCCGGACGATTTCTACGACATTTTCGTGGTCGACAGCAGGTCGCGCGCGCTGGTCGGCAGCCTGCCGCTCAACAAGCTGCTGCGTGCCCGCCGGGCCGTGCGCATCGCCGCGATCATGGATCGGGACATCACGATCATCCCGGCGACGATGGACCAGGAAGACGTGGCCATCCTGTTCCGGGACCGCGATCTGGTGTCCGCCCCGGTGGTCGACGACGATAACCGGCTTGTCGGTATGATCACAGTCGACGACGTGGTCGACGTGATCGACGAAGAGGCCGAGGAAGACTTGCTGAAGCTGTCCGGCGTCAGCGAGACGGACTTCTATAAGGACATGATCCAGACGACCCGCCGCCGCTTCAGTTGGCTCGGCATCAACCTGGTCACGGCGATCGCCGCGTCGATCGTCATCGCGATCTTCGCCCGGACCATCGAACAGGTCGTGGCCCTCGCCGTGCTCATGCCGATTGTGGCCTCGATGGGCGGTATCGCCGGCACCCAGACCCTGACGGTGGCGGTCCGGGCCATCGCCATGCGCGATTTCGGCCCGGGCAAGGCGTCCCGCTTCATCCTCAAGGAGCTCTCGGTCGGACTGGCGAACGGCATCCTGTTCGCCGCGATCATGGGCGTGATCGCTGGCCTCTGGTTCGCCGATCGGGGGCTTGGACTGGTCATCGCGGTCGCCATGGTGCTGAACCTGCTGGTTGCCGGCCTGTCCGGCGCGATGGTGCCCTTCCTGCTCGACCGCCGGGGCGTCGACCCTGCAATCGCGTCGCCCGTCATACTCACTACGGTCACCGACGTTATCGGCTTCCTGACATTCCTCGGTCTGGCGACCGTATTTCTGCTCTAGGGGCCGATTGCCTGTGCGGATCGTCTTCGACACCTGGCAGTACGTTCGCGTGATGGTGCGCCTCGAAGAAACGCGGGACCGGGACGCCGCCCGCCGGGTCCTGTGGGCGACCTGGTCGGCGGACTGGCGCCGCATGGACGAAGAACTGGAAACCCTGCGCACTGCGGACTTCGGGCGCTTCGCCGAAGCCATGATGGACGAGGAGGTGGCTTTCGATCCGGTCGATGCCGCGACGGCGCGGACGGTCGCCCGGCTGGCGCGGGAAGTCGCCGGCGCGCTGGCAACGGCGCGGAAAGGCGCCGATCCGTCCACCGGGCAGGACCTGGCTTTCGAGCAGGCAGGGCTCACCGAACTGGCGGGGCGGCTCGAGGAACTGGCCCGGCGCCGCGTCGGCTGAGCCCTATTCTCCGCCTTCCCCTTCTTCGTTCCCGTCGGCCGCCGCTTCCAGCCTATCGACGCGCTCGGTAACCGCCCGGAGTCTGCGCAGGGCGCGGCCGATGCGCAACTGGTCCATCTCCAGCGACCGCTGCTCCTTGATCCGCCGGGCGGGATATCCGGTGTAGACCGACCGAGGCTCAACGTCGCGGCCGACCCCCGCCTTGCCGGCAACGATAGCGTCGTCGCCGACTTTCTTGTGGTCCGCGATGCCGACCATGCCGCCGATGACCACGCGGTCGCCGATCGTTACGCTGCCGGCGACTCCGGCGCTGCCGGCGATCATGACATTCTCGCCGATCGTGACGTTGTGGCCGATCTGGACCAGGTTGTCGATTTTCGTGCCGTCGCCGATCCGGGTCGGGCCGAGGGTTCCGCGGTCGATGCAGGTGCCGGCGCCGATCTCGACATTGTCGCCGACGATCACGTTGCCCAGCGAATCGATACGCTGGATATCGAAGTTGAACGCGGTTACCTCGCCGGTCTTCTGCGCCCGCTCGACGCTGCCTTCCTCAGCCGTGACGAAGCCGAACCCGTCTGCGCCGATGCAGGCATTCGGCTGAAGGATGCAGCCCTGGCCGATAACGCAGTTCTCGCCGATCCGCACACCCGGATGCAGGATGCTGCCGGCGCCGACCTCCGCGCCAGCCGCGACCGTGACCTGGGAAAGCAGGACCGCGCCCGGCCCGATGCGCGCGCCCGGACCGATAACGCAGAGCGGCCCGACGGAAGCGCCGTCGCGGATTTTCGCAGTGGAATCGACGACGGCGCCGGGATGGATTCCGGGAACGTAGTGCAGCGGCGGCGAGAAGAGCCGGGTGAGGCGGGCCAGCGCAACCTTGTGCCGCCCGCCGATTGCCAAGCCGCCGGCGAACCGTTCGGTGTCGATCTCCATGCCGCGCGCAACGATCGCCGCGCCGGCGTGGGTGCGCTGGAGCAGGGCGTGGGCGCCTTCGTCCATGGCCAGCGCAAGGGTTTCCCGGTGCAGGGCGAAGACCGGATGGGCGACCGCGGTCACCGTGAAGCTGCCGTCGCCGATGACGTCAGCGCCGAGCGTTTCGGCGAGATCGTTCAGCGATTTCGGTTCGGGTGGAGAGAGCAGGGGCATAAGAGAAAGCCATCGCGCGGCAGCCCCTCGCCGGCAGGTTTCGGGGCGCCGGATGAACGCTTGCAGGTCACATAGGCCGGCCGCCGGCGAGCCGGCAATTCGCGCCGTTGCCGCATCGGCTCAGGCCGCATGACCGAAGCGGCGGAAGAAGGCCTCGACAGCCTGCCAGACGGCCTCGGGCCGCTCGACCTGCAGGAAATGGGTGCAATCCGAAATCATGGTGTAGGGCAGGCCATGTCCTTCCGCAAGGGCCCGGCCGAGGAGGGCGGGAGGCTGAACCTCAGGCAGCGTCACATCCGCGCCGACCACTGCGATGTCGCCGGGCATCGTACCGACTTCGGGCCAGATCGCCGGGTCGAGGTTGCCCGCAAAAATTTTCGCCTCGAGCCTCTTCGGGCAGGCCAGCACCCAGCCGTCGTCCGTCTTGCGTGTTGTCGCCAGCGCGAACAGTTCGTACGCGCCCGGCAGCCAGCGGCGGAAGGCCGGCCGATTGCGCAGCACGGCAGCCAGCTCTTCGGGGTCGCCGAACCGGTCGGGCCGGCGCAGGGCGATTGCCTCCATATCTTCCATGTGAAAGGTCTGGGTCCGTTGCAGGGCATGGCCGGGCGGTGGAAAGATCGGCGGGTCGACCAGGATCAGCGGCGACCAGCGCTCGCCGAATGCCCGGGTCTGGAGCAGGGCGGAAATGCCCGACATGGAATGGAAGACCGCTGCGGCCGGCCCGGCGCCGAACAGCCGGTCGATGGCGCATCGCACGGTTTCGAAATCGTCGCGGAACTGGTGCCAGTTATGGTTCTCCACACCGTCCGGCGGATTGTGCCCGTGGTTTCTGGTGTCGAACAGGACGAGGTCGTAGTCGGCCAGCATCAGCCGCCAGAACGGGTAATAGGCCTCGATCGCCATTCCGTTGCCGTGGCTGAGCGCGACCCGCGGTCCGTCTGGGTTGCCGTGGCGCCGCAGGATCATTGTGGCGCCGTCGGACAGGGCGAGGGTATGGATTTCGCGCGGCTCGGGCGGAACCAGCGCCGGCGGCGGATGGATCGAGAAATTCATGGCATCCGGCTAGACCGTCCCGGCCGGTCGGTCAACGGACACCGGCGGGAATGGCGCAGCTTCGTGGGGTGTGGATGTGTCATGAAATGTCATGATCCTGTATGTCCGCTCTCCTTGCGGCTGAGGATCATCGCTGCGCGCCGTCCGGGGTGACATACAGGGGCTCGGGAACGCCATGTTGTGTCAGGAAATATCATGACAATTCGCGGCTAGGAAATAGGGAAACGTTCCGTAATCGAAAATAATGCTTTGTTCTTAAGGAGTTTTTTGTTCCCCATTATTCGAGTGTGGTTTGCTCTCTGTACGTGCGTAACCATTTCGCAACCGGATTCGTTCAATACCGGGGTATTGCTGTGGGGCGCTGTGACCGGAAACTACCCTTACCAATGATATAGCGAATGAGCCGCGAGAAGGAAACTTATCGTGAATCCCGGACAGCGGCCCCATGGTCGGAAATCCGGCCGCCTGTCGTGCCGCCGGCCACAAAGCTGGCGAATTTTCCGAAACATTATGTTAGTATACTGTAATCGGTGAATAAAACTGAGAAATTTGTAGTCTGTAAGATGGGATTTGCAGGACCAATCATCAAACCGAGTTCAGGAATTTTCAATATTGAGGTGCGTGGATGGCGGTATTGGGCGGCAAATTGCCGTGTTCGTTCAGCTACCGATAACAGTTCCGTTAAGCCGCGGATGCTCGGGATGCGCGCGGAACCGATAAACCGATTTTGGCTGATACCGGCTAGCGCAGTGTTTCACTGTCGCCCCGGTCTTGGCCATCACGGACTAATCGAGCGGTTACGATGGTGCCGTAGTTGCTTGCTGTAAGCGGGCGCACAGGGTCGGACATCAGCGGCTTGCAGCGGTAAGCCCATCCACTTGCCGAACGTGACGCTAGCCGACGAAACCTAAAATCACAGGTTGTTATTCGGCGCGGCCTACAAATCCCTTGGCTCGTAGCGATCACAACCGTTTAGCTTGGATATCAGCGTCCAACAGCAACGCCAAAGGACAGTCGAGCCGCTGCACGTCGCATTCAGATGTCGATTTGACATCGACCTGGCATTATCCGATATTCCTTACCGGCCGTTCGTTCAATTGGCGTGGCGCTGATTTTGCGAAAGTCGCGCCAGATTTCCGAAAACCGAAACGCCCCACAGAGAATTTGCCCGGACACGAACGGTGCAGACGAAGTGACCCGACATCGATCACGCCCTCCAGCGATTGTCGCTGCCAGCCAGATTGCGCCAGGGCGATTTCCGACGCTCGACGGCCTCCAGCTCCTTGAACGGATCGTGGAGCGGTTTCTCAGCGACTGGCCCGACCTTTCCCCAGGGATGATCGATGGTCTCTTGGCCCCACCCGCATACATTGCCGGTGCAGGCGGCACTAACACTTACATTCATCAGCGCCTTGCAGGCCGTCTAGGCATAAAGCCCCGGTTCGCCGAAACGCTCAACGCGGGCGCCACCTATGGCGCGATGGTTTCCAGGGCGGTTCTGGCGATAGAGGCGGGCGTATGCAATGCAGTGCTGTGTGTAGGGGTAGGCAAGTTTCCCTCGGTGCATGCGGACGGAGCTGCAATTTCGACAATGGTCGGGGATCCCGAATTCGAACTCTGTTACGGTGCATCGATTCCGGCCATGTACGCCATGATTGCGCAACGGTTCATGCACCAACGCGGGACGACTCGCGATCAGCTAAGCGCTGTGGCCGTCAGCGCCCGTGAGTGGGCCCTTGCCAATGCCGATGCGTACATGTTCGGACGGGGCCCGTTGGCTCCGGCCGATATTCCTGCATCGCGACCGATCGCTTCGCCGTTCCACAAGTTCGACTGTTCCGTGCCCTGCGAGGGTGGCGGCGCACTTCTTATCGTCAGGGGGGCGTCTGTGGACCGGGGTTCGTCAAGAGCTGCCTATATCGTCGGCATCGGCGAATCGCACTACCATGCGCCGGTCAGCGAGATCGCGGAACCTAGCGAGACCGGTCTGGCAGAATGCGCGCAACGGGCTTTCCAAATGTCCGGCCTTTCGCCGGAGCAAATCAGTATCGCCCAACTGTACGATCCGTTTACGATCACACCGATAATTCAGGTCGAAGAATGCGGCTTTGTCGAACCCGGCGGCGGCGGCGAGCTTTTTGAAAGCGGTGCCGCCGGGCCGGGCGGCTCGTTGCCGTTGAACACCTTCGGCGGCCTATTGTCGTTCGGACACACGGGCGATTCCTCCGGCATATCCTTCTTCGTCGAAGCTGCACAGCAGATCATGGGCCTTGCCGGAAAGCGGCAAGTCGACAATGTCGATACTGCATTGGTTCACACTTACGGGGGAATCCTTACCGACCATGTCACGGTTATCCTTGGACGCGAGCCGTAGAATACGGCCCACGCCGTTTGCGACCGATATCAGCCGCCCCTATTGGAATGCCGCACGGCAAGGCGTGCTTCGCCTGCAGCGTTGCCGGGACTGCGGCACGGCAATCCACTATCCAAGGCGATGGTGTCCGAATTGCTGGTCGACCGAACTCGACCATTTCGACGCGCGTGGCACCGGTGTCGTCATCAGCTATACGATCGTGCACCAGTCGCCTTTCGAAGCCTTCGACCCCCATACGCCCTATGTGCTGGCCATCGTTCAGCTTGACGAAGGGCCAACAATGCTCACGAACATAATCGGCCCGGGCGCGAAGAAGGTGGCGATTGATGACTTGGTTCGGGTTCGCTTCGAGCACCGGAACGGGTGGACGGTGGTGCCGCAATTCGAGCGCGTACAAATGAAACGTCAACAGGGGACTCCCGGCTCTTCAAAATAACGCCCCGGCTGCGCATCACTTTCGGTCTGTCAGTTGCAGGATGTTCCGAACCGGTTGAAGAAGACGAGGTGGCCTTGCACGACATCGCTGCAGACAAGACACAATCAAGGACGATGGCGCCGCATGCTGCATTGATCCCCCTTACACAGGCGCCCGGACAACCAGAGTATCGCATCCGGTCCGCTCCGGTTCTCCTGCGGAGTATTCGGTCACCGGATCGGTCTTGTCGCGACGGGAACTCCCGGGCAACTTTCATCCCAGTGCCTTGACAATGAGGGTGCGATCGACTAGGCTAACTGAACGAACAGTCGGTCAGGTTACATCGTCGAGCCTACGCGCGAATCCGGCCGGATAGTCGGGTAAGTTGGGGGGGACAAGCTAAGCGGCACATGTGTGCAGAACGCAAGTTGCGAAGTCCTGTCAAACTGCACGGTACAGACTGTTGCGCTTGCGTCTGAGGAGGCCGCTGATCGTATGGAACTGTTCCAATGAAAAAACCCAAGTTGTATATGTTCTCAATTTCGCCGTCGTGCCAGAGGGTTTTTGCTACGCTCGCCAACAAAGGCATTGAATACGATAGCGTTGAAATCGATATCAGCGAGCGCGCGCGCCCCGAAGGCTTCGAGAAAATATCGCCGTTCGGCAAGGTGCCGCTTCTGGAGCACAATGGCCGGGCCATACTTGAGTCCGCCAATATCATCCAATACATCGACGAGGTATGGCCAGACCCACCCATGATGCCCTCGGACCCGATGGCGAGGGCTTATGCGAGACAGTGGATTCAGTTCGCCGACCGGGAATTGTTCGACCGCGACGCTCAATTCGTTCATGTCGAACCCGACCGTAAAAGAAAACTCGAAATTTGCAGCGATTTGTTTGATTCATTGAGGTTCCTGGATCGAGAATTGAACGGCAAAAAGGCACTCTTCCTGGGCGATGATCTTTCGTTGGTGGATTGTATGCTGGCGCCGACGTTGGCCAATGCTCCTGTCTGGTCCGATCTAACCAAAGACAGGAAGTATGAAACCTACGAGAATGTTAAGTCTTACACAGATCGCCTTCGGCGAAATCCGGTTCTGGAACAAACCGTCTTCTGCGTACCCATCGAAGTGTACGAGAGTTTCTTTAAGGCCGTTTTGGTAGACGGAATGACATTCCCGCCAAAAAAATGACATTCCTCCCCGCTCGATTCGATCGCTAATGCCATTGCCTGTGTCCGTACGAGGGATAGAGTGCCGCGACAAAGAAATGCCGGTAGAGTCGCTAACGGACACAGGAGTTTCGAAACGAATCGACATAAGCGGCAGCGTAATCGAGCGAGGAACGTCCCGAAGACGATCAAGAGTTGCTGCTCTCGGTCCGGGCCCGGTCCATGTCAACGGTGATCGATCCCGCCCTGATGGCGTATGCAGGTGGCGGCGCCGGCTGACCGGTCCCAGACCGGACGTTATGGGAGGAGTGTGCCCTGCCTGTACCTGAGTGAATTGGGCACCGACGCAAACAGCGGTGAAACCTACATGGAGACCTGAGACATGCTGCGCGATCAACTTCGCCGATGCGCCCGACACACGCCGGACAAGGTGGCCTATTTTCAGGGCGACCGGTCGATCACCTGGTCGGCCATCTACGACCGCGTGGAGCGTCTGTCCGGCGCGCTACAGTCGTTGGGGCTCCGCCCCGGCGACCGGATCGCACTCCTTTCAAGGGAATGCATCGAGGTTTACGAGCACTTCTTCGCCTGCATGATGCTGGGTGCCGTTCGGGTTGGCGTCAACTGGCGCTACAGCCCGCGGGAGATGTTGCATGTGATTCGCAACAGCGACGTCAGCCACTGCATCGTTACCAGCGATTGTCAGGAACTGATGGACAGCATCGAGGACGAAGTGAAAGCTGGCGGCTGCACGCTGATCGGTCTCGGCGACGGCCACAAATACGAACTCGACTATGAAGACCTGATTTCTGCCGAACATACTTTCGATCCGCCCGACTTCGACGAAAACACGCCCCTGTTGCATACCTACACGTCCGGAGTCACCGCCGAACCCAAGGGCGTTGTGTTGTCGCACAAATCGATCCGGCTCGAGATCGGCTATGCACCCGACTATTTCGGTATCACCGCGAACGACATTTACCTGATGCCGGTGCAGTCGGCCTGGGTTGCGATCGTCGGCGGCGCCTTCGGGCTACACAACACCTGCACGACCGTCATCGCCGACGGCTCGTTCGAGATCGGCGCTTACATGAAAGACATGGAGCGGCGGCGCTGCACGATTGCCCTGATGGCGCCGGCAATGTTCCCCTGGGTCATCCAAAGGGCGAAGACGGGGGACTACAACCTCTCGGCCCTGCGCCGTGTCGTTTATGGCTCGGCACCGTCGACTCCCGCCGCCATCCGGGAAATGTCGGACACTCTGAATGCCGAAATGTTGCAACTCTACGGCATGAGCGAGGTCGTTGCCTGGGCCTGTTTTCTGCAGCCGGACGACCACAAGCGCGGCCTGGCGGGGGAAGAGCACATCCTGCGTGCGTCGGGGCGCTTCGCCACTTTTGTCGACTACAAGATTTGCGACGACGACGGCAACACGTTGCCGACCGGAGAGACCGGTGTGATTCACCTCAAGGGCGAGACGGTCATGCTCGGGTACCTGAACCTGCCCGAGGAGACGGCCGAAGTGCTGGACGAGGAGGGCTGGCTGAAGACCAACGACATCGGCCGGGTCGATGAGAACGGCTTCGTTTATGTACTCGACCGGCGCAAATTCCTGATCAATACCGGCGGCGTCAACGTCTTTCCAGCCAGCGTAGAGGCGGTGATCTCGGAATATCCCAATGTGCTCGAATCGGCCGTGGTTGGCGTGCCACACCCGGATTGGGGCGAAGCGGTCGTCGCCGCGGTTGTATTGCGCCCGGAAGTCGACATGGCGCAGGAAGACCTCAGGCGTGAGGTTTTCGAGCATTGCTCGAAAAACCTCAGCCGGCAGGAATGCCCAAAGCATGTCGAGATCGTGAAGGAACTGCCGAGGACAATTACCGCCAAGCTGCACAAGCGGGCTCTTCAGCAATACTTCAGAGAGAATGTGACTCTGCCATGGGAGCGGAACTGATCGTTTTCCGCGCCGGCCACTCACGGTGACGCCCGACGAGAACACGGTTCGGGTTCCGGTCGGACACGGGCTGACGCTTGCCGCAGAATCGTTCGGAAAGGAAGGGAACCCGGTCGCGCTGTTGGGCCATGGCGGCGGCCAGTGCCGACACGTCTGGGCGGAGACGGCGAAACGCCTCGCCACCTCTGGCTACCGCGTCTTTACCCTGGATTCCCGCGGACATGGAGACAGCGACTGGACCAGACCGCCGCGATACGAGCCGGACGATTTCGCGCGCGACGTCGAGGCGTTAGCGCAGTGGCGCCTGGAGGCGGATGCTTGCCCGCCGCACTATGTCGGTGCGTCGCTTTCGGGGATCGCCGGCTTGATCGCTGCCGGCTTGTTCAATGAGGCTGCGTTCGCGTCGCTCACCCTCGTCGACGTGACGCCGACATACAAGGTCGACGCGCTCGCGAAGGCCCGGAACCTCTTCGTCCGAACGCTGAAGCATGGTTTCGCCACGGAAACCGAAGCCGCGCGTGCCATCGGCGGCGAACCGGGAGGCGTTCAACTGAGCCGGGTCCTGCGCAAGGATACCGATGGCCGCTGGCATTGGCGGTGGGACCCGGCCTTTGCAGAACGCATCCACCATGACGAGCGGACACAGCGCTTGTGCAAGGCAGCAGCTGCGGCGCTTTCAATTCCCGTTCATCTGATTCGCGCCGGCCGGAGCGAATTTGTCGACGATGAAGCCGCCGAGGCGTTCCTCGAGTTGACGCCGCATCTTCAGGTGACCGTCCTTACGGAGGCCCGACATGTCGTGACCGGCGACCCGCATGGCATCTATGCGGACGCCATTCTAAAGTTCCTTGAGGCTTCCATCTAGCGCCGGTGACCGATCCCGATTGGCCTTGCTATAGTTCGCGGCTCTCGGCTAATGGTCTGTCAAATCTGACCGAAGCTGGCGTGACCGACCGGTCGCGCGCCATTCGCGAAGCAGAAGTCAGGGGCTCCATCGCAATAATGGCAATTCGGTTCCCTTCCCCCGAGAATCCAGAATGACCCAGAATGCAAAATTACGGCGCAAAGGGCGGAGCACCCACAATATCGAATCCCTGACGCAGATCAGCATCGATCTGTTCATGAACCGGGGTTACGACGCGACCTCCGTCGAAGAGATCGCCAAGGCCGCTGGAATCACGAAATCCGCAATCTATTACCATGTGGCCAACAAGGAGGAGCTCCTGCGGCGCGCGATCAGCAACGCTGTCGGAAAACTCTTCGAAATCCTCGAGGAGCCAGCGGCGAAAGAGGGCACGCCTTTGACCCGGCTGGAGTATATTTTCCGACGCTTGGTCGAAGTCGAGTTCGATCACTTGAAAGAGATAGCGTTGTTGCTTCGGGTGCGTGGCGGGAGCAAGACGGAGCGCTGGGCGCTCGAGAAACGTCGCGAGTTCGACCGTCACGTCCAAAAATTGATCGTTCTGGCCCAGGATGCCGGCGAGATTCGGGACGATTTGGATGCGCTCGCGATCGACCGCCTGGTCTTCGGCATGCTCACCTGGATCCCCGAGTGGTACTATATCGGGCATAGAATCCCGCCCGGTGTCCTTGTGGACGCAGCCCTTGCCCTCATTTTCGAAGGCATCCGTCAGCCTGACGCCGCGAATGGACGATCTTCAGCGAATTGAAAGTTCAATTGGTCTGGAAGCTGATTTGCCGACCGATTTTCCAGAACAGCGGCAGGCTAATCTGTCTGGCAATGGTGGCCGCCAACAACATGCACTGATCCGGCGCGCTTCCGCCCCGGCGGTGGCCGAGAAAATGTCCTGAGCACCCTGACGGCTCGAACCGCAGCCTGCCGGTTGCAATCGATTCGTGGATACGGCATACTACTAACCGAATGTTCGGTCGGTAAGAGAAATGCAGGCCCCAATTGGCTGTCGCCGTTACAACCACGAAGTGTTTGACACTGCACGACGAACTCGTCGGACGGGCAAGAGAACTGGCGCCAAAGATTGCCCGAAAGGCCCGCGCGATCGAGGAACGCCGGACACCCGATCCCGAAATCCTTCAAGATCTGATCGACGCCGAACTGATGCAGCTCTTCGTTCCGCGGAGGTGGGGCGGACATGAAGCGAGCCTGCACACCCACCGTGAGGTTGTGGAGGCCATAAGCGCCGCGTGCATGTCGACAGGCTGGATCGCGGCATTTTACATCGGCCACAACTGTCTGGCGCTGCGCTTTCCCGAAGCGGCGCAAGAAGAGTTTTTCTGCGACCGGCCCTTCGGGCTCATTCCGATCACCAATGCGCCGACACTGTCGGCAACGCGCGTTGACGGTGGCTGGATCGTGTCGGGCAAATCGGCATGGAGCTCCGGCATCATGGATGCGGACTGGGTGTGCCTGGCCGGCAAGGACGACACCAGTGCCGTCTACACCTTCGCCTTCCCGATCGACGATGTCGAAATCGACGATGTCTGGCACTACGCCGGCATGTCCGGCACCGGAAGCAACACTGCTGTCGTCTCGGATGCGTTCGTGCCCGAACACCGCGCCGTCTCGGCGCTGGATTTCGCAACCGGGCGCCTGGCAGCGGAACTGTACGACAACCCTCTGCTCAGTGCGCCTCTGATGTCCTTCATACTTTGCGAGGTGATGCCGGTTTACAGCGGCGGCCTTCGCGGCGCAGCGGACGCGTTCGAGACCATTGTCCGCAACCGGACGGCAGCCTACGCCAAATCGCCCATGAGCGAAAACCCCCGCTCGCACATCCAGCTCGGGGAAGCGCTGGTCAATGCATCCATGGCGGAACGGCTGGTCCGCGACCTTTATGCCCAGGTCGAGCAGGGCATTGAGCAACGCAGCATCGGCATTTCGGAACGAGTTGCGCTGAAGGCCCAGTCGGCGTTCATTGCCGAGCATTGTCGGCTGGCGGTTAACGAGATGGCGCATTGTGCCGGATCGTCGAATTTTCATCTCGATTCGCCGATCCAACGCTATTTCCGGGATATCAATACGCTGGCCACCCACGTCTTCTGCGAGTGGGATTCTAGCCGCGAGCTGCTCGGCAGGGACCGTCTGGGCCTGGAGCCAAATCATCCCATCGTTTGAAATCTGTCCGGGGAGCGGATTCGCATGGTCTGCCTGACGCGGACGGTGGAGTAAGGGAGGCGTCCGATGCCCGGGAATCTGGAGGTGCTGGTCAAGCCTCTCGTAAATTGCGAGCCCGATGCGCTCGCCTCGCCCTGGCACATCTTCGACGCGATCGTCGAGCGAGACCCGCCGATTGTCTACAGCGACAGTCTGGAAGCATGGATCGTCGCCGGCCGACAATATGTGGTCGAGATACTCGCCGACGCCAAGACCTGGTCCAATTGCTCCGTCGGCTCGAGCCGCAAGGCGAACGAACGCTTCTTCAGGTTGATGCGCGAGCTGCGCCAGGAACCTGAAATGGCGCCCATCGTCGAAGAGTTCACCAGCATCCGCCGCGACGGCGCAGTGCTTGTTACCGCCGACCCGCCGGAACATGTGCGCCAACGCCGGGCGTTCAGCGACCTGTTCCGGCCCAAGCGCATTCAGAGAATGACGCCGGCGATTCAGGCCAAATCGGACGAACTGGTGGCCAAGGTGCGGCCCCTCGGCTGCGCCGATTGGGTTGCGGACTATTCCATCCAGTTACCGATCGCGATCCTCGCGCGCAATTTTGCCGTCCCGGAATCGGACGGGACAAAGTTCAAGCGGTGGAGCGACATACTTGGCGGCCGAATCGGCCGCGTAAACATTACCAGGGAAGAGATCAGGGACCTGATTTTTTCGGAGAAGGAGTTCAGGAACTACTTCACGCCGCTTCTGGAGGAACGGGGGCGCGACCCTCAGGACGATCTGATATCCGACATTGCGACGGCGGAGGTCGACGGCGAGCCGCTCAGTAACGCCGAGAAACTGGAGGCTTGCCAGCAATTCGTCATCGCCGGGCACGAAACCACCTCGTCAATCATTGCCAACATCGGCCGGCGGATTGCGAGCGACCCCGATCTTCGCGACGGGCTTGCCGCGGACCGCAGCCTGATCCCGGGTTTCGTTGAAGAGGTTCTGCGCCTGGACCCACCCGTCCTCGGCTTCTTCCGCATGGCGAAATGCGATACCGAGGTCGCTGGCACAATGATCGCCGAAGGCGAGTACGTCTGGGTGGCCTATGCAGGCGGCAATCGCGATCCCAAGGGTTGCCCGAGGTCGCTTGAATTCGACATGACGCGCCATCCCAACCGGCACCTGTCGTTCGGATATGGCGAGCACGCCTGCCTGGGCGCCGGGCTGGCCCGCGCGCAGGCCGTCATTGCGACGAACGCGCTGGTCGACTTGCCCAACCTGGCGCTGGCGTCGGACCATGTTGACGAGTATTCCGACAGCTACATCCTCAGAGGGCTGAAGTCGCTCAAGATCACCTTCGATCGGCAGCCGGTCGCGTGACGGGATACTATGCGTCGGCAGGGGAAGAACCGCCGGAATTGTACAGAACTTTGCGGCCATCTGGAGTGGGACCGCAGCCGTGGCATTTCTTGACTTGGCGGTGTACGCAAGGCAGAATTTCCCTTAACGAACAGTCGGTCAGGAAATGTCGACACCTTTCTTCGACCGGGGTCTTTTGGCCAGCCCGACAATTCGGAGAGTAACGATGCAGCCATACCGCAACCCGATCCAGAGCGTGAATCACGTGGCCTATCGATGCCGGGATGCAGAGGAGACGCGGCACTTTTACGAGGACGTTCTTGGCCTGCGGTTGTCATCCACTCTTTGGCTCAAGGCGACCCTCACGGGGCGCCCCGTCAATCTGCTGCATATTTTCTTCGAAATGGACGACAACTCTTTCGTCGCATTTTTCGACATACCCGATGAATTCGACGAGGCCCTGTTCCCCGAGCGGTCGGACTTCGACCTGCATGTGGCGATGAACGTCGCGGACATGGAGACACTCCTTTCCTACAAGGAACGGCTGACAGAGGCCGGTCATCGCGTCCGCGGCCCGTCGGACCACGGTTTCCTCCAGTCCATCTACACCCATGACCCGAACGGCTATGTCGTCGAACTGACACTGAAGACCGACAAGTATGACGAGATCATGGGCGAGCACGTCGAGAACGCTCAC
This sequence comes from Rhodospirillaceae bacterium, assembly GCA_011523655.1. GTDB lineage: Bacteria > Pseudomonadota > Alphaproteobacteria > Bin65 > Bin65 > Bin65. Next base: position 59,598 of record WTGH01000039.1, read on the forward strand.
GAGATCCTGAAGGAGTGGCAGAAGGCAAAAGGACGTGTAGCTGCGGAATGACCTGGCTCTCCCGGCAGAAGGCGATCTGCCGGAAATGTCCGGGCTGTGCATGTTCTTGATTTCCTCGCCGTTCCGGTGAACGGAATGACCTCCCCGTCGGAGGGGTCACGCCCCGGGATGACTCAAATGGCCCGTGTCGCACCAGCGCTTTCCCGGGCGGCAAGACAGGTGGTTCGAGATGTTCGACCCAGAGGTCGAGGCACGTTCCCTCGACGATCAGTTCAAGCGTGACGATACAGCCTTTAGGCAGCAGATCTCCTATCTCTTCGAGCGCTCGCCGTTCTACGCGCGGAAGCTGAAGAAGGCTGGTTTCAACGACGCGGAAAGCGTCGGTGGCATCGATAGGATTGCCGAGCTGCCGGCCACCGACAAAGACGAAATCCGCGAGTCACAGCAACTGGCGCCGCCTTTCGGCGAGCATCTGGCTGCCGATCCGGCAGATATCATGCGGATATTCTCGACCAGCGGCACCACCGGCACACCCACCTACATTGCGGTGACCGGGAACGATATCGAGCGCTGGGCAACCAACACGGCGCGTTCCTACTACGCTTCGGGCTTCCGACCCGGCCAGCGGCTGGTGGTCACTTTCAATGCCGGGCCCTTCGTGGCCGGCGGTGCCTATTTCGGTTTCGACAAGTTGGGCACGACCGTCATTCCGATCGGCCTCGGCAACACCGAGCGCTTGGTCAGCGCCATGCAGAATCTTGGCGCCGGAAATGCCGGGCTCTCCAGCACGCCGTCCTATGCGTTGCATCTGATCGATTGGTGCGCCGAGCACGGCATAGACACGAAGTCGCTCGGCCTCAGGAACCTGTCCGTCGCGGGCGAGCCGGGCGGTGCCGATCCGCTAATTCGCGAGCGGGTCGAGGCGGCCTTCGCTTGCGTAATGCGGGAAGCGATGGGCATCGGCGACATCTCCACCTCGATCTGGGGAGAATGCGAGCATGGCGGCGGCATGCATTTCTCAGCGCGGGACAACACGTTCGTCGAACTGGTCGACCCGGAGACGCGAGAGCCGGTTCCCTGGGAAGACGGAGCGGAGGGCGAACTCGTCTACACGGCGCTTGAACGCGAGGCCATGCCCCTGCTGCGCCTGAACAGCCGGGACCATGTCGTCGTTAACGCCGAGCCTTGTCCATGCGGCAGAACCAGCCCCCGGATTCGCTGCATCGGCAGGACCGACGACATGCTGATCGTCCGTGGCGTCAATCTGTTCCCAACGGCGATCGGCGCGCTGCTGAAAGAGTTTCTGCCCGAGGTCGGCGGTTTCTTCCGCATCGTACCAAAAAAACGCGGTGTGGCACAGTCGCCGCCTCTGCCGGTCTCGGTGGAACTCGGTCCGGATGTCCCCGCCGCACCGGAGGGGCTGGCCGAACGGATCGTTACCGCGATCCGCTCGAAGCTTGTGGTGACGACGGAGGTAAAACTGGTCCCCTACGGTTCCTTGCCTCGTGATGAATACAAGGCCAAGCTCGTCGACTATTCACAGGCCAAAGATTAGCGGTAACACTCGAAACAGCGAAAGAACCGGCGCCATGGCACAGAAATCCGGACCCGTGACGCACCTCTGCTTTACCGACACCAACCGGATACTGGTGCGCGGCAAGGATCTCTGCAGCGACTTGGTCGGCAAGATGTCGTTCACCGAGATGATGCTGTTCCACTTGATGGGAACGCCGCCGACGTCGCAGCAGGTGGCCGTGGTTGATGCCGTCCTGATCACCATCATGGAGCATGGCCTGACACCTTCCGCCATTGCCGCGCGCCAGACATATTTCGGCGCGCCGGAGGCGCTTCAGGGCGCACTGGCAGCGGGCATCCTCGGTGTCGGCTCCCGGTTTGCAGGCACGTCCGGCGATTGTGCAATATTGCTGTCCGAAATCGTCGACGCTCCCGAAGACCGGAAGAAGGAGGTCGCGCGTTCGATAGCAGAGCGGTTTCGCGCCGCCGGGAAGTTCGTGCCCGGTTACGGTCACCCGGTGCACAAGAACGGCGATCCGCGTGTCGCACGCCTGGTCGAGATTGCGACCGAACAGGAGGTCGAGGGCGCGTATATCGAGGCCATGTACATGCTGGGCGGCGCCGTCAACGCAGCAACGGGAAAGAAATTGGTGATCAATGCCTCCGCCGCGATGGGCGCGGTAATGGCCGAAGTGGACATTCCGCCGGACATCATGCGGGGTCTCGTGATCGTCTCCCGCGCGGCCGGCCTGGTCGGCCACCTGCTGGAGGAGATGCAGCAGCCGGCATCCCAGAGAATTTGGGATTTGGTCGAGCACGGCGTGCCCTACGAGGAAGTCTGATGCCGGTTCTTTTCGGCTGCTGTCCCATGGTCCGGTGGAGCGAATGCAGGGAAACGACCGGTCCCGGAAATTTTTCCGAATTGGCACTCGCCTCTTGACACGGTTCAGGCAATCATAGTGAAATTTGATGCCTGAACGAACAGTCGGTCAGGAGAGCGCCTACGCTCCAGTGCGCCGAAAAATTTCTGAAAACGTGCCGCCGTTGCGGGAAAGTCCGCGTGGAAAAACAATATGAAAATAGACAGTAGTCGCCCCGACGCCGGCGTCCCGCGGAGGTGCCACACAAGAACTCGCGTCTCAAGGAGATGAAAATGGCAAAGCTGACTAATCTGACAATTGCGAAAGGCCCCGGCAGGGGGCATTCGCGACGCTTCGGCACCGCTCTGGCCACGATCGCTATGCTGGCTGTCGGCGCTGCCTTTCCGGGAAGCGTCGGCGCCCAGGAATTCAAGGTGGGTTACATCATGTCCCTGACCGGCCCGAGCGCGGTGCTCGGAAAAGCGACGCTCGAAGGCGCAAAGGCCGGCATCGAGATGGTGAACAGCACGGGCGGCATCGGCGGCGCGAAAGTCAAGCTGGTAATCTGTGATGTTAAGTCGTCGGAACAGCAGGCGGTCATCTGCGCACGCCGGCTCGCCTTCCAGGACAAGGTCAACCTCATGGTCGGCACCGGAAGCTCGCCGCAGACCATTGCGATCCTGCCTACGGTGATGGCGGCGAAGATCCCGCTGTTCGCGATCGCATCCTCGCCACGCACCTATAAGCCGGTGAAGAAGTACAGTTTCAAGGGTATTCAGGGGCTGGGCGACCAGATACCCCTCATCGTCAAGTACCTGAAGGACAAGAAGCTGAACCGGGTTTATGTCATCCATGACAACGGGCCGCTCGGGCAGATCATAGGCAAGATCTTCAAGGGAGCGGTGTCCGGCGCAGGCATCGAAGTTCTCGGCACCGAACTTTATGCACCAACCGATACCAACGTCACCGCTCAGGTCACGCGCATGAGGGCGGCAAAGCCCGATGCGGTTCTGAACATCGCGATCACGCCGCCGGCCGGCGCGCTGATCGTGAAGACGATGAAACAGCTGGGCATGAATGTGCCGATCATGGTCGGGTCGAACCTGCAGAACCGGGGCTTCGTCAAGCTGGCCGGCGATGCAGTCGACAACATCGTCTTCCCGGCGTCGAAGGTCGTGCTGGCGGACCTACCGGCCAGCGACCCACTGCGTCCGTCAATCATGAGATTCCGCGCCGCCTTCGCGAAAATGTACAAGGGTAAGGAGCCGAGTTCGCTTTCGCCGTGGTTGGTGGATGGGATCCTGCTGGCCCAGCGGGCGGGCAAGTCCCTGGGCAAGAAGGCGCTGGATACGGTTGCGCTGACCGACGCACTCGAAAAAACAAAGGACGTTCCCGGCATCCAGGGTATCTGGACATTCAGTCCGACCGACCACGGGCCGAGCCTCAGGCAGGGTATGATTCTGGTGCATTTCCGCGGGAATCGCTGGACAGTCGCAAAATAACAAGGAGTAATCGCCCGAACGGGTCAGGACTTTGGATCTCGTTAGTCTCGGCCAAATTGTCGTATCCGGCCTGGCCAATGGGGCGCTGTACGCCTTCGTTGGCCTGGGTTTCTCGCTCATCAGCCGAAGCACCGGCATCATCAATTTCGCCCAAGGCGACTTTGCGATGCTGGGGGCCGTACTGACGGGATTCCTCGTCGCCGGGGGAATTCCGCTCATTCTCGCGGTGCCGCTTGCCGTCCTGGTCTGTGGGCTGGTCGGTGGTGCGTTGCATGTCCTGGCCGTTCAGCGCGCCGAGCGCGCCAACATGGCGCAGCTCATCATCATGACCATCGGCTTCGCGATCCTGATCCAGGGAGCCGTGACTTGGGGATGGGGGTCCGACCCGATCGCCATTCCTGCCTTCACCGGGAGTGCGCCGCTCCACCTCTTCGGCGTCACCATCCTTCCCCAGCAGCTTTGGCTGGTCGGCACGCTTGCGCTGGTGACGGCGTCGATGTGGTTCTTCTTTCATCGCACGGTGTTGGGCCTCGCGTTGCGCGCCGGCGCATCCAATCCGCTCGGCGCCGCGTTCGTTGGCATCGATCACAGGCGGCTTGGCGCCTACTCCTTCGTCGCCGGCGGGTTGCTCGGCGGCCTCGGCGGAGCGGTTTGGGCGCCCATTGCCTTCGCTCAGGTCGATATCGGTATCGCGCTGGGGCTGAAGGGCTTCACCGCCGCTGCCCTGGGCGGTTTCGGCACCACCTTTGGCCCGATCGCCGGCGGTCTGATCTTTGGCCTGGTCGAGAGCCTGGCGGCTGGATTGATATCTTCGGCCTATACCGATGCGATCGCCTACGGACTGCTGCTCGCTGTGCTTATCGTCCGGCCGCAAGGTCTGCTCGGAAAGATCCAGCGCGGCGCTGCCGACGACAACCGGGAAGAGGTGCTCTCGGCAGGCTTGATGCCGACACGGCTCAGCGGACATGACTTTGTCCGTTTAGGCGCCGGGATCGGCGTTCTGCTGCTGCTGAGCGTTATCCTTGCCGCCTCCTGGAAGACGGCAGCGATATTTGCCGGGATCACCGCAATCGTGGTCATCGGCATGGTCCTCCTGACCGGGTTTGCCGGCCAGATTTCCCTCGGTCAGGGCACCTTCATGATGGTAGGCGCTTACGCCAGCGGCTATCTAACCCTGAAACAAGGCTGGCCGGCCATCGCCGCGATCGCCTTCGGCATGGTCTTCGCAGGGCTGCTCGCACTTGTCGTCGGGCGTTTCATCTTCCGGCTTCGCGGCTACTACCTGGCGATGGCAAGCCTTAGCCTCCTGATGATCTTCCAGACCTTGGCCCGAGAACTGCACAGCATCACCGGCGGACCGAATGGCCTGCCCGGCATTGCCCCGCTCAAGATTTTCGGGATGCAGTTCTTTACCGACGACGAGGTCTTCCTGGTTATCGTGGTGGCGACCCTGCTCTGTCTGATCGCCGGGCTCAGCATAACCCGTTCGAGAGTGGGACGGGCGCTGCTGGCGATCCGCTCGGATGAGTTGGCCGCGCGCGCCTGCGGCGCGAACGCCGTCTGGCTGAAGATTGGCGCCTTCGTCTTCGCCGCCGCTTGCGCCAGTCTCGCCGGCAGCTTGTATGTCCACTATCTCGGGATTGCCAACCCGTTGCCCTTCAGCTTCAAATCGAGCATCGAGCATATCGTTGCACTCACGCTTGGTGGCTTCCTGGCGCTCTATGGCAGTTATTTCGGCGCCGCGATCGTTGTCGCCTTGCCGTCCGTTATCACGACAGTGTTCGGCGACGCGGATACACAGGCGGGCGCGGGCCTGAAATACCTGCTCTTCGGCCTGTTGCTGATCGTAGTCATCATTGCGCAGTCCAACGGCAACGCCCGCAGGGTATCCGAGCGTGTCCGGGAGTGGATTTGCAACGGATTTCGCCTCAAGACGGCCGAAACATGACCTCGGTCCATGACAGCGAAAAGCCAGCGAGCGGCCTGGTTCTGCAGGTCGAAAACCTCTCGGTGCAATTCGGCGGCCTGCGTGCTGTCGACGATGTCTCCTTCTCGGTGGCACCGGCAGAGATCGTCGGGTTGATCGGTCCCAACGGCGCCGGCAAGACGACCACCTTCAACTGCATTTCCGGCGTAATCGTGCCGACGGAAGGGAGAATCCTGATTCAGGGTCAGACGGTCACCCCCTTCACGCCGGAGCGCGCTTGTGCCATGGGGGTCCTCAGAACCTTCCAGAATGTGCGCCTTTTCGGCGAGCTTTCGCTGCGCGAGAACATCATGATGGGCGCCTACGGCGCTGGGCGCTGCGGCATGTTGTCGGCAATGCTTCGCCTGCCGATCCACGGTCGTCTGGAGCGGGTGGCCGCCGAACGCGCCGACCACTGGATGAATCTCCTGGGTCTGGCGGACTATGCCGACGCTGGCGCGACATCACTGCCTCTAGGCTTGCAACGGGTCGCCGAGGTGGCGCGCGCCATGGCGGCGAACCCGGAGATCGTCCTGCTCGACGAACCGGGCGCCGGCCTGAACAAGGTCGAGAAGGAGAAATTGTCAGACATCCTTCGGAGCATCGCGGCCGAAACCAACTGCGCGCTTTTGGTGGTCGATCACGACATGGGCCTGGTCATGGGTCTGGTCGAACGCCTTGTGGTGCTCGATTTTGGCAAGCTCATCGCTCAGGGCCGCCCGGAAGCCGTGGCGCAGAACCCGGATGTAATCGAAGCCTATCTGGGTGTGGCGTGATGCTGGAAATCAGCGCGCTCCATGCCGGTTACGGCAAGGTCGCGGTGCTCGACGCCATCGATCTTGAGGTCAATGAGGGCGAGTTCGTTGCGATCCTGGGGCCTAACGGCGCCGGCAAGAGTACGCTGCTCAAGACCATCGCGGGTGTGCTTTCGCCGGAACGCGGTACGATTTCCCTTTTCGGCAGGTGCATCGACAGGCTTGGTCCGGCAGAGCGCATCCGGATAGGCTTGGGCGCAATTCCGGAAGCCCGGCAGCTCTTCTCCGACATGAGCGTGCGCGAGAATTTGGTGCTGGGCGCCTATGCGCGGATCGGCATCAGGATTCCCGAGGCGCTCGCGGCGGATCTCGATGAGGTCTTCGCCCTGTTTCCACGCTTGCGCGAGCGAGACAAACAGATCGCCGGCAGTCTGTCCGGCGGCGAGGCCCAGATGCTGGCGATCGCTCGCGCGCTGATGGGGCGCCCTCGGCTCCTGTTATGCGACGAGCCCTCGCTGGGTCTCGCACCCATGCTGGTTCGCGAGATGCTCGGAGCGCTGGAGAAGCTGCGGGAACAGGGGATCACTATCCTGATGGCGGACCAGAATGCGCTTGCGGTTCTGCAGATGGCGGACCGCGGCTACGTCCTGGATACCGGTCGCATCGTTGCACAAGGTGAAAGTAAGTCTCTGCTAAATGATAAAAGGCTGCACGCCGCCTATCTCGGCGCCGGCCTGTCGCAATAGTTTGTCGGTCCTGCAATCGCACCGGCCCGGTCAACGCTTCTTGGGAACCACCGGGATCTTCGGGCGTCGCTCCTCTGCCCTCCCTGTCCCGGGCGAAGGCGAGATGGAGGTCGAACCGGCACTTCACCTCGAAATACCGGCTCTCCAGGCCGAGAAATGCCGGGCACCGCGAGGCGGACTTCGCGTGGCGCCGGCTCGGTTCGGCCGAGCGGACGCGCGCCGGCGTATCGAAGATGACGCCGCCGCGCTCCGCGTTCAGCAGGCAGCCGACGTGACGGGACCGGAGTGCTGAAAGTCTTAGAGAAATTGAAGAAGTGATGCCGTTTCCCGTTAAGGTTCGTTTGTACAGATAGAGCAATAGCCTAACGGTTGGCGCTCCCTGCAGCTTCAGAGTTACACTTGACGCCAAGAATTCGGCTACTGGCCCCGCATAAATACCGCGCAGCGCTCCAACCACAGGGTTACTGCAGGCACGACGGCCGGGCCGTCATGGGCGACTCCTTCTAGAAGTTCGAACTCTGTCGACGCCCCGCGTCGGTCCAACTCGCACTGCAGCCGCTTCAGCCGCTCGATCCGGTTCGTCGACTCGTCATTGACGCCCGGGATATAGACAGGATCGCCGGGTTCCTTGGCGATTTCCCAGATTTCGGTATCTGCTTCCCCAGCGACCAGGTGGACAGGGACTGCCGGAACGGCGTCGTTGTCGAAACCGATACCGAAGCGCGCCTCAAGCCCGCCGACGCCGGCCGGCCAGGCGCGGGCCGGGTCGGGCAGCGTGACGTTGCCCGGCGCGCCGACCGATAACGCCGCCAAACGGTGCGGATGCAAGTACAGAAAGCGGTGGGCGAACTGGCCGCCGCCGCTGTAGCCGAACAGGGCGAAGCGGTCTGCGGCGAGCGGCCAGATGCCGGCGGCCTGGTCGATCATGTCGAGCAATAGCAGATCGAATCGCACCCCGTGAGCCTCGATCCACTTGTAGCCATGGACGTCGCCCGGAACAGCGGCGCCGACCGGGAACAGGGGCGCCAGAAGGACCGTGCCCGTACGGTCGGCAAAGTCCCGGAAGGCGTCGCGAAAATTGTCCCGACGGGTTGTGCCGTGCACCAGGACGAGCAGCGGCGCGGTGCGGTCCCGCGGCAGCGATTGCGGCACATAGAGCGACAGGGCGAAGCGCGGGTCCAGCCGGCTCGCCATCCAGGGCGTGAAGCCCGTATCGTAAGGGAAGAGGTCCGCCCGCTTCATCGTAGCGCCCGGTTGACGCAACGGGAGGCGTCGGGCAAGGCGAGCAGCCGCACGGAACGTCTCGCTGCGGGCGCCGAATTCCCGCATAGTGCGGGCTCGCCTCGACAGCAGTCCCCAGGGGTCGACGGATGGAAATCAAATGGCTCGAAGATTTCCTGGTGCTCGCGACGACGCGCAGCTTTTCCCGGGCCGCCGAAGAGCGCAACACGACCCAGTCGACGCTCAGCCGGCGCATCCAGCAGCTTGAAGACTGGCTGGGCGTGCGCCTGATCGACCGGAGTTCCCAGCCCGTCGGCCTGACCCGGGCGGGCAGCGATTTCTACCGGGAGTCGGTCGCGATCGTCCGGACCGTGTACCGGGCGCGCGCCGGCGCCCGACGGATCGGCCTGCAGGGGGCGGAGCAATTGCGGATCAGCGCCCAGCATGTCCTGGCGCGCCATTTCCTGCCCCGGCTGCTGGCGCGGATCGAGGCACGCCTGGAGATCGGCGGCGTCACCCTGAAATCCGACAATCTGTATAACTGCGTCGACGACCTGCTCAACGACGAGGTCGATTTCATGGTGTGCTTCCACCAGCCGGCAATGCCGGATTTGGTCGACCTGAGCGGCTACGACTTCCTGGTCGTCGGCTCGGAGGAAATGGTTCCGGTTTCGCTGCCGGACGACAGCGGCGCCCCGCGTTTTGCACTGCCCGGCACGGCCGGGGCGCCGGTGCCCTGCATCGGGTTTTCTTCGGAAAACCCGCTCGGCTGGCACCGCCAGGCGCGCATGACGGCGCAGGATATCGAACTCCATATCAACCCGGTCTACGAATCGACCATGGGCGAGATCATCCGCGACATGGTCCTGGACGGGCGCGGGATGGCCTGGCTGCAGACCATGCTGGTCGGCGGCGACCTGACGGTCGGCCGCCTGGTGCGCGCCGGCGATGCGACTTGGGACCAGTCCATCGAGATCAGGCTCTTCCGCACCCGCGCCCTCGGCCGGGGCGCCGTCGAACAGATCTGGGACATGCTGCGCGACGGCGGCTTCCCGCCCGGCACGCCAGATCCAAGGCCCAGCTAGATTATGCAAAAATCGCATAGTATAGTTGCATAGCAGCCGGCAGGTATTCGGCGGCAGTCCCGGCCTGTGATCCAGCTTTCCGGTTAAATTTTCAGTTTGAAGAAAAACCGGCATGTTTGTATGATTTGAGGAAGAGGCATTGGGATTGGCGTTATTCTATCGAAAATTCGCATAACATCAAGCACGCCGGTCTTCGATCAATGCCAGGTTTCGTGGACGCGGGATGAGAGGAGGAATTCATGTCCGTAATCCGCAAGAACTTCGCCCCTGCCGCCCTAACGGCGGCCATCGGCGCCGGCCTCGCCCTGTCGCTGGCGGCCGGGGCCGCCGCCGACACGCCCAAGAAAGGCGGCACGCTGGTCATCGGTTCCCCGCAGACGCCGCGGCACCTGAATCCGGCGGTGCAATCGGGCGTCGCCACGGGCATGCCCGGATCGCAGATTTTTGCGACGCCGCTCCGGTTCGACGAGAACTGGAACCCGCAGCCCTATCTGGCTGAAAGCTGGAAGGTTTCGGCCGACGGCCTGAGCGTGACGCTCAACCTGCGCAAGAACGCGAAGTTCCACGACGGCAAGCCGGTCACCTCGGAAGACGTCGCCTTCTCGATCGATACGATCAAGAAAAACCATCCCTTCAAGACGATGTTCTCGCCCGTGGCGAAGGTCGAAACGCCAGATCCGTACACGGCCATCCTGCGGCTGAGCAAGCCGCATCCGGCGATCCTGCTGGCCATGTCCTCGTCGTTGTGCGCGATCATCCCGAAGCATGTCTACGGCGACGGCAAGGACGCCAAGCGCCATCCGATGAACCTGAAGCCGGTCGGCTCCGGACCGTTCCGTTTCGTCGAATATGTCAAGGGCCAGCACATCATTCTGGAGCGCGACCCGAACTTCTTCCTGAAGGGCAAGCCTTATCTCGACAAGATCATCTACAAGATAAACAAGAACACCAATTCCCTCGCGCTCGGCCTGGAGCGGGGCGATATCCACCTCCGCGCGTTCAACACCAAGTCGCGCGAGCTTGGCCGGCTCAAGAAGAACAAGAACCTGGTCGTGACCTCGCAGGGGTATGCCGCGATCGGCCCGATCGCCTGGCTGGCGTTCAACCTGAAACACCCGATTCTGGGCAAGAAGGCCGTGCGCCAGGCGATCGCCTACACGGTCGACCGCAAGTTCATCAATGAATCGCTGCACAGCGGGCTGTCGAAGCCGGCCCTCGGTCCGATCGCCATGGGCAATCCGCTGGCCGACCAGAACGCGAAGCGCTACGACCTCGACCTCGACAAGGCGAACAAGATGCTCGACGCGGCGGGCTATCCGCGCAAGGCCGACGGCACGCGCTTCCAGGTCACGCTCGATACCCTGCTGTCGCAGCGCGATGCGGCGGAATATCTCAAGCCCCAGCTGAAAAAGGTCGGCATCGACGTCAAGCTCCGCATCCCTCCGGACTTCCCGACCTGGGCCATCTGGGTCAAGAGCCACGAATTCGACATGACGGTCGACGTCGTCTTCAACTGGGGCGATCCGGTGATCGGTGTGCACCGCACCTATGTGGCGTCCAATATCCGCAAGGGCGTGATCTGGTCGAACACGCAAAGCTACTCCAACCCGAAGGTCGATGCGCTGCTCGAAAAGGCGGGCGTCGAGCTCGATCCGGCGAAACGCAGGCAGATCTATCTGGAATTCCAGAAGATCGTGACCGACGAGCTGCCGGTCTACTGGATGTACGGGCTGCCCTACCACACGATCTACAACAAGAAGGTGGGCAACCCGCCGCTGACGATCTGGGGCACCATGGGCCCCATGGATAACGTCTACCTGAAATAGTCCGCCATCCGGATAACGGTTCCGGCAATGGGCCGGGGAGCGGGCCGGTTCGCACAAGGCGGACCGGCCCCTCTCGCTCTACGGGCGGTTCCCCGCCCGAGCCTTGCCCGGCCGCGCTTGACCGGGCAGGACGAAACATGCCGAATGGGCGTTGGCGGCGAAGCGGACGAAAGGCGCTAGGCGGCAATGCCGATCCTCAGACTGGTGCTTGAGCGGATCGCCTACGCCTTCATCGTCGTCACGGCCGTCCTCGTTCTCAACTTCATCCTGGTGCGCCTGGCGCCGGGCGACCCCGCCGAGGTCATCGCCGGGGAATCCGGCGGCATTACCGAGGAAATCCTCGCGGCCATCCGGCGCGACTACGGCCTCGACCTGCCCATCCACGAGCAGCTCTGGATCTATCTCGGCAACGCCGTGCAGGGCGATCTCGGCTATTCCTTCTACTTCAACTCGCCGGTCGTCGAGCTGGTCGTCTCGCGGATGGGGCCGACCATCCTGCTCATTTTGGCGGCGACCGTGATCGCCCTGTTCATCGGCACGGCGCTCGGCGTGCTGGCGTCGCGCAATCCCGAAGGCCTGTTCTCGAACTTCCTCACCGTCGCGTCGCTGATCGGCTATTCGGCGCCGGCCTTCTGGACCGGCCTGATGCTGATCATCCTGTTCGCCTTCGTCGTCCCGCTGTTTCCCGTCGCCGGCCTTTACGACGTGACGCTATCGGTGGGTTATTTCGGCCGCGCGCTCGATATCGCCCATCATCTGGTGCTGCCTGCGTTCACGCTCGCGATCATCTATATCGCGCAATACAGCCGCCTCGCCCGCGCCAGCATGCTCGAAGTGCTGGGCTCCGACTATATCCGCACGGCGCGGGCCAAGGGCGTCGCCGAGCGCGTCGTGTTCTTCAAGCACGCCCTGCGCAACGCCATCCTGCCGATCATCACGATCACCGGGCTGCATTTCGGCAACCTGCTGTCGGGCGCAGTTCTGGTCGAGGCGGTGTTCAACTGGCCGGGCCTCGGCACACTGGCCTTCGATTCGCTGCTGCGCCGCGACTACACGACGATCCTTGCGCTGCTGTTCTTTTCCGCCCTGATGGTCATCGTCGCAAACCTGGCGACCGACTTCTGCTACCGGCTGGCCGATCCGCGCATCAAGGGCAAGAGGGGCTGAGCCGATGACCGACCGCCCTGCCGGACAGGAAATTCCCGTTGCCACTGCCGAGAGCCCGGCACGCGAGGCCTGGCGCATGTTCCTGCGCAACCGGTCGGCGATCCTCGGCCTCGTCCTGCTCGCCGCCATCATTCTCGTCAGCCTGTTCGGCCCGCCCCTCTACGGCGTCGATCCCTTCAAGATCAGGGGCGCGCCCTTCACGCCGCCCGGCGTCGATCCGAACGTCCCGCTGGGCACCGACCATGTCGGCCGGGACATTCTCGCCGGCATGATCGGCGGCGGCCGGGCGACGCTCGCGGTCGGCGCGTCCGCGGCGCTGATGACGGTCGCGATCGGCCTGCTGGTCGGCGCGATGGCAGGCTATTACGGCGGGCTGGTCGACGAGATCCTGATGCGGATCACCGAGTTCTTCCAGGTCCTGCCGTCGCTGATCCTTGCCATGGTGCTGGTGGCGCTGTTCACGCCGTCGCTCTACATGATCGCCATCGCCATCGGGGTGGCGAGCTGGCAATCGACCGCCCGGCTTGCGCGCGCGGAGTTCCTGCGGCTCAAGGAACTGGAATATGTCAAGGCCGGCCGGACCATCGGAGCGACGGACAGGCGCCTGATCTGGGTCGTCATCCTGCCCAACGCACTGCCGCCGCTCATCGTGTCTGCCACCCTGATCGTCGGTGTCGCCATCCTGTTCGAGGCCGGGCTGAGCTTTCTCGGCCTGGGCGACCCGAACATCATGAGCTGGGGCCTGATGATCGGCAGCAGCCGCGAATACATCTTCGATTCCTGGTGGTCGGCGACCTTCCCCGGCGCGGCGATCTTCCTCTCGGTGCTCAGCGTGAGCCTGATCGGCGACGGCCTGAACGATGCGTTGAACCCGAAGCTGCGGGAACGGTAATGCCGGCAGCGGACGACTCTTCGGCGCTGCTGGAAGTGCGCAACCTGCAGGTCGATTTCCGGACCCGCAACGGTATCGCGCACGTCCTCGACGGCATCGAATTCAGCCTGTCGAAAGGCGAAATCCTCGGCATTGTCGGTGAGTCCGGCTGCGGCAAGAGCATGACGGCGCTGGCGATCATGGGCCTGGTGCCGACCCCGCCGGGACGGATCGCCGGCGGTGAGATCGTCTATCGCGGCGAGAACCTGCTCAAAGCCTCGAAGGAGCGCATGCGCCGGATCCGCGGCAACCGGATTTCCATGATCTTCCAGGAACCGATGACCGCGCTCAACCCGGTCTTTACTGTCGGCGACCAGATCGCCGAATCCATTGTGCTCCACCAGGGGCTGAGCAGGCGCGAAGCCCTCGACCGTGCCGTCGAACTGCTGCGCGAGGTCCACATTCCGGCCCCGGAACGGCGCATCGGCGAATTCCCCCACCAGCTGTCCGGCGGCATGCGCCAGCGCATCATGATCGCGATCGCGCTGGCGTGCGAACCCGACATCCTGATCGCCGACGAGCCGACCACGGCCCTCGACGTGACGGTGCAGGCCCAGGTGTTCGACCTGCTGCTGGAGCTTCAGCAGGACCGGGACATGGCGATCGTCCTGATCACCCACGACATGGGCGTGATCGCCGAAATGACCGGCCGGGTCCTCGTCATGTATGCCGGCCGGATCATCGAGGTGGCTGCCGTCGACGACCTGCTGGAAAACCCGCAGCATCCCTACACAAGCGGCCTGATCGCCTGCGTGCCGCAACTGAGCGACGAGCCGGAGGCCGAGCGCGAAGCGCTGATGGAGATTCCCGGCGTCGTGCCGCCGTTGACCGAGCTCGGCGTCGGCTGCGCCTTCGAGCCGCGATGCGGCTTCCGGATGCCGGTCTGCGTGCAGTCGCGGCCGTCGCCGGTCACCGTGGGCGCCGGCCATTCGGCGGCCTGCTGGCTCATGGAAGACGCGGACCGGCAAGACGCGGACCGGCAAGACGCGGACCGGCAAGACGGGGACCGGCCGTGAGCGGGCCGGCGGACCGGCCGCTCCTGCAAGTCCGCGACCTGAAGGTCCATTTCCGGACCGGCTCGCGCGGGCCGTTCCGCAAACAGACTTTCGTCCACGCCGTCGACGGGGTCAGTTTCGACGTGCCGAGGGGGACGACATTCGGCATCGTCGGCGAATCCGGCTCCGGCAAGTCGACCACGGCGCTCGCCATCATGCGCCTCGCGCCGATCACCGGCGGCACCATCGATCTCGCCGGCGCGCGCCTGTCCGAGGCCGGGGGCAACGAGTTGCTCGCCCTGCGCCGCAAGGCCCAGATCATTTTCCAGGATCCCTATTCCTCTCTCAGCCCGCGGATGCGCGCCGGCGCCATCGTTCGCGAGCCGCTCGACCTGATGGGTATCGGCAATCCGGAGGGCCGCGACCGCCGTGTCGCCGACCTGTTCGGCAAGGTCGGGCTGCGCGCCGAGCAACAGGCCCTGTTTCCGCACCAGTTTTCCGGCGGCCAGCGACAGCGGATCGGGGTGGCGCGGGCGCTCGCCAGCCAGCCCGACCTCATCGTGTGCGACGAGCCGGTCTCGGCGCTCGACGTCGCCATCCAGGCGCAGATCCTCAACCTGCTGCGTGCGTTGCAGCGGGAATTCCGCCTGACCTACCTGTTCATTTCGCACGACCTCGCGGTGGTCCAGTATATCTGCGACGAGATCGCGGTCATGTATCTGGGCGAGATCGTCGAACAGGCGGACCGCATCTCCCTCTTCAAGCGGCCGCTCCATCCCTACACCTGGGCGCTGCTGTCCGCGGTGCCGTCGGCTGCCTCGAAGCGGCGGGGACGCCGGCGCGTCAGCCTCGAAGGCGATCCGCCCAGTCCGATCGACCTGCCGCCGGGATGCCGTTTCGCCGGGCGCTGCCCGTTCGCGGAAGACATCTGCCGGACGGAGGCGCCGGCCCGGCGCGAGATTTTCCCGAAACACTGGGTCAGCTGCCATCGCGTCGGCGACGACGGCGTGCCGCCGCACGAGAATTACCCGCTCGCAAACGGGCCGGCGCGGTCATGAACCGGATCTACAGCGCCCGCAAGATCGTCACCATGAACCCGGCGAGGCCGGTCGCGAGCCACGTCGCGGTACGCGACGGGCGGATTGTCGGCACCGGGACCGTCAAGGAACTGGCAGGATTCGGGACCTACGAACTGAATGAGCGCTTTGCCGGCAAGATCCTCATGCCCGGCCTGGTCGAGGCGCATTGCCATGTCATGGCGGGGGCGTTCTGGCGTTTCGTCTATTGCGGCTTCTTCGGCCGGCAGGCGCCGGACGGAACGGTCTGGGCCGGACTGAAATCGGTCGACGCGGTCGTTGCCCGCCTGCGGGAGGCCGAAGCGGAACTCGCCGATGCCGGGGCGCCGCTCGCCGGTTGGGGGCTGGACGCGATCTATTTCGGCGCCCGGCGGCTGGACCGGCACGATCTGGACCGGGTCTCGACCGACCGGCCGGTCGGCGTGCTCAACGCCTCCTGCCACATTCTGAACGTCAATACCGTGGCGCTGGAACGGGCCGGCCTGCTCCGCCCTGGCATCAACCATCCCGGCATCCCGCTGGCGGCGGACGGCCTGCCTGCCGGCGAGTTGCGGGGCCACGACGCCATGGGTCCGGCCAATCCCCATGTCGGCTTCGACCGGGACAGCCTAGCCTGCGACGAGCACGGCTTCCGGCAGTTCGCCCGCCAGTGCGTGCGCAGCGGCGTGACGACGGCGACCGACCTTGCCGGCCTGCTGCCGGAGGAGGCGGTCGCCATGATGCTGCGGGTCACGGGCGAGCCGGACTATCCGGTGCGCATCGTCGCGATGCGGAAACTGCAGAATATCGCCATCCCGGACCTGATCGCCCGGGCGCGCGAACTCGGCCCGATGAGCACCGACCGGCTGCGCCTGGGGTCGGTCAAGATGGTCGTGGACGGGTCGATTCAGGGTTTCACGGCGCGCCTGCGCTGGCCGGGCTATTACAACGGCGCGCCGGAGGGGCTCTGGTACCTGCCGCCCGAACAGGTTCGCGAACTCTACCGCTCGGCGCTGGAGCACGGTATCCAGGTCCACACCCATGCAAACGGCGACGAGGCGACCGAACTGGCGCTCGATTGCATCGAAGAGGCCCTGCGGCGGCACCCGGCGCCGGACCACCGGCTCACGATGCAGCATTGCCAGCTCGCCGACGCCGCCCTGTTCCGCCGCATGCGCGCGCTCGGCCTGTGCGTCAACCTGTTCTCCAACCACATCTTCTACTGGGGCGACGAACACTACGCGCAGACCGTCGGGCCGGAGCGGGCGGAGCGGATGAACGCCTGTGCGACCGCGCTGGCCCAGGGTGTGCCAATGGCGATCCATTCCGACGCGCCGATCACGCCGCTCGGCCCGCTGTTCACCGCCTGGTGCGCGGTCAACCGCAAGACGGCATCCGGGCGCGCGCTCGGCGCGTACGAACGGATCGGCGTCGAGCAAGCGCTTCGCGCGATCACCCTTGGCGCGGCCTATACGCTGAAGCTCGACGGTGAGATCGGCTCCATCGAGGCCGGCAAGCGCGCCGATTTCGCCGTCCTGGAAGACGATCCGACGGAGATCGGCGCCGACAGGCTAAGAGACGTCTGCGTTTGGGGAACTGTGCAGGACGGTCGGGTGTTTCCTGCCGCCGAAATCTGAAGGCGCCGTTTGCAAGCCGGCGGCGTTCGCGAAGAAAATCCACCTCTCGCGAACGACCGCTTAAGATGCCGTTACCTCGGCGCAACGTACCCTTGAGCGAGCTACAGGTGCAGGATCGAATGGGCTGGCCTGATCGTAGGAGGCTCGCAGGTTCAAATCCTGCCCACGTCGCCCACATCACCGTCGACGCGATGATCGATATTCCGTGGGTGCGCGAGCGGATGGGCGGGGACCGGCCGGACGACGCCTACGCCAAACCGGCGGACATTGCGGGCGAGTTTTTCCGCATCGCCCACCAGCCGCGCAGCACCTGGAGCTTCAACGTCGAGCTCCGGCCCTACCGGGAACCGTGGTAAACGCGACAAAGACCTTACCCGTTCGAGCGTGCCTGAATCTCTCGCCTTACTTTCGCCATCGGTTTACCGCGAATAGCCTCATGCGCTGGATCGTTGCAATTCCGGCCGCTCTCGCTTCGCTTGTCGCTCTGTCGGCACAAGGCGGCGCCGATGACGCTGCCATGGCGTCAAACATCGTCGAGAGCCACGCCATCGCCATGCACGGGACGCCGAAATATCCGGCCGGCTTCCCGCATTTCCACTATGTCAATCCGAAGGCGCCGAAGGGCGGCAGCCTGTGGCTGGCGGCCCAGGGCACCTTCGACAGCCTGAATCCCTACATCGTCAAGGGCACGGCGGCGAGCGGCGCCGGGCTGATCTACGATACGCTGATGCGGCGGGCGGACGACGAACCGTTCACCCTCTATCCGCTGCTCGCGGAATCGATCCGCTATCCGCAAGACCGGTCCTGGGTCGAGTTCACGCTCAATCCCGCGGCGCGCTGGCACGACGGCCGGCCCGTCACCGTCGAGGACGTGATTTTCTCCATGAACATCCTGCGCAAGCAGGGCCGGCCGTTCTACCGCTACTATTTCCGCGACATCGCCCGGATGGAGCGGACCGGGCCGCGTTCGGTGAAATTTATCTTCCGCGGCGGCACGAACCGGGAATTGCCGCTGATCGTCGCCGGCGACCTGAACATCCTGCCGAAACACTATTGGAAAGACCGGGACTTCACGAAATTTTCCCTCGATCCGCCGCTGGGCAGCGGCCCCTACCGGATCGGCAAGGTCTCGCCCGGCCGGCGGATCGAATTCGTCCGGGTCAAGGACTACTGGGGCCGGAACCTGCCGGCCAATGTCGGCCACTACAATTTCGACCTGATCCGTTATGAGTATTTCTTCGACGCCTCGGTGATGCGCGAGGCGCTGAAGGCCGGCCAGTTCGACTATCGTGCCGAGAACACGGCCTCGGCCTGGGCGCGGGCCTACGACATCGCCGCGAAGCGCGAGGGGCTGCTGATCCAGAAGACGTTCCCGACCGGCCAGCCGAGCGGCATGCAGGCCTTCGTCTACAATCTGCGCAATCCGCTGTTCCGGGACTGGCGGGTGCGGCGGGCGCTGGTCTACGCCTTCGATTTCGAATGGACCAACCGCAACCTGTTCTTCGGCCAGTATGCCCGGACCCGGAGCTTCTTCGACAATTCCGAACTCGCATCGCGCCCCGGCAAGCCCAGGGGCGCGGTGCTCAGGCTGTTGCAGGATTTGAAGCGGCGCTACCCCGGCGCGGTGCCGAACCGGGTGTTCACGTCGCCCTACACGCTGCCCGTCTACAGGGACAGCAACATCCGCCCCGGTCTGCGTGAGGCGTTCAGGCTGCTGAAAGAGGCCGGCTGGGTCGTCCGGAATTTCCGCCTGGTCAATGCGAAGACGGGGTTGCCGTTGCGGTTCACCATCCTGCTGCGTTCCCCGGCCTTTGAGCGCATCGTGCTGCCGGTGCGGCGCAACCTGAAACGGCTCGGCATCGACATGCGCATCCGGCTGGTCGATTTCTCCCAGTATGTGAACCGGGTGCGCAAATTCGATTTCGACATCGTCGTCCTCGGCTGGGGCCAGTCGCTCTCGCCGGGCAACGAGCAGCGCGGCTACTGGACGACGGCCGCCGCCAAACGGCCCGCCAGCAGCAACTGGAGCGGCCTGCAGAACCGGGCGGTCGACGACCTCGTGGAGCAGCTGATCGCCGCCCCGGACCGGAAGAGCCTGGTGCTGCGGACCCGGGCGCTCGACCGGCTGCTGCTCAGCCAGCATTTCGTCATCCCGAACTGGCACATCCCCTATGATCGTGTCGTTTTCTGGGACAAGTTCGGCTATCCGGACAAACCGACCATCGGCGGCGCGGATATCATGACCTGGTGGTTCGATCCGGCGAAAGCGGCCCGGCTGCGCGGCCGGATCGCGAGCCTGAAATAGCGGCCGCGGGAAACGCGCGATGCTGGCCTATATCGTCCGCCGCCTGCTGCTCATCATCCCGACCCTGCTCGGGATCATGGTGATCAATTTCGTCATCATCAACATGGCGCCCGGCGGGCCCATCGAACAGCTGATCGCAAACCTGCGCCAGGGCGGCGACCAGGTCGCGGAGCGCACCGGATCCTCCCGCGGGCAGGAGGCCGGCGTCGGCCAGCAGGAGCGGCAGCCGGGCGAACAATCCCGCGCCGGGCGCGGCCTCGATCCGGAGCTGCTGGAGAAACTGCGCAAGCAGCTCAATCTCGACAAGCCGCCGCACGAACGGTTCGTCCTGATGGTCGCCAACTACGCGGCCTTCGATTTCGGCCAGAGCTTCTTCAAGAACCGTCCGGTGGTCGATCTGGTGCTGGAGAAGATGCCGGTCTCCATATCGCTGGGGTTGTGGACGACGCTGATCGTCTATCTGGTCTGCATCCCGCTCGGCATCCGCAAGGCGGTGCGCGACGGCTCGGCTTTCGACATCTGGACCAGCGGCGTCGTCGTGGTCGCCAACGCGATCCCCGGCTTCCTGTTCGCTATCATGCTGGTCATCCTGTTCGCGACCGGGGCGGTGTTCCAGTGGTTCCCGCTCAAGGGGCTGGTGTCGGAGAATTTCAGCGAGCTTTCCACGGCCGGGCAGGTGCTCGACTATCTGTGGCACATCGCGCTGCCGGTGCTGGCGCTGGTGATCGGCGGCTTTGCGGCGCTGACGCTGCTGACCAAGAACAGCTTTCTCGAAGAGATCAACAAGCAGTATGTCGTGACCGCGCGGGCCAAGGGCATGGGCGAGCGGCGGGTGCTCTACGGCCACGTCTTCCGCAACGCGATGCTGATCGTGATCGCCGGTTTTCCCGGCGCCTTCATCGGCATCCTGTTCACCGGCTCGCTGCTGATCGAGATCATCTTCAATCTCGACGGCCTCGGCCTGCTCGGCTTCGAGGCGATCGTCAACCGCGACTATCCGGTCGTCTTCGCAACCCTGTTCTTCTTCTCGCTGATCGGCCTGCTGGTGAAGCTGATTACCGACCTCACCTACATCTGGGTCGATCCGCGGATCGATTTCGAGGCCCGCCAGGCATGAGTATCCGGGCATGAGTATCCGGGCATGAGTATCCGGGCATGAGTATTCGGCCATGAGCGTCGCCCCGACCCGGAAGGACAGCGTCCTGTGGTGGCGGATCACGCCGGTGACGGCGCGGCGGCTGGCCAATTTCCGCGCCAACCGGCGGGGCTACTGGTCGCTCTGGATCTTCGCCGCCCTGTTTGTCCTCAGCCTGTTCGCCGAGCTGATCGCCAACGACCGGCCGATCGTCGTCTGGTACGACGGCGGCCTCTACCTGCCGTCGGTCAGCCGCTATGCCGAGACGGCGTTCGGCGGCGAGTTCGAAACCGAGGCCGACTATACCGACCGCTTCGTGCAGGAGAAGATCGGCGAGAAGGGCTGGATGGTCTGGCCGCTCATCCCCTATCGCTACGATTCCCAGGTCATCGGCCTGCCTGAACCGTCGCCCACGCCGCCGTCGGCCGCCAACCCGCTCGGCACCGACGACCAGGCGCGCGACGTGCTGGCCAGGGTGATCTACGGCTTCCGCCTGTCCGTCCTGTTCGGCCTCGTCCTGACATTGCTCAGCAGCGTGATCGGCGTGGCGATGGGCGCGATCCAGGGCTATTTCGGCGGCTGGACCGACCTGTCCCTGCAACGCTTCATCGAAATCTGGGAATCCGTTCCGATCCTCTACCTGCTCATCATTCTCTCGGCCATCGTCGAGCCGAATTTCTGGTGGCTGCTCATCATCCTGCTGCTGTTCAGCTGGATGGCGCTGGTCGGCGTCGTGCGGGCGGAATTCCTGCGGGCGCGCAATTTCGATTATGTCCGCGCCGCCCGGGCGCTCGGCGCGAGCAATGTCACCATCATGTTCAGGCATGTCCTGCCCAACGCGATGGTCGCGACGCTTACCTTCATGCCCTTCATCCTGTCCGGCTCGATCGTTGCGCTGACGTCGCTCGATTTCCTGGGCTACGGCCTGCCGCCCGGCTCGCCGTCGCTGGGCGAGTTGCTCAAGCAGGGCCGGTCGAACCTCGAATCGCCCTGGCTCGGCGTCACGGCGTTCTTCGTGCTCGCCGCCCTGCTGAGCCTGCTCGTGTTCATCGGCGAGGCGGTGCGCGACGCCTTCGATCCGCGCAAGGGCATCGCCGCCGCCGCACCGCCGCCGGAACAGGATCCGGATTCCGCGGCGGCGATTTCGAACGTCCGCCAGCCGGCCGATGGCGCGCTCGCCGCCGCGGGACGGGCCCCATGAGCGCCGAACGCCTGCTCACCGTCGACAATCTGAAAGTCGGTTTCAGCGTGCCGGACGGCACGGTTCACGCCGTCAAGGGCGTTTCCTTTCATGTCGACAAGGGCGAGACGCTGGCGATCGTCGGCGAAAGCGGCTCGGGCAAGTCAGTCTCGGCGCTTTCGGTGCTCCAGCTCCTGCCCTACCCGCAGGCCAGCCATCCCGCCGGCGCCGTCAACTTCCGGGGCGAGGAGCTGATGGGCGCGCCGAAGCAGGTGCTGCGCCGGATCCGCGGCAACCGGATTTCGATGATCTTCCAGGAGCCGCTGACCGCCCTCAACCCGCTGCACACGGTCGAGAAGCAGATCGGCGAAATCCTGCGCATCCACAAGGGCATGGTGAAAGGCGCGGCGCGCAGGCGGGTGCTCGAACTGCTGGAGAAGGTCGGCATCAAGGAGGCGGAGCGCCGGCTCGGCTCGTTCCCGCACGAACTCTCGGGCGGACAGCGCCAGCGGGTGATGATCGCGATGGCGCTCGCCAACGAGCCCGACCTGCTGATTGCCGACGAACCGACGACGGCCGTGGACGTGACGATCCAGGCGACGATCCTCCAGCTCCTGAAGGACCTTCAGAAGGACATGGGCCTCGGCATCCTGTTCATCACCCACGATCTCGGCGTGGTCGAACATTTTGCCGACCGGGTCGCGGTCATGCGCCTGGGCGAAATCGTGGAGGAGGGGGCCGTCGCCGACGTGTTCGGCCGGCCGCAGCACGAGTATACGCAGCGCCTCCTAGCGTCGGAGCCGAAGGGCACGCCGCCGGAAGTGCCGGACAGCGCCGCCGAAATGCTCGCCACGGAGGGCTTCCGGGTCTGGTATCCGATCAAGGCCGGCGTGTTCCGCCGCACCGTCGATCACATCAAGGCGGTCGACGAGGTGGCCTTGCGCGTCCGGGCGGGCGAAACCGTTGGCGTCGTCGGCGAGAGCGGGTCCGGCAAGTCGTCGCTCGGGCTGGGCCTGCTGCGGCTGATCTCGAGCCGCGGGCCCATCGTCTACCAGGGCCGGGACATCCAGGGCCTCGGGTGGAAGGCGCTGCGCCCGCTGCGGCGCGAGATGCAGATCGTGTTCCAGGACCCGTTCGGCAGCCTGAGCCCGCGGCTTTCGGTCGGCGAGATCGTCGAGGAAGGGCTCAAGATCCACGGTCTGGGCGACCCCGATGCGCGCGAGCGGGCGGTGATCGACGCCTTGGCGGAGACCGGCCTCGATCCCGATACCCGCCACCGCTATCCGCACGAATTCTCCGGCGGCCAGCGCCAGCGGGTTTCGATCGCCCGCGCCATCGTGCTCAAGCCGAAGGTCGTGGTGCTGGACGAACCGACCTCTGCGCTCGACCGGTCGGTGCAGAGCCAGATCATCGACCTGTTGCACCAGCTTCAGCGCGATCACGATCTGGCCTATCTGTTCATCAGCCACGATCTGAAGGTCGTGCGCGCCATGAGCCACCAGGTCATCGTCATGCGCGACGGCAAGGTGGTGGAGCAGGGCCCGGCGGCCGACGTGCTCGACAACCCGCAGGCGGGCTACACGCGGGCCCTGATGGATGCGGCCTTCGATTTCAAGGCCGACGAGACCGGCATCGTCGCGGCGTGACGGCCCGCGGCGGACAACGAAGAAGGACGGCGCGACGATGACTTTGCTCCTGGCCTCCTCCTGGGGCGACATGGACCCCTATTTCGGCAAATGGCGCGAAATGCTGATCGCGCAGCCGGGCGGGATCGAGGTGCGGCTGTATCCGGACGAACTGGGCGACGCTGCGGACATCACCGCCGCGCTGGTCTGGGATCCGCCGCCGGGCCTGCTCGCCGGGCTGCCGAATTTGAAGCTGATCCAGTCCCTGGGCATGGGCGTCGACCATATCTTCAGGCACGACGACCTGCCCGAGGGCGTCCCGGTGGCGCGCCTGGTCGATCCCGATCTCGTAACGCGGATGAGCGAATATTGCGTGCACAGCGTGCTGCATTATCACCGCGACGCCGACCGCTACGACCGGGACCAGGCGGCACGGCGCTGGAACCCGGTCTCCTATCCGGCCGCGAGCACGCGCCGGGTCGGCATCATGGGCGTCGGCGCGATCGGCGCCGATACCGCCGGCAAGCTGAAACATCTGGGTTTCGACGTCGCCGGCTGGAGCCGGACGCCCAAGGACCTTCCGGGCGTCGTCGGCTTCCACGGTGCGGAGGGGTTCGCCGGCTTCATGCAGCGCTCGGAGATCGTCGTCTGCCTGCTGCCCCTGACCGCGGAAACGGAGGGCATTCTCGATGCAAGGGCCTTCGACCTGATGCCGGTCGGCGGTGGCATCGTCAACGCGGCGCGCGGCGGGCATGTCGTCGACGCCGACCTGATCGCCGCGCTGGATTCGGGCAAGCTGAAATTCGCCAAGCTGGACGTGTTCCGGGAGGAGCCGCTGCCCAGGGACCATCCCTTCTGGAGCCACCCGAAGATCCGCATCACGCCGCACAATGCCGGCATCACCAATCCGATGACCGCGGCGGCCGAGGTCGCGGAAAACTACCGCCGGGCGATGCGCGGCCAGCCGCCGAACAACATCGTCGACCCCGCGCGGGGGTATTGACGGGCTGCCGGCCCGACAGCGCCCGCCCTTCGATACGCCCCGGCCGGGGGCCGGGGCTACTCAGGGTGAGGGTGAAGGGGACAAGCCTCCATCAACCCCTCATCCCGAGTAGGCGCGCCAGCGCCGTATCGAGGGGGCCGTATCGAGGGGCGCTTCGCCAACGGACGGCTGCCGGCGCGTCAGGCGTAGCGCGCTTCGATCGCGGCGAACAGGGCGCGCAGGGCGAGCGCCTCGCCGCCCTTGGGCCGGCCGGGCCGGGCGGTCAGGTTCCAGCCCATCGTGTCGATATGCGCCCAGCGGGCCGCACCGTCGACGAACCGTTCCAGGAACAGGGCGGCGGTGATCGCGCCGCCGAACGGGCCTTCCGGCGCGTTGGTGATGTCGCCGGCGTCGCCCTCGATCCGCTTGCGATAGCCCGGCCACAGCGGCAGGCGCCACAGCGGGTCGTCCGCCGCCTCGCCCTGCGCGAGGATATCGCCGGCCAGTTCGTCGTCGTTGCAGAACAGCGCCGGCAGTTCGGTCCCCAGCGCCACTCGGGCGGCGCCGGTCAGCGTGGCGACGTCGAGCAGCAGGTCCGGCTTCTCGCCCGCCGCGTCGGCCAGCGCGTCGCACAGGATGACCCGGCCTTCCGCATCGGTGTGGCCGATCTCGACGGTCGTACCGCTGCGGGTCCGGATCACGTCCATCGGCCGGTAGGCGTTGCCGGCAATCGCGTTCTCGACCGCCGGGATCAGGAGGCGCAGGCGCACCGGCAGCTTGAGCACCATGATCATGCCCGCGAGGCCCAGAACCGTGGCCGCGCCGCCCATGTCCTTCTTCATCAGCTTCATGCCGGACGCCGGCTTGATGCCGAGGCCGCCGCTGTCGAAGCATACGCCCTTGCCGACCAGCGTGACCTTCGGCCGGTCCGCATCGCCCCAGGCCATATCGATCAGGCGCGGCGCGTCCGCGGCCGCCCGGCCGACGGCGTGGATCGCCGGATAGTTCCGCTCCAGCAGGTCGTCGCCGACCGTGACCCGGAATTCGGCGCCGTGCCGCCCGGCGACGGTTTCGGCGGCAGCGGCCAGGTCGCTCGGTTTCATGTCCTCGGCCGGCGTGTTGATCAGGTCGCGCGCCAGAAACACCGCCTCCGCGGTCGCGATCAGCCGTTTGCGATCGATACCTTCCGGCAATCCCAGGACCGGCTGCGCCTTTTTCTCCGCGGTCTTGTAGCGGTCGAACCGGTAGGCGCCGAGCATCCAGCCCAGCGCGGCCTGCGCCGGATCGGCGCCGGAGTCGAGCGCGTAGTCGCCCGGCGGCAGCCGCTCCGGCAGCGCCGCGATGCGCCAGATATCGGGCGTGTCCGCGTCGCGGCCGCACAGGATGCGCTCGACATTGCCGGCCGCGCCGGGGATCGGGCAGACGGCGCCGGCCTTCGCCTCGAAAACGGACGAGGCGACCCAGGCCCGGATGCGCGGTTCGCGGCCTGCGAGCCAGGCCTCCAGTTCGCTGGCGTCGAGCACTGAAATCGGCACCGCCTCGCCGGCAGGTTCCGGTGCGGTGCTGGTGGCGGCGTCGAAATTCGGGTTCATGGCGCCGTTCTATAGCCGGCGACAGCCGCGCGCGCTACACGGCGCGCCGGCGGTTCGGCAGCTCAGACGCTCAGCGCCGCACCGGCGACCGAAACGGCGCGGCGGATCATCGGGCCGTCGGCGCCGCCGCGGATCATGACGAACATGCCGAGATAGGTGGCGAGCGCAAAATCGGCGAGGATCGCCGCCGCGTCGGCCGTCCGCGGATCGCCCTTCAGCCGGTCGAGGAAAACCTGGCGCAGCGGGGCCATGTTGGCGCTGACCCGGGCGGCGATGGCGGGGTCGTGCGCCGCCTGGTCCGCAGCGGCGTTGCACAGGAAGCAGCCGTCGCTGTAGGCGCCCGATTCGACCTGCGCCGCGATCATCTTGAGAAATCCGGCGACCGCTTCCGCGCCGCGGCAATCCTGCCGCGCGATCCAAGCGACCGCGGCGGCGACTTCCTTTTCGCCGTAGCGGTCGAGGGCCTTCAGGTAGAGCGCGTGCTTGTCGCCGAAGGCGTTGTACAGGCTGCCGGTCTTCAGCCCCGTCGCTGCCGCGAGTTCGCTGATCGACGACCCTTCGTAGCCTTTCGCCCAGAAAACGGCCTTGGCCTTGTCCAGCACTGCGCCGGAATCGAAACTGCGCGGTCGGGCCATGTGCTCCCTCTGCGATGGTTTTTTATCGTTCGATCATAATGGAAAATGGAGAGAAAAGAAAGGCTTGGCCGAATCAAGGGCCCGCAAACGCTGTAGGGGAGGGCTTCAAACCCTCCCCTACAAAATTCCGGCTGTGCCGGAGAAGACTACAAAGCCGTGAGAATCGCCTCGGCCCTGGAGACGTCGAAGGCGCCCGGCTGTTCGACATTCAGGGTTGTGATCGTCCCGTTCTCCGCGACCAGGGCATAGCGCTGGCTGCGCGTGCCGAGCCCGAAGCCGGAGCCGTCCATTTCCAGCCCCATCGCCTTGGTAAAGTCGCCGTTGCCGTCGGCCAGCATGGTGACGTCGCCGGCGTTCTGCGACTTGCCCCAGGCATCCATGACGAAGGCGTCGTTGACCGAAATGCAAGCGATCTCGTCGACCCCCTTGCCCTTCAGTTCCGCGGCGTTCTCGACGAATCCGGGCAGGTGCTTGGCCGAGCAGGTCGGGGTGAAGGCGCCCGGCACGGCGAACATCACTACCTTCTTGCCGGCGAAATAGTCGCCTGTATCGATTTCCGACATGCCGTCGGCCGTCATGGTCTTGATCTTCGTGGACGGAATTTTGTCTCCAACACTGACTGTCATGCCAAACCCTCTCTCCGTTCGGTGGTGTCGATGATGTGCAACTTTAGATGACGGGCGCGCCGGACCGGCGATACCCGGAAGACTATGCCGTCAACATACGCGCCGGCGCCCCCGATTCCACGCGTCCCGCCGCCGCGGCTAGTGTCGGACAACCGGATCGATCGGCACCCGGGATGCGATCCCCAGCAGGTCTTCAAGTTGCGCCGCTGCGGCGAGCAGGGCGGCCTCGCCGCGATGCCGGCCGACGAGCTGCAAACCGACGGGCAGCCCGTCTTGCGTAAAGCCGCAGGGCAGCGACACGACAGGCAGCCCGGTCAGCGTGATCGAGAAGGTGATCGCGATCCAGTCGATGTAGCTCGCCATCTTCCGGCCGTCGATTTCCTCGACATAGGTCCGTTCGACGGGATAGGGCCGGGCCTGCATGACCGGGCAGGCCAGGATGTCGTAATCGTTCATGAAGGCGGCGACCCGGTGGTAAAGCGCCGTCCGCTCGCGCTCGGCCCGGCCGATATCGTCGGCGGTGAGCGCCAGGCCCTTCTCGATATTCCAGACGACATCGGGTTTCAGCTTGTCGCGATGCGCCGCCAGCAACGGCGCCGCCCGGCCGGCGAAGAAGGCCGCGCGCAGGGTCTGGAAACAGTCGTAGGCGCCGGCGAAATCGGGGCAGGCCTCTTCGACGACGGCGCCCAGGCCGCTGAAACCCGCAGCCGCTTCGGCGCAGACGGCCTGGATTTCCCGATCGACGACCGTGACGCCGAGGTCGGGCGACCAGGCGATGCGCAGGCTTGCCGGGGGTTCGCGCAGGGCTTCGACATAGGAGGAAACCGGCGGCGCGAAGCTGCGCGGATCGCGCGGGTCGGCGCCGGCCATGGCGTCGAGCATGAGCGCGACGTCGGCCACCGTCCGTCCCATCGGCCCTTCGACGGCCAGGTCTTGGAAGGTCAGCAGGTCCGGCCCGCTCGGCACGAGGCCGGGGCTGGGCCGCAGGCCGACGACTGCGTTGAAGCCGGCCGGCGTGCGCAGGCTGCCGCCCAGGTCCGAGCCGTGGGCCAGCCAGGCGGTTCCCGTAGCGAGCGCGACCGCGGCGCCGCCCGAGGAGCCGGCCGCGCTCATCCGCGTGTCCCACGGGTTGCGGGTGACGCCGAACACCGGGTTGAAGGTGTTGGCGCCGGCGCCGAATTCCGGCGTGTTGGACTTGGCGTAGACCACGCCGCCGCGTTCCTCCAGCCGTTCGACGACATAGTCCGAATGGTCCGGCACGTTGTCGGCGAAGATCGGCGAGCCGAAAGTGGTGCGTACGCCCTCGACCGGCGCCAGATCCTTGATCGCGACCGGCAGGCCGGCGAGCACGGTGTCCCTCTCCGCCCGTTCGGCGGCGGCTTGCGCCCGCTTCCGGCACAGGGTCGGCAAGGCGTTGACCGCGCCGTCCACGGCCTCGATGCGCGCGTGCAGGATGTCCAGCAGCTCGGCGGGCGAGACTGCGCCGGCCTTGAGCAGCGCGACGGTTTCGGTCGCGGTCTTCTTCCAGAGATCGCTCATATCGGGTTTCCGGTTCGGGAAGTGGCGGTCAGTTCTTGCGGCGCAGCGATTTCGGCTTGTAGCTCGGCGGCTTCTTGAGCGGCGTGCCGAACATTTCGTGTCGGATCCGGTCGCCGGGCCGGATGCCGAGTTTCTCCGCCGTCCCGTGCAGAACTTCCAGGACGGCGCGCACCGGGGCCCCCGACCGGACGATCCGGAGCGAGAAGGGCTCGCCGAAGCCGATGCTTTCGATCGTGCCGTCGGCCCTGACGAACAGGATATCGAGCGGGATTTCGGTATTCTTCATCCAGATACGCGCAAGGACCGGGCTGCCGAAATCGAACAGCATGCCATTGTAAGGATCGAGGGTCTTCCGGAACATCAGGCCCTGGGCCATCTGGGCGGCGGAAATGGCCTGCTGGACGCGCCATTTGTAGCGCTTTTTGGCGGTGACCACTTCGATGGTGGTGTCATCGAAGACCAGTCGGGACTGAGCCTGGACCGCGGCGCCCGACGCCAGGAACAGCAGCCCGGCGAGCGCCGGCGCCAACATGAATTTCATTCGGAACTCCCTGAACATCCACCGATTGTAGCGGCGGGTTAGGGGCGATTCCAAGGCACGACCCGGACTGTGGCATTATTGCAACACATGTCTCTTGTGCGGCGGTCGCGAGCGTCCCACATAGCGGTCGGGATGCTGCCGTAGCAGGTCCCGCTCCGCCTGTCCCGCCGCCAGCCGGGGGACGAATAACGGGAAGAGACAATGGATTTCGAGAATTACACCGAGCGCGCGCGCGGTTTCGTGCAGGCCGCCCAGACGGTTGCGCTGCGGGAAAATCATCAGCAGTTCGTTCCCGAACATTTGCTCAAGGCCTTGCTCGACGACCCGGAAGGCCTGTCGGCCAACCTGATCCGGGCCGCCGGCGGCGATCCGGCGCGCGCCCTGAAGGCGACCGATTTCGCGCTCGGCAAGCTGCCCCGGGTCCAGGGCGGGCAGGGCCAGATCTATCTCGGGCCGGAGACCGCGCGTGTGCTGGATAGTGCCGGCAAGCTGGCCGGGAAGGCCGGCGACAGTTTCGTGACCGTCGAGCGGCTGCTGCTGGCGCTCGCCATGGCCGCCGGGTCGAAGTCCGCGGACATTCTGAAGGACGCCGGCGTCACCCCGCAGGGCCTGAATGCGGCGATCGACGACATGCGCAAGGGCCGGACCGCCGACAGCGCGACCGCCGAGAACGCCTACGACGCCCTGAAGAAATACGCCCGCGACCTCACCCGGGACGCCCGCGACGGCAAATTGGATCCGATCATCGGCCGCGACGACGAAATCCGCCGGTCGATGCAGGTTCTCTCGCGCCGGACCAAGAACAACCCGGTGCTAATCGGCGAACCCGGCGTCGGCAAGACGGCGATCGCCGAAGGTCTCGCGCGGCGGATCGTCGAAGGCGACGTGCCGGAAAGCCTGCGCGACAAGCGGATCATGGCGCTCGACCTCGGCGCCATGGTCGCCGGCTCGAAGTTCCGCGGCGAATTCGAGGAGCGGCTCAAGGCGCTGCTCCAGGAAATCGAGGCCGCGGCCGGCGATATCGTCCTGTTCATCGACGAATTGCACACGCTGGTCGGCGCCGGCGCGGCGGAAGGCTCGATGGATGCCTCGAACATGCTCAAGCCGGCGCTCGCCCGCGGCGCGCTGCACTGCGTCGGCGCCACGACGCTGGACGAATACCGCAAGCATATCGAGAAGGACGCCGCACTCGCCCGGCGCTTCCAGCCGGTCTTCATCGGCGAGCCGACGGTGGAGGACACCGTCTCCATCCTGCGCGGCCTGAAGGAGAAATACGAGCTGCATCACGGCGTGCGCGTCGCCGATTCGGCGCTGGTCGCCGCCGCGACGCTCTCAAACCGCTACATCGCCGACCGCTTCCTGCCCGACAAGGCGATCGACCTGATGGACGAGGCGGCGGCGCGCCTGCGCATGGAGGTCGATTCCAAGCCCTACGAGATCGACGAGCTCGACCGCCGGATCGTCCAGCTCAAGATCGAGCAGGAAGCGCTGAAGAAGGAAAGCGACGACGGTTCGCGCAAGCGCCTCGACAAGCTTTCCGGCGAACTCAAGGAACTGGAAAAGAAGAGCGCCGACCTGACCGCCATCTGGCAGGCGGAGAAGGAGAAGATCGCCGATTCGCAGAAGCTCAAGGAAGCGCTGGACCAGGCCCGGATCGAACTGGAGCAGGCCCAGCGCACAGGCGACCTGGCAAGGGCGTCCGAGATCAAGTACGGGCGCATTCCGGAACTGGAAGGCCAACTGCGCGACCGCGACGAAGCCGAAAGCCGGATGCTGAACGAGGAGGTCGGCGCCGAGGCCATCGCCGCCGTCGTCTCGCGCTGGACCGGCATCCCCGTCGATAGGATGCTGGAGGGCGAGCGCGAGAAGCTGCTCAAGATGGAAGCGGCGATCCAGCGGCGCGTCATCGGCCAGGACGAGGCGGTTCAGGCCGTCGCCAATGCCGTGCGCCGGGCGCGGGCCGGCCTGCAGGACCCCAACCGGCCGGTCGCCAACTTCCTGTTCCTCGGTCCGACCGGGGTCGGCAAGACGGAACTGGCCCGCGCGCTTGCCGAATTCCTGTTCGACGACGAGCACGCCATGGTGCGTATCGACATGTCGGAATACATGGAAAAGCACGCCGTCTCCCGCCTGATCGGCGCGCCGCCGGGCTATGTCGGCTACGACGAGGGCGGGGCGCTGACCGAGGCGGTGCGCCGGCGGCCCTATCAGGTCGTGCTGTTCGACGAGATCGAGAAGGCGCACCCGGACGTCTTCAACGTCCTGCTCCAGGTGCTGGACGACGGCAGGCTGACCGACGGCCAGGGCCGGACGGTCGATTTCCGCAACGTCCTGATCGTCATGACCTCCAACCTGGGCGGCGAATTCCTCGCCGCGCTGGCGCCGGGTCGGTCCGTCGATGACGCGCGCAGCCAGGTGATGGATGTCGTGCGCGCCAGCTTCCGGCCGGAATTCCTCAACCGGCTGGACGAAATCCTGCTGTTCAACCGGCTGAGCCGCGATCACATGGCGGCGATCGTCGAGATACAGATCGCCCATTTGCGCAAGCTGCTGGCCGACCGGCATATCGCGATCGAGGTCGACGAGCACGTCCTGATCTGGCTGGGCGACGCCGGCTACGATCGGACCTTTGGCGCCCGACCGCTCAAGCGGGTCATTCAAAAGTACCTGCAGGATCCGCTGGCGACGCGGCTTTTGGAGGGCCGGATCGTTGACGGCACCACGGTCCGGGTAACGGTCGCCAAAGGCGCCCTCGTCATCGACGGCGAACCGGTATCGGCGCAGGAACCGGACCTGGGCGCGCCGCGCGGCGACACGGCGGCGACCGGCGAAAGCGGCTGGGTCGTCCACTGACCTCGGCAGTGCTGCAGGCGAATGGCGCGGAGGACAGATGACTGCGCAGGACGGCCTGACAACCGGCGCCGACGGATTGCGCCGCTGCTGGTGGTGCGGCGATGACGCCATGTACCGGGACTATCACGACCGGGAATGGGGCCGGCCGGTCGCCGACGACCGACGCCTGTTCGAGAAGGTCTGCCTTGAAGGGTTCCAGTCCGGCCTGTCCTGGCTGACGATCCTGCGCAAGCGCGAGAATTTCCGCGCCGCCTTCGACGGCTTCGACTTCCGCAAGGTCGCCGGCTACGGCGAAGCCGATGTCGCGCGGCTGCTGGGCGACGCCGGCATAATCCGCCACCGCGGCAAGATCGAGGCGACGATCAACAACGCCGCCAGAGCGATCGAGTTGGTGCAGGAAGCCGGTTCCCTCGCTGCCTTTTTCTGGCGCTACGAAACGCCGCCGGAAGACCGGCCCGCCCGGCTGGACCGGACGGCGGTTGCCGGCCTCGCTCAGACGGACATGTCGCGGGCGCTCAGCAAGGATCTGAAGAAACGCGGCTGGAAATTCGTCGGCCCGACGACCTGCTACGCCTTCATGCAGGCCATGGGCCTTGTCAACGACCATCTCGAAGGCTGCGCTTTCCGCGCAGAAGTCGAGGCCGAACGCCGCGCCTTCGTCCGGCCGGTATAGCCCGGTTTGCCGCCAAACCTCCCTTCCCGTCATATCGGCCTTTCGCCCCTCCCCGTCATTTCGACCGGAGCGAAGCGAGCGGAGAAATCTTTCCGGCACGGCGCTTCGGACCTTGCGCCGCGGTTGAAAGATTTCTCCGCTCCGCGGGCTGACGCCTGCTCCGGTCGAAATGACGAGGAGCGGGGATGCGCGGGCGGGCAGCCGGCCCCTTTGCCGATGGCGCGCGCCAGCACCGGGCCATATAGTCGGCCCATGCCGGACGATCTTCCGCTGACACTGGAGGAACCGCCGCTCAAGGCGGAGCGGCTGGCGATGCTGCGCGAGCGCGGCGTCGGCCGGCGAGTCGAGGTGGTGTCCGGCTTCCGGCCGGCCGGCGACCAGCCCCAGGCCATCGCCGAACTGACCGAAGGCATGCGCGGCGGCGAGCGCAGCCAGGTCCTGCTCGGCGTCACCGGCTCGGGCAAGACCTTCACCATGGCCCATGTCATCCAGAACATGCAGCGCCCGGCGCTGATCCTGGCGCCGAACAAGACGCTGGCGGCCCAGCTCTACGGCGAGATGAAGGGCTTCTTCCCGCACAACGCGGTCGAATATTTCGTCAGCTACTACGACTATTACCAGCCCGAGGCCTATGTGCCGCGCTCGGACACCTATATCGAGAAGGAATCGAGCATCAACGAGCAGATCAACCGGATGCGCCATTCGGCGACCCGGTCGCTGCTCGAACGGGACGACGTCATCATCGTCGCCTCGGTCTCCTGCATCTACGGCATCGGTTCCATCGAGGCCTATTCGGAGATGATCTCGCGCTTCCAGGAGGGCGACCGGGTTTCGCGCCAGGACATTCTCAAGCGGCTGGTCGAGCTGCAATACAAGCGCAACGACACCGATTTCCACCGCGGTACCTTCCGGGCGCGCGGCGATACCGTGGAGATCTTCCCGGCCCATCTGGAGGACCGGGCCTGGCGCCTGTCGCTGTTCGGCGACGAGATCGAGAGCATCCGGGAGTTCGATCCGCTGACCGGCGAGAAGATGGAGCCGCTGGACGATATCGTCGTCTTCGCCAACAGCCACTATGTGACGCCCAAGCCGACGCTGCGCCAGGCCATCGCCGGCATCAAGATCGAGTTGAAGGAGCGGCTGGCCGAGCTGAACGCCGGGGGCAAACTGCTCGAAGCCCAGCGCCTCGAACAGCGCACGACCTACGACCTGGAGATGCTGGCCGCGACCGGCTCCTGCAACGGGATCGAGAACTATTCCCGCTATCTCACCGGGCGCGCGCCGGGCCAGCCGCCGCCGACCCTGTTCGAATATCTGCCCAAGCACGCCATCGTCTTCATCGACGAGAGCCACATCACCGTGCCGCAGCTGCACGGCATGTACCGCGGCGACTATGCCCGCAAGTCGGTGCTCGCCGAGTTCGGCTTCCGCCTGCCCTCCTGCGTCGACAACCGGCCGCTCAAGTTCGAGGAATGGGACGACATGCGGCCGGAGACCGTGTTCGTCTCGGCGACGCCCGGCGACTGGGAGCTGGCGCAGGCCGGCGGCGTCTTCGCCGACCAGGTGATCCGGCCGACCGGCCTGACCGACCCGGTGGTCGAAATCCGCCCGGTCGAGAGCCAGGTCGACGACCTGATCCACGAGGCGAAGGAGAGGGCCGGGCGCGGCGAGCGGGTGCTGGTCACCACGCTCACCAAGCGCATGGCCGAGGACCTGACGGAATATCTCCACGAATCCGGCGTCAAGACCCGTTACATGCATTCGGACGTCGATACCCTGGAGCGGATCGAAATCATCCGCGACCTGCGCCTCGGCGTGTTCGACGTGCTGGTCGGCATCAACCTGCTGCGCGAGGGGCTGGACATTCCCGAGGTCTCGCTGATTGCCATCCTCGACGCCGACAAGGAGGGCTATCTGCGCTCGCGCACCTCATTGATCCAGACCATGGGCCGGGCGGCGCGCAACATCGACGGCCGGGCGATCCTCTATGCCGACCATGTGACGGATTCGATGAAGGCGGCGATCGAGGAGACCAACCGGCGGCGCGAAAAGCAGCAGACCTTCAACGCCGAGAACGGCATCACGCCGGAATCGATCCGCAAGGAAATCGCCGACATCCTGGAGAGCGTCTACGAGCGCGACCGGGTGACGGTCTCGACCGGCGACGCCGGCAAGTCGCACCTGATCGGCCACAATCTGAAGGGCTATCTGGAAGAGCTCGAAACCCGGATGAAGGAGCACGCGGCCAACCTGGAATTCGAGGAGGCCGCCCGGCTGCGCGACGAACTGCGCCGGCTCGAAGCCGAAGACCTGGGCCTCAGCCCGTCGGCCAGCCTGGAAAACCGCGCGCAGCGTGCCAAGGCCCTGCTCGATCGGAGCGGCGGCCGGCCCGGCGGCGACAAGCGGACGCCGCGCAAGGGGCGAAGCAAATACGGCAGGCGCCGGCGCGGACCGTAGCGGCGACGGGCGTCAGTCGTATTGCCCCTGGACGTATTTCTGCATTTCCTCGACCTCTCGCGTCGCCTCGGCGAGGCGGTATTTGACGACGTCGCCGATCGAGATCATGCCGGCCAGCCTGCCGTCGTCCATGACCGGCAGATGGCGGAAGCGGCCCTGGGTCATGATTTCCATGGCCTGCGCGATGGTCGCGCCCGGTCCGATCGTTGTGACGCCGCGGGTCATGAGCTGGGAGACCGGCCCGTCGAGGCATTCCGGGCCGAAGGTCGCGATGCCGCGCACGATATCCCGCTCCGAAAGAATACCGGCGAGGCTCGCACCGCCGCCTTCCAGGATCAGCAGCGAGCCGATCTTGCGCCCGGTCATCTCGCTGGCGGCGCGGGCGACCGTCGTGTCCGGCGTGCCGGAATGGATCGCGTTGCCCTTGGTGCGCAGGATATCCGATACGAACATCGATGGTCCTCCGATGGCGCGATACGGCGCGGCGATTCCGGCCGCCCGCCATGGTCGCGCCGGACGGGCCGCAAGGCAAGCGGGTTCCGTCGGGGCAGGTTCCGTCGGGGCCGATTTCCGGCAACCGCCATATCGACCGGAATGCGCTTCAGTCCGTTTCCTTCCGAACGTCCGGCCGAACGTCCGGATAGCGCATCCGGCGCATCACCCACATGACGCCGATCAGGTCCCAAAGTCCGGCCCACAGGCGGTCGAAGGTGCCGTATTTGCTGACGCCGGCATTGCGGGGCCGGTGCGTCACCGGCACCGAAACCGCCCGATGCCCGCGCCGGACGAACAGGGCGGGGAAGAAGCGGTGCATGTTCTCGAAATGCGGTAGTTCCAGGAATGTCACACGGTTCATCAGTTTGAGGCCGCAGGCGGTATCCGGCGTCCCGTCGCCGAGCAGCAGGCGGCGGACCGCGTTGGCGATCCGCGAAACAAGTTTTCGCCGGAAACCGTCCTTGCGTTCGCGCCGCCAGCCGCAGACCAGCAGCCGGGGGTCCGGCGCGCCGCCTTCGCAGAGCTTCTCCCACATTTTCAGCAGGCTGGCCGGGTCGTCCTGGCCGTCGCCGTCCATCGTCGCCATGAAGGGCCCGCGCGCCGCCTTCGCGCCGTTGATGAGCGCCCGGCTCTTGCCGCCGCGCGTTGCGTGGGTCACCGCCCGCACGAGGCCGGGCGCCGCCGCGGACTGCGCGGCGATCTCGGCCGCGGTCCCGTCGTCGCTGCCGTCGTCGACGAACACGATCTCGTAGCCGACCCGTCCGTCCAGCGCCGCCCGCACCTCGCCGACGACCCCGGCGACGTTGCCGGCCTCGTTGTAGACGGGAATGACGATGGAGAACTCCGGAGCGGACATGAGCGCCGAGTGTCTTCTCCCGATGGTTGATTCCGGACCTGCGGCGGGGCCGTTTGCCCGTACCGGATTCCGGCCGGCGGCACGCCCGCCCGGCCCCGGTTTGACGGTCCGGAACGATTGTCGTACCTAGCCGGCCATCCCGATCGGGGACCGATTAGCACGCGGGCGGGCGCGGCGTCACCCTGCGGCAGCGGTCGCCGGCGCTTGCGGAAAGGACGCCGAAAGGGTGCTCACCGGGTATCGCGCATGGTTGTGGCTGGTGCTGCTGTGCGCGGCGCTCTACCTGCCGGGACTCGCCTCGCTGCCGGCCATGGACCGCGACGAATCCCGTTTCATGCAGGCGTCGCGCCAGATGGCGCAGACCGGCGACACGATCCGCATCCGCTTTCTGGACAAGGCGCGCAACAAGAAACCGGCCGGCATTCACTGGATGCAGGCCGCTTCGGTCAAGCTGCTGAGCACGCCGGAGAGTACGGCCCTGTGGCCCTACCGGCTGCCCTCGGTGCTGGGCGCCACCGCCGCCGTCCTGTTCGCCTTCGCCCTCGGTCTGCTGTTCCTCGACCGGCGCGGCGCGTTTCTCGGCGCTGCGCTGCTGGCGTCCTCCTTCGTGCTCGTCGTCGAGGCCCACACTGCCAAGACCGACGCGGTCCTGCTCGGCGCCATCGTCGCGACGCAATATGCGCTCGCCCGAATCTATCTCGACGGGCGCAGCGGCACGGTCACCGGCTGGCGCATCGCCATCCTGTTCTGGGCCGCGCTCGCCGTCGGTATCCTCATCAAGGGACCGGTCCCCGTTGCGGTCGTGTTCCTGACCCTGGCGGCGCTGCTGGTCACCGACCGGCAGGCCCGCTTCTGGCGTGGCCTGCGGCCGCTGGTCGGCCTGCCGCTGCTCCTGCTGATCGCCGCGCCCTGGTATCTCGCCATCATCCTGGCCGACGACACCTTCCTGCGCGAAGCCGGCGGCCGGGATTTCCTCGGCAAGCTGCTCACGGCCCAGGAGCAGCACGGCGCGCCGCCGGGCGCTTACGCCGTGATCCTGATCGTCGCCTTCGCCCCGGCCTCGCTGTTCGTCTGGCAGGCCCTGCGCTGGAGCTGGACATGGCGGCGGGAGGCGGCCGTGCGCTTCTGCCTGTGCTGGATTCTCCCCTTCTGGCTGGTGCTGGAACTGACGCCGACCAAGCTGCCCCACTATATCCTGCCGACCTTCCCCGCTTTGGCCCTGCTGATCGCGATGGCGGTCCAGGCCGCCGAGGCCGGCGAGTTCCGCTGGCTGCACCATTGGGCGTCGCGCACCCTCTACGTCTTCGGGCTGTTGCTGATCGGCGGCTTCGCCGTCCTGGCGTTCCTGCTGCCAATCGTGACGGGAAACGGCTTCGTCTGGGCCGGCCTCGTTCCGATCCTGGCGGTCGTTGCGGTAAGCCTCTACACCGTCCCGCGCCTGTGGCGGGGCGAAATCAGGCGGGCGCTGCTGGCATCGGCCATCGCCGCGCCGCTCGTTTTTGCGCCGGTCCTTTCCGCCGTGGCGCCCGCAGTGAACCAGCTCTGGATCAGCCGCGAGATCGGCCGCACGGTGGCGGCGCTCGACCTGCCGGCCGGGACCCGTTTCTTCGCCAGCGGCTATACCGAGCCGAGCCTGGCCTTCTACCTGGGGAGCGGTCTGCGCCTGACGTCGCCGGCGGCCCTCGGCGCCGGCCTGCCGGAGCAAAGCTGGCTGGCCGTGATCCGCGACGACAGGGTCGGGAAGTTCCGCGATGCGATGGCCCGGCGGGGACTCGCGGTCCGCGCCGTGGGAACGGTTTCCGGCCTGAACTATTCGCGCGGCCGGCGCACGACGGTCACGCTGTTCCGGCCGGCGCGTCCGGACGGCGAATAGGGGGAGGCGGCAACCGATGGCGCGTGAAAACCCGGACCCGCGCGACTGGATCGGCCGGACGGAAACGGTCGCGGACACGATCACACCGACGTCCGTCTTCCGCATGAGCCGGACACTGGACCGCGACGACCCGGAGCCGCGGGAGGGCGATCCGCTGCCGCCCTGCTGGCACTGGCTCTATTTCGCGCCGGCCGCGCAGCCTGCGGATCTCGGCCATGACGGCCATCCGGCAAAGGGCGGGTTCCTGCCGCCGATCGCCTATCCGCGGCGCATGTGGGCCGGCAGCCGGATCCGGTTCGACCGGCCGCTGCGGGTCGGCGACCGCGCCGCCAGGCGGTCGGAAATTGCCGATGTCGTCTTCAAGGAAGGGCGCACCGGAAAACTGGGCTTCGTCACCGTCAGGCACACCTATTCCGGCAGCGAAGGGCCGGCGATCGCCGAGGAGCAGGACATCGTGTACCGGGAGCCGCCGGCCGGCGGCCCGAACGCCGGCAACGCCGCGCCGCCGCCGCAGGAGCCGCCCGGCAAAGCCGAAATCGAGCGGGAGATCGCGCCGGACCCCGTGATGCTGTTCCGCTATTCGGCGCTCACCTTCAACGGCCACCGCATCCACTACGACCATCCCTATGTCACCGGCGTCGAAGGCTATCCCGGCCTGATCGTCCACGGCCCGCTGATTGCGACCCTGCTGGTCGACCTGGTCCGCCGGCACCTTCCCGGCGCCGATGTCGCGCAATTCCGGTTCCGCGGCCTGCGACCGACCTTCGATACCGGCCCGTTCATGGTGAAGGGTTTCCGCGAAGGCGACGAATTCAGCTTGTGGTCTCTGGACAATGGCGGCGCCGTCGCGATGACCGCGCGTCTCGCCCTGCGGACCTGAGCGGCGCCTATTCCGCGGCGCTGCGCCGGACCGTCAGATCGTTGACGGTGAATGTCCGCTCGGCGTGCAGGGACGGAATGCGGCGGCGGCTCTTCTCCACGAGATCCAGGTCGAGCGTGCCGAAGACCAGGTTTTCGCCTTCGCCGCCGTCGGCGATCACCTCGCCCCACGGATTCACGATCAGCGAATGGCCGAAGGTCTTTCGGCCTTCCGCATGGTCGCCCCACTGGGCCGGCGCAATGACGAAACAGCCGGTCTCGATCGCCCGGGCGCGCAGCAGCATGTGCCAGTGCGCCTGGCCCGTCGTCCGGGTGAAGGCGGAGGGGACCGTCAGGATATCGGCGCCCGCCTGAGCCAGTGTGCGGTACAGGCCGGGAAAGCGCAGGTCGTAGCACACGGTCATGCCGATCCGGCCCCAGGGCGAGGGTGCTAGAGCGGCCTCCGTCCCGGCCTGGATGGTATCGG
Organism: Rhodospirillaceae bacterium; assembly: GCA_011523655.1. Lineage (GTDB taxonomy): Bacteria > Pseudomonadota > Alphaproteobacteria > Bin65 > Bin65 > Bin65. The sequence goes on from WTGH01000039.1 coordinate 99,571, forward strand.
ATTCCCGGTACCATTCGTCCTCGCGCAGATTGACGTCGAAGCAATGCAGCTTGTCGTAGCGCGCCACGATGGCGCCGCCGTCGTCGATGAGGAAGGAGCGGTTGGCCAGCTTGCCGCCGGGCAGTTTGATCGAGAGCGAGCCGATCAGCAGCCAGACGCCGGCCTTGCGCGCCGCCTCGGTCAGCGCCGGCAACGCCGGATGGTCCTCTTCCCGTTTCGCCTTGCGCAACGCCGCTGCGGCGACCGGCTCGATCATCGTGGCGTTTTCCGGCGCCAGGACGAACTTCGCGCCTTCCTCCGCGCTGGTGCGGATCATCCGGACGAGTTTTCTGATATTCGGCTCGAACTCGCGTTCAGCGGTCACCTGCAGGCAGGCGACCTTGACGCTCCCGCCGCCGGTCGCCTTCGCCGTCATCGCGCGCTCTGGGCCAGCATGGGATCGAGCCGGCCGGCCGCGTCCAGGGCATGCAACTCGTCGCAGCCGCCGATATGCCGGCCGTCGATCCAGATCTGCGGCACGCTTCTGGCGCCGGCCCGTTCGGCCATGGCCCGGCGCACCTTGGGCCGGAGAGTGACGTCGACCTCGGTATAGTCCGCACCCTTGCTCTTGAGCAGCGACAGCGCCCGGGCGCAGTACGGACACATCATCGTCGTGTAGATTTCTACGTTTGCCATCGCTCCCCGGTGCGTTCGTATCGTTTCTGCGTTCGTATTGTTTCGGGCTTACATGGACCGCCGCCGCAGCGGTGTCCAGTTCCCGGCCCATGACCGCGCAGCGCCCGGCACCGCCTCTGTAGCGTATGTCTTCCGTGGGATTCTCGCCGGAATTGAGCGCGTTTGCATGGCGGTCATTCCGGCTGCGCGCTGCGGACGACCCGGGCCAGCACCAGAACGTCGACCCGCGACGCTCCGGCCCGCTTCAGCGTCCGGGCGGCCGCTTCGACCGTAGCGCCGGTCGTCATAACATCGTCGACCAGCAGGATGCGCGCATCCCGTATCGCGGGCCGCCGGCGCGGCGCGACCGCGAATGCGCCGCGGACATTCAGCCGCCGGGCCCTTCGGGTGAGGCCGCCCTGGCTCGGCGTCGCCCGGGTCCGGCGCAGCAGGTCGACGCACAGTCCGATCCCGGCCGCCGCCGCAACGCCGCGCGCCAGTTCGGCGGACTGGTTATAGCGGCGCGCGGCGAGCCGGCGCCAATGCAGCGGCACCGGCGCGACCAAATCGGCGTGCGGCGCCAGTTCCGCCCCGGCCCGCGCCATCCAGCCGCCGAAGTGGCGGCCGGCCTGCATCCGATCGCCGTGCTTGAACGAAAGGATCAGCGGCCGGCTCGCATCGTCGTAGTGCAGCACGGCCCGCGCTGCATCGAACGCCGGCGGACCGGCGGCGCAGCCTCCGCACAGGGCGCCGTCTTCGATGTCGAATTCGAACGGCAGTCCGCAACAGGCGCACCAGGGCCGCTCGATGAAGGACAGGCCGCCCCAGCAGGCGCCGCACAGGGCGCCGTCGCTTGGCGCGATCGCGCCGCAGGCCAGGCAGCGCGGCGGCAGGAGCGCGTCCGCAGCCCGGAGGGCGGCTGTGCGCAGAAGGCCGACCACCCGGCCGGGTGCGTTTCCGGCCTGCGATACGCCGCTGCTGCCGTCAGTCACCGCCGTGGCTGCGTCTGGCGCTGCGGCGTCGGTCCGGATGGACCGAGCGGCCCAGGATGTGGGCGCCGTCTCCGATAGCGTGGGCGGTGCCGCCGACGATCAGGGGATCCGGCGCGCCGACGAGCCGCCTGTCCTTGCCCGGATAGGGCAGGTTGCTGAGGAAATGCCGCATGCAGTTCAGCCGCGCCCGCTTCTTGTCGTCCGACTTGATGATGGTCCAGGGCGCATCGGCGGTATCGGTGTAGAAATACATCGCCTCCTTGGCCTCGGTATAGTCGTCCCACAGGTTGAGCGATTTCCGGTCGATCGGCGACAGCTTCCACTGCTTCAGCGGCTCGTTCTCGCGCGAATTGAAGCGGCGCATCTGCTCTTCCCGGGTCACGGAGAACCAGTATTTGAACAGGCGGATGCCGCTGCGCACCAGCATCCGCTCGAATTCGGGCGTCTCGCGCATGAATTCGAGATATTCGTTGGGGGTGCAGAAGCCCATGACCCGCTCGACGCCGGCCCGGTTGTACCAGGAACGGTCGAACAGGACGATTTCCCCGGCCGAGGGGAGATGCGCGACGTAGCGCTGGAAATACCACTGGGACTGCTCTTTCTCGGTCGGCTTGTCGAGCGCGACCACCCGCGCGCCGCGCGGGTTGAGATGTTCGGTGAACCGCTTGATCGTGCCGCCCTTGCCGGCCGCGTCCCGGCCCTCAAACAGGCAGACGATCTTCTGCCCGGTCTCACGCACCCACTCCTGCACCTTGAGCAGTTCGATCTGCAGTTCCGCCTTGCGCTTCTCATAGTCCTTGCGGCCGATCTTCCGCCGGTACGGGTATTCACCGGATTCGAAGACATGCCGGATGGCCTCCCGGTCCCGGCGGATTTCCGCGGCGGTCGGCTTTCCCGACGCCGGGTCTTCGGTCAACTCGGGCAGCGGTTCGGCGTTCGCGCCTGCCGTTTCCGCCTGCTTGCCGCGGCTGCTCCGTTCGGCGTTGCTCATGACTGCCGACCTCCCTAGAGTATCGCCGAGCCTGACGCAGCCATGCGCTGGATGGCAGGATGCCGACAGGCGTCGCATCCCGCTGCCGGTACCGGACTCCCGGCGCGCCGCTGCCCTTCTTGAACGGATGATAGCATGAACCTTACCGGAAAGACCGCAATTGTGACCGGCGCCGCGCGCGGCCTCGGACGCGCCTATGCGCAGAAAATGGTGGAAATGGGCGTCAACGTGGTCGCCGCCGACATCGCGGACTGCGGCGAGACCGTGGCCGGCGCCTACGGGCCGGGCAAGATCGTCGGCACGAGCGTCGACGTTGCCAGCTTCGACAGCGCCGAGGCGATGGCCGAACTGGCCTGCGAGCGCTTCGGCGGCATAGATATTCTGGTGAACAATGCAGCGCTTTACGGTTCCCTCACCGGCGGCCGGATCGAGACGATTGCCGAGTCGGACTGGGACGCCTGCATGGCGGTCAACGTCAAGGGCCTGTGGAACTGCGCCAAAGCCGTCATCCCCTCGATGCGCGAGCGCGGCGGCGGCAGCATCATCAACATTTCATCGCTGGCCGCGGTCTACGGCCTGCCCTACGCGCTGCACTATTCCACGTCGAAGGGCGCCGTGATCGGCATGACGCGGGCCATGGCGCGCGAGCTGGGGCGGGACTGGATCCGGGTGAACGCGATCGCTCCTTCGGCTGTGCTGACCGAAGGAACGGACGAATTCTTCGGCGAGAAGAAGGAAAAGGGCATGCAGGTGATCGCCGCCTCGCAGAGCCTGCAGAAGAACCTGGAGACCGACGACCTGGTCGGCACCGTGCTCTATCTCGCCGGCGACGCCAGCAAGTTCGTGACCGGCCAGACAATCATGGTCGACGGCGGCACGGTCTATCTTTGATGGATCATTCGTGACGGTCCGCCGCCTGACGGGTGCCGGCCTGCTCGCCCTCGCCCTCGCGGCGGCGGCGCCCCCGGCCGGGGCGGTCACGGTGGCGGACTATCAGAAGTGGCGGCACGCGACGCGGACGGTCCGGGCGACTCCGACCGGGCTGGTCGAAGTGCGCCTCGGCGGCATCCTCAGCGGCTTGCTGCTGGCCAACGGGAGGCTCAGCCGCGCCGGCGGCCCGACGCTCTTCTGCATGCCCGCCGATGCCCCGGCGGACGGCATGCCAGGTACCGAGCTGCGCAAACTCGTTGATGCAGAACTGAAATCCCCGTCGCGGCCAAGTGGCGAACCCTGGCCCGCGGACACCGGAATCGGGGCGGTCGTCCTGCATATCCTGCAAAGGGACTGGCGTTGCCCGGCCGGACGCCGGGTCGTGCGATAGCGCTATGACCGGCCCGGCCCGGATCTTCGACCGCCGCGCCGTCCGCCTGCACCGCGACCGGGCGGCCCGCCGCTGGTCGAAAATTTCCGGTTCGCGCAACCCGGAATTCCTGCACGAGGAGGTCGCCGGCCGGCTTCTCGAAAGGCTGGGGGAGGTGCGCGAACCTTTCGCCGACTGTCTCTATCTGGGCTGCCGGCGCGGTTATGCGACGCGGCGGCTGGCGGCGCGGACCGGGATGCAGCGGATCGTGCAGGCCGACCTGAGCCCGGCGATGGCCGCCGCCGCGCGGGCCGCCAATCGTTTCTTTCCCGCCCTGTGCCTGGACGAGGAATGCCTGCCCTTCGCCGACGGCAGCTTCGACCTCGTCTTCGCGCCGTTGTCGCTGCACTGGGTCGACGACCTGCCGGGAACGCTGATCCAGATCAACCGCCTGCTCCGGCCCGGCGGCCTGCTGCTGGCGGCATTGATCGGCGGCGGCGCGCTCGCCGAACTGCGCGAGGCGCTGGCCGAGGCCGAATTGGCCGGCGAAGGCGGGGTCTCGCCGCGGGTCTCGCCCTTTGCCGACGTGCGCGACGGCGGCGACCTGCTGCAGCGGGCGGGCTTCGCCCTTCCGGTGGCCGACCGCGAGCGGATCGGCGCGACCTACGAACACGCCTTCGGCCTGATGATCGACCTGCGCCATATGGGCGAGACCAACGCCGTCTGCGCCCGGCGCAAATCCTTTACCCGCCGCGCCACCCTGGTCGAGGCGGCGGAGGTCTATCTGCGCCGCTTCGCCGACAGGGGCGGCCGGCTGCGCGCCACCTTCGACATTCTCTTCCTGACCGGATGGGCGCCGGCAGAGGGCCAGCCCCGGCCGCTGCGCCCGGGCAGCGCCGCGACCCGCCTTGCCGACGCGCTGGGGGGAAGGGAAACGGACCCGGAGGCGGGTTAGCCGCGCAGTTCGCCGCCGGCCTGCTTCTGCACGGCGGCGACGATTTTCTCGGCCACGGCGTCGATCTCCGCGTCGGTCAGGGTCTTTTCCTTCGGCTGGAGGGTCACGGCGATGGCGACGGACTTGCGGTCGTCGCCGATTCCCGCGCCCTCATAGACATCGAACACCGAAACGTCGGCGACCAGCGCCTTTTCGGCGTTCTTCGCCGCGCGGACCACCTTCTCGGCCGGCGTCGACCGGTCCAGCACGAAGGCGAAATCGCGTTCGACCGGCTGGAAGGGCGGCGGATCGAGCAGGGCGCGCGCCCGGGTGCCCTTGTCCTTGCGCGGCGGCAGCGCATCGAAAAAGACCTCGAAGCCGACCATCGGGCCCTTGGCGTCGAGCGCGCGCAGGACCCGCGGATGCATCTCGCCGAACGCGGCCAGCACCCGGTTGCCCAGCTTCAGGACGCCGGACCGGCCGGGATGGTACCAGCCGGGCGCCTCGGCCGCGGTCTGCAGGCTGCCGACCGGCGCGCCCGCCGCATCCAGCGCCGCCAGCGCATCGGCCTTGGCGTCGAACGGGTCGGCGGCGCGCGGCGCCTCGAACCACGGGCGGCCGTTGCGATCGCCGGCGCGCAAACCTCCGGCGACGGTGGCCTGGTCCTCCGGCTCGTTGCCGGCGAACTGCGGCCCGATCTCGAACAGGGCAACATTGGGCGAACCGCGGTCGGCGTTCCAGCGCGCCGCCTGGATCAGGTTCGGTAGGATCGACGGCCGCATGACGTCCAGATCGGTCGTGATCGGATTCTCGAGCGTGGTCTTCGGGGTCGCCCCGCCGAACAGCCCGGCGTGGCCGGCGTCCATGAACGACCAGGTGACGGCCTCCAGCATGCCCCGTGCCGCCAGGGCGCGCCTCGCCATGCCCAGGCGGCGCTGATCCGGTGTCACCGTGCGGGTGGCGATGCCTTCGGGCACGACCGAGACGGCCGGGATCCGGTCGTAGCCGTAGACCCGCAGCACGTCCTCAACGATGTCCGCCTCGCCGTGGGCGTCGATATCGAAGACGCGCCAGGAGGGGATGGCGACCGTCCACGTCTCCTCGCCGTTCACTGGCGCCTTCTCCCGGACGGTGTAGCCCTGCGCTTCAAGGATGCGCTCGATTTCGGTGTCCGGCACGGCAAGGCCGCCCAGGCTTTCCAGCCGCGCCGGCCGGAAGCTGACGTCGCGCGGCCAGTCCGGTACGGTGCCGGCGCTGAACACGTTACTCGCCTCGCCGCCGCAGAACTCCAGGATCAGCCGCGCCGCGACCTCGGCGCCCCACAGGGCCGATTCCGGGTCGACCCCGCGCTCGAAGCGATAGCGGGCGTCCGAACTCAGACTGAGCTTCCGGCCGGTTGCCGCGGTGCGCAGCGTGTCGAACAGGGCGACCTCGAGGAACACGTTCGTCGTGTCGGGCTGGCAGCCGGTCTCCTCGCCGCCCATCAGGCCGCCGATGGCGTGGACCGCCCGGTCGTCGGCAATGACTGTCATTTCAGACGTAAGAGAATATTCGTTGCCGTCGAGTGCCTGGATCGTCTCACCGTCCCGCGCCATGCGCATGGTGAGATCGCCGGCGAGCTTGTCGGCGTCGAAAACGTGGAGCGGCCGGCCCAGGTCGTGGGTCACCAGGTTGGTGATATCGACCAGCGCCGAGATCGGCCGCAGCCCGATCGCGCGCAGGCGCCGCTGCACCCAGTCCGGGCTCGGCCCGTTGGTCACGCCGCGGAAAAACCGGCCGACGACGAAGGGGCAGGCGCCGGCATAGTCGCCCGGCAGATCGCGCCGCCAGACCAGCGGGCTGTCGAAGGTGCCCGGTACGGGCGCCGCGTCGAAGGGCTTGAGCCGGCCCATACCGGCGGCGGCGAGGTCGCGCGCGATGCCGTGGACGCCCAGCGCATCCTGGCGGTTCGGCGTGATGGCGACCTCGATCACCGGGTCGTTCAGGCCGAGCCAGTCGGCGAACGGTTCCCCGACCGGGGCGTCGTCCGGCAGGTCGATGATGCCCTCGTGCTCGTCGGACAGACCCATCTCCCGCTCGGAGCACAGCATGCCGTTCGATTCCTGGCCGCGGATCACGCCTTTCTTCAGATCCAGCCCGGTGCCGGGGATACGGGTGCCGGCCGCGGCGAACACGCCCTTCATCCCGGTGCGCGCGTTAGGCGCGCCGCACACCACTTGGACCCGGTCTTCGCCGGTATCGACGACGCACACGCTCAGCCGGTCGGCGTCCGGATGCTGCCGCGCCTCGACGACCCGGGCGATCCGGAAGGGGGCAAGTTCGGCGGCCTTGTCCTCGACGCTTTCGACCTCGAGGCCGATGGCGGTCAGCTTCGCGGCGATCTCGTCCAGCGGCGCATCTGTCTCCAGATGCTCCCTGAGCCAGGACAGGGTGAATTTCATGTCGGGCGTTCCGTGGCGGTGGGGCCGGGATTATCTGGCGATCAGCAGCAATCCGGCAACCGGCGGCAGGGCCGCACCGGCGAATCAGGTAACAGGGGCGAAACCGTCGAAGCGCAAGGCCGATTTATCGAATGTCAGAGTTGTGTCCGCCCCTAGGCTACGGTTGAGTCCCGAGACGATGGCGTCGGCAAAGTCGCCGCCTTGCCGAAGCCACTGGGTCGCGCGGGCGACGAGGGCCGGTTCCTGGAAGATCAGGGCTGGGCTGTTCGCGAGCGTCTCGATGCAGTCGGCAATTTCCGCCCTCGAATAACCGTACGACCGGCGCAGTACCCAGGCGAACTCGCACAGCACGACGAGGTTTAGCTGCAGGGGTGTCCCGGCATCTGCCGCCCGGCGGACGGCCAGTTCCGCGGCGCGGGTCTGCTCCGGCTCGTCCGCGACGACCAGACGGAGCAGGACATTCGTATCCAGCCCCTTAGTCATCGCCCGCCGCGTCACGTCCCGGCAGCGGCCCCAGCGCCCGTTCGGCGCGCTCAACCGCCGCTCCCGCGGTGGCCTCGTTCATCTCCTCCACGCTGATAGCCGGTCCGTCATAGTAAGGCTTCAGCATGCCGACGATGTCGTCGATCGACCGGTTCATCGCCCGCATCTGCGCGCAGCCGTCCTCCCCGATCTCGAAACGCACCTTGTCGCCGGGCTGGAGCTTGAGCGACTCGCGCACATGTTTGGGGATGGTGATCTGGCCTTTGGAAGTGACCTTGGCGGTAAGCAACCGTTCCATATTCCTTACTCTTTCCGAATTCCTTACTTTCTTGATACTCCTTACTATTTTGAAAAGTAAGGAATGGCGGCGGCATTTCAAGCGACCTGCGGCGCGCTCTGTTGCGGTTTTCGCTTGCGCCGGATCGGGACGGGCTGCCTTTCGCGTCTTGCCGGCGCCGCTCAAATTCAAGATTGATTCTAAACTACGCGATACCATATCATGGGCGTTATGAAAGACCGCCCGTTCGCTCCGATGCTGGAACGCCTGCGCAATGCCGGGCTGCGGCCGACGCGCCAGCGGCTGGCCCTGGCGCGCCTGCTGTTCGAGGGCGGCAACCGCCACGTCACCGCCGAGCAGCTCCATGCCGAGGCGCGGCGCGAGGAGATCCCGGTCTCGCTGGCGACCATCTACAACACGCTCAACCAGTTCCGCAAAGCCGGCCTGCTGCGCGAGGTCGTGGTCGATTCCGGCCGCTCCTGGTTCGATACCAACCTGGAAGACCATCACCATTTCTTCCATGAAGCGACCGGCGCGCTGACCGATTTCGAGGCCGAGGGGCTGGCCGTGGAAGGCGTCCCGCGGGCGCCGGCCGGCACGGAAATTGACCGTGTCGAGGTCATCGTGCGCCTGCGCGATGCGGGTTAGGTCCGGCGCGGCCTGTCTGTTCGGCGGCGGCGTCCGTTCGCCAAACAGATTAGAACAAATCTAAACTGTTGACTCGACACCCGCCCCGGACTAGACAGGCCCCGGCGGCGCGGAGTGCGCCCTGTCCAGTAGTCTAAAACTTCCGGGGAACGCTTCCCCGGTAATGCACCGGCCCAGAGAGGAGAGCCATTCATGTCCCTGAAAGACAGCAAGACCGAACAGAATCTCAAGGACGCGTTCGCCGGCGAAAGCCAGGCCAACCGCCGATACCTGTATTTCGCCCAGAAGGCCGATGTCGAAGGCTACAACGACGTCGCCGCCGTGTTCCGCTCGACCGCCGAGGGCGAGACCGGCCACGCCCACGGCCATCTGGCGTACCTCGAAGAGACCGGCGATCCGGCGACCGGCGAGCCGATCGGCGACACCGAGAACAACCTGAAGGCTGCTATCGCCGGCGAGACCCACGAATATACCGACATGTATCCGGGCATGGCCCGCACCGCCCGCGACGAGGGGTTCGACGAGATCGCTGACTGGTTCGAGACCTTGGCGAAAGCCGAAAGAAGCCACGCCGGCCGCTTCCAGAAGGCGCTCGACGAGATCGCCTGACGCCCTGTCCGGGCCGGGCAGGCGGGGTCGGGCGGCAGCCGCCCGGTCCCCGGTCCGGCCCGCGCCTTGCGCGCTTCCCGCCGAATCCCGACATCCGAAACAGGAGCCATGACCGAAGGCAGCCTGGAAGCCCCCGTCCGCCATGCCATCCCGTGGCAGGACGAGGCCTACTACGACGAAGCGGCCCTCGACGCCGAGCTGCGCCGGGTCTTTGACGTCTGTCACGGCTGCCGGCTCTGCTTCAACCTGTGCGATTCCTTCCCGACCCTGTTCGACCTGATCGACGCGGCGGGCGACGCCGAACTGGACGGTGTCGACAACGCAGACTTCCGGAAGGTCGCCGACGGCTGCACGCTCTGCGACATGTGCTTCATGACGAAGTGTCCCTACGTGCCGCCGCACGAGTTCGACCTCGATTTTCCCCATCTCATGCTGCGCTACCGGGCGGTCGAGAACCGCAACGGTCGCCGCGGGTTCCGGGAGCGGCAACTTACGCGGACCGATCGCAACAACCGGCTGGGCCGCGCCGCATCCGGCCTCGCCAACTGGGCGACGCAACGCGGCAACCGCCTGACCCGGCCGGCCCTCGAGGCGGTCGCCGGCGTGCATCGGGACGCCGCCCTGCCGGCTTTCGCGCCCCGGAGCTTGGAGCAACGCGCCGCCGCGGAAACGCCGGAAGTCGACCGGGATGCGCCGGCGTACGGCCGCAAGGCGGCGATCTACGCGACCTGCTACGGCAACGGCAACAACCCGGAAATCGGCATCGCCCTGCTCAAGGTGCTGGCGCGCAACGGCGTCGAGACCGAGATCGTCTATCCCGGCTGCTGCGGCATGCCCCAGATCGAGCAGGGCGACCTGAAGGCCGTCGCTGCCGGCGCCGCGCGGACGGCCGCCGCGTTCCGGCCGTGGATCGACCGGGGCTACGCCATCGTGGCGACGGTCTCCTCCTGCGCCCTGATGCTGAAATTCGAATGGCCCCTGCTGCTGCCGGACAATGAGGACGTCCGGTTGCTCTCCGAAAACTGCTTCGACGCGGCGCAGTATGTCGTCGACATCGCGAAGACAGAGGGACTGGCCGAGGGTCTGGAGCCGCTGGACGGCGGCGTGACCCTGCATGTCGCGTGCCACGCTCGGGCACAGAATATGGGCGTGAAAGCCGCCGAACTGCTGCGCCTGATTCCCGGAACCAAGCCGAAGATCCTGTCGCGCTGTTCGGGCCACGGCGGCTCGTGGGGCGTGATGAAGGACAATTTCGAAACGGGGATGAAGGTCGGCAAACCGGTCATGCGCGACGCCGCAAAGGCGGGCAACCCGTACATTGCGTCGGAGTGCCCGCTCGCCGCAGCGCATATCCTGCAGGGCATGGAGCGGATCGACGGCGCCGCGGTGCCCGACCGTGCGCCCCACCCGATCGAACTGTTCGCCAGGGCCTACGGATACTAGGCGTTTGCGCGCCAGGGCCGGCATGTCCGGCATAAATGTTAATTTCTTTAACATATACCGTTCCACCGAAACGCATGGCCGCCGGCCCGGCAGGGACCGGTCACTCTGCCGGAGCGGTGTCCAGCAGATGGCCGTGGCGGGTGAGGAATTCGTCGACGGCCTCGATCAGTCCGGTACAGTCGGGCCCGGCGATGGCGAGCGAAAGCGTGATGTAGCCGCGCCGGGTCGTAAAGAAGCCCTTGTCGATCAGGTCGAGATGCAGGAGCTGGCGCAGGCGCGGATCCCGCGGCGCGATATCGCGGATGGAGCGGATCGGCGCGCGCTGCAGGTGCAGGTTCATCAGCGAGCCCAGTCCGGTGGCCCGGAACGGTACGCTGTGCCGGGCGGCAAGTTCGTTCAGGGAGGCGCGCAAGGCATCGCCGGCGTCGTTGAGCGCAGCCTGCATCGGCGCGGTAAAGACATTCTCCAGGCCCGCGGCGCCGGCGGTCAGCATGAACACGTTGTTGTTGAAGGTGCCGTGGTGGACGAAGGACTCCGGCCGGGCGGGGTCGTAGACCTTCATGATCTCCGCGGGACCGCCGAAAGCGCCGCAGGAGAAGCCGCCGCCGATGAACTTCCCGAGCGTGGTCATGTCCGGAACGATGCCGAGCTGCCCCTGGCGCCCGCCCGGCGCAAGCCGCGAGGTCATCACCTCGTCGAAGATCAGCAGGACGCCGTGGGCGCTGCACGCCTCCCGCAACGCCCCGAGAAAATCGGCCGAAGCCGGAATCGCGCCGGACGCGCCCTGGAGCGGCTCGACCAGAACCGCGGCAAGCCGGTGCGCATTCTCCCGGATCAGGCGCTTCGCCTCTTCCGGATCGTTGTAGGGTGCGATCAGGAAGGGGAAGGGCACGGCGATCGGCGCCGCCTCCCGGCCGAAGTAGACGGTGCCGCCATGGTAGCCGCCCTCGAACACCATGATCGAATCCCTGCCGGTCACCGCGCGGGCGGTGACCAGCGCCATCAGGTTGGCCTCGGTGCCGGAGGTGGTGAAGCGGATCCGCTCGATGGACGGAAATTGCGCGCACAGCAATTCGGCAAGCCGCGCTTCGTAGGGGGTCGTCGAACCATAGGCCATCCCGCGGTCCAGCGCCTCCATCACCGCCGCGCGGATCGCCGGATGCGAGTGGCCGTAGAGGCCGGCGGAGAAGTCTCCGACGAAATCGGTATAGGTATGGCCGTCGACATCGGTCAGCGTTGCGCCGGCCGCGGTCTCGATCGCGAGCGGGAAGGGCGCATAGAACATGCCGGTGCGCGTGTTGCCGCCGGGCAAGCTCTTGCGCGCGCGTTCGTAGTGCGCCCGGCTGGCGGGATTGGCGGCCTCGTAGCGCGCCGTCACTGCGTCGACCGCGCGCTCCAGATCGGGGTTCCGGCCGCCTGTCCCGGGATTTGCCATCGCGCCATGCTCCGCCGCCGAACGAGCGGCGGACGATAGCCGGCCCGACGGAGACGCGGCAAGGCCGGCGCGACGCGGGACCGGCCGGGCCCGGTTGCTCCCGGAATTTTCCGGCAGCGGGACTTGGCAAGCGCTACGGTTATGTTAAATATATTAACATGGTAGAAAGCAAACGAAAGAACCGGGCCAGCGGGTTGCGCAAGAGCGGCTATCACCATGGCAACCTGAAAGAAGCGCTGGTCTCGGCGGCGCGCGTGCTGATCCTGGAGAAGGGCCCGCACGGCTTTTCGCTGATCGAGGCCGCGCGTCTGGCCGGCGTCAGCCCGGCCGCGCCCTACCGGCATTTCAGGGACCGGGAAGCGCTGCTGGCCGAGGTGGCGCGGCGCGGCTACGCCAAATTCTCCGACAGTCTGGAAAAAGCCTGGGCCGGCGGCGATCCGGACCGGCTGACCGCGTTCCGGCGCCTGGGCCACGCCTATCTCGATTTCGCCCTGAACGAACGGGCCTACTATGCCGCCATGTTCGAGGCCGAACTGCCGCCCGACGGCGACCCGGCCTTTCATGACGCGGCCGACCGCGCCTACCGCACCCTTTCCGCGGTGACGGAGGGGCTGAAGGGCGACGATCCGGCCGGACAGTCCGTTCCGCCGGAAGCGGTGTTCTTCCATATCTGGTCGCTCGCCCACGGCGCGGCGACGCTGGGCCGGAGCGGCGGCGCGCCGGCCCTGTCGCGCCACCGAATGCTCGACCTGGGCGTCGAGATCTACCTGAAAGGCCTGGGCGTCACCGCGTAATGCGGCGTCGGAAAGCCGCCCGCAAGATTTTTTCGACGGACTTCTTGTATCCGTGCGTTCGATCCCCATCTATGTAAAGTCGTTTTACATTGACGGCAAAACCAACCGAGGAGGACTTCAATGACCGCAGCATCGATGGCCCGGGAAAATCCCGCCCGCCACAGCCGCGAGTGGACCGGACCCAGCCTGCCGAAACCGGCATGGATTGCGATCATGGTCCTGGGATTCATCGTGTTCTGGCCGATCGGCCTCGCGATTCTGGGTTTCCTGCTGTTCACTGGCCGGCTCGGCAGCTGCGCCGATTCCTGCGACTGGGTGAGCATGAAGAGCAGGATGCGCCGGGGCCCGTCCACCGGCAACGCCGCCTTCGACGAGTATCGCGAGGAAACCCTACGCCGGCTGGACGAGGAACGCCGCGAGTTCGCCATGTTCATGGACCGGCTGAGGCGCGCCAAGGACCAGGCCGAGTTCGACCAGTTCATGGCCGAACGCAACGGCGGCTTTGCCGGCGGCGGGTCGAACGGCAACGGCAATGGCGACGGCCCGAACGGCAAGCCGGCCGCGTCCTGACCCTTGCGGGCTTCGGCCCGCACTCCCCTTCCTTCCCTCTCCTCCTGAGCCCGGTCCGGCGCCGACCGGGCTTTTCTTTGCCCGGAAGCGCCCGGAAGCCTGCGCCGGCCGTTGTTGAGGCAGGGCGGCGGCGGGCCTATGTTCTGCCGGCCATGACCGAACCCGCCGACGCCCGCGCCGCCGAAGCCACCGCCCGAATCCGCCTCAAGAAGCTGGCGACCATCGCATCGGTCGCCGTTGCGACCCTGCTGATCGCGGCCAAGCTCGCCGCCTGGCTGATGACGGATTCGGTTGCCGTCCTTTCCGCGCTGGTCGATTCCCTGCTCGACGCCGCGGCCTCCATCGTGACCCTGCTTGCGGTGCGCTACGCGGTCGAGCCGGCCGACCGGGAGCATCGCTTCGGCCACGGCAAGGCGGAGGCGCTCGCCGGCCTCGGCCAGGCCGCCTTCATCTGCGGCTCCGGCGCCCTGCTGTTGATCGAAGCGGTGCGCCGCTTCTTCGATCCCCGGCCGGTCCATGACGAAGCCGTCGGCATCGCGGCGATGGTGTTTTCCGTCGTGCTGACCCTCGCGCTGGTCGCCTTCCAGCGCCATGTCGTGCGGCGCACCGGCTCGGTCGCGATCGAGGGCGATTCGCTGCACTACGCCGGCGACCTGGCGCTCAACGGCAGCGTCATCGTCGCGCTCGGCGCCCACGCGATGTGGGGCTGGACCTGGCTCGATCCGCTGTTCGCCGTCGGCATCGTGCTGTGGCTGCTGTGGAACGCGCGCAAGGTCGGCATGGCGTCGCTCGATATGCTGCTCGACCGCGAATTGCCGGACGCGGAGCGAGAAGAGATCCGCCGGATCGCGCTGAGCCACCCGGAAGCGCGTTCGCTGCACGACCTGCGCTCGCGCCGTTCGGGCGGCGACACCTTCATCCAGTTTCACCTGGAGATGGACCCGGACATGTCGCTGATGCGCGCCCACACTGTCGCCGACGAGGTCGAAGCCGCCATCATGGAGGCCTTTCCGAGCGCCGAGGTCATCATCCACCAGGACCCGGAAGGCCTGGAAGAGGAACACCCGACCCTGGCGGCGAGTTAGCCCCGCCGCTCCAGCCGGCGCAGCAGCAGGGCGAAACCGATGGCGGCGGCCGCCAGCCCCACGATCAGCCACGGACCCTGCGGCCAGCCGCCGGCGGCGACCAGCATGGCGAACAGCGGCGGCGCGGCGAGTTGGCCGACGTTGGTGCTTTGCTGGATCAGCCCGTTGATGCCCGCGACCCGGTTTCTGTCCGGCGCGTGACGCGTCACGCTGCCGAAGATCGACGACGGCAGCAGGCCGCCGACGCCGGAGAAGACGAACGCGAAGACCAGGCGGGCCTCGCCGCTGAAACCGGGCTGGTAGGTCAGCCAGCCGGCGACTCCCATGGTCGTCAGCGCCACGATCATCAGGAACCAGCGCGGCGCCCCGCGATGGCCGAGCCAGCCGCCCGTCAGGTTGCCGCCCGCGTTGGCCAAGATCGCCAGCGCCACCCAGGCGGCCGCCGCGGACTGCGAATAGCCGTGGTGCTCGATGAGGTATTTGGGCAGGAAACCGAGGATCGGCAGATAGGCCGCAGCATAGAGGCCCATGACCAGCGTAAGCAGCCACGGCCCGGTGCGGCGCAACACGCCGGCCAGTTCGCGCCATGGCCCCGGCCCGGCAGCGCCTGGCCCGGCAGGGTCCGGCATGGACCGGGTCGCGGCCCAGAACAGGCCGGCAAACAACCAGACCAGACCGGCATTGACGATCCAGAGGCCGCGCCAGCCGGCAAGCGCCAGCAGGAGCGGAGTCAGCAGGGTCATGACCGCCATGCCGGTCGGCATGAACGAGGCCCACATGCCCATGGCGAGGCCCTGGTCGCCCGGCCGGCTTGCCCGCAGCATCAGCGCCGGCGCGGAGACGAGGACGGTTATCGACCCCACGCCTTCGACCATCCGCGAGAGCAACAGCAGGGTCAGACCGTCCGACAGACCGCCCGCCGCCGCGCCGAGCCCGGTCGCCAGAAGCCCGGCGAAGGCGACCCGGCGGATTCCCCATCGGTCGGCATGGACACCGGCAACCGCGCCGGTCGCCGCCGCCAGGGTGTGGAACACGGCCAGCACCCAGCCGGCGTCGACCAGATCGAGGCGGAGTTCGCGCTGCAGGGTCGGAATCGCCGCCGGCAGCTTGCCGATCTGGAACGCCACCATGATGCCGGCGAACATGCCGAGCAGGACAATCGTCCAGCGCGTGCGCATTCCGGAGCTGTCCGGCGGATGCGCCGTCATGACGGCGCACTCTCGATAGATCGGAGCGCCGACCGCCCGGCGGTCTATTCGTCCCGGACCGGGTTCGAAAGCACGCCGATGCCGGAGATATCGACCTCGACCGTGTAGCCGTCCTTCATGAACAGCGGCGGGTTGCGCTTGAAGCCGACGCCGCCCGGCGTGCCGGTGACGATAACGTCGCCCGGCTCGAGGGTCGTGAAGCCGGAGATGTATTCGATCAGGACCGGCACCGTGAAGATCAGCAGGTCGGTCGTGGAGTTCTGCACTTCCTGGCCGTTCACCCGGGTCCGGAGATGCAGGACGGAGGGATCGGGAATCTCGTCCGCCGTCACCATCCACGGCCCGAAGCCGCCGGTGCCCTCGAAATTCTTGCCGGGCGTGAACTGGTGGGTGTGGCGCTGCCAGTCGCGGATCGAGCCGTCGTTGTAGCAGCTGTAGCCAGCGACATGGCCGAGCGCGTCGGCCTCGCTGACATGGCGGGCCGCTCTGCCGATGATGACCGCCAGCTCGCCCTCATAGTCGAATTTGGTCGAGTTGACCGGCCGGATCATCGGCGCGCCGTGGCCGACCTGGGTGTTGGCCCAGCGGGTGAACAGCACCGGGTAGTCGCTGTCGGACCGGCCGGTCTCCTCGATGTGGGATTTGTAGTTGAGGCCGACGCAGATGACCTTGTCCGGGTCGGGAATGACCGGCAGCAGATCGACATCCGCCAGCGCCGCCGAGGGCGCCTGCCCGGCCGCCCGCTCCGCCGCCGCGCCCAGCAGGCTGCCGGCCAGCGCGGCCTTGAGGGTCGGGGCAAGGCCGCCCAGGTCGATCACCGAGCCGCCGTCCACGGCGCCCCAGGTCGGCGTGTCGTTCAGGATGAAGGATGCGAGTTTCATGGGAAATTCCTGTTTGGGGTCCTGTTCGGTGTTCTGTCGTGCGTCGGAAGGGTGACGCGCGGGGAAGCGATGCGGCGCGGAGGGACGTGAAGCAGGCCGGGCTAGCCGGCGCCGGGCGCCAGCACGAAGCGGCGGTCGCAATAGGGACACTCGACGAAATCGCCGTCGCCCATGTTGAGATAGACTTTCGGATGGCCGAGCGCCCCGCCGCCGCCGTCGCAGGACACGCTGCGCTCGCTCACCTCGATAATCTCGGGGGCGTCGGTGTCTGCCATCGGGATCGGGCCTGTCGGGTCGCGGAAGCCGGGAGAGTGCCGCCGGCAAGGAAAGCCGGCCGGATATTACCTAACGCCTCATGCCGTGCAACCGGACAGAAGAGGGCAGCAGTGTCCCTACATCATTCAGCCATGTCTGGCAGCGACGATGCTGAGTTGGCCGCCCCGTGACGAGCGGGGATTCCGGACGATGATTTCCACATCGCGGCCCAGCGCCGTCAGCAGGCGGAGCAGGCGCTCCATGGAAAAGTCGCGAAAGTCGCCCCGCAACAGTCTCGAAACGTCGGGCTGGGACAGGCCGAGGATTTTTGCCGCCTCGACCTGTGTGAGGCTGCGCTGCCGGACGATGGCGTCGATGCGGCTGGCAAGCTCCGCCTTCAGAAGATGCCCGGCTGCATCGGGATGATCGAGATCCGCGAAGACATTGCCGCTGCTGCGTTCGACCGTCGTTTCCGCTGACTTCATCGCCTTAATCTCCGCCATATGCGTTACGGTAGTGCCGTTTCGCGGTCCGTAGTCTACGCCGCACCAGATCGAGTTCCGTTTGCGGCGTCGCGGCACCTCGCTTTGCTTTCTTCTGAAAAGCATGCAGGACGTAAACTGCCGACTCGAACCGCAGCGTGTAGACTGCCCTGAAGGTATCTCCGTCGAACCGCGACACCACCTCCAGGACACCCGAACCGTAGCCTTTCAAAGGTTTGGCGTCGCGGTGCCGAAGGCCGATCTGCGCCTGATAGATTGCAAAGCCGATGCGATCCCGTACGGCGTCCGGGAACCGCCTCAGGTCGGTCCTGCTCGAACCCACCCATTCGACCGGTTTCAACATTCAGCTGTTTCCGTCATCATATAGTGGTTTCACCATAGGCACGCAAGCAGGGCAATTCCGTGTTCTGTCTCCCGCCTCACGCCTCATCACTCCCCCGCCCCTTGCGGATGGCGATGACGCCGCCGGCGACGACGAGCGCGGTTCCGGCGGCCGTGAACCAGTCCACGCTCTCGCCCCAGATCAGCCAGCCGAGGGCGGCGGCGAAGAAGACCGAGGTATAGTCGAGCGGGCTCACCCGGTCAGCCGGGGCGACGAGGCAGCCTTGGGCGAACAGGATGTGAGCGGCAGTCGAGAACAGGCCGAGCATGACGAGCGGCGGCCAGGCTTCGGCCGGCGGCAGCAGGGAAGGGTTGGTAACGAGCGCCGGCCCCGCGGTGATCGCGATGCCGATCAGCGCGAAGTAGACGGCGATGCGCACCGGGCTCTCGTCAGCCGGCATGCGCCAGACGGCGACCGCCGCCAGCCCGCCGAGGGCGCCGGAGGCGACGCCGATCAGCGCGTCGGGCCGGAAGAAATCCGTGCCCGGCTTGAGAATCAGGGCGACGCCGACGAAACCGACCGCGACGGCGAGGAGTACCTTGCGGTCGAGGGCGAAGCGGAACAGGAGGAAGCCGAGCAGCGGGACGAAGATCGGCGAGCTGAAATTCAGCAGCACCGCCTCGGCGAGCGGCAGCGCCTTGACCGCGTAATAGTAGCAGAGCAGCGAGGCCACCACCGCGACGCCGCGCAGCGCCATCAGCCCGCCATGCTCCGGCCGCAGGGACCGGGGCCAGTGCCAGAGGATCCACGGCGCCAGGATCGCCAGGCTCAACACGTTGCGCCAGAACAGCACCTCGACGCTGGAAAGATGCGCCCCGGCCATCTTGATCGCCACGCCGGCGAGCGCGAACATCAGCCCCGCCGCCGCGACCAGGGCCGCGCCCAGCAGCACGCGGTCCCGCCCTTTCGCGCCGTCCCCTGCACCGCCGGCGTGCTTCATCGTCCGCCCGCGCCCCTGACGACATCCACGACGGCCGCTGCGTCGTCGAGGCGGTCACCCCGCCAGGCCACCGTCTGGTCGGGGCGGATCAGGGCGTAGTCCGCTTCGTAGAGGTCGCGCAGGCCGGGTTCGTTCAGCGTCACGAGGCGCAAAGGAAGGCCGGCGCTGCACGCGGCTTCCCGCATCGGCGCGGCGCGCGCCGGATCGCCGCCGAAATCGAGAAGCGTGAACTCGAAGCCGAAGCGGTCGTAAAGCGAGGCGCCGCCGGTTAGCCAGGCGTGGGGCGGGCGGCCGCCGGGGCAGGCGGTCGGGACGTATTCGTTCGGCCGGTCGGGCGGCGGCGCGGTGCCGTCGGGCACTATGACCGACGAACCGTCGATGCGCGTGCCGAAGGTGATGCCGGGAATGTTGAACTCGCGCCGTCCGTGGTCCCCGAAATAGGCGCCGGCCTCGGCGCGCAGCCGTTCGCCCGCCGGCGACGCCTCCTCCAGCCGCGGATCGGGCACGAAGTTGCCCAGGGAATCAGCGAAGGCGCGGGCATATCCGGTGTTGCGCACTGCCGCCGGCTTGCGCTCGCGCTCGTAGGAGTCGAGCAGGTCGGGCCCGCCCCAGCCCTTGAGCACGGCAGCCAGCTTCCAGCCCAGGTTGACCGCGTCCTCGACCGCGGTGTTGTAGCCAAGGCCGCCCATCGGCGTGAACAGGTGGGCGGCGTCGCCGGCCAGGAACAGCCGGCCCTCCCGGAACCGCTCGGCGACCAGGGCAAAGCCCGCGGTCCAGGAGGCGCGGAACAGGATGTCGAAACCGATCTCCCGGCCCATGCAATCGGCGAACATGCGCCGGACGTCGCCGTCCGTGAGCGCCGCTTCGTCCTCGCCGGCCAGAAGCTGGGTGTGAAAGACGAATTCCGAGACGCCGTCGAGGGCGATCATGAAGCTGCGCCGGGCGTGGTGGACGTTGACGTGCATCCAGCCCGGCGCGCCGCTCATCGCCGGCTTGACCGCCGCGTTGCGCAGATGCACGGCATGCATGCGCCCGCCGGCAAAGTTGCGCTGCACCCCGGCCTCGCCTTCGTAGCGCACGCCCAGATGCTTGCGCACCAGGCTGCCGGGGCCGTCGCAGCCGACGAGATAGCGGGCGGAAGCCTCGAGAGTCTTGCCGTCATGCTCGACCGTCGCCGTGGCCCGTTCGCTGTCGTCGTGCACGGCAATGACCTTGTGTTCGTAATGCAGCGCGACCGGGGGCAGGGCAGCGGCGTGGCGCTGCAGCACCCGCTCGACATACATCTGCGAGACCCGATGCGGCAGCTCGGCGGCGCTCCACGAGCCGGAAAGCTGTTTCGGCAGTTCGGCGGCCTGGCGCGCGGTCGGCAGGCGGAAGCGCGCCAGCTCGTAGCCCCCATAGGTCGTATAGTAGACGATATCGGTCGGATGGTCGGGCGGCAGGCCGAGCCGGCGGATCTCACCGGCGAAGCCGAGACGCCGGAAATGCTCCATGGTGCGCGCCTGGGTCGCGTTGGCCTGGGGGCTGAAAGAATCCGCCCGGTCGTCGTCGAACAGCGCGACGGAAACGCCGCGCCGGCCGAGTTCGATGGCGAGCATCAGCCCCGCCGGCCCGCCGCCGGCGATGATGACATTCGTATCGGGCAGGCGCGGGGGCTGCGGCATGGGTCAGGCAGGCGGCGGTCTTGGGCCTACCCTTCCGGCGCCATGCCCTTCTTCGCGAGTTCCTCGATCGCCTCGGGCGTCTTCTTCAGGTGGCTGAGGCCCATGCCGTTCAGGATATGGTCGGCCTTGGTGTACTGGATGTTGGTGTAGGTGGTGAGTTCGACCCGGTTGCCCCAGGGGTCGAGGAAATCGGTGAAGCGGGTGTCGAGCAACTCGACGCCCATCTCCTTCAGCCGCTCGATGGCGAGCGGCTTGTCGTCCACCGCGATGCCGAAATGGCGGCCCTCGTCCGGGCCTTGGCGGCGGCCGGTCATGAAGTTGATGAACTGGTCGCCGAAATAGATGAAGGCCGCCTTCTCGTTCTGGAACGTGATGTTCAGATCGAGAAAACCGCCGTAGAAATCCAGCGCCTCCTGGATGTCGCCGACCTCGAGCGCGATATGGTTGATCCCGACGGGCTTCGCCCTGGAATTTGCGGTGTCTGACATGCCGTCCTCCGGGTTTCGCAGCGCCGGTTGCCCGATGCCGGCAGGGACTGGCCCGGAGATGGGGACTGCCGGCCTCGGAACAAGGGGCGGCGGCGGGGACGGCGCGGTCGCCGGGCCTTCGCCCTTCGCATGGGCCAGCGCCTCGTTGAGCGACCGGATCAAATCGTCCCCGAACGTGCTCATTTCCGTTCCTTCCACGCCGCCTTGAGCCCGGCTACCATGGCCGTTACCGTGTGCATAATCTAGCGCTCGCTGCCATCGTCGATCCTTGCGAGGACGATTCGGAGCGGTACAACCGCATTGCAGCGAAGCTGAACTCATCCGTGCGTATCTTTGCCGAACGACGCCCAAATTATGTCAATTACTGTTTACGTCGAAACCTCGGTAGTCAGCTATCTGACAGCGCGACCCTCTCGGGACGTGGTGATCGCCGGATATCAAGCGATAACGCGCGAATGGTGGCGTAGTGCAACGGCAGCGTTCGAACTCGTCGCCTCGGAACTTGTCATTTCAGAAGCCGGTGCAGGCGACCCGGACGCGGCCCGCGCCCGTCTCGAAGCGCTCGAATCTGTGACGCTTCTCGAAGCGACTTTGGACGCGGAACGATTGGCGGGAACGCTCCTCGATTCGGGAGCGATTCCTCGTCGCGCTGCCGGCGATGCCGCGCATATCGCCGTTGCCGCGGCAAACGGCGCCGACTATCTGGTAACATGGAATTTTCGGCATATCGCCAACGCTACCATGCGGTCGCAAATCGAAAAGGCATGCCGGCAGGCGGGCTACGAGCCGCCGGTCATCTGCACGCCGAGCGAACTGATGGAGGACAGCCATGGCAACGATGAAAACTGATCCGATCGTAGCGGAAGTCCGGGCCGTGCGGGATGCGCATGCAGCCCGGTTCGACTACGATGTGGCGGCAATTTTCCGGGACATCCGGGCGCGGCAGGAGGCATCCGCCCGCGATTATGTCCGCTATCCGGCCCGACGGGTTGCCGAGGACATCGAACAAGCGGCGAGCCGATAAATCCCTCCGGTCGCATATCGCACCCCATGACCAACCGCTCCCGCTACTGGGCCGACCATACGACGGAGGAGTTCGCCGGTTTCGATCCGGCGGCGACGGTGGTCCTGCTGCCGGTCTCGGCGACCGAGCAGCACGGGCCGCACCTGCCGGTCTCGGTCGACCGAGACATCTGCGACGCGCTGGTCGAGCGGCTGGTCGCGCGGCTGCCGGTCAAGGTGCCCCTGCTCGTGCTGCCGGCCCTGCCGGTTGGCGTCAGCATCGAACACGGCGATTTCCCCGGCACGCTCAGCCTGTCGGCCGAGACCATGATCGCGGTGCTGATGGAGCTGGCCGGCGGCGTTGCGGCGGCGGGGATCCGCAAGCTGGCGCTGCTCAACTGCCACGGCGGCAACCCGGCGGTGCTCGACATCGTCGCCCACAAGCTGCGCCGCAAGCACGAACTGCTGGTCTTCCCGCTCAACGGCTACCGCTACTGGCAGGCCGAGAGCCATTTCGGCGTCCACGAGGCGGCCCACGGCATCCACGGCGGCGCTGCCGAGACCGCGATCATGCAGGCGATCCGGCCCGGCGCGGTGCGGCAGGACAAGGTCGCGCGCTTCGCCTCGCGCTCCGAGGAGATGGCCCAGGCCTACGCCCATCTGCGGCCGTTCGGGCGCACGGTCGGCTTCGGCTGGCAGGCCCAGGACCTCAACCCCGCCGGCGCCGTCGGCGACGCCACCCTCGCCAGCCCGGAGACCGGCGCGCGCCTGCTCGACGAAGCGACGGAAGTGCTGGTCCAGGTCGTCACCGAGATCAGCAGCCTGCCGCTGGACGTCATTGACGGATGACGAGAGCCGGCGAGAAACTAACAACAGCCAATTTTCGCAAAATGCCACCCCGGCCGATCGCAGGGAGAGCCGGGGTCCAGGGGCCGTCCCGAAACGCCTGCGCTCGTGGCCCTGGGCCCCGGATCGTCGCTCCGCTCCGTCCAGAGCAGCACTGTGAAGAGACGGCGCATCGGAACTCAATCGAGCCATCCTTCGCACATTCGCCATCCCGAGCGCATTCGTAACGACATTCCCTTTGCCATCGCTCGCCAAAAGCCGCTATGCCCGCGGCCATGAGGCTGTCTACCGCGATCACCCGCCTGCTGGGCATCGACCATCCGGTGCTGCTCGCGCCGATGGGCGGGGTATCCGGCGGCGTGCTCGCCGGGGCGGTTTCGGCGGCGGGCGGGCTCGGCCTGATCGGCGCCGGCTATGCCGACCCTGCGCTCGGCTGGGGCTCCGACGACTGGATTTCGGCCGAGTTCGACAAGGCGGGCAACCGGGCGGTCGGCATCGGCTTCATCACCTGGGCGCTCGACAGGCGGCCCGTTGCATTAGACGCCGCGCTGGAGCGCCGGCCGACGGCGGTCATGCTGTCGTTCGGCGATGTCGCGCCCTACGCCGCGAAGGTGAAGGACAGCGGCGCCGCGCTGATCTGCCAGGTCCAGACCCTGAAGGACGCGAAGGACGTTGCGGCCAAGGGCGCGGACATCGTCGTCGC
Organism: Rhodospirillaceae bacterium; assembly: GCA_011523655.1. Lineage (GTDB taxonomy): Bacteria > Pseudomonadota > Alphaproteobacteria > Bin65 > Bin65 > Bin65. The sequence goes on from WTGH01000039.1 coordinate 123,099, forward strand.
CCAGGGCACGGAAGCCGGCGGCCACGGCGCGGACCGGGCGACCCTGCCACTGGTCCCGGCGGTCGCCGATGCGGTGGCGCCGATCCCGGTTGCCGCGGCGGGCGGCATCGCCGACGGGCGCGGACTGGCCGCGGCGCTTTTGCTGGGCGCGGAAGGCGTGCTGGTCGGCACCCGCTTCTGGGCGACGCAGGAGGCGTTGGGCCATCCGAACCAGAAGGCGCTGATCGAGCGGACCGGCGGCGACGACACGCTGCGCACCAAGGTTTTCGACACGGCGCGCGGCCTGACCTGGCCGGAGCCGTATACCGGCCGCGCCATCCGCAACGCCTTCACCGACGAATGGCACGGGCGCGACGATGCCCTGCGCGCCGAGGGCGAGCCGATGCGCGAGCGTTTCTTCGCCGCCCAGCGCGGCGGCGACACCGATACGGCTGTCACCTTCGCCGGCGAGGGGCTGGACCTGATCGCCGACGGGCCGGCCGCCGGGGAACTGGTCGAGCGCATGGTCGCCGACGCCGTCGATGCGATCCTCGCCGCGCCGGAGCGGCATTTGCGCGTCGCCGACGAGGCGGAAAGCTGAGCCGCGCGCCGATGGACGACAGCCCCGCTGCATCGCGGCCCCTGCAGACGCCGCTCGCGGTCTGGCGCGCCCGGGTCGCCGCCGGCCATCTGATCCACGATCCAGCCCAGGCGCTGGCGGCGGAGAAACTCAGCGGTCTGCACCAGGCGATCCGCGGTTACGAGCCCGGCCGCGCGGGCTCCTGGCTGGCGCGCTTCGGCCTCGCCAACCGGAAGGCCGAAGAACCGCCGCGCGGCCTCTATCTCTACGGCGGCGTCGGGCGCGGCAAGTCCATGCTGATGGACCTGTTCTTCGACGCCGCGCCGGTCGCCCGCAAGCGCCGGGTTCACTTCCACGAATTCATGCTGGAAATCCAGGACCGGCTGCACCGGCGGCGCGGCGAGTCGCGAAAAGGCCGCCGGGTCGACGACCTGCTGCCCGCGGTCGCCGCCGACATCGCCGAGGACGCCTGGCTCCTCTGCTTCGACGAACTGCACGTCGTCAACATCGCCGACGCCATGATCCTCGGCCGCCTGTTCGAGGCCCTGTTCGCCCGCGGCGCGATCGTCGTCGCCACGTCGAACTGGCCGCCCGACCGGCTCTACGAGGGCGGCCTGCAGCGCCAACTTTTCCTGCCCTTTATCGAGCTGCTCAAGACGAAGCTGGACGTGCTGCACCTGGAGGCGGCGCGGGACTACCGGCTCGCCCGGCTGATGACGATGCAGGTCTGGCGCACGCCGCTCGGCCCCGCGGCGACCCGGGCGCTCGACAGGGCCTTCGAAGCCCTGACCGACGGCGCCGAGGCCGCACCGGCCCGGCTGACCGTGAAGGGGCGGGACGTGCCGGTGCCCCTGGCCGCCCACGGCGTCGCGCGCTTCCCGTTCGACGCGCTGTGCCGCGAGGCGCTGGCCGCCGCCGACTATATCGCCATCGCCGAGGCCTACCGGACCGTGCTGATCGACGGCATTCCGCGCTTCAAGCCGGACGAGAAGAACCCGGTCAAGCGCTTCGCCATCCTGATCGACACCCTCTACGAGCGGAAGGTCAAACTGCTCGCCTCGGCGGCCGGCGCGCCGCAGGACCTCTACCGCGGCACCCACATCGCGATGGAATTCCAGCGCACCGTCTCGCGCCTGATGGAGATGCAGTCCAAGGACTATCTCGAAGCGCGCCAGGATGCGGAGTGAGCGCGGGAGCCAAGCGGCGACGGGCGCGGTCGGTCACGCCTTGGATGTCGACTATCTAGATTACCATTAGCCCGCATTTTTCGCAAAACATGTCGCCCCGGCCCCCGAGCCGGGGCCCAGAGCCACAGGGCAAAGCGGCGGAAACGGACCGGGGCGACGGCAACGATCCGCCTCGCGGATTGGATTGCTGGGCTCCGGAAACCCTGTCCCGATCTCCGGACGCACCGCCCGTCGTGCGCTTCTGGACCCCGGCTCGGGGCCGGGGTAACATGATTCCTAATGTTAACCTGTTATCGCGAAAGAATTTTCTTGCACATAAGTCCTGGATGCGCCGGTTTCCTGTAAGAAGCCCCGACTAGGGAGAAACTCCCATGCTCATGCACGATCCGCCCCATCCCGGCGCATTCATCCGGCGCCAGTGCCTCGATCCCCTCGGGCTGACCGTGACCGAGGCCGCCAGGGGGCTTTCGGTATCGCGCAATACGCTGTCGATGCTGCTCAACGGCCGCCTCGGCATCTCGCCCGAGATGGCGATCCGGCTGTCCGAGGCGTTCGGCGGCAGCCCGGAAAGCTGGCTGATGCAGCAGATGCAATACGATCTGTGGCATGCGCAGCGGGACCGGGAGGATGTCGCGATCCGCAGGTTCGTTGCCGCGTGACGGTGTTGATCTGCGGCGGCGGCGTGATCGGCGCCTGCATCGCGTACTTCCTCAGCCTGCGCGGCATCGAGGCGGTCGTTGTCGAGCGCGCGGGCGTCGCCAATGCGGCGTCGGGCAAGTCCGGTGGCTTCCTGGCGCGCGACTGGTGCGACGGCACGCCGGTGGCGGCGCTCGCCCGGCGCGGCTTCGATCTGCACGCCGAGTTGGCGCAGAACCCGGAACGCGACTGGGGCTACCGCCGGGTCGGGGCGCTGGGCGTCGTCGCCCGCGAAGGGCAGGATGTCAGCCGCTTCGGCAGACTGGCGCCGCCGGACTGGCTCGCCGCGGACTGCGCGGTTCACGGCCGGCTCAGCACCGCCGACACTACGGCACAGATCCATCCCGCGGCCTTCACTGCAGCGATGATGGCGGGCGCGACCGAGCGCGGCGCGCGGCTGGTCGAGGGCTGCGTGCAGGGCCTTGCCCTGTCGCCCGACGGCAAACGGGCGGCCGGCGCGGTCATCGACGATACGAAACTGGCCGCGGACGCGGTGGTGATCGCGATGGGGCCGTGGTCGCTGTTGGCCTGCCGCTGGCTGCCGCTGCCCGCCGTCTTCGGCGTCAAGGCGCACAGCCTGGTCTTCGACTACGAGCCCTCGCCGGAGTCGCTGTTCGCCGACGTCGAAACCGAAGGCGGGGAGGAGGCGCATCCCGAATTCTACCCGCGGCCGGACGGCACGACCTATGTCTGCGGCTCGTCCGGCGAGCAGGGCCTCCCCGTTGATCCGGCGGACGTCGCAGCCGAACCCGATGCCGTCGCGCGGCTCAAGCGCCTGACCGCCTGCGTGTCGCCGGACCTAGCGGCGTCGAGCGTGCTGGCCGAGCAAGCCTGCTTCCGGCCGGTGACGGCGGACGGGCTGCCGCTGATCGGTGCGGTGCCGGGCATCGCCGGGGCCTTTGTCGCCACGGGCCACAGCGTCTGGGGCATGCTCAACGGCCCTTCGACCGCCGAGGCGATGGCGGAGCTAATCGTGGACGGCGCGGCCAGGACGGTCGACCTGCGGCCCTTCGATCCGGCCCGGCTCGATCCGCTCGATCCCGAAGTCCTGCGCGCCAGAGCGGCCCCTCAATCCGGCCGGGGCATGGTCCAGACGTCGGCCACGGTGACATAGTCGAGATAGCCGAGCCGGCCGATCGGGCGGACCTTCGCCATGTCGACGAAGCCATCGGTCAGCACCGTATCGTCGATATGGATGCCCACGACCTCGCCGAAAATCACCACGTTCGGCCCGTAGCCCTCCCACGCCTTCATGCGGACGCTCCGGAGAAAACGGCATTCGAGATGGATCGGCGATTCTGCGACCCGCGGCGGCGCCACGGTTTCCGCCGGCGCCTTGGTCAGCCCGGCATGCTCGAACTCGTCGACGCCGGGCGGGACGTGCTCGGACGTGAGGTTCATGGCGTCGCGCAGGTCCCAGGTCGCCATGTTGCAGACGAACTCGCCGGTTGCCTCGGGGTTGATCCGGGAATCCTTGGGGTCGTAGGGCTCGCCCTTGCGGTGCGGGCGCGGACCGGCGGAGAACATGACCTGGGGCGGCGAATAGCTGACCGCGTTGAAGAAGGAAAAGGGCGCGAGATTGGCCGTGCCGTCGGGCGCCAGGCTGGAAATCCAGCCGATCGGCCGCGGCACGACCAGCGCGTTGAACGGGTTGCGGGGCAGGCCGTGACGCTCGTGGCCGGGCCGGTAGAACATAGCGCCTCCGGGATGCACGCTGGATGCTCGGGCATGGGTTCGCCGCTGTCCTACAGGAGCGCCAGCGCCTCGACTAGGGCGCATCCGTTCCGGGTGGAAACGTAGCGTCTTCGTTGCGGCGGAGCGTCCCTCGATACGCCCCGGATCAAATCCGGGGCTACTCGGGATGAGGGTGAGAAAATTGCTCAATTTTCCTCACCCTTTTATGAGGCATTGGTAGTCAAGTCGGGATTTTTCGGTTTCTAGTT
>WTGH01000006.1 GCA_011523655.1 Rhodospirillaceae bacterium
ACGGCCTGCGCTTCGCGCCCGACGGCGCCTGCGTCCACATCCCGAGCCAGACGCAGATCCCGCCGTCGGCCCGGGTGCGCAGCTATCCGGTCGCCGAAAAACACCACTGGATCTGGATCTGGCCGGGCGATCCGGCGCTGGCCGACGAGAGCCGGATTCCCGACTTCGGCATCATGGACCATCCGGACTGGACCTGGCGCGGCGAGACCCTGGCGGTCGCCGGCAACGCCATGCTGGTCGTCGAGAACCTGATGGACCTCAGCCATCTGCCCGCGCTGCACCGGACGACGCTCGCCGACACGGCGATCCCGGAGAACGAGATTCCGGTCGACTACCGCATCGAGGGCGACAGGATCGAGGTCGACCGCTGGGCGCTGGACACGCCGGCGCCGCCCTATTTCCGGCTGCTTGCGGATTTCGCGGCCGGTGCAAGGGTCGACCGCTGGATGAACACGATCTATACGCCGCCGTCCTTCGTGCGCATCGATATTGGCGCCGCCGAGGCCGGCTCCGGCGCGCGCGAGGGCGATCGCAGCAAGGCGGTGACCACATGGAACCTCAACGCGATCACGCCGGAGACCGGGACGAGCGCGCACTATTTCTGGGCCCAGGCGCAGGATTTCGCCGGCGGCGACCCGAGCCTCAGCGAACTCGATTTCGCCCTGGTCCACAAGGCGTTCGAGGAAGACCTGGCGGTGATCGCCGGCCAGCAGGAAAATCTCGACCTCGACCCGGCCGCGCCGCGCCTCGACCTCGCCGCCGACCGCGCCGGCCTCCAGGCCCGCCGCATCGTCGAGCGGATGGCGCGGGCGGAGGAGTAGAGGCGCAACAGGAACCGCGCCGGGCAGGGTGTTTACGCCACCGCCCCCGTCATATCGACCGGAGCGGCCGCAAGGCCGCGGAGCGGAGATATCTTTCAACTTCGATGCAAGGTCCGTAGCACCGCGGCTGAAAGATTTCTCCGCTCGCTGCGCTTGGTCGAAATGAAGGGTGGGGCTGCGGCTGTGACGCGGGTAAACTGCGCTCTCAGGCAGATTTTCCGTGTGGAAACCGAAAATGAAGAAAACCTATGACGGCGCCTGCCACTGCGGGAAGGTCCGCTTCGAGGTCACCGCCGACATCGACCATGTCCGGGTCTGCGACTGTTCGATCTGCCGGGTGCGCGGCGCGCTCATCCACCGGATGCCGGCGGACGCGGTGAAAATCTACACGCCGCTCTCCGAACTGACCCTCTACCAATGGGGATCCTACACCGGACGGGACTATTTCTGCCCGGTCTGCGGGATCCTGCCGTTCCGCCGGACCAGCATGCCGACGCAGGGCGAAGTCGACACGGGGTCGGTTCCGTTCGACGGCTGGGCGGTCAACACCCGCTGCCTGAAGGATTTCGATATCTTCGCGGCGCCGCAGAAGCGGATTTACCGGTCCGTGCCCGATGTCGCCGATATCCTGCCGGATACCCGCAACCTGCTGGATTAGGTACGGTTTTCGCCGAACAGCGCCCTCACGCTGCGGCCTCAATCTGCCGGACAGGTCCGCGCCGCAGAAAGGTGTAGCACCGCCTTCCGGTTTGCTGCATGAGTCGGGGAGATCGAACCGGCCCGTCCCGCTGCATTCCGGGGGCGCATTCCGATGCTGCGTTGGGGGAGGAAGACATGGACAAGTCGAAGAAGACGGCCGGGAGCGGCAGCGCCGAAGCGCAGGGCCGCCCCCGGAAAATCGGTAACAAACGCTACGAGCAGGAGCTGTTCCGGCTCCAACTCGAACTCGTGAAGATGCTCGAATGGATCAAGCACGAGGGCCTCAAGGTCGTGGTCGTCTTCGAGGGGCGGGACGCGGCCGGCAAGGGCGGCGTCATCAAGCGCATCACCCAGCATCTGAGCCCGCGCATCTGCCGGGTCGTCGCCCTGCCCGCGCCGACCGAGCGCGAGCAGACCCAGTGGTACTTCCAGCGCTATGTGCCCCACCTGCCCGCCGCCGGCGAGATGGTCCTGTTCGACCGGAGCTGGTACAACCGGGCCGGCGTCGAGCGGGTGATGGGCTTCTGCACCGAAGAGGAGCACCGGGAGTTCCTGCGCTCCTGCCCGGAATTCGAGCGCATGCTCGTGCGCTCCGGCATCATCCTTATCAAATACTGGTTCTCCGTCTCCGACGAAGAGCAGGAAAAGCGGTTCCAGAGCCGGCTCGAACAGGGCCACAAGCGCTGGAAGCTGAGCCCCATGGACCTGGAATCGCGGCGCCGGTGGGTCGAGTATTCCAGGGCGAAGGACGAAAATTTCGCCCATACCGATATCAAGCAGGCGCCGTGGTACGTCGTCAATGCCGACGTGAAGAAGCACGCGCGGCTGAACTGCATCAGCCACCTTTTGAGCATGATCCCCTACGAGGACCTGACGCCGGAGCCGATCGAGCTGCCGGAGCGCGCAGAGGCCGGCGCCTACGTCCGGCCGCCCTTCTCCGACCAGACGCTGGTCCCGCCGGTCTACCCCGGCGAAGAGTAGGTGGCGCCCGGCCGGTTTGGCGCCGCCGGCCGGCGGGTGGAGGGAGGAGGCAACAACCGCCGGCCGGCGGCAGGGTCGGTTCTCGGAACCGGACCCTGTTCGTCCGGTCGGGCGCCGCTGCCGGATGGCGATGCCGGCCCGGATTCCGGCGGCGGCCTTACCGGCTGCAGCGGTGCCGCTGCCGGCGTTTCCGTTTTCAGCCGGGTCGGCGACGGGAAGGATGCCGGAAAGCGCGCGGCCCGGACGCCGGGCGCAACCCGGCTTCCGGTTTCCGGCTCTCTGCTCTCTGCTCTCTGCTCTCTGCTTCCTCACACCGCAAGGGCTGTCTCCGGGACCGGCAGAAGCGGCATTGACAACCGATGCTGTAGGCCGAAGCCATGGATCCGCTCCCCGTCGCAACAAACGGTCCGCCGCCGGGCGATGCCCGGCCGCGGCGGTCTTCCGGGCGCGTACAAACAGGACCGACAAGGCTCTTGTAAATCCTTCAAAAAAGAAGGTATCGGGAGACTGCCGGGAGAGCGGACAAGAGCGGCGCGAGGAGAAGAATCGCCCGCCGCCGGCGGGCCGTCGGCGCTGCGGCGTCAGCTTCGGGGCAGCGCGTCCACAGCCAGAACCTGCCGCACCAGGTCGACCTGCCCCGACACGTCAAGCTTTCGGTAGACCTGCTGGAAGAGCCAGCGCACATAGTTCTCGGACAGGCCCGTGGCGGCGGCGATTTCCTGCACCCTCAGGCCCTCGGCCAGCAGCGCCGACACCCGGGCCTCCGACGGCGTCAGGCCGAGCGTCACCGCCACCCGCCCCGCGTCGATGCGCGGACGGCGCGCAGGGTCGATCACCAGCACCAGCGCCGCCACCCGGCGCCCCCCGAAATCCGCCGCCCGGTCGCCCACCGGGCTGATATGCAGGCCCAGCCGCGACCGGCCCGAAGGACGCCGGACCGTCATCGAACCGCCGCTCGGGGCCTCGCCCCACAGGTCCGGCAGCGCGCGCGCCACCAGCCTTTGCAGGCGGCTGCGGTCCGCCGGCAGCCAGGCGTCGAGGGCGTCGTCGCGGTTCAGCAGCCCGTCGCCGCGGCGCAAGATGTCGAGCGCCGGCCCGTTGGCCTCCATCACGCGCCCTTTGCGGTCCAGTTGCACGACGCCGATGCGGTTGTTGTCCAGCAGGTTTTCCAGGCCCGAGCCCAGGGCATCGGCAGCCGCCAGCGCCTGGCGTATGCCGACGGACTGGCGGACATGCGGCAGCAGGCGCTCGACCAACCGGATCTGGTCCGACTGCCAGCCGTCGCTGCCGACCGGGTCGCTGACGCCCCAGAAGATGCGCAGGCCGTCCGGCTGTTCAAAGGACGCGTTGAAGCCGTTCTGCCCGCGCAGGAGGCGCCATCCTTCGTTGTACGCAACGGACGTCTTCAACTCCGTTTCGGTATAAAGCTCGGTGGAATGGACCAGGCGGCCGTCGGGCAG
>WTGH01000034.1 GCA_011523655.1 Rhodospirillaceae bacterium
GGCGGCAGCCAGAGGGGCCGGGGCCCAGGGGGCAATCGGGCCTTACGCCGCGACGATCTCCGGCGCATGGGCGACCGGGAAGTTCACCGAACGGGCGATGAAGCACATGGCGCCCGCCTGTTCGTGCAGCCGCTCCGCCGTCGCCGCGTCGCTGTCGCCGGTTATCGTCACCCGCGGCCGGAGCGTCACCTCGGTAAATTCGCCGCCGCCGTCGGCGTGGGTCTGCATCCTGCCCTCGGCGCGGTCCTCGTAGGCCGTGACCACGACCCTGGCGCTGGCGCACAGGTGCAGGTACCAGAGCATGTGGCAGGCCGAGAGCGCGGCGACCAGCAGGTCCTCCGGATTGTGTCGGTCCGCATCGCCCCGGTAGGCCGGGTCGGCCGAGCCGCGGAGCACCGGCTTGCCGGGGCAGGCGATGTCGTGCTCGCGGCCGTAGCCGCGATAGCTGCGCGTGCCCGCGCCCCGGTTGCCGGTCCAGGTGACCGTCGCAGCGTAGGTGTGGTCCTTCGGCATGGGTCCCCCCGGTTGAAAGTTCGTGACGATACCGCCCAACCCGTCCCCGCCGGCGTCACGGCAGGGCGCCGATCGCCGGACGATCTCGCGGACCGTCTCTTGCCCAACAAAAAATAAGTTTGTTGGGCAAGGCTTGCTCCACGGAACGCACCTGACTGCCGAGCCCCGGCCGGCGGGTCGTGGCGGGTGTCCTGCGACTTGCCGGCCGGTGCGCGAACCGGATGTCGCCCGGTCCGGCAACCGTTCGACCATACCCGATCCGGGCGGAGCGAATCCGGTCCCTCAACGACGTCCCGGATCAGCGTCGCAGTTCAGGCGCGGTCCCCGGCCATGCGCCCCGGCCTCCCGCTCAGAAGGTCGCCACGATCTTGCCGAACACGTCGCGGGCGCGCAGGCGCTCGATGGCGGCCGGGAAGTCCTCGAGCGCGATCTCGCTGTCGACGACGGGCAGGATGCCCGCCGCCATCTTGTCCAGGCTCTCCCGGCAGTTGCGCACCGACGAGCCGAATGAACCGATGATCCTGAGCTGCTGCTGGAACAGGGCATAGAGGTTGGTCGGCGCGCTGACGCCGCTGGTCGAGCCGCAGGTCACCAGCCGGCCGCCGCGCTTGAGCGAGAGCAGGCTGCCGGGCCAGGTGTCCGGCCCGACATGCTCGAACACGACGTCGACGCCCTGCCGGCCGGTCAGCCGCCGGACCCGGCCCTCGAAGCGCTCTTCGCGATAGTCGATGACATGGTCGGCGCCTAGCGCGGCGGCCTTCTCGGCCTTGTCCGCGCTGCCGACGGTCGTGATGACCGTGCAGCCGATCGCCTTGGCCATGCGGATCGCCGTCGAGCCGATGCCGCTGCCGCCGGCATGGACCAGGATGGTCTCGCCCGGCTCCAGCTTCGCATTGTCGAACAGCATGTGCTGCACCGTGGCGAAGGTGACGGTCGTGCAGGCAGCCTGCACGGCGGTGACGCCAGCCGGGACCTTGAGCACCCTTGCCGCCGGGGCGACCAGCCGCTCGCGCGCCAGCCCGTCGACATGGAAGCCCATGATGCCGCCGATATCCTCGCACAGGTTTTCCTGCCCGGCCTTGCAGCGCCGGCAGACGCCGCAGAACAGGCCGGGATAGACGATGGCAAGATCGCCGGGCGCGACATGGCTAACGCCCGGCCCGACCGCCTCGACGACGCCCGAGCCCTCGACGCCGACGATCAGCGGCAGTTCGCGTTTGGCGAAAGCCATGCCGCGCACGCCGAACAGGTCGATATGGTTGAGCGACAGGGCCTGCATGCGCAGCAGCGCTTCGCCGTCGCCGGGCGGCGGCGGGTCGGCGATCTCGCCGAAGGACAGCTGCTCTTCCTCGATCAGGCGCAGGGCGCGCATCGGTAGTCCTCGCGTGGGGTTCCGGCGGGATGTGGCGGCGGCCCTGTCTGCCGGCAATGGCCGCGATTGTCACGATGCCGGGACGAGACCGGCCCCGTCGATCTTCTGCCGGATCATCGCGTCGACCGCCGACTCGGAGATATGGCCGTAATAGAGTTCCGTGGTCATGCTGGAATAGTGGCCGAGCTGCCGCGCCACCACCGCCGGCGGCACGCCGCCGGCGATCAGGAAGCTCGAATAGGAACTGCGCAGGGCCCGGAAGGTGACCGGCTCCGGCCAGCGGATGCGGTGCAGTTCCTTCCTCAGCTGGTTGCCCGCCCGCTGCACCGTCCAGGGCGCCCCCAGGGGATTGCGGAACACCGGCTCGCCGTGGCCTTGCCCTCCGCATGGCCGGCGAAGAATGTCGTTCCGCGGCGCGTCAGCGCGACCCCGCGGGCGGTCCGTCTCTTTGTGTCGATGACGACGATCTTGCGATGATCTGCGAGCACCCGCTCGGCGGTCAGGCCGGCGATCTCGCCGATGCGTGCGCCGGAATGCCAGACCGCCTCGACCAGGTGGCGCACCGACGGATCGAGCGCGCCGATCAGCATTTCGACTTCCTCGGGCTCGAATACCGGCGGCCGATAGCGGCCCAGGTTCGGGAGAAGCCGGACGCCGCGCCACCCGATCGAGGAGTCGATCAGGCCGTGAAGATGGGCATGGTCGAGCGCGTTCTTGAGCGCCACCAGGTGATTGTCGGCCGTCTTCCTGCGCCGTCGGATCGCCTCGAACAGGGCGCTGCCGGTCTCGACCTCGCTGATGTGGGGAAAGCGGACGGCCGAATCCCAGGCCGGTGTCGCGGCGATCCGGTCGCGCCACCGGACGATGTCCCGCTGTTCAAGCTGCGCAAGCGGCAGGGATCCGATCTCCGGTCCGAGATAGCGCCGGTAGGTCGTCCGGTAGGGATGAACCGGCAGGCCGGCCCTGCGGCGCCACTCCAGCCAGTCCCAGAAGGCGTGACGCACCGTATAGGCGCCGGACGCTTCGGGCGGCGCCAGGCGCGGAGGGCGGTGCCGTTGCCAGTCCCGGCCGGCCACCCGGGCCTCGGCGCACCACAGCTTGACCCGGCCCATCGCCTGGTCGAAGGTCAGCCGCTCCAGGCCGGAGCGATCGTGGGGCGAGTCGGCGGCAACGCCGATGATCTTTCTGCGCCGCGCGCCGTCCGGCCACTGGAAGCGGGCGTGCCAGGTCCAGGCGCGCCGCTTGGCAAAGCCGATCGACCGGTGCCTGGCGAAGGTGAGCCAGTAGGGATCCGTGCGCGCGGCGAGTTTCCGCCGGACCGCGCGGTCCGCGATATCGAACTGTCCCTCTCTCATGCCGCTGACGCTTTCCTCCGAATGACGAAACGACAGGCCTCTTCTGCGCCGAAGGGCAGACTTATGCGCACTGCTGCGGTCGATCTCTCCGATCCCTGGGAGATCGACTCGCTGCCGCCCCGGACCGAACCCTACTGGATGGCGCTCGGCCGCGGCCGCGCCCTCGGCCTCTCGATCTGCACCGAAACCGGCCGGCCGCTCAAGTGGTACGCGCGCCTCCGCCTGAAGGACGGCGGTGGCTACCGCAAGAAGCGCCTCGGCGCCCACGGCTTCCTGTCGCACGGGGACGCGACCTGGCTGGCCTGGCGCTGGTTCGAAAAAGAGGCCGCATCCGCCGTTCCGGAAAACCGGCCCGAACCGGCTTTCCGGCTCCTGGACGTCTCGTCGGACTGCGGGGCCTACACGGTTGCCCACGCCCTCAACGACTATCTCCGCCGCAATGCGCCCTCGGGCCGAACGTCGCGGAACGAGTTCAATATCGCGAAGCGGGTTGCCCGCCATCTCGGCGCTGTCCCGCTGCGCGATCTTCGCGCCGATGACATCGCGCGCTGGTTGTCGACCGCACTTGCCGAGCCCGCGCAGGCCAGGCCCAACCACGATATCCATCCGCTCGAGCGAGTGCGCCGGCGCAAGGCGACCCTCAACCGCCAGTTCGCATTGCTGCGCGCTGCGCTCACCCTCGCCTTCGTCAACCGCCGGATCGACTCGGACGCCGAATGGCGCCGGGTCGGCTACTTCCGGCACGCCCAGGCCCCGGCCCCGAAGGCGATCTCCCCGGAAGCCATCGACGTCCTGCGCGGCAACGCCCCGCCGGAACTGCGGCGGCTGATCGACGCCGCGCTCCATACCGGCTGCCGGTTCGGCGAACTGTCCAACCTGCGCTGCAGCGACCTCGTCGCCACCACTCGCAAGCTCGACGTGCCGCCGGCCAAGCGCAGCCCCGGCCGCACCGTCGTCCTGTCCGAGGCCGGCTGGCGGTTTCTCGAATCGCTCAGGGCCGACCGGACGGAAGACGACTGGTTGGTCCGGCGCGCCGACGGCCGCAAATGGACCCGCTCCACCATGTGGGGACAGCTCTACGCCGCGGCGCAACAAGACGAACGCACCAGGGGGATCAGCTTCCACAGGCTGCGCCACACCTACGCCACCCGGATCCGCGACGCCGGCATGCCGCTCCAGTTGATCGCCCGGCAGCTCGGCCACAAGTGGCTGCGCACCACCGAACACTACTATGTCAGCGTCGACCGGGAGATCGCCGACGAGGTCATCCGCAAGGTGCTGTCGGACATCTGAAGGGCAGGGCAGTACGGATCGAACCGGGACGATACCGTGAGTACGGCGGTAAGCCGCCTTCGTGTTCCAGAGAGTCAAAGGGGATGCTGCTGACCGTTTCCGTCAATTATTCTGTTCACACTGAATTTGATGCAAAATGACACGCTCGCTCGGTAACTGCCTGGGCGGTGTCTACTCTTGGCGATATTCAGGCTGCACCTGCGGCCGGTCCGGCCGAAATTCGTCCACTGCCGACGCAGGCTCGTCGTCCATTCCTCACGTATATGCGGGTCAAGTAAGGACCCGCAATCCGATACGGCGACAACCGGCTTAACCCGTCAGAATCCCTCTATTCTTCGCTCAGGCCGCGGGAACGAGCGCGGCAGATCGTAATCGTGTCGCAACCGGTTGAATTCATACTCCAGACCACAGTTGGCCTTTCGTGACTTGTTCGTCCAATTTAGAGGCTTCGCCGGAGACCGACCTATCCAGTCGGGGTGTTACGCTCATTCCGGAGAGCGCCAAGCTCACCAACGTCTAGGCAGCAGACGTGCTGAACGTCTCCCGTCCCTTCCTGATCAAGCTCCTCGACCAGAAGGCATCCCGCATCGGAAGGTCGGCGAGCATCGCCGCATTCGCATGGAAGACGTCATAGCCTACAAGAATGCCATCGACCGCGAATGCGAACAGGTGCTCGAGCAGCTGACGCGTGAGGCCCAGACTCGTGACATGGAATATGGCGCCCGGTGATAGGGTTCACCTCCCGGAGTCCCCCGGTGGCAGAGGCAGTGCTAACGACAAGACTACATGGCACCATTGATGGATATCGGACTATATCCCTTGTTGCAGGAACACCTCCTTGCTCGTCATGACTTTTTCATGGAGCAAGTAAGAGCTCGTGTGTTTGAAAACTTCTCCAACCTAGAGGAAGAAGCAGATGCCGCCGCGAATGACGCATGGCAGAGATTTATGAGTCAACCATCACATGGAGAAGACGATCCAGGTGACTATGCCGACGCCGCAACTGAGGCAGGCATCGATTTCTATGAATATGGAATGAACATGAAGAGACAGATCACGCTTGCATGTCTGGCCACTCTATATCATGCGTGGGAAAAAGATGTCCGCTCTCATTTAGAACGCGAAATTCAACGTTGGGGATGTCGTACGGCCAAACAGGACCAACTGTGGACAGCTCCAGTATCGGATATCTTGGATTTCCTGGAGAGCCAGGGTTGGAAAATTAGGGCAAAGCAGTGGTATGTATTGCTTGACGCCTGCCGGCTCATAGTAAATGTGTACAAGCATGGAAAAGGGTCATCGTTTGATGACCTAAAGAAGACGTATCCGCAGTATCTCAAATGCGACTATCAGGTCTTTGAAGCGGACTACGAAAGTTTGGAAATTACAGAGGAAGAATTTGACGAGCTCGGTGGGGCAGTTCGCCAATTCTGGCATGACTTTCCGCGTATCCTGAAATATTCGGCGCAGTGAACTGAGCCTTGCGACTGTTTCGGAAATAGTATTCCGAGACGGCAATCACCGACCGGCCGGCCTTCGCCGCGCGCTAAAGCCCGGGACGCACGGCTGTGTCGTCGGTCATCTCCTATTGTTCTCTAATCACCCGTGTATCCTTTTGGTCACGCGGTGACAGCGGAAATTTTCTAGATTGCGACGCAGCTGGCTCAACTCACACGCTGGCAATAACATGAGCTGTCGCCGACACACCCGATCAGGACAGAGTCAACCTGACGAGATTTTCATTCGCGATAAGAGACAGGAAGTGCTCCTCGATCTTGCGCGCCACCGGCTGTGAATTCACGAGCAAGCCGAGTTCGATGTTTCTTGCCTGCGCCGCTTCGGTGAAGTTCGCGGAAGTAACGAGTGCCTCCCGACCGTCGATAACGACGCACTTGGCGTGCATCGAACTGGCCGTACGCCCTGCGGGATCGAGCGACCGGGGGTCATAATAGACCCGTGGCAATCGGCTTCCGGGCCATTCGTTGCGAACAAATTCGTTTGCGAAGCGCAGAAGGATGTCGCGGTTGATGGAGGTATCGCCGTGCTGGCGGCGGACATCGATGCACAAAGTTGCCTGTAGGGACTCGTCGTGGTCGAGCCGGCCGGCCAGAGTTTTGAACACGGCTTTCCCCTGACGAACCGCAAAACCAACGGCCAACACTCGCTCACGCGCCCTGGCGAAAAGCTGCCGTATGACGACGCCAGTATCGCGTGCTCCGACTGTTGCATTGGGCCCGCTGACGACCAAGTCCACGGGCAAGGAGGGGCCGCCTGCCGCATGGGCTCCGGCGGCGAAGGCACGAAGCATCACCGCGATGTGCACGGGCGCCATGCCGTCGGTGCTGAGATTTGCAAGGCATTCCGCGACCGACGCGGCGTGAGCGACGCCCATGTGGTCACGCAGCGACAGCGCACTGATGGGAGGTGCCAGGAGGCCGGCCTCCAGCAGCTCGGCCAGCCGGACGAGATCCTTACCGTCTACTGCAGCCAACGCATCGAATTTCATCGCGACCGGTGCTCGGGCCAATCGAAGAACGCGGCATCCCCGAGAGCAACGGTCGGAACGACAAGCGCCCGATCAAGGAAATCGTTGCGCTGCTCGCAGCTTGTTTCGGCGATAAGCAGGCAGCCGTGACAGGCCGCTCCTTGCAGTGAATGACCCTCAAGTTGCGAATCGGGCGCATGTTCAGCGCACACCGGGTCGTTGGAGCACAATCGGCCGTCCTCGACGGCTCGACGAAGATGTGCGCCAAGGCGGCGGCCGGTTTCCACCAGCCCGCCAAGCGTGCCTTCGGAGTCCGACGAGCCCGTGTAGATCAGGATGCCGTAACCGCCGTCGCCGGCGTAGACGCGTTCGCGCAGAGAGCTGGCAGGGTAACCGCAATCCAGCGCGATCGACGTCATCAGCGCGTGCGAGAGAGAGTGGAGCATTACATAAGCCAGTCCGGGAAACCCCTCTTCGGGACGATGGCGCTCGGCGGCCCATGTGCGCCAGCCCTCAAAAAGCTGCCGTCCGCGATCCTGGACGCCAGGACGTGCCAACCATCTCTCCACCGCCTCCGCGTTGATGGACAGAAAGATGCCCTCGCCACGATTCTCGACCGCGGGCAGCCAGGTGATTGTTTCGGCAAGCGAGGCCCTGATAACGTCCAGATCGAGCTCGCCATCCTTGTCCGGGCTGATCGCCTCGAAGCGCGTGAATCCGAGTAACGACACCACCTCGCGTAGCCGGTGCACCAGCACCAGCTTGTCGACAACCGCAAGCAGAGTTTCCTCGTCGGGATCCCAGGCGCTGCGCTCCAATGTTTCGGCAAAGAACCTGGAACGCGGATCATCTTCGCCGATGATGCTGTCGCCCTTGTCGAGTATCTCAAACTCGGCGGTCTTGACCGGTACCTCTTCCCGTTCTCCTTCGCCTTGTTGACGGCGATACTCTGCGAGCACAGTTTCGTCGGCGATGTCGGCAAACGCAGCATCGAGTTCAGGCATCATTCGAAAGTTCTGAAGTGCGCCCAGATCATCAGCCGCTTTCAGCCGATCGTAGTGCGCCGAGACTTTCGCGGCCAGCCCGGCATCGAACTCTGGCAGCGAAATGACGCTCATCGTCTGGGGAAAGTACGCGTTGCTCGCCGTGCGAACGAGCAGCCGATAGGGTTCGCCGCAGGCCTCGCGCGCAAATTGCCCGATCCACGGCCTCTTGCCCTCGCAGTGTCCGAGCGCGCCCGTGCCCGGACTTGAAGCCTCGTACAGCGAGCGCTCTTCGCCGCAGTCGCAAACGCCAAAGGTGTCGCCGATGTCCGCGCCGGTGCCGCGTTCCTCGAGCCAGAGCGGGCGTTCACACGTCCTCCCGCTCTGGTGAACAAACCGCCGCCAGTCCAGATCGTCGATATGGCCGCGCCGACAACCGCAGACGAAGCGGACCGGGACCACCGGCTTGCGCTTGCCGTCTTCGTCGCGGAACCGACCCCTGTCCAGGTGGTCCCATCGCACCAATCGGCGGCGGCGCCACTGCGGGTCCCGGGGCGAGGGCTTGGCCTCCTTGACAATGAACCAGGTCGGGAAGATGCGCGCGCCGACGGGCGCGGCCTGGCGGGCGTTTTCCTCGTGGCGAGGCGGCGTCCAGAGTTCAAGCGAGGGGAGGTCCAGCAACCGCCTCAGCTTTGCAGCAAGACGCGGCTCGTCGACCTTCTCCCGACGCAGGTGGGACCAGTCCTGAAGGCCAGAGACAATGATCGAGTAGTCCGGGAGGTCGATCATCGCTCCCGGCCCATAGGTCGTTATCAACTGGCTCTGGCGAATTATGTTGTCGGCCATCGGGCGCCTACTCGATGTCCTGACCTTCGGGGGTCTTGATGCCGAGCAGCACGCCCGGTTCGACGTCGCGCAACGAACGCGGCGCCCGGAATCGAAGCTGCGTGTCGTTGAGCACATCGCGGTCCGGATCGATCATTTCGCGCAACAGGGGCGTAGACGTGCCGCTATCTCGGTCCCGTGCATATCCGAACGCCACCCCGCCCTGGCCGGCTTCGTGGGCGAGCCTCGCCCAATCGTCGACGAGGCTTTGCACGCGGTTTCCGACGTGAGCGGCGAAGCCGTCGGGAAGAC
Source organism: Rhodospirillaceae bacterium (assembly GCA_011523655.1). Taxonomy (GTDB): domain Bacteria; phylum Pseudomonadota; class Alphaproteobacteria; order Bin65; family Bin65; genus Bin65. The sequence continues at coordinate 9,139 of WTGH01000034.1, forward strand.
CGTCGGCATGATTGCGCGCCCGTTCGCCGACCGCCCGGGCCAGGTCTGCGGTCTCCGTGCCGTGGTTCTCGACGCTCCCCGCCGCCAGCGCCGGCGTCAGCTCCGGGACGCCCAGCCTTGCCAGGGCAACCGTGACCGCAGGCAGAGCGCGGTCCATGGCGCGCGGGGAGAACGGGGTGACGCTGGTCGCCTCGACGCCGCGATAGAAGGACTCGTGCCAGGTCGCGAAGCGCTCGTAGTGCGAGCGGTCACGTGGCTTATGAACATTGAGAAGAGTTACCACCAGACCGGGTCGGGTGGAGTCGCGGCCGACCCGGCTTGTGGCCTGGATGTACTCGGCCGTGGTCTTCGGCTGACCGGAGACGAGCATCAGCCCAAGCCGCGTGATGTCGAGTCCGACGGAAATCATGTTCGTCGCCAAGGCAACGTCCACATGGTCACGATCCGCGAAGCCCAGCGAGAGACGACGCTTGGCTTCAGCGACGTTGGCGGTCCCCACACGCGAAGTCAGCTCGACCGGCTCGAAAGCGATTTGTCGATTGGCGAACAGGCCCTCTGCCTCGTCGAGGCGTTTGCGGTTGGCGTATGTTAGGAGTCGGGAACCGATCTCGTCCTCCACGATGCGCCGTGCGCTGCCCAGTTCGCGCAGGGCGTTGAAGTACGCAACGGCCGTCATGTATGGATCGGCGGGATTGATGCCACCGCCTTGCGCTGCCGCGTCCCAGGCAGCCTGCGCTGCGGCCATCAGTGTAATCGTGCTTCGCAGGAAAATGACCTTCGGCCCGCGCCCTTGCGCGGCAATGCCGACATAGAGCCGGGGGGCCACGTCCTGTCGCGATGCCTGTTCCGCGAAGAATGAATCGCGCCGATCTATGCCAGGCGCCGGAAACACCGCGACGGACGGTCGACCGAACAGGCCTTGAATCTGCTTTCGGGCGAGGCGCACGGTCGCGGTGGATGCAATGATCTTCGGGCGCACTTCTCTGCCGTCGATGAGCCGTCGGCTGAGATGGTCCACGGCCGTCTCGTAAAGCCCCGCCATGGTTCCGAGCGGCCCCGAGATGAGATGCAGCTCATCCTGAATGATGAGATCGGGCGGGCGCGGATCGCTCGGATCGCCGCCCCGGAAGAAACCAGCCGTCTCTCCGGTCCACGGCATCGCTGCGAACTTGTCGGCGGTCGCGATCATGAAGGCAGGCAGGCGTTCGTAGATGGGCTCGTCCACCGCGACTATCGGCAGATGGCGCCTGCTGCCCGAGAAGTCGCACCGCCGGCTCGCACAGCGGACCAGCAGGTTTGTCGGGTTGTCGATATTGGGCGTGAGATCGAATGAGTATCTGCTGAATTTCGTGCCGCACCAGGGACAGCGGTCCAGCGGCAACGGGGGATCGCGGGACGTATCGCTCTTGAAACGAAGGGTCCGGGCGCGCGCGGTTTTATCGGAAGAATCGCCCTTCCTGCCCATGTAATTGGGCGTCGCCGCGCGGCCTACCCAGAGCGCAATCTCGAACGGCCAGGTGCCGAGCCGCTCCGGCGCAGCCTCGCGTTCCAGTTCCAGCGCGCAAATCAGCGCGGCGGCGCGCCCAAGCTGGTCGAGGGTCAGGAGCCGAAGCGTGTAGCGCATCAGCACCGAGAGGCCGCGATGCACGGGGTCAGGATCGCGCAGCCGGCGAAGGACCAACGTGAACGCCGCCAGCCCGAGATAGGCCTCCGTCTTGCCACCCCCGGTGGGGAAGAACAGGAGATCGACGATCTCGCGTTCGACATGGGTGGGTTCGGCGATGCCCCGCAGGTTCATCAATATGTAGGCGAGCTGGAAGGGACGCCACGCAGGCGCCTCTGTCGCCTCGGGCGCGACGTCGTCTTCCTGCGCCTTTCGCCGCCGGGCCGCCGCCGCCATGGCGCGGTTTGCGATGCGAAACGCGTCCAGCAGGTCGGGATCTTCGAGCAGGTCGATGCCCGCCTGGATGCGGTCCGCCGCGCGAGTAGCCCGGCTCACCAGCTCGTCTGCAACTTCTCTTCGTCGGTCCGAGAAGGATTGCGCGTGTTCGCGCTGGCCTTCGATCCAGTCGCGATACACGCTGACCAGCGGGCCCAGCGACCTCTTGGCATCGGCTGCATCCCTCAGCGAGCCCAGCGCCTCCATACCGAATTCGACACCGGGGATGTGCGACGGTTCCACACGCCCCACCGCCGCATGGGGCATCCATTCGGTTTGCACCCGACGACATTCGCCATCGGTCGTTTCAGCGCGCACGGAAACGTTGTGACCGACGGCGTATTCCGCCACGTCCCGGTAGTGCAGGTCGCCGAGACGCTCGTCCCAGTCGTCGCTGTCGAGGCCCCGCGGGTCGTAGCGCGGGACGAATGGCCTGTCCGCTTCTACGGTCATCTCGACCTGGAAGGCGAAAGCGGTGTCCTGCACATCGTCGTCCTCAGCGGGCCGCCTTCGATTGACGACGAACAGGGAAATGGCGCGAGTATCGAGATTGCCTTCTGTCCCTCGCACCCGCGTTGGCCGAACAAGGCAGACAAGATCGAGACCGGTGCTCTCCGGCACGTCGAACCGAACCGGCGTTCCGACTGGAACCGACTCGAGATCGACATCGACGCTCGCGGCACACGGTCGGCGGACCCAGGGCGCGAATCGGCGCCGGGCTGTGCCTGCATTCGCTTCACCGCCGGGTTCGTCACGAGTCTCTACGGCATCGCTCGCTATTTCTTCTTCTGGCGCGTAGTCGCCCCAAGAAAGCATGATACGCAGGCGTTTGGTGGCCGCGTCCGCCAAAGCGCTGAGCCCCATGGACGAAGGCAGAAAGACGCGCTTGCTGCTGCCCCGCTCCGGCGCGCTGGCGTCGTCGCCTCCTTGGGTGGGCTCGGACGGCTCGTCCAATTCTTCCTCAGCGTCCTGGGCCCGCTGTGCGTCCGGTGCGCCCGTCGGCGCCAGGAAGCCGGTCAGGTACCAGCGCGATGGCGCATGTGGCAGGCGTTCATGCTGAAGATTGTCTTCTCGCGGATCCGGACCGATCAGGTCCAGCCGCAACGCATCGATCAGGCGGTCGCGGACCTCAGCACTTTCGTTCAAGGACGTGTTCGCTGCGCCTCTCAATTCTCCTGCCTCACCATTACCATCCTAACGATCCTGCAACTTACCCGGAAACATCGGGGAGGTTGATCGGCCCCGACCGTGTAAGGGGGTAAACGTCGACAATCCCCGCCACGACAGGTCAGCGCCCCACCCGCCGGGCCGCCTCGTCGACCCAGGCGCCGAGGTCGTTCGCCCAATTGAACCAGGCGTCTGCCGGTTCCCAGGTATGGGTCTCGAAGCGGTCGCTGGCCTTATCAGGAAATAGCTGCTCGAACGAGTTTCTTGGCGGCATGCTGTGGTCCTCCAACGGATTTTGTGGCTGGAAAAGCATATCGAGAACTGCGTCCCGCTCATCGTCCGGCATGTGCAGCTTGTGGATGTAGATGCCGACAAGGCCCATGCCGTTTGCGATGGACTCTGCGATCTCGAAGTTGACCCATCTGCTCCGATGGGTGTCAGTGCCGATCAGAACGCAAGTGACCGAGCAGCCGTGCATCTGCTTTCGGATCCACCGTTCGATGGCGGCGTCTCCGCTTCGCTTGACTTGCTCGTACTCCGCCTTGTCCCGAAATCCCGAGCGTTGCTCGTCGATGAACGCGCCCGAGTTGCGGACCTGGTTGACGCGCCACACATCGTCGTAGTCGAAGCTGAAGAACACAACTCTGGCCATCGGTGCGCCCTACCCGTTTCCGGAAATCGAAGTATGGGGTGCCGGCAGCACGGCGGCGGGGTCCAGTTCGCCGCCAACGGCGAACACGGCGACCAGGACGAACAAGAGCAAGGCCCCGTAGAAGAACACTAGGGTGTCGGAGAACGTCGTCCCAAGCCAGCTTTGGCGCAACGGTCCTTTGTATGCGCGGACATCCATGGAGAAATCGATCTTCTCGGCAGGCTGGGCGCGGACTTTGTCGTAGTGGGCTCGAAAGAGGCGTTGCTGCCAGAGGAAATAGCCGTCGAGGCCCCAGAAGGCGGCGATGGGGAGAAGAGCGATGTAGCCAGCGTCGAAGGCGTCCTGGCGGGCCAAGAGGACAAACACGGCGGCGACCAGGACCACGGTCCAGCCTTTCATACGAAACGAATCGGAAGCGAGACGGTTAATGACGCCCTGGATGAGTTCAAGGTGCTTGAGTTTGCTTTCCATTGGTAGGACTCGCGAGCGGGCGGACGGGTCAGCCACCGCGTTCGCGTTCACCTCTGGCACGTTCCGCGTTCAGGGCCAGCAAGCGGGCGAGCACTTCGTCGCGGATGCCGTCCGGCCATCGGTAGCGCCAGGGCTTCTTCTTCCTACCCCACGTCTCCTCCTCAATCTCGTAGTCGAGCAGAAATTCGTAGTCGGTCGGGATGTCGTCCCAGCCGTAGACGTCGAGGACGGCGCGGTCCATCGCCGCATGAAGCCGGCGCAATTCCGCGATCCGCGGATCACGTTCCTCCGGGTCATGGAAGCGGTTATAGGTCTTCGTCATGCCCTCGTCGTTCTCGATCATCAGCGCCGCACGGTTTTCGTAGTAGGCCTTGCCCACGGCTTCGAGGGTCAGGTGCGTTTCCCAGTTCTCGGCGAAGGGATAGGTCTCGAAGCAATCGGACGGAGTGTAGACGGCGTCGTCCTTCATTGTGGAACCAAAGAAGCGCGCCCATAAATCATGCGGTCCTGACTGAAGTGCCGCGAAGGCAGCGTATGAGGAGTAAGGGAAGACGTTCAACTTGTGGCTATAGACGATTTGCGCGGGAAGGAAGCAAAAGGCACCCGTCCTACTTGTCTGCGTGATCACCAACACCCGATCCAAACCGTCAATGGCCGCATAAAGGCCGGGTCGCTTCTCGGCGTAGTGCCACCAGCGTTCTCGTAGGGCTTTCCGGTTCTGAACATCGCGTTCTGGCTTCACGTTCGTCTCGACGATAGCAAGTATCTCCGGCCAGTCCGCCGCCACTGGCTCGGGGTAGTCCAGCGGTACGACTCCCTCGCGGCGCCAGTACCGGCGTTGGTCATCGTCGGCATCCCGCCAAGTCGGGCCCAGGTCCGCGCGGCGCATCGGCCAGTCGTGGAAGTTGATTACATACCGATGATGGGCATGGACCGGACTGGTGTTGACTTCTTCGCCGCCGATGTAAGGAACGATCACGTCCTGGTTGTCCGGATTCTCTGCGATCAACCGTTCCATTTCGGCAATTGGCGTTGCGACCCCCTTCCCGTCGGTGTCATCAAAGGTGAAGCCCATCCCGAGAACAATGCTGCCCTGGAAGCTCTTACCCTCGTTCGCCTCGAGCTTTTCCGGATCGTCATGACCGCCGTCGTGGAACAGGAACGCGGTGATCCGATCGGCCTTTCGCCCATCCAGCTCGCGCGGGCCGGGATCAATCCCCTTCGCAAGGTGAAGCACGCTCACCACAACCGCCGCATCGCCCGGCCACTTAAGGCGGCGCTGCACACGATAGATCTCGCCGCCATGGTGGCAAATCCAGCGCAACCCCGTTGAACGTGTGTCGCCCTGTCCGATTGTGTTGGTGGCAATGAGACCGAGCGAGCCGCGGTCTCGCAAGAGCCGGAACGCCCTTCGAAAAAAATGCGCCACGAGATCGGAGTTGCCGTGGCTCTCCGCGTGAAGCTGCTTGAGCCAGTCGGGATAGGCGGCGGGCTGTGCCGCGGCGATCGTGTTCTTGCCCGCGAACGGCGGATTGCCGACGACCGCATCGAAGCCCGGGTTCTCGCGCTCGAACACCTCCGGAAATTGAAACTCCCAGTGGAACCCCGTAACTGGAGGCGCCGGTGCCTCGCCCCCGGCGCTCTCACCGTGCCCTCTTATCTCCGACAACTGACCCGCGTAGCTGAGCCGCTTGCTCTCGCGTTCCTTCGGCTTCGCGCCATCGAAGAACGCCGCCAAAACCAGATCGGCGATGCTCCGAACCTTGCGGAGCTCGCGGTCGGCCTCGTCCAGCAGCTCCCGAAGCTCATGCTCGGGCGCCTCGTCGCCCAGTTCGCGGATCAGTTGGCGCAACTCAGAGACCCGGACCACGTGCTTTTGCACCTCCACGCTCTCTGTTCCCAACTGGAAACTCGGCGCCTCGGCATCCCAATGAAATCCCTCAATCTGTTTCCGAGTGAGACCGACCAGAGAATCGCCATGGCGCAGGGCGTGGTCAATGAACGTGAACTCATGATCCCGGGCGAGCGTCACCAGCCATAGCGAGAGCCGCGCGAGGTCGATGGCCATGGGATTCCGGTCGACGCCATAGAGGCACTGCTGGGCGACCAGACGCCGGGCATGCAGCAGCTCGTCCTCGTCGGCGGGCAACTCGGGCGGCCCGCCATGCAGGCTCCAGGCTTCGACCAGCCGCGCGGAGATCTGCCGGCACGCCTCAACCAGAAAGGCGCCCGATCCGGTCGCCGGGTCGAGAACCTTGAGATCGAGGATCTCGTCCGGTCGAGCAGCCGCCCCCAGGCGTTCAAATGCCGGACGCAAGGCTTCGGAAACGATCGGCTCGGTGAGGGAGCGCGGCGTGTAGTGACTTCCGGACCGTCGGCGCTCGTCCGTGGGCTGAAGAACCGGCGTTCCGCCAGGCACGATGTCCGGAGTCGCATCGCGATCCACCGCACGGTCCAGCGCGGCCACGATATCTTCCACGTTGGAGGCGCCGCGAAGCGTGGCGGCAGCGTTGCCCGTCAGTTTGCGGTCGGTCCGATCCTGAATCGACTTCGCACGCTTCGCGCCTTCCAGTTCGAGGACGCTGTCGAGATCGACGATGACCGCGGCGCCAGTCCGCTTCGGCGACGCCACTGCGATGGACCGCCCGTCGGTCAGCTCGACCCGAAACCCCATGACGGCCTCGTAGACCGAACCAATCTGTTCGACATCGAGCGTGCGGTAGGACAGGCGCTCGCCATCCAGCATCATGAGAGACCGCAGCACATGCCAGACCGTCGCGTCAGGGACCATAGGTATCGCCGAGTCGCTGTCGGGTCCGCGCCCTTCAAGGAACGGAAACCGATCCGAGTCGAACAGCGATCCCTTGCGCGCGACGAAAGAGAGACCGGCGTGACCGCCACCTCCATGGATCAGCCGGAACAAGGCCAACAACTGTGCCCACGCACCGAAGCGCTGGTCCATCGTGTCGGGCCACGCCGCGGCATCGGAGCGCAACCGGGAAAACAGGCCGCCGAGGGAATAGTGCTGCTGGTAGACAGAATGGTCGGGCATGAGGCCGCGGTCTTCGGCGTAGAGCGCGAAAACCAGCCGCATCAGCGTCGTAATCAGGCCGCCGTAAAGATGATCGGGATCGCGCCGCGCCAACTCCGTGACGGTTCCGACGCCGCGCGTGTCCGCCGACGCGAAGCCGCGCAGCAGTTCGTGGAGTGCCGCGAGCACCTGCCGCGAAAGCCTCGTGGAGACTTCGGCCTGTGCATCGCGGCTCTTGGCCAGAAGGGCCGGCAACCGGGCTTCCAGGTCGCTCCCGAAGACCGCCTCCGCCGAAAGGAGCATGTCGAACGCGGCCAGGATGGGCCGGCCCGCCGGAAGCGCCATCTGGGCGAACTCGAAGGTGACATGCCCCGACGACTCGCCCTTGGGCGCATGGATGAGGCGGATGCACTCGTCAGTGCAGAGAAGCCCGGTCGGAACGCCGGTCTCCCGTAGCAGCCGTTCAAATCGGGCGTGGCGAGACGCGATCCAACCCGCGCCGTCGCCGGGCGGGCGGTCAAGATCCGCGCTGCCGTCCTCCACGCGGACGAGCATCGTCCATTCAGCGTCGGAGTCCTGGTCGCCCCGCACCACCCAAGTGGGTGCAAGCACAACCTGCAACTCCGGCAAGGAAATCTCGAACGTCTCCCGGTGGGGGTGTCGCATCGACGAGGTCCGCGTCCTCCCAACCCAACCAGTCCACGAACACCCGGCGCAGATCGGGAGCACGCCAACGGGTCGACGCGCCATTCCCATCCTCTTCAAGCAGCTCGCGAAAGTCCCGTTGGCGCCCCGAGATGTTGCGGTCGGGGACCACCTGGGCGTCGACCATGACAGTCGGCGCGACCACGAGGCCCACCGGCTGGACGAAGCCCAGCCATTCCTGGTGCGCGAAGATCAGGCTGCGACGTTCGCGATCCGCCATGACCTAGCCTGTCCGCGGCCAGAGGTATACGAGGCCGAGAGGATCGACACGGACGGCGCGCACTCTGTACGCATCGGCGATTCGGGCCGGTTCGGTCTCGAGCTCGGTCTCAATGGCTTCGAGGCGCCGCGTCCACGCGCGACGGTCGGCCTCGCGTTGACGTCGTTCGGCCTCGTCGAAGTCGAACATCATCTGCCCATCGTCCTTGCCGGCCGCTTCGGCAATCCTCTTCTTCTGGCGCTCCAACAGTTCGACCATGCTGTGCTTTTCGGTTTTCGACCGCTCGGCGAGCCGTTTCCTGGCAATCTCCGCGAATTCGCTGGCTCGACCCTCCAGATGCGGCAGCAGATCGGCAATATCGGTTTGCGCCGAAGCCGCGAGACGCGTCCAGACTGGATCGGCCACGCTGTGCCGCCCCGCTTCGTCGAGCGCCGTTTGCAGGGAAGCCAGCGTCGTCTGCTCTCCTGCCCGGCCGTAAGGCGTAAGCGGGCCCTGTCGCCGCACGGGATCGATCCAGCGTGCCGTCACCGGCACGATCTCCTCGTGCAGGCGCGCTGCGCGCGGTCCGTAGACGGCGAGCCGGCCGAGCAGCAGGACGCGCGGAATCGCATCCGGGGCGACCGCCAGACAAGCCTTGGACAAGTCGTGATGGATCAGGCCCTGAGCGGTGAACCGGCCCAGCAAGCGCCGGGCCACGCGGTGCTCCAGATGCAGGTGCACGGCGTTTTCGCCGAGACGTCCGGTATCCTCGAAGGACACGGGCCGGATGACCGCCCGACGGCGCCACTCACCGAAGCTCTCGCCTCTCCGTCTCCGCGCGCGCAACGAATCGAGTGCCGCAGTCCAGCCGGGATCGCTCGCAAGCGCATGGTCTCCAGCGGGAAAAACGAAACGACGCGGAGTGTCCGGCTCCCGCGTCTGCTGTCCATTGGCCTCGGCTATTGCAGGAGCGCCGGCGAGTCTCAAGCTCATCGACAGGGTCTGACGGAACTGCGGCGCGGTAAGCCCGATATGGGTGCGCGACCGTTCCAGGCGGGTGCGCAGGCTATCCACTTCCTCACGCAGCTTGTCCTGACGAAGGCGCGCGTCCTCGAGCTCATCCTCGACCGTCCGCCGCCGTTCTCCGGCTGAGAGATCCCGAATAGACGCAGCCAGAGCATCGATCCCCTCACGGCGCATGCCTTCCTTGCCGATTGTCCGGGCAACACGCGCTTCGAGCACCTTCGCGGCGCTGCCGAGCTCCTCACGAATGCGTTCCACCTTGTCCACCAGCACCCGCAGGACACTGTCTTCCGGACGTTGGTCGAAGACGAAGTACCGACAGAACACCTCGTCGGCGGGCTGCAGCTTGCGGTCGATGCGTCCGTTGCGCTGGTCGAGACGGCTCGGGTTCCAGGGCAGGTCGAAGTGAAACAGATCACGACAGTGGCGTTGCAGGTTGAGGCCCTCTCGCGCCGCGTCGGTGGCGATGAGAATGCGCAGCGGGTGGTCGCCCGGCTCGGCATTGAAAGCGTGCTTGATGTCTTCCCGCCTCTGCCGGGAGGTCGTTCCCGTGAAGGTCGCGATCCGTTCGCGCGCCTTGTCGGAATGCACGATGGCCTCGTTCAAGCAACGCTCAAGCCAAAGGCGTGTGTCTTGGTACTCCGTGAAAATGAGAAGCCGGCGGTCGTTCCACTGCGGAGGCACGGCCCCGGACACCGAATCAACCGAGCACATATTCGCGTCGATCCACTCCACAATCCGGTGCACGCGCGGATCGGCACCGTAGCGGTTGGCCTCGGCGATCTCGCGCATCTCGTCGACGAGAGCGAGTTCGCGCACTAACGCGGAACGTGTTTCCGCGCGTCGACTATCGGTCGATGCCGCTGTCGCCGCCGTCATCAGTTCGGCGAAGTCGAGTTCCGAAGGATCGGGTCGTTCCGGATCGTCCGACACATCGGATTCGGCATCGATACCGCCGTTATGATCGGTCGTATCGACGCTCCCGTCGCTTGGTTCATCGCCGACGGTCAGGCGTTCGAGATCGGCCTGCAACTCGGCGGAAACCTCGATGGCCTCCGTGGCTCGCTCCAGCGCGCGTTTCACGCTCTTGCGATGCACCGCGAGCGTTTTCGCGAAGGCTTCGATTGATGATAGCAGGCGCTTTTGCAGTCCGCCGATCACCAGCGCACCTGCGGCCTGCTTCGATCGTGTCTCGTCCTTCAGACGTTTCTCTCGTTCAAGCCGGTAGGCGTCGAGCATCCTCGGCAGTACGAGTTCCGGCGCGTCCGGCGGCAGCCCCTCGATATTGACTGGAACCACCGAGCGCTTGGGAAAGCCGCCCTCAAGGGCCCGGATATCGGACTTGAGGCGACGGACGAGCACCTCGTCGAGTTGTCCCTTGAGCACCCGAACACCTCGGCAAAATCGCTGTGGGTCGAGAATTTCGAGCAGAGCGGAGAAGCTGTTCGAATGCCCGTTGTGCGGCGTTGCCGAGAGGAACAACCGATGCTCGAAACGAGGCGCGATGTCGCGGATCGCTCGCGTGATTTGGGAATCGATGGCATAGCGCGCGCCGCTCGCGGGAGCGGCGTTATGCGCCTCGTCCAGGATCAGCAGCGTTTGTGGCGCGAACTCTCCAAGCCAGTCGCGCAAACCCGATGCGTATGTCTCGTCGACAAGCAGGCGGTGAGAGACAAGAAAGCGGGAGTGGGTCGTCCAGGGATTGACCGAGAAGCCGCGCTCGCGCCGCATCCGGGTCACATACGCCCGGTCGAGAATGGTGAACGTGAGGCCGAAACGGGCCTCCATCTCGTCCTGCCATTGATCGAGCATCGCGGGCGGGCATGCGACTACAATCCGGTCTATGCGCCGCCGCAACAGCAATTCGCGCGCAATGAGCCCCGCCTCGATCGTCTTGCCGAGCCCGACATCGTCGGCAATGAACAGATTGACCCGCGGCAGCCGGAGCGCCTTGCGCAGCGGGTCGAGCTGGTAGGCGTCGATGCGGATGCCGGCGCGGAAGGGCGCCTGAAAGAGATTGGGGTCCGTCGCCGTCACGCAATTCCACGACAGCGTGCGGAGATACGCTGCGAACAGCGCCGGATCGTCGAAGCCCCTGTCGGCCACGGCGGACCAGCCGTCGTCCTCGAGGATGCGGGCGTCTAGTTCGTGCTCCCACAACACCGACAGCGGCTCGCCCTGCGCGTCGTCGTCAAGGCAGGACAGATCCACAAGCATGGATTCGTCGGGCGACGGAGGCGGCGTCACGTTCTCGACGAGGTAACGGCGTTGGCGGACCAGAGCGATGCGGCCGGCTTCGGGAGCGAGCGTCGTCATGCCTTCGTCTCGTTGGCCCGGACCTCGATCAGGGCGCACCGTTCCATCAACCTATCGAACGATTCGCTATCGTCGAGCAGCATGCCGTCGGCCAGCATTCGCGCGTAATCGTCGGCGAGAACGGCATGTGCGGCACCTGAGGGAATCAATTGCAGGGCACCCGAGACCGCGGCTTCATAGTCGATCCGCTCGCCGCGGGCATCGTTTTCCGGGAAGAACATGGCCTTGTGGCGGGCAACCGACAGGGCGACGGCACGGTCGGCGAGAGCCACGGCCCCGATCCCCGCCTCGTCGAGGCGTGCAAGATCGTGCCAGTGCCTCGACAGACGCTCGCCGCGGCGCCGTTCCTGTCGGCAGAAGACGTGGATGGCCGTCGCCTTCTCCCAGAACGTCCGCTCAGCCAACATGACCGTCGGCTGCGCCTCGGGAAACACCAGCTCTAAGACCCAGGCCGCCGCGTCGCACACAACGCGCCGGCTCGCGTGCGGCTCGCCTGTCGATCGCGCGCCGAATTCGACTATGACTTCCGGGCGAACGAAACCGCTTTCCTCGAAGAGCGGTTTGTAACCGATGTAGAGCCGATCCGAATCCGCTCTGACTCGTGCCGCGAATCCGGTGCGGGAGAGCCCTTCTTCGACTATCGGGCAGGCCTGGTCCCGGACCCATTCGGCAAGACGGGCGCGGATGGCTCGCGTCCAACGCTTCTCCTGACTGCGTGAGGGTGGTAGCGCCTCGTCCCCGAAACCGGAAACGAGGTCGGGTGCGAAGGCACGGATATCGTAGGTTATATCAATGTCTTCCGAGAAACGCCGTATCGCACGCCATGCCTTCGACAGCGACGTGCCGCCCTTGAAGGTCAAGTGCCCGGCGAATGGAGCATCGAAGAGGGTGCCGAGCGTCGCGACAACCCAGACATCCTTTTCCAAAAGGTGCGCCTTGTGGCTGCTGTTCCGCTCCACCACCTCCAGTGCATCGCGCCTGTCGTCGGGCGAGATGTCCTGAAATCGCGCCTCAGGCATGCGCGAGGCAGGCGCTCACCGGCTCCGCCATCCAGATAGGCATTACTGCCCGCGCAGCCGCAAGCTCGTCCCGATCTTCTTCTGAGAGCGTCGGCAGAATCGCTTCGAGGCCGTCCTCGACCTCTTCTGGACCGAGCCATGCCAGGGCGCGGATGACGTCTCCTGCCTTACGGTGTGGCGCCGCCAGCTGCCAGCGGGGAGCGTGGCGCAATTCGACGATGGACGAACCGAAGTGCAGCCTGCGACTGGGACCGGACGTGAGATAGACGGCGCGCACCGGATTTTGCGTGGTTAGGCCCAGGCAGTTTGCCGCCGCGCCGCCGCACGGCACGACGGTCTCGCCCCACATCTTGGCAAGTGCGGCAACCACTTTGGCGACCCGCGGCGCCCGAGAACCGAAGCGGGTCTCGATGGGGCGCATGTAGACACCTTGGCAAATCCGCATGAGAGCACCGGATCGCGCGAGGCGCGACAAAGCCTGATCGACCGCGGCTCGCTTGCCGAGGTGAAGCAGCGCAGCCGGACACAGCGGCGTCGCCTCCGGAAGGGCCTCTGCATGCTCCATGATGCGACGGGAAAGCCCGCGCATGATCGTCTCTCCCAACTCAATTTGTCAGAAATCTAGTGGCAAGACTATCGTTATACAACACTGAAGCAAATCAATTCCTGCTTCGTTCGGGCGGATAGCGTCATTCAGGACATCTTTTCGCTCATCTCTCGCTCCGTGGTCGTCATCTGCGACTTCTCCGCCAGCCACCCAAGCGTCCACTACAAGAACGTCATCGCACATACCCAAACCCGGCCCGTCATCTCGCAAACCAAAGTGCAGGAGCATGTCACATTCGACTAGCGCCAATACCGATTCCTCACTACCTAACAATCACGAGGCACAGCAGGCTCTTGAACCGAAGCTCGGAAGCCTTCTGCGCAGACTCTTCCACAGGCCCTGACCCCGACCCGGCGGGCATATCCCTAACTCTCGTCGAGTGAGCCCTGGCTACCGTGGCCCTTCACTTCGAAGCACCACCTAAGACCTGTTTACACTTGTTCCCGCTTTGTGCTACAACTCGAATCCTAATTGACCACGTCGCTAGAACACGAGACGAAGTGAATGACCCAAAGGTTTTTTGAGGAACGCCAAGAGCAGTCCGAAGCCAAGGCGCGGATCGTATCGAAGTACTTTTCGGCATGGGCACAGGTCATCATGCCCTCTGCAAAGCAGAACGGGGGCAAGATCGCCTATATTGACCTCTATGCCGGCCCAGGACGTTACAAGGACGGCGCCGCCTCGACGCCACTTTTGGTTCTCCAGACTGCGATAAACCATCCTCAGATGGCTCAAATGCTTGTTTCATACTTTAACGATGCTGAAATCAATAACATTAGGACATTGGAATCGGAAATTCATAAACTCCCTAATATTGAACGCTTGAAGCACTTTCCCATAATCAATTGTGGAGAAATTGACGGCGAAGCTGAGCAGTTTTTTGTTCAAACAAGATTGGTTCCTACTTTTTCATTTGTTGACCCTTTCGGCTACAAAGGACTTTCATTGAAAATCGTTAAGGGTGTGATAAAGGACTGGGGTTGCGACTGCATATTCTTTTTCAACTATAACCGTATTAATGCTGGAATCACCAATGACTATGTTTCTTCCCATATCAACGCTTTATTTGGCAGAACCCGTGCCAATGAACTACGGTGTACACTGCCAGGCCGCCCTCCTCAATTCAGAGAAGCCGCGATTCTAGAGGCACTTGCACAGGAAATTAAGGAACTTGGCGGCCGATATGTGTTACCATTTACGTTCAAGAATAACTCTGGTACCCGGACATCGCATAAGCTTATTTTCGTTTCGAAGAGCTTCAAGGGTTATGAAATCATGAAGGAAATCATGGCCAAAGAAAGCTCCTCAGAGGATGAAGGCGTGCCTTCCTTCACTTATTGCCCTGCTGAAGCTTCAATGCCGCTCCTGTTTTCCTTAACCCAACCAATTGCGCACCTTAGAAGAAGCCTTCCGCATGTCTTTGCCGGACGAGAGCTGACTTTTAAAGAAATTTATGAAGCTCACAGCGTCGATACACCATATGTGAAAAAAAACTATCGCGAGGTTCTCAAGCAGCTCGAGACCGAACGCATCGTGTCTGCTCGGTCGACGACAGGTAAGCGACGATCCTTCACTTACCCTAGCCATGTTCGCGTAACATTCACTGAGAGCAAGGTGCATGGCAAATAGCTCATCAATTGAATGGACGGAAGCTACCTGGAATCCAGTGGTGGGCTGCTCCGTCCTATCGCCAGGTTGTACCAACTGCTATGCCATGCGCATGGCTCATCGCCTGACGGCAATGGGACAAGAGAAGTATGCGGGGACAACCCGCATATCGGCGGGACGACCAAAATGGAATGGAACTGTACGCGTCGACGACAATAGTATTGACTTGCCGCGGAGTTGGAAAACTGGACGAATGATATTCGTAAACTCAATGTCCGATCTGTTCCACCACGAGGTACCTTTGGAAGCCGTGCAGCGAATTTTCGCAACAATGCGCGAGACGCCGAGACACACTTACCAAATCCTGACAAAACGATCCGAACGACTGGAGATACTATCGCCCAGTATTAGTTGGCCCGAAAATGTATGGATGGGTGTTAGTGTAGAAAATGCAGATTACTTGTACCGGGTTAACAATCTAAGGAATTGCGGCGCGCGCACTAAATTCCTTAGTCTTGAACCGCTACTGGGCCCACTTCGGAATATGGACCTCTCGGGCATCCATTGGGTAATCGCCGGCGGCGAGAGCGGACCTGGGGCACGCCCGCTCCGCCCTGCTTGGGTTAGGACTATTCGCGACCAATGTGTTAGGGCGGGCATTGCGTTTCACTTCAAACAATGGGGCGGCCATATCAAGAAGAAAGCTGGTCGTACCTTGGACGGCCGAACATGGGATGAGTTTCCGCGGCAAGCCCAATCGGATGTTGAAGATCATCTTCGTCCCTCAATTTTGGCACGGGCCTAATGTTCAACGTTTTACCACAAGAGCCCCAAAGTCTACAGAATGTGTCCGCTTCCAAACAGATAGAGCCGTGTGAGTGACCGCTGCCCACTGTTACTTAAGCAACTATTGACGGAACGCGCATTTCAATGTCGCAGAACACCTAATTCTTGAGTCTTGTAATAGTCGATGCCTCCCTTGCCCAACCTCGCTTCCTTGATTTTAAGCAACATTCCAGCCTGCCAAGACCTCCAACGTCATTCGCGTTTTCGGATTGCAAATCGTAGAGAGCCTTGCTTGTTTCCTAGGGATAAGCATACTCGGGTAACAAAACCCGCCCGGCTGTTGCATGCCAGCGCATCATTGTACTTCGCATTCCTGAGGATGTTGCACTGAGCTCGATTAAACAAGTCAAGCGCTTTAACGATCCTATGTCAGCTGCTAGCCAGCTCGCCACTGATCGACTTTTCCACGTCAGACCTGCCGGTAACATTGTCATAATGTTCCGCACTGGGGTTCTTCCTTGGCTATTCATAGCAGTTGCCACCTCACATAACGTACCGGCACCAAGGTCACAGATGGCAACCAGATCTTCCAGAGACATTGAACCGTCATCCGATTGAGTCGTTCCGCAGCGAAGATTTCGTAAGTCATGACCAATCGAATTAGATAAGACATGTGTCAGAATTTTGGTTAGCTGAGTCAATTGTCTTACATTTGCTGCCACTTCGTCCTTGTCGATAATCCAAAGTATGTTTTGCCCAAGAGACGAAAAACCGGACAATAGGAACGCGCTGAAATGCACAATGCGGAGTAACTCCTCGCGAACATTGGGCTTCCAAATCTTTAGCAGCTCCTCGACGTCATCAGTTCGGTCAGTACTTCTAAACGCTGAGCCGCCTGCTTTAGAAATTGCAAAAAGCACCAGCCAACCATCAATCTCGTCTGCTAGTTGTAGAAACGGCAGAAGAGCTCTGTGGCGAAACTTATCATTCATGGATTTAAATGCCATCCGGCGCCTATTCGGCATTACAGCTTGGCGAAAAATTCTCTGACCATGGAGCCAGCGTTCATTTCGATCAAGGTCGAATACCAGAAATGCATAAGTGTCAAAATATTGACCCTTGTGCCGGCCGCCAAAATCGGCAACCATCATAATCGTTTCTCCGCGCGGATGAGCTACGGGAAATCCGGAAGAGTTGGCCAGAGCCCTCATCTCGAAGGACTCTGCAAGCAATTGACCAACCCCGGCTCTTGAGAACGCTATCGGCATAATGCAATTTTACCCGGTCCAGTCAGATACAAATCTCCCAATTATTCATGAACTCACATTACTAACATTGCTCGGACTTAATCCTCTTGTTGGATCGAAGGTTCACTCATTCAAACTCGACTTGCATGCACATTCGGAGCGATACTCCAGCCTATCGAAGCTGCTGAAACTTGAACAGTCACAATCTGCGCCATCTTTCACTCATGACAATGCCTGGGCCACCACTATCGCGCCTCTCAGGCAACCAGATTTCCTCTAATACGATCCACCGTCCAATTGGCCCTCCGGCAAACCTGCAAGTGCCGGGTCCCGCTGCCTTTTCGGATCAGCGGTGCGGAAGCGCCGGCAAGGTCGGTCATTGTATCGAACTCGACCGGAGTCCAAGACTGAGTCATCTGTGGCTTCCATCGTCGTAATCGAGGGAGGTCCGAGGCTCGTAGGCATTTCGTAATCTTCGACCCGCATTGCGCGGGAACGCGCATCAAATTGCCCCCTGAAGTGCGTATCTGCGGGTTTCGTCGCGTGGCTTGCTGCCGTTCCGGAGAATTCGGCGGAACACTAGGTCCAGCCTCGATTCCGGCCCTCGCCCGGTAAGGCCGGCGCGCGCTCCCGTCATCGCGCCGCAACCGGTCGGATTCAATGCCCCGGGCATCGCAGTCCTGGTTTGACGTTGTCCCATCTGACGGCCCGTCCGCTGACCCTCGCGTCACGCCGCGGTGATAGCATGTCCGGCGGTCGTCTGCGAGACCCGGAGGGCACTCTCGCTCGCCGGTGTCCGCAACCGTCGACATCCGCCTTTCGGTGCCCTCGGTCTCGCCGCGATGGGCCTGGACCGGACCGACCCCTCACCCGCGTGCCCGAAAGATCGGCCGAGAGCGCCGCTCCCTGCAGAAACCTCTGGATTTTCCCCACTTTCCGCCGCCGGAGTGTCGTCGTAATCTTCCTTCCCCGTTTGGCCAGATAGCGGCCCACACGCGACCCTGCGGCGGGCCTCCAAGGTCGGTGCAGCTTCGCTACGAGACCGGTCTTACCGGCGAGGAGTATGTCAGGGCCGAGGCGTGGCGCGATGCAAGGCTGGAGCGCTGCCCGAATCACCCGGACGGCGGATGTTCGCTGTCAAGCCACGGCACCTACTCGCGAAAGACGCCGCGCGGCGCGAAGATCGCTCGCTGGTATTGCCGCGAGAGCCGCACGACCTTCAACCTGCTGCCCGACTGCCTGGCGGCGCGGCTGCCGGGAACCCTCGACGCGCTGGAAACCGTCGTCGCCCATGCCGAACGCACGCGGAGCCTGACGGCGACGGCAAGGGCGCTGCGCTCCGACGCTGTCGAAATTCCCGGCGCCATACGCTGGGTCCGGCGCCGGGTCCGTCTCGTTCGCCGCCTCCTGACCTCCGTCGCCGAACTGCTGCCCGAACGGTTCGCACTCGGCATCGCCGGGCTCGGTCCGCTTCGAGCACATCTCGACACCGGCAGGGCGCTGGTGGAGCTGCGCCGTCTGCTCGCGCCGCACCTGTCCGTGCTGCCGACGCCGCTCGGCTTTCGCCGGCATCGTGACCGGGTCTCCGAACACCCTTCCGGATTCCAACACAAGATGGGCCATGACCCGCCGCCTTCCGGCGCTTAGCGTCCGAGTCCCTGCGGATCGAACCGCAGGAATACGGGCAGGACCGGAATGTGGGGCAAGACATGACAGTGGCCGCTCGACGGATCCCGAACGGTGTCGCGCAGGCAGCGCACCTGGCCCCGGAGCACCCGGTAGCGGGCTATGTGCACGCCGCCACCCAGCTCGAAGGAGACTCCCTCCGCAAGCAGCTTGAAGCGGTCCTCCGGTACGCGCGCCACCGCGGCATGCAGCTCATACGAATCTACTGCGACGAGTGCAGGGGCAGCCTGCGTATCGACAACCGTCCCGGCCTCCGGCAGCTGTTCCGCGACATCGAATGCGGGGCGGGCGATTTCGGGGCCGTCCTGCTCCTCGATCCCAGCCGCTGGAGCCGATCCCCGGATCCGGAACACGGCCTGGTTCTTGAGGACCGCTGCAAAAGGGCCGGCATCGACGTGCACTACTGTGCCGGGGATCCGTTTGGCGACGAACTCCCGGTTTCGACGCTCGTCAGGAGCATCGAGCGCGCCATGGTTCGCGACTATCCACGCAAGCTGACCGAATCCCATGCGTCCGCGCGCCGGGCTTGCGAAGAGAGCGAACGCCGGCGGCAGGTCCGGGAGCGCCGTCGACCGCCCGGCAGGGCGGAACTCCGGGCCCGGCAATGCGGCCGATGCCGAATGAGCCGACCACCGACCTCGGTCGCTGCCGATGCCATGAACGGCAAGCCCGCACCCAGCGCACCGATGCTGGTCGTTCGAGCACGCGCCGTCGATCAAGATAACGCGACCGAACCCGCATTCGGCGACTTCACGCCAACCCCCGATCGCGCCAGCACGACGAGGACCTGGTGAGAGAAATGTCGACTGCCAACCCGAATCCGCAATCGAAACCGCAGACACCGCAGACACCGCGGCACCGCGCCGTTGCCTATCTCCGGATGTCGACCGACCTCCAGCAATACTCGACCGAGAACCAGAAGGCGGCCATCGAGAAATACGCCGCCGAGAACGAGATGGAGATCGTCGCCACCTATTCGGACGAGGCGAGAAGCGGCCTGCGCTACGAGAACCGGCCCGGCATGCAGCAAATGCTGGCGGATGCGCAAAGCGCGGATGCCGGTTTCGATACGATCCTCGTCTACGACATAAGCCGATGGGGCCGGTTTCAGGATCAGGACGAGGGCGCCGCCCTCGAATTCGCGTGCAGAAAGGCCAGGGTCCAGGTCCACTATTGCATGGAGCAATTCGTCAACGACGGCAGCCCGATGTCGACGGTGATGAAGAGCCTCGGGCGATATGCGGCCGCCGATTACAGCAGCAAACTCTCGGCTAAGGTGTTCGCCGGCCAGTGCCGGCTCATCGAGCGCGGCTACCGCCAGGGCGGCATGGCGGGCTACGGGCTGCGCCGGATGCGCATCGACCAGAAAGGAGAGCCGCAGGGCGTTCTCGACTGGGGCCAGCGCAAGAGCCTGCAGACCGACCGGGTGATCCTCGTGCCCGGACCGGAAGAAGAGGTCGAGACCGTCCGGTGGATGTACCGCGAGTTCATCGACGGCGGCAGGCTGGAAGGCGAGATCGCCGCGGCTCTCAACGAGAAGGGGGTCGCGACGGATCTCGGCCGGCCCTGGACCCGCGGCACCGTCCACCAGGTTCTGACCAACGAGAAATACATCGGCAACAACGTCTTCAACCGGCATTCCTACAAGCTGAAGAAGACCCACAAGGACAACCCGCCGGAGGAATGGGTCCGGGCGGACGGCGCCTTCGAGGCGATCGTGGACCCGCAACTGTTCTTCACCGCCCAGGGCATGATCCGCGAGCGCAACCGCCGGTTCTCCAACGACGAGTTGCTGGACCGCCTCAAGCGGCTCTTCAAGCAAAAGGGCTTTCTCTCCGGCATCGTCATCGACGATGCCGAGAACATGCCGTCGAGCGCCTGCTATGCCGCGCGCTTTGGCAGTCTGGTCCGCGCGTACACGCTGGTCGGCTTCACGCCCGAGCGCGACTACGAGTACATCGAGATCAACCGGACGCTCCGCCGCAGCCACGCCGCGGTCGTCGCCGAGACGATAGAGGAAATCGAAAGGATCGGCGGCGCCGTCTCGCGCGATCCCGCCACCGACCTGCTGACCGTCAACGGCGAGTTCACCGCCTCCATCGTGCTGTCCCGCTGCCGGCCGACGAAGGCCGGATCGAAGCGCTGGAAGATCCGCCTCGACACCGGGCTCGCGCCCGACCTGACGGTCGCGCTGCGCATGGATGCGGCGAACGAGGCGGTGCTCGATTACTACCTGCTGCCGTTGCCGATGCTGGACACGAACCGCATCCGGCTCGCTGAGGAAAACGGGCTGGTGCTGGACGCCTTCCGCTTCGAGACCCTGGATCATTTCTTCGCCATGGCCGAGCGGGCCCTCATCTCGGAGCTCGCGTCATGACCGGCCGGGACGACGGCATCACGGTCATTCGCATTCCGGTCGACCGGATCAGGGTCCTCAATCCCCGGGAACGCGACAGGAAGAAGTTTCAGGAGGTCGTCGACAGCATCGGAAGGGTCGGCCTCAAGCAGCCCATCAAGGTAACCCGCCTCAACGGCTCGGGCGGTGGGGCCGAATACGGGCTGGTCTACGGCCAGGGCAGACTCGAGGCGTTCATTGCGCTCGGGGAGAAAGAGATCCCGGCGATCGTCGCCGACCTTTCCGAGGAAGACAGCCTGCTCATGAGCCTGGTGGAGAATGTCGCCCGCCGGCACCGCCGCCCGACCGAGTTGCTTCGGGAGATCGGCGCTCTCGGAAAGCGCGGCTACACGGATGCGCAGATCGCGCGCAAGATCGGGTTTTCGCCGAAATACGTTCACGACATCCGCCGGCTGCTGGGAGCCGGCGAGGAACGGCTTTTGGATGCAGTCGAGGCGGGCCGGATGCCGCTCAACGTGGCGGTGGACATCGCAGCGGCGGAAGACGGACGCGCACAGCAGGTCTTGGCCGACGCCTATGAGAGCGGGGCCCTGAGCGGCAAGCAACTGATCGAAGCCAAGCGCCAGGTCGAGCGGCGTCAGAGATTCGGCAAGGCGCACCTGTCGATCCAGGCGAAGCGCGGCCGGAATCGCACCTCGTCGACCCAGCTGATCCGCGCATTGAAGAACCAGGCGCAACAGCAGCGCCTGACGATCAAGCGGGCGGAAATCACCGCCAGCCGGCTCCGGCTCGTCGTCCAGGGTCTCCACATGCTGCTGGCCGACGAGCATTTCGTCACCCTGCTGCGCGCCGAGAAGGTCCACACGATGCCCGCCCCGCTCGCGCGCCTGATCGAGGAACTCAGGGAGGACTGACATGGCCGGCAGAGTCCCGACCGGTTTCGAGCTCGAA
This sequence comes from Rhodospirillaceae bacterium, assembly GCA_011523655.1. Taxonomy (GTDB): domain Bacteria; phylum Pseudomonadota; class Alphaproteobacteria; order Bin65; family Bin65; genus Bin65. The sequence continues at coordinate 30,902 of WTGH01000034.1, forward strand.
AGCGTGACGATCGCGGTGGCGGACATCCTCCCGCTCAAGAGAATCCCCGCCAAGATAAAGACGGGCCGGAAATACCGTCAGATTACGGCGTCGATCCGGGAAATCGGCATCGTCCAGCCGCCTGTCGTGGCGCGCCACCCCAAATTGCCGGGCAAGTTCCTGCTGCTGGAGGGTCACCTGAGGATCGAGGTGCTGAAGGACCTGGGGATCGAAGAGGTGGTCTGCCTGGTTTCCAGCGACGACGAGACCTTCACCTACAACCGGCAGGTCAACCGCCTCGCGACGATCCAGGAACACAGGATGATCCTGAAGCTCGTCGAGCGCGGCGTTTCCGAACAGCGGATCGCCGAGGCCCTCGACGTCAACGTTGCCAGCATCCGCGCCAAGCTAAACCTGTTGCACGGCGTCTGTCCGGAAGCGGTGGAACTGCTCAAGGACAGGCAGTGCCCGATGGCAACCGTTCGGGCCCTGAAGAAGATGAAACCCGTACGGCAGGTGGACGCCGTGGAAATGATGATCGCGATGAACAACTACACCGTCCTTCATGCGGGTCCGGCAAGTGGTACGACATGGCCGTCGCCGAGGAGAACGAGCGGCTGATGCGCGGGAGTTGAGCCCGACCCCGGCGTCACGGCGAGGACTCGCCCCAGCCCGTTTGATCCGGCGGCGGTCGCTTCCTGGCACTGCCGCCGGAAGTCCCGTCCGGCACGGCGTTCTTCGCGCTGCCGAACAGGTTGCCGGCGAGCCAGTCGCCGACCACGGGCAGGTTTTCGGTCGCGTGTTGCCCGAACGGCTTGTCCGTCTCGCCCGCGATGCCGGCCCCGACCGCCGCCGCCTCGTCCTTCGCGACCGTTTGGCGCGCTTCCCGGGCCGTGCCCTTCATGACCAGGTCGGTCTTCGTCTCCGCCCGCTCGGAGCGCGCCGCCGCTTCGGTCTCGCCCGGCCGCGGCGCGCCGGCGTCCTTCGCCCGCTTGCGCACCGCGTCCGCGCCGCCGGCATGGGCCGCCGCGGTCTCTCCGGCAGAGGCGTCGCGCAATCTTGCCGCGCCGGCATCGTATGCCGCCGCGCCACCGACGGTGGACGGATCGGGTCCCGCAGGGGCGGGGTATTTCTCGGCGATGAAGGCGGCGGCGTATTCCCGGAGCTGTTCCGAATCCTCCGCCGTCTGCGGCGAGGCGATGCGCATGGCCCCGGCGGCGCCGATCGCGCGCCCGTCCGTGCCCTTCCGTTCGGAGAGCCAGGCGAAGAAGGGCTGGCCCAGTTCGCGCTCGATCGCCTGGGCGTCCGAGCGCACCTGGGCCGCCTGCTCGGACCAGCTCTCGGACTCCTGCCTTGCCACCGAGGCGCGTTCCTGGAACGTCCGCATGCGGGTCAGGTTGGCCGACAGGCTCTCGTCCAGGCTCGCCTGTTCGCTGTCGCCCGTCTGGGTGGAATAGCGCCGGGAAGCGTCGGCGACCTGCGACCAGGTCTCGGTCACGCCGTACTGGCGGTCGTATTCCTTGACCCGGTTCCAGGCGTCCTGCTCGATGGTCTGGCCGCGCCACATGACCGAGCCTTCGGCGCCCGCCTTGACCACGAAGTCCCAGCCGCCGCCGATCCGGGCCTGACCGGTCAGCACCGCCGCCTGGTTCTTGGAGATGCCGGCGATCTCCGCCAGCTTCTCGACATGGGAGTCGAGCTGCTGGGCCTGGCTGCTCTCGGTTTCCGTCACACCCCGCGCATATGCCTCGCCCGTGGACACGTCGTGCGAATAACGCTGCATCATCGCGGTGGCGTCGGTGACGGCGGCGTTGCGCGCCTGGCCCGCCTCGGCCGACCAGTGCTGCGAGAGGGTCCGCGCATGGGCCGCCCGCTGCTCGTGGCTGGTCGCCAGCGACTCCGAGAGCCGCACCCCTGCCGCCGGAATCCGGCTGGTGGCGGCGCCGGCATCGGCCACCACCGTGCCGTCGCCGGTCACGGTCATCGCCGCGCCCGCCGGCGCATAGCCGGTATAGCGGTCGGTATCGACATGGGCCGAGGTACGGATCTGGCGGCCCTCCAGGGTCGCGAAGCGGTGGGTGTCGTAGCCGGTGGTGGCCAATGACAGGTTGCCCGTCGTGCCCTCATGCGCAGCCGAGCTTGCCGCATCCTGCCCGACCGCGAGCACCGAGGTCGCAAGAACCGTCGCCTTCGACAGCCCGTAGGCCAGCGCGGCGGCCAGGAACGGCACCGACATGGAGAGGTATCCCGACATCACAGCGACGTCCGAGGCGACCGCCCGGATCCCGGCCTGCGCCACCAGCGAGATGCCGATGTCGCCGTTCGGCATCGCCGCAGCGGCCGACATGCGCTCGGCCGCCTCGCCCATCGAGATGCGATGCAGCACCGCGTAGAGCGGCCCCCAGGACTGGAGCCAGACCAGCCCGGTAACATAGGACCGGAATATGGTTGCCCCGGCCGGGGTCAGCATCAGCAGCACCGCCATCGGGAAGGCGCCGACATAGAGGCACTCGAAGACGATCCGCAGCAGCGGCACCCAGGTCTCGGCCTGGCGCCCGATCGCCCGGTAGGCGGAGACGGTCTGGGCTTCGGCCCTTGCCTCGGTGTAGGCGCGCAGGGCCGCGGCGTTCCCGGCCTCCGCCGCCCACTGCTCGCCGGCGTCGTGGACCGCGTTCAGCACCATCTGCTGGCGCATGATCTCGCCCGCGGACCGCGCGGCGCCGATCAGGAAGTTGTGGGCGGCCGGCAGCGCGGCCAGCAGCTCGGCACGCGCCAGCGCCTCGGTCCGCGCGTCCGGGAATATCCGTCGCCCGAACACCGTGCCGGCGCGGGCGATTTCGGCGGTCCACTGGGCGTTGAGGCGCGCAGCCCCCGCCTGGCAGGTGACGATCTGGCGGTCGATCGCGGTCGTGCCCGAAACGCCACCCGGCTGGCGCGTCGCGAACTCGAACATGCGCGCCGGCGAGGCCCCGGCGGAAGGCGAGCCGGTGGCGGTGACCAGCGACCAGATGTCGGTCGACTCCCGCAGGTCGTCGGCCGAGATGTGACCCAGCAGCAGAGCGTGAAACACGCATTGCCGGGCGTAGTTGCGGACGTTGCGGGCGAACACCGCATCGGTGATCTCGAGACGGGTGGTCCTGGCGGCGAGCCGGGCCCCGAAGATCAGCCCGTGGCGCCGGTACTGGAGATCGTTGGGCAGGGCGAAGGCCTGCTCGGTCAATCTTGTAAGGCCATCGCCTACTTGCGAGGTTAGCGAGACGAACAGCGCGAGCCCGATCGGGACGTTGGCGACCACGGCCGGGGCCAGGGTCGGGTCGAGCCGGTCGACCACCCGCACCGTCGCCTTGGGAACGATCATCGCGCCCCAGACCACGGCGAACAGCAGGATCCACTTGGCGTTGTCCTTCCACGAGCCGCCGAAAGCGGTGCGGAACAGGACCCAGGCCAGCCCCGCCACCCCGGCGAGCTGCCCGAGGGTGACGAAGGCGCCGCCCGAGGTGATCGCCGCCACGGCGTTCAGCAGGTCGACCAGGTAGACGCCGCCGCCGAGGGTGAAGAGCTCGTACATGACTCAGGAATCGGGGATCAGGGATCGGGGATCAGCGCGAGCCGGCCCCGGCGCCGCCGCGGGCGTAGGCGAGTGCGGCCCGGAGATCGGCCGACAGGGCTCCGGCGAGTTCGGTCTCGATCAGGCGCAGCTTTTCGACCACGGCGAGCGTCGTGTTGACGCGGTCGTCACCCGCGCCGAGTTCGACCGGCCGCTCGCCGGCATCGTCCAACGGCTGGACCGCGACGGCGACGGCGGCCTCTCCATGAAGGACCGCTGGGACGACGATGACGACGACCGGCGCGGGCGGGACGACGACTAGGACCTCGACGGCGGCATCCCGGCCGGCGCCCGCTCCCCGCGGGTCGCCGGCGGGAGGCCTTGGCGCCCCGACCGGAGGAGCATGACGATGACCGAAGAACGATACCACCTCACCGCGCGCCTGATGCACTGGATCATGGCGCTCGGCTTCGTCTTCATGTGGGCGTGCGGCTACGCGATGACAACGCTGGTCGCGGAGGACTCCCCGCTTGAGGAGTTCCTGTTCGACCTGCACATCTCCGTCGGCGTGACGCTGCTCGCCCTGCTCGTCCTGCGCATCGCGATCCGCATGGTGCACCGGCCGCCACCGCTGCCGGCTACGATCCGGGGTGTGGAGCGCAACGCCGCACATCTCGGCCACGCCGCGCTCTACGCTCTTCCCGCGCTGGTGATTGCGGCCGGCTGGGCGGAGACCAACTTCGGCGGCCACGCCGTGCAGTGGTTCGGCATCGGGATGCCCCGCGTCTTCCCCGAGACCGGGGAGGATCTCCAGGAGATCGCCGAAGACACGCACAGGTTGCTCGCCTACGCGATGCTGGCGGTTGCTGCCGGCCACGTTGCGGCGGCGTTCAAGCATCGCTGGCTCGAGGGCCACGACGTCATCCGCCGCATGACCTTCGGCGGCGGGTAGGGGATCGCCGTTCCGGCGCCGGGAGCGCGGAGGGCCCGCCCCCCGTTGGCGAACGCCCCGGACGGAAATGGGAAACTGTTCCTCATCGGGCGGGAGGAGCACTTCGCGACCCACGAGTTCCGGCGGCGGTAGAAGGCCGGCATTGCTCGACCTCGGCGCCCGCCGCATCGCCGATATGGAGGAGGCAGGCATCGGCATCCAAGTGCTCTGGTCGGTGTCGCCCGGCGCCGACCGGCTCCCGGCGGCCGACCTGCCCCGGGCGACCAAGGAGAGGATCGCGCACGGCAACGCCCGGATGAAGCTCCAGGCGCGGACCGGATCCCAGACAACCGGTTGTCCGCGGCGCCGTCCGCCGCGGGCTCGCCCCCGCCCTTCGTAAATAGATTCTGGCAATCCCGCCTTCGCAGGACCCGCGCTACTCCTGCGGTCTCGGCACGCGGTAACGGCGCCGGCGGCGGGCTTCGACCCGATAACGGTGACGATCGCCGACCACGCGCCGCTGTATTTCCAGGTCACGGGCGGCCAGGGGAGGGAGGAATTTACAGCGACCCTCGCGAACGGGAATAGCGTGACCTTCCCGAGCGGGGGAGTGACCTTCTTCGTGGACCTCAACCGGGCGGCGGCGCACACGGTCACGCTGGACTACGCAACGGCGGACGGCTCGGCGACCGCGGGCACGGACTACACGGCCAAATCGGGCACGCTGACCTTCGCGCCGGGCGAGACGCGCAAGCTGGTCCGGGTGGCTACCGGCTCGGCTGGCACCTGACCTCGGCGGTCCAGGGCGATCCCGGCTTCGAGGTCAGCCTCGACGCCACCCGCCGCGAGGCCGCCAACGACCCCGGAACGGGATCCGGGGCAGGCAAGCCCGAGCACGCGGTCATGCTCCGAAGCCTGATCCGCTGGTGAGTGCGGGACCATGCGGCGTCGGCGCCCCGGGGGTGTCTCCTCTCCGCCCTTCGGGGCGCCTTCCTTCCCGAAACCCGGACCGGCAGACCGTGCGGCGGCGCCTGCGATGACCCATGCGGCGGCGGGGAGCGCCGCGGGGCGCGGACAGGCCCGCGGCGGACGGCGCGGCGGACAGCCGGTTGTCTGGGATCCGGTCCGTGCCTGGAGCTTCATCCGGGCGAGCCGGGCCTACCGCAGGGCATGGCTGCGCCGCCTTCCGTCCCCCGGCCTGCCGGAGGCTGCGGCCATTCCGATCAGGCTCCAGTCGGCGTCGGACCTAGCCGCCCTCGACTGGGGCCTGCTGGCCTGGGAAGACCCGTATGCGGAGAACGGCTCCGTCTCGCCCTTCTGGGCGCGGGGTCCTATGGCGGACGGCAGGGCGGTGCGGGACACGCCGCCGCTGGCCGCGCTGGCGTCCGCGGGCGGCGCCTCGCTGGCGGGTCTGCGGCTGGCGGACGGCGCGCTGGTGCTGAAGATCGAGCGGCCCGGCGCGGCGGTCCAGGTCCGCCTTCCCGGCGGCACGGTGTTCCCGGAGGACGGCGGACTGGAGTTGGTGCGCGCGGTCGTGCACATCGAGGACGTCTGGTCCTGCGTCCCGGTCCCTCGGCCGGGGCGGGTACGGGGGACGGAGACGGAGAGCTCCTGGCCGCCCTGGAAGGCAACGCGGAAGGCCGGACCTACAGGGAGATCGCCGCGGCGATCTGGGGTCCGGACCGGGCGGAGAAGGAATATTATGTCGGCGGCTGGATGCACTCGCGGATCGGGCGCCGGCTGAGGAAAGCCCGGGCGATCGTGAAGCGGTACCGCGACCTGGCGCGCAGCGCCGGGGGCGATTCCGGCCCGTAGCCCGCGCCGTTCGGGAGGCCGCCCCCCTCTCCCGCCCCATGCGGCCGCGGCGGCGACCGGCGGCAGGGGAACCGGTTGACGGTTGAAGCCGGACAAGAGCATCGGCGATGTCCGCTGTCCGGTGAATTCGACGGCGGTCTGCTTCAACGAAGAGCGGCCGAAGGGCCGCGCCAGGCTGTCGTGCAACGGATGGCGCCCATGGGCGGGCTCGCCGGCCGCGCATCCCCGGACCGCGCAAGCCTGTCCCGGCCCCCGACCCGGGCAGGCAGGCGGCCCGACTATCCCTCTGCTGCCGTCGGCCCCGGGCAATCCCGGTAAAGGTTGGCCTCGATCCGGTCGGAGACCCGCCGCGCCGCCTCGTGCACCGATTCGCGCGCCAGATGCGCATAGCGCGCCGTCGTCTGCACCTGGCTGTGGCCGAGCAGGCGGCCGATCATCGGCAGGCTCTCGCCAAGCGCCAGCGCCCGCGACGCGAACGAGTGCCGGCAGTCGTGCAGCCGCATCTTCTCCAGTCCGGCGCTGTCGCGAATCTTCTCCCAGTGCCGCTGAAGGCCGGACATGGCGTTGCCGTTCAGCGCTCCCGGGATGACATGGGGGTTGCCGCCGGCCCGCGGGATGCGCGCCAGGACCTCGGCGGCCGCCGGCGACAGCTGCACCGTCCGGGGACCCGTCTTGGCGTCGCGAAGGCGCATCTCCCGCGCCTCCAGGTCGACCTGCGCCCAGCGCAGGGTGAGGATCTCGCTCTTGCGACAGCCGGTCAGCAGCAGCAGGCGGATCGCCAGCGCGGCGTACATGACGGCGCCGCCGCCCGTTTCCGCCTCGTCCAGCGCCCGGCCGAGGCGCCGGAACTCCCCGTCGGTCAGGAAGCGCTCGTGCCGGCGCTGCCGGTTCATCGCGATCTGCCGGCACGGGTTGCTGCCTTCCGGTACAAGCTCCCGCTCCTCGGCCGCCCGGTAGATGCGAGACAGCATCTCGACCGCCCGGTTGGCCGCAGTCGGCGTCTTGCCGAGACTGTGATGGAACGCCGACACCGCCGCATGGTCCAGCGACAGCGCCGGCTTGCCGCCGAGCCTCGGCAGGATGTGCCTGTCGATCGCATACCGATAGGACCTCGCCGAGGCCGCCTTCAGGCGCACCGCCACGACCTCCTTGAGATAGAGTTCCGCCAGGTCCGCCACCGTCGGCCCCTTCGCCTCCGTCACCGCCATCGGCTCGGGGACCGGCGCCTCCCCGGCCTTGATCCGGGCGACGATCAGCGCCGCCCGGCGGCGCGCCTCCTCCGCGGAGATCACGCCGTGGCGCCCGACCGTCACCCGCTTGCCGTTGCTGCCACCCGCCCGGGTCTGCACGACGTAGACCTTGCGCCCCGTGGGATAGACCCGCACCCCGAAGCCCAGCAGCTCGCTGTCCCAGAACACCGTGTCCTTCCCTGCGGTCAGCGCCTCCACGGTGCGCCGCGAGATCGTCGTCCGCCCGAGCTTGGCCATGTCCCTTCCTATCGTCCCCGCCGGCCTACGCCGCTTCGGCTTTGCCGTCGCGGGACAGCAGATCGCCGCCGATGCTGTCCCCGACCTTCGCCGCCGAAGCCCGCTCGGTGTCGCGCGCGAGATGGGCGTATTTGACCGTGGTCATCACCGTCCTGTGGCCGAGCAGCCGCGCGATGACCGGCAGTCCCTCGCCGATCGCCAGCGCCTGGGAGGCAAAGGAGTGCCGCAGGTCGTGAAGCCGCACGTCCTCCAGCCCGGCGCGCGCCCGCAGCCGGTTCCAGAGCGGGTCGAGGCGCGCGAGGCGGCCTTCCGTCTTCCCGCCCGCGATCACCCAGGGATTGCCCCCGGCGCGCGGTATCCGCGCCAGCACCCGTTCCACCGCCGGTGTGAGCGGCACCCGGCGCGGTCCCGTCTTGGTCTCGCGCAGCCGCAGCTCGCCCGCCGTGCGGTCGACGTCGTCCCACCGCAGCGTCAGGATCTCGTTCCTGCGGCAGCCGGTCAGCAGCAGCAGGCGGACCGCCGCGACCGCCGAGGCCATGAGCGGTCCCTCGGCCTCCGCCTCGAACAGCACCCGGCCGAGCCGGGCGTATTCCTCCCCGGTCAGGAACCGCTCGCAGCCGTGCTGCGCATAGCGCTTCACCGACCGGCACGGATTGGGCCGTGCCGGCGTCATGCCCCACGCCACCGCCAGTCTGAACATCCTGGAGAGCACGCCGACAGCCTGGTTGGCTTGGGCGGGCGTGTCCCGCAGCCTGTAGTGCAATGCCGCGGCATGGGACCGGTCGACCTCGCCCAGCTTCAGCCCGCCGAGCGCCGGCAGGATGTGCCGGTCGAGCAGGCGCCCGACGACCGCCGCCGTTCCCGGCCGGCAGTTCCGCGTCACATGCGCGTCCATGTAGCGCGCCGCCAGGTCGGCCACCGTCGGCTCCTTCGGGGCGGGCGCCGCCGGGTCCTCGCCGCGCCGGATGCGGTCGACGATCTCCGCCGCCTTCTTGCGCGCCTCCTCGGCCGTCATGTCCACGCACCGGCCGATGACGGCGCGCTTCGGCAGACCGCCCGGCACGCGCGCCTGGGCGACGAAGACCTTGCGCCCGGTGGCGTGCACCCGAACCCCGAACCCCGGCAGCGCGCTGTCCCAGAACACCCGGTCGCCGCGCTCCACGGACAGGGCGTCGATGCTTCGCTTGCTGAGCTTGACGGTCGCCAACGCGGGAGTCTCCGGATCGAAATTCGAACGCCGACCGGACTCCTACCAAATCCGTCTTCAAATCGCAACCGACCGATGGTCAAATCCGGGTCTCCACCCGTCGCCATCGGTCGGCCGATTGCGGAAGCTGCAATGTCGGGTGTATCTCTAAATCTATGATTTATAAAGTCTTATGATAACTTCGTCGCCATTCGTCAAAGCACGGCCCCCTATGTCGCGAATACCGCCATCTTGTATTACGTTTTGTCATGATTCGTCATGTTTCTCCGTTTCCGGCCGAATGCCGCGCCTCCGGTCCGGCAGCCCCTCCCCGGGAGATTCCGTTGCAAAAAGGGGCGCTGACCGAATCCCCCTCCCCTTGGAATTCCTCTGCGAAAGGGTGTGCCGGATGGGCCGGACGCCGGAAAACGGCCGGATTTTGAATGAATATTCAAAATCAGTTCCTCTAAATCTTTGAAATCGCTCTGTTTTTGGGAATTTGACAGACCGTTCGTTCTAGAATGTTTTTTTGCTCCCGGCGGCCCTAACCCGTTGGAATCGTTTGAAAAACATCTCTCGGAAGTGCGCAAAATCACTCTCTATAGGAATTTTTCCAGCCACCCGGCCGAGCCGGAACGCCGGTCGACACCGGGGGCGGCACCACCGGGCAGGATCGAGGCCAGCATGGCCCGGCGGAATCGGAGGGTCGAACCGGAGGGTCGAATCGGACGGGGTCCGGCCGTCAAGCCCCTTGGCGCATAGGGTGGCGCAGCGAATGGCCGGTCGGCGGCGGCGGGCCGGAAAGCGGGATGAGTGAAACGGTCCCGCACGGTCCTCCGCCTGTTTCTTCGTTTGCTTCTTTTCGGGAGGGGCGTCGGCCGGCCGCGGCAGGCGCACTTCGGGCGTTAACGGGGTCGATATAGGGCGCGGGCTCATCCGTGTCAAGGAATATTATCGAAAAAAAGGAAATTTTGTTGAAAGACCGGCCCGGCTCACGGCTTTTCGCAGGGAATCCTTGGGGGGATTCGAACGGTGCTCCCGAGGGGATGTGCGGCCGTGTCATGAAATGTCATGAGTCGTCATGAATGGCCGTTCGCGTCATCCCGACCCGTCATTCCTTCACCCGCTTCGCTTCCGTCGGGATGACGATGCGGGGGCGGTCGGTCGGGGCGGCGGCGGTTTCGGGGAGGCGTCCGGGCCATGACGCAGATATAGGCAAATGAGCTGCGAATACAAGAACAAAACAAGAAAATGAGCAGGCCGGGCTTTGCCCGCCATCCTACGGCAGCGCTTCCGTCGTCTTGCGCACGGCGTCCCGGAGTGCGGGGAGATACACATCGAGCATCCGCTGAACCGGCGTGCGTGCGGCGGCGCCCCCGATATTGAGCGCCGCTATGCAGGCGCCCGTGCGGTCGAAGAGCGGCACGGCGATGGAGCGGACGCCGGGCTCCAGCTCCTCGTCGACCAGGCAGAAGCCCCGGGCCCGCACCTTGTCGATCTCGGCGCGCAGCCGGTCGGGGTCGGTAATCGTGCGCGGCGCCCGTTTCTCCAGCGTCGTCCGCGCCAGATATCCGTCCAGCCAGTCCGGCGGGCGGTGGGCCAGCAGCACCCGGCCGAGCGACGTGCAGTAGACCGGCAGGCGCGTGCCGATGCTGAGATTGACCGCCATGATCCGGGTCGCCGGGACGCGCGCAACATAGACGATCTCGTCGCCGTCGAGCACCGCCGCCGAACAGCTTTCCTGCATCGTGAGGGCGACCTGCTCCATGAAGGGCTGGGCGATGTGCCACCAGCTCATGGAGGAGAGATAGGCATAGCCGAGACGCAGGATGTGGGGTGTCAGCGAGAAATGCTTGCCGTCGGACGCGACGAAGCCGAGGTCTTCCAGGGTGAGCAGGAAGCGGCGCGCCGCGGCCCGTGTCATGCCCGTGGCGGCGGAAACTTCGGTGAGCGTCATCGACGGCCGCTCCGGCCCGAAGGCCTGGATCACCGCCAGGCCGCGGGCCAGCGAACGGACCCGTTCCCGGTCGGCGGCCGGCGGCTGGGCGGGATACGCGCTCTCCGGCCGGTTCATGCCGCACTCTCCGCCCTCGCCGCGCTTTCGGCCGCAACCGCCGCCGGTTCGGGCTCGCCGATCACGACGGCGCCGCCGCGCACCTCGACCGGCACCGCGTTGAGCGCATAGCCCTCGACCGGGCCGGAGACGCAATGGCCGTCGACCGGCCGGAAGCAGGCATAGTGCCAGGCGCACTGGATCAGGCCGTCGGAATTCAGCAGCTCGTCGGGCCTGGCGGTCATCCGGATCTTGAAATGCGGGCACTGGTTGATGTAGGCGCGCGGCCCGTCCTCCGTACCGACCAGGATCAGGTCGAACGCCGTCTTGCCTTCGCCCCAGGTGAACGCGCGCGCCTCGCCGGCGCCGATTTCCGCCGCGGCGCACAGCCGGTCGCCAGGCGACGGTGCGAAGGGACGGCGGTACCAGGGCCGGTCGAATCGTACGGTCATGCCCCCATCCCGTTACGGACTGCCCGGCGGGCCGCCGTCGCGCAGATAGAGCCGCCGCTGGACCGGGAAGAAATGCAGGTCGAAGCGCGCAGCGAGCAGGCCCCAGATGCCCTGCGGCGCGCGCAGCATGATGACGACGGCGACCAGGCCCAGGATCATCAGGTACCAGCTGCCCAGGTCGGCCAGGAACTCGCGCAGGATGAAGAAGACGATGGTGCCGACGATCGGCCCCTCGATCCGCCCGATGCCGCCGATCACCACGATGAAGATGACATAGGCGGTCCAGTCGATCAGGCTGAAGGCGGCGTCCGGCGCGATGCGGAACTTCTGGAGATAGATCAGCGCGCCGATGAAGCCGGTGATCGAGGCTGCCAGAACGTAGACGTAGAGTTTGGTCCGGAAATTGTTGACGCCCAGGCTTTCCGAGGCCGCCTCGCTGTCGCGGATGGCGGTGAGCCCCAGCCCGTAGCGCGAGCGCAGCATCCAGTAGACGATCCCGGTCGACGCCACGGCAACGGCGACGCCGATCGCGAAGACCACCAGTTCCCGTTCCGAACGGCTGCCGGCGACCGCCTTGATCACGCCGATCGGCAGGCTCATGCCCGAGCCGCCGCCGAGGTCCGACACCTGGGCGAAGCTGAGGCGGTAGACCTCCGCCGTCACCCAGGTGCCGATGGCGAAATAGGCGCCGCGCAGCCGGAACACGATGAGCGCAGTCGGAATCGCGAACAGGGCCGCGGCCACGGCGGCGAGCGGCAGCGCCAGCAGCGGATGGACGCCCAGCCAGATCGAAAAGACGAACAGCGCATAGCCGCCGAGGCCGACGAAGGCCTGCTGGCCGACCGAGACCAGCCCGGCATAGCCGGCCAGCAGGTTCCACATCTGCGCCAGCGCCAGGAAATAGCAGAATTCGACCACCAGCCGCATTTCGGCCCGGCCGCCCCACCAGGGCGTCGTCGCCAGGAAGACGACGCCGGCCAGCAGGACCAGCAGGCCGACGCGGCTGGTGCGGGTCGCCGTCGCGACGCGGTATTGCGCGGTATCCGCCATGTGCCGCGGCCTCAGTCGACCGCCCGGGGGAACAGGCCGCGCGGCCGGACCACCAGGAGGATCAGGAACACGACATGGCCGGCCAGCTGGTCGGCGCCGGGAAACAGCTTGCCGCCGACGATCTGGGAGACGCCGAGGATGATGCCGCCGGCCAGCGTGCCCCACAGGCTGCCCAGCCCGCCGATGATGACGGCCTCGAAGGCGTAGATCAGCCGGCCCGGTCCGATGCTGGGATCGAAGGAGGTGCGCATGCCGAGGAACACGCCGGCGAGCGCCACGACCGCGAGCGAGATCGCCATGGCGAGGGCGAAGATGTGGCGGTTGTCGATGCCCATCAGGCGGGCCGTGTCCGCATCGTCGGAGGTCGCCCGGAAGGCGCTGCCCAGTGCGGTGCGGTAGAACAGGAATTGCAGGCCGGCGATCACCGCGATAGCGCAGGCGAACACGATCATCGGGAACACGCCGACCGCCAGCCCTTCGACGATCTGGAGGCTCGCCGTCTGCAGGGCGCCGGCCGGCAGCTTCTGGCTGTCCGCCGAGAAGATTTCCAGCAGCGCGTTCTGGATGATGATCGACAGGCCGAAGGTGACGAGCAGGGGCGGCAGGATATCCGGCCCCAGGGTGAAGTTGAGCACGCCGCGCTGGAGCGCATAGCCGATTGCGAACATCAGCGGCACGACAATCAGCAGGCAGACCAGCGGGTGCAGGCCGAAGCCGCTGACGATGGCGAGGCCGAGGAAGCTCGACAGCACGATCAGGTCGCCATGGGCGATGTTGACCAGCCGCATCACGCCGAAGATCAGCGACAGGCCGGTGGCGAAGAGCGCATACAGCCCGCCGACCAGAACGCCCTGAATGACGGCGTTGACCCAGTCCATCAGTCAATCCGTTCCATCAGTCGGCCCGGCCCGTCACGCGGCGCCCTTGAGCCCGAAATAGGCTTCCCGGATGGCGTCGTGGCTGAGTTCGTCGGGCGGGCCTTCCAGCGTGACGCGCCCCTCCATGAAACAGTAGACCCGGTCGGAGACCGCCATGGCCTGCTGGATATCCTGCTCGACCACGACGACGGTGGTGCCGGCTTCCTGAATGGCGGGCAGGGCGTCGTAGATGTCCTTGATGATCGTCGGCGCGAGGCCGAGGCTGATCTCGTCGCACAGCAGCAGTTCGGGGTTCGACATCAGCGCCCGGCCGATGGCGACCATCTGCTGCTGGCCGCCGGAAAGGGCGGTCGCCGGCGTCCGGCGGCGTTCCTGCATGAAGGGGAACAGGTCGAGGATCCGGTCGACCGACCAGCCGCCCTCCCGGCCGCTGTAGGCGCCGATCTTCAGGTTTTCCTCGACCGTGAGCGAGGGGAACAGCTTGCGGCCCTCGGGCACCATGGCGATGCCGAGGCCGACGATCCGGTTGGCCGGCAGGTCGCCGATCGGTTGCCCGTTGAAACGGATGGCCTCAGCGGCGTTGGCGAGCAGGCCGGTCAGGCTGCGCAGGAAGGTCGACTTGCCGGCGCCGTTGGAGCCGATGATAGCGACGGTTTCGCCTTCCGCGATCGCGAAATCGATGCCGAACAGGGCCTGGAAATCGCCGTAGAAGGCCGTGAGGCCGCTTGTCTCCAGCAGACTCATTCCGCGCTGATCCCCATGTAGATTTCCTGCACCTGGGCGCTGTTCATCACCGCGTGGGGATCGCCGTCGTCGATCTTCACGCCGAAATTGATCACGATCAGCCGGTCTACGACCGAGAGCAGCGCATGCACGATATGCTCGATCCAGACGATCGAGACGCCGCCGGCACGGATTTCGCGGATCGTGTCGACAAGGGCGAAGCACTCGTCTTCGGTCAGGCCGCCGGCGATCTCGTCGAGCAGAAGCACCCTGGGGTCGGAGGCCAGCGCGCGGGCCAGTTCGAGCCGCTTGCGCTCGAGCAGCGACAGGCTGCCGGCCAGCGCGTTTGCCTTGGCGATCAGCCCGGTCTTTTCCAGGATCTCCGCGCACGGCCCGTAGCACTGGGATTCCGGCTTGCCGGTACCGAAGGCGGCCCCGACCAGCAGATTCTCGAACACCGTCATGCCGACGAAGGGGTGCGGGATCTGATAGGAGCGCCCGATGCCCCTGCGGCAGCGCTCGTGGGCGGACAGCTTCGTGATATCCGCGCCGTCGAAGGCGATCCGCCCGGCGTCCGGCGCCAGGCCGCCGCTGATCAGGTTGAACAGCGTCGTCTTGCCGGCGCCGTTCGGCCCGATTACGCCGAGCGCCTCGCCCTCGTCCAGATGCATGCTGATATCGTCGATCACGACCAGCGACCCGAACGACTTGCGCGCGTTATGCAGCTCGATCTGCGGCATGGCTTCCTGTGTCCGGTTTTCGGGACGGAGCCGCCGCCCCGTCCCGAATCTCCGGTCCCGACAGACCGCCTGGCGGCCTACGAAATCGGCTCCATCTTGCCACCCGCCGGAATGATCGGGGCGGTCTCGTTCGCCGTGATGACCAGGTCGTATTTGAACTTCTGGTTCACATAGCGCCACTGGCCGCCGACCAGCGGGGTCTTCGACACGTTCGCGAACGGGCCGCCCTTCGTCCAGTCGACCGGGCCGACGATGGTGCTGGCCTTGGTGGCCGTCAGCGCCTTCAGGTTGGCCTCGTTGTCGGTCGGGTCCGCGGACCGCTTGACGACGTCCACGGCGACCTCGAACAGCGCGTGTACGAAGCCGATGACCTGGGTCCACTGCTTCCCGGTGCCGGCCGTGTAGGACTGGGCGAAGGCACCGGCCGACTCGCCGGTGATCGACGACTTGAACGGATGGGTCGGCGTCCACCACACCTCGGACGAGAGGTTGTGCGCATTCTTGCCCATGCTCTCGATCACGACCGGGTAGAGCAGCGCCTTGCCGACGGATACGGCCTTCAGCCTGAAGCCCTGCTGCTGAGCCTGGGTCCAGAAGGTGATGAAGTCCGGCGGGATCATCACGCCGGTGACGATCTCGGCCTTGGCCTTCTTGAACGCATCGATGTAGTTCGAGAAGTTGTCGTTCAGGTTCTGGTAACGGCCGGGGTCGGTGAGCGTATAGCCCTTCTTGGCGAGGACCGGCGGGAAGCCGAGCTTCTTGTCGCCCCAGGCGTTGCCGTCGCCGTCGTTCGGGAACAGGGCGCCGACGGATTTGTTGGTCGAGACCTTGGACCACATGTTGGTGAACACGGCGATCACGTCTTCCAGGCCCCAGAAGAAGTGGTAGGTCCATTTGAAGCCCTCGCCCGGCTTGCCGCCGCGGGTGAAGAACCAGGGCTGCCAGGGCGCCAGCGACGAGATGCAGGGCACGTCGTTGGCTTCGCACTGGTCGCCGACCGGGTTGGTGGTTTCCGGCGTCGAGCCGACCAGCATCAGATGGACCTCGTCCTTCAGGATCAGGTCGGCGGCGACGGCGGCGGCGCGGTTCGGGTTGGACTGGCTGTCCTTCTCGATGATCTCGATATTGTAGGTCTTGCCGCCGGACTTGACGCCGCCCTTGAGCGCCTCGCGGACCTTGTCGATCACGAAGCGGTCGGCCTCGCCGAACGGCGCTAGCGGCCCGGTCTTCGGGCTCACGAAACCGATCTTGACGGTTTTCGACGCGGCCAGCGCCGCCGGAGCGCCGATGGCCGATGCCGCCGCCGCGCCGGCGCCGATCTGCAGGGCGTGACGCCGCGATAGCGTCGTCTTGGTCATGTCACTCATCCCGGGTTTCCTCCTGTCTTGAAGCATAGTGCGGGTTGGGATTGCTCAGGCGGCCGGCCGGCGCCCGTGAAAGGCGTCGTCCAGCAGATTGCGGATACCGTCGCGGGTGATCGCGCGCGGATTGTAATACGGATTGCGCACCGCCAGGTCGGCGGCGCGGTCCAGGCCGTCCTCGGGCATGCCGATGTCCTTCAGCGCCACGGGCGCGCCGATCGCGCCGATCAGATCGTAGACGGCCCGGGGCGCATTCGCCGCGCCCAGCGCCCGGCAGACCCGCGCCATGGCGGCTTCGGCGGCGGGCGCGTTATAGGCCATGGCGTGGGGCAGGATGACGGTGTGGGTCGGCGCGTGGGCCAGGCCGAAACTGCCGCCGACGACGTGGCACAGCTTGTGATGCAGGGCCATGCCGCCCGCCCCCAGCGCGATGCCGCACAGCCACGAGCCGTAGAGGGCATGGGTGCGGCCGTCCAGGTCGCCGGGCTCGGCGCACACCTTCGGCAGGCCGATGCCGAGCGCCCTGATGCCCTCCTCGGCGATCAGGGAGGTTACCGGGTTGGCGTGTTCGCCATAGAGCGCCTCGACGGCGTGGGCGATGGCGTTCATGCCGCTCGGCCCGCTGTAGGACGGCGGCAGCGAGACCGTCAGTTCGGGATCGTAGATCACCGTCCGGGGCAGCATCCGCGGGTCGAGCTTCGTCGTCTTGACGCCGCCCTCGGTAAACCCCTGGATGGTCGTCATTTCCGAGCCGGCATAGGTCGTCGGGACGGCAAGCACCGGCTTTTCGGACTCGAGCGCGATACCCTTGCCGAGGCCGATGGCGGTGCCGCCGCCGACCGTGACATAGCAGTCGGCGTCGAGTTCTTCGGCGACGCGGCGCGCTTCGTGCACCGTTTCCATCGGCGTGTGCATGACCGCCTTGTCGTGAATTCCGGCGGCGCGGCCGTTCAGCAGCCCGGCGGCCATTTCGGCGTCGCCGCGCTGTTCGGGCGTCGAGATCACGAGCGCCCGCTTTGCGCCCAGCCGCTCCACCTCGGCCGGCAGTTCCCGGCGCCTGCCCGGCCCGAAAACGACCCGGGCGGGCAGGCCGACATAGGTGAAGGGATCGATCACGCCGCGGGGCTCCTGCTCTCGGGCCTGCTATCGGGCCGGCATCCGGGCGTCAGCGCGGATAATAGGGCGGGATCTGCGCGTCGACATTCACCCAGACCGATTTCGGATGCGTGTATTCGCGCATCGCCTCGAAGCCCATCTCGCGGCCGTAGCCGGACTGGCCGACGCCGCCGAAGGGCGAGCCCGGATTGACCCGCTTGTAGCTGTTGATCCAGACCATGCCGGCGTGCAGCGCGCCGGCGAATTTATGCGCGCGCTTGAGATCGGCGGTCCACAGGCCGCTGCCGAGCCCGTATTCGGTGCCGTTGGCGATCTCCAGCGCCTCGGCGTCGTCCTTGAACGTCATCACTGAGACGAACGGGCCGAAGACCTCCTCCTGGCAGACCCGGTCCGACGGTTTCGCGCGGACGATGGTCGGCCGGACGTAGCAGCCGTCGGCGAGCGCCGGATCGTCCGGAGGCGCACCGCCGGTCACGATCTCGCCGCCCTCCTCCCGGGCGACGGCGCAATAGTCCAGCACGCGCTGCTGGTGCATCTTCGAGGTCAGCGGCCCCATCTCGGTGGCCGGGTCCAGCGGGTTGCCCAGCCGGATCGATTCGGTGAGGCCGAGGAATTTCTCCATGAAGTCGTCGGCGATGCTCTCGTGCAGCATCAGGCGCGAACCGGCGATGCAGGCCTGGCCCTGGTTGTGCCAGATCGCGAAGGCGCTGCCGCCGACCGCGGCCGGGATAAAGGCGTCCTCGAACACGATGTTGGCGCCCTTGCCGCCCAGTTCGAGCTGCAGCTTCTTGAGGTTGCCGGCCGAGGCCTTCACGACGGTCCGGCCGGTCGCGGTCGAGCCGGTGAAGGCGACCTTGGCGATCTCCGGATGTTCGGCGATGCGCGCGCCGGCTGTCTGGCCGTAGCCGGGCACCACATTCACCACGCCGTCGGGAATCCCGACCTCCTGCATCATCTCAGCGATGCGCAGGGTCGAAAGCGGCGTGATCTCCGACGGCTTGATGACGATGCAGTTCCCGGCGGCGAGCGCTGGCGCCATCTTCCAGCTCGTGAACATGAGCGGGAAGTTCCACGGCACGATCTGGCCGACGACGCCGACCGCCTCCCGCTCCAGGTAGTTGAGGAAGCCGGCCTCGACCGGAATGACCGAGCCTTCGAACTTGTCCGCCATGCCGCCGAAATAGCGGTAGGTGACGGCGGTGCGCGGCACGTCGAGAATCTGCGTATCGCGGAACGGATGGCCGGTGTTGAGCGCTTCGAGGCGGCCGAGTTCGGCCTGCTCTTCCTCGATCCGGTCGGCCAGCTTGAGCAGCAGCCGGCCCCGGTCCATGGCCGCCATGGACGACCAGGCCGGGAAGGCCTTCTGCGCCGCCTCGACGGCCCGGTCGACATCGGCGGCTTTCGCCTCGGCGATTGCGGTGATGACCGACCCGTCGTGCGGGTTGATCACGTCGATCGTGCCGCCCTCGACGCCGTCGACCCACCGGCCGCCGATGAACAGTTTGTTCCGCAGCGACGCCGGCTTCCAGGCCGTCGGATCGTTCGAAGCACTCATGCCGTCCATGCTGTTTTCCTCCGTGAGTGGCGCGGGCTGTTCTATGAGCCGGTCATCCGGTGCCGCCCCGGATCAGGCCCGGGGCGCCCCGAAGCCCCGTCCCGCAGGGCGAAAGGCGAGGGACGGCGCTAGAACTGCACCGCGACGACCGGCGCCTCGCCGCTCTGGATCATGTCCGGGATGCGCGGGCTGGCGTTCTCCCAGACCAGCAGCATCGAGCGCTTCGGGCTGTAGCCCTGGTGCCGGATATCGGCCGGCATGCAGGCGACGTCGCCCGCCCGCATGACGATGCGGCTGCGCGGCTTGCCGGTCTCCTTGTCCTTGACCTCCCAGGTGATCTCGTCGGACAGCTGCACGAACCATTCGCAGCGGTCGTTGCCGTGCTCGACCGGCAGGATGAACTCCTCCGACGTCGGGCAGAACAGGCTCTCCTTGACCACCGAGCAGACCGAGGGATTCCAGGTCACGTCGGAGCGGGACAGATAGTCGTAGAGATTGAACGCGGCGACTTCGTCCTCGAAGCCGGGCTCGACCTCGACCAGCGGCTGGTCCGACGATACGTCGGCGAACATGCGGTTCTGCGGAAAGCCGTTGGCATCGGTGCGGATTTCGGCGTCGCCCGGCAGGCCGACCATGCGGTTGGCGGTGACGCGGATGCGCGTGACGGCGTCGGCGTTGTTGCCGTTCTTGCGGCCCCAGGGCTGGCCGGCGTCGTTCTCGCCCGGCGCGGCGAACGGGTCGTAGCCCTCGTTGGTCCAGTCGTCGACCAGGTCGCGGAACAGCTCCAGCAGGTCGTCGGCCTTGAACTTCTCGAGATGGTCGCGGCCGTTTTCCTTGAAGACCGGATGATAGGTGCCGGCGAACATGTCGACGATGCCGTAATGGTTCGTCGTGCCGAACACCGGGTCGTAGCTCAGCGTGCCATAGAAGAAGCCCCAGGCAACGGTACGCATCATGGCGCGCATGAAGCCGTCGGCCGCCATGGTGTGGGCGCCCTTGGGCCAGACAATGGAGACGAAATATTCGTCGCGCGTGAAGCTGAAGGAGCCGGCCTCGTAGGATTTGTAGCCGGTCTCGTTGGAGGCGGGATTGATCTTGTAGTGGGTTTGCAGGGCTTCGGTCATCGGTCGGTCCTCTCGAATGCGGTGTGTTCCGGCTGGCGGCGGCGTCAGTTGGCCGAAAGGCTCTCGGAATGGCAGATTTCGGCCCAGCGCTCCACGGTGGCCGGGCCCTGGATGGTCTGGGTCAGGATCACGGCGGGAGCGCCGGCCTCGAAGCGGTAGGCGGCGCCGCCGGGCAGCAGGGCCTGGTGGCCGCGGCGCAGCACGATGCGGCCCATCTTCCTGCCGTCGGGCGCCTCGTCGAGAACGACGGCCCCCTCGCTGTCCGGATCGACCAGGCTGTCGGCATCGTCCGGCTTGACCAGATGGATCTCCACTTCGCCGTCCATGCACAGGGCGAATTCGTCGTGGGCGCAGGCATACCAGGGAGACTGCCCCTCGGCGCGCACCGCCTCCATGACATATTCGAGGTTCTTGCCGACGGCGACGCGTTCGTAGGGCGCGCTTCGGGCCGCAACGTCGAATACGTTGGAGAACACATAGTTTTTCGGGTTGTCGTCGATGGCGTCGACGCCGCCCGGCGTAAAGTCGTTCAAGCCACCGAATACGGTCTTGTAGTCCGTCACGGCCTTCCTCCTCAAAAATGTTCGATATACGAACTATTGTTCAATTAACGAACATATCGGCCGTTCTACCGGATGTCAACAACAATCTTTCTTGTACTTCAGGCATCCGGCAAAGCCGAGGCTACGATCGATCTTTGTGCCCTGAACCGTATGCCCGATAACGTTAAATTGTTTTTTGCAATAGTTCGCGACATGAAAATGATGCTTTTCCCGGCAATCGAAAATGATATGGTTGCCGTCCGCAGCGTATGGCGGCACTCCCCGGAGACGAACGCTTCCCCGGACAAGGCCATGCGCTGGATAACCGTGACCCAGGGAGGAAACATGTCGTTTCTCAAACCGCGCAAAGACGATCATCCGAAAGTCCACGAAGCCTATGAGGTGATGAAGGACGGCCGGATGGACCGTCGCGAATTCGTCCGCGTCGCAGCCCTTCTGGGCGTGTCGGCGGGCGCCGCCTATGCCATGGCGGGCATCCCGTCTCCGGCCTGGGCGCTGGAGAACTCCCCGTTCCCGGCCGACGATCCGAAGGCCAAGAAGGGCGGCAAGCTTCGCGTCGGCATGCAGACCCAGAAGATGGAGGACACGGCGACCTATTCGTGGGCCGAAATGTCGAACCAGACACGCCACATCGTCGAGCATCTTTCGATGACCGGCCCGGACAATATCACCCGGCCGATGTTGGCCGAGAGCTGGACGGCGTCGGACGACCTGAAGACCTGGACCTTCAAACTGCGCAAGGGCGTGATGTGGCACAACGGCGAGGAGTTCGTCGCCGATCACGTCGTCTGGAACGTCAGGCGGTGGCTGCAACCGGGACTCGGTTCTTCCAACGTCGGCCTCGCGGCATTTGCCGCCATGCGCAAGGACAGCGGCAAGAAGGACAAGAAGGGCAAAGCCATCATGGTGGAAATCCCCGGCGCCGTCGAAGCCGTGGACAGCCACACTGTGCGCTTCAATCTTAAGAAGCCGGTCCTTTCCGTGCCGGAGGATTGCTACAACTATCCGACGGCGCTGATGCATCCGTCCTTCAAAAAGCCGTTCTCCAACAACCCGATCGGCACCGGTCCGTTCACGCTGACGGATCTCCAGGTCGGCAAGCAGGCGATCCTCAAGCGCGTCACCAAAATGTCGAACGGCAAGCCGTTCAAATACTGGGGCGGCGAGGTCTACCTCGACGAAATCCACTACTACCACTTCTCGAACGAGAATCAGCTCTCGGCGCTGGCCTCGGGCAGTGTCGACGCCATCTACGAATTCTCGATCGAGCAGATGGAGTTGGCGAAATCGCTGCCGATCGACATCATCCCCGCGCGCACGGCACGCACACTGTGTTGTCGGATGCAGATTTCGCAGAAACCTTACGACAACCACAAGCTTCGTCAGGCGATCGTCAAGTCGGTCGATAACGCGAAGGTCAAGAACCTCGTCTATCCGACGGGCGGAGATGTCGGCCAGAACCATCATGTGGCGCCGGTTCACCCGGACTATTTTGATCTGCCGGCGCTCAAGCGCGACGCGGCGGCCGCGAAGAAGCTGCTCGCCGAAGCCGGCTATCCGAACGGCATCGAACTGACCATCGACGTGGGCAACACCGACGGACCCTGGCACCAGACCGTGTGCGAAGCTATGCGCGACCAGATGAAGGAGGTAGGCATCAACTTGAAGATCAACGTGATGCCGCCCTCGAAATACTGGGAAATCTGGGATAAGACCCCGTTCGGCGCCACGGCCTGGACGCATCGCCCGCTCGGCACAATGGTGATGGGTCTGGGCTACCGGACCGGCGTGCCCTGGAACGAAACCCACATCGCCAGCAAGGAGTTCGACGCCGCGCTGGACGCTGCAGAGGCAACCTTCGACGTCGAGAAGCGGAAGCCGCTGCTCGGCAAGGCGGAGAAAATCCTGCAGGATGCGGCCGTGATGGTCCTGCCCCTTTTCCGGCCGGTCTATACGGCAGCGACGAAGAAGGTTCACGGCTACCCGCCGCACCCGACGGGCTACCATCAATTCAACAAGGTCTGGATCGGGTAAATTCGGGAAACGAGAAGCGCCCCGGCCGAAATGGCCGGGGCGTTTTCCTAACTCCGGACCGGTAGGCCCTTCATGTTAAAGCTGATTGCCCGGCGCCTCCTCCAGATGGTTCTCATCATGGCGGTGGTGTCGCTGATACTGTTCGTCGTTTTCGACAGCGACAAGTTCAAGAAACAGATCGCCACCGCCGAACTCGGCGGCTTCTCCGTCGCCGCAATGTCGGATCACGACTACCAGAAGTGGCTGAAGGACAAGGGCCTCGACGTGCCCGTCTACCAGCGCTACGCCCAATGGGTCGGCGGTCTGCTGCAGGGCGATTTCGGCAAGTCGTTCGAGAAGGATGCGCCGGTCTCGCAGGTGATGGGCGAACGGCTGGTCAATACGGGCATCCTCGCCTTCTGGGTCTTCTTCCTGATGATTCCGCTGTCGCTGGTTTTCGGGATCGTCGCGGGCATGAAGGAGGGCTCGCTACAGGACAGGTCGGTGTCCTTCATCGCGGTCTTCACGACCTCGATCCCCGAGATCGCGACGGCGATCCTGCTCACCGTCATCATCGCGCTCGGCCTCGGCTGGCTGCCCGCGAAATCGGCGATGACCGGCGGCTGGAATTCGGTCGAATTGATCCTGCCGGTTCTCACGCTGGTGCTTTACGACTTCGGCTATGTGGCGCGCATGACCCGGGCCTCGATGGCCGAGGTGATGACCTCGCAATACATCCGCACCGCCGTGCTGAAAGGCATTCCTTATGCCCGGGTGATCATGCGGCACGCGCTGCGCAATGCGCTGATCGCGCCGTTCACCGTGATCGTCCTGCAGCTCAACTGGCTGCTCTCCGGCGTCGTGGTGGTGGAGGTGTTCTTCCAGTTCAACGGCTTCGGCAAGATGCTGCTCGAGGCCGCCCTGTTCGGCGACATCTATGTCGTCCAGGCGGCCACGCTGGTCGCGGTCTTTGTCGCCGTGCTTTCCCAGATCATTTCGGACGTCGGGTACACCTTCCTCAACCCGCGCATCCGGTTCAGCTAGGAGGCAGCGATGACGGACACCACAATGCCGGCGCCGCGCCTGTCGCTCCTCCAGCGCCTGAAACGGCCGAGAGCCCTGATCGTCCTCAGCCTGCTGATGATCGTCCCGCTGATCGCCTATGTCATGTTCGGCGAACCGCTGGCACGGGCCGGAATCCGGGAAATCGTGCTGATTCCGGCGATCCCGGCAACGCTGATTCTCTATGCCCTTGCGATGTTGAGCTGGCGGGAATCCTGGGTCGCCATTCTCGGCGGCACCCTGGTGTTTTTCTGGGTGTTCATCGCCGTTTCGGTGCCCTTCCTGCCCCTGCTCGATCCGAACAAGCCGATCCGGCCCTTCGCGACGCCGGGGACCGAGATGGGCGACATCACCTTCTGGCTGGGCACCGACCTCAAGGGCCGGGACATGCTCTCCCGGATGCTGTGGGGCTGCCAGCGCGTCCTGGTCTGGGGCGTGACGGCAACCGCGGTCGCCTATGTCGTCGGCTGCATCTTCGGCCTGATCGCCGGCTATATCAGCGGCATCTGGGACGAAATCATTTCCTTCGTCTCCAACGTGCTGCTGTCCTTCCCGGTGATGGTGCTGTTCATCCTGATCCTGAACTATCTCGGACCGAGCGGCTTCAACATCGTCATCGCGGTCACCTTCGCCTCGGCGCCGGCGATCATGCGTATCGTGCGCGGCCTCGCGCTCGACAACAAGACGCGGGACTACGTCTTCGCCGCGCAGACCCGCGGCGAGCATCCGTTCCGCATCATGGTGTGGGAACTGCTGCCCAACGTGCGCGGACCGATCATCGTCGATGCCTGCCTGCGCCTCGGCTACACCACGGTGGCGATCACCACGCTGACCTTCCTCGGCCTCGGCCTGCAGCCGCCGGATCCCGATTGGGGCCTGATGATCAAGGAAGCCTCCAACCTCATGGTCTGGAAGTTCTCCTACATGCTGCTGATCCCCGCGCTCGCGGTGTCGAGCCTGATCCTGGGCTTCAACCTGATGGCCGACGGCCTGCGCGAAATGAGTCTGCGCGACTAGGGACGGGAGATTGACATGAACGACGCGACTCCTGTCCTGGAGTGCCGGAATCTCAGCATTTCCTACTATGTCCGCGCCGGCGAGATCCCCGCGGTCGTCGATTTCAACCTGAAGCTGATGCCCGGCGAAGCCCACGGCATCGTCGGCGAATCGGGCTGCGGCAAGTCCACGGTCGCGCTCGCCGTCATGAACTATATGGGCAAGAACGGCGGCATCACCGGCGGTGAGATCTTCTTCGAGGGGCGCGACATGCGCACCATGAGCGGCGAGGAATTGCGCCAGATTCGCGGCTCCAAGATTTCCATGGTCTACCAGGAGCCGATGGCGTCGCTCAATCCGGCCATGCGGATCGGCGAGCAGCTCGCCGAAGTGCCGCTCTACCACGAAGAGGAGACCTCGAAAGAAGCGGCCTACGACCGGGCCGAACAGATGCTCGCCAAGGTGCGCCTGCCCGACCCGCTGCGCATCATGAATGCCTATCCGCACCAGATATCCGGCGGCCAGCAGCAGCGTGTCGTGATCGCCATGGCGCTGCTCGCCAACCCGAGACTGCTGCTGCTGGACGAGCCGACGACCGCGCTCGACGTCACGGTGGAGGCGGGCATCGTCGAACTCATCAAGGACATTTCCTCGGAGTTCGGCACCTCCATGATCTACATATCGCACAATCTGGGGCTGATCCTGGAGACCTGCGACCGCCTGACCGTGATGTATTCGGGCGAAGCCGTCGAGAACGGCAGCATCACCGACGTGTTCAACAACATGCGCCACCCCTATACGCGGGGCCTGTTTTCGTCGATCCCGCTGCCGAGCGCCGACAAGAACGCCCGCCCGCTGCTGCCGATCCGCGGCCAGCTTCCGCTGCCGCACGACCGGCCGGAGGGCTGCTATTTCGGCCCGCGCTGCGACTATTTCGAGGCCGGCCGCTGCGACCACGGACTGATCCCGATGGAGGATACGGGCGCCGGCGAGCGCCATGCCGTGCGCTGCGTCCGCTTCAAGGAGATCGACTGGTCGGTGCCGCTCGAACTGCCGGACACCGGCCCCCCGGTCGAGGCGGGCGATGTGGTGCTCAACGTGCAGCAGTTGCAGAAGCACTACGAGATCGAAACCGGCGGCCTGTTCCTGCCCGGCGAGAAGAAAACGGTCAAGGCCAACGAGGCGCTCGATTTCCGCGCCCGCGAGGCCGAAACGGTCGCCATCGTCGGCGAATCCGGCTGCGGCAAGTCCACCTTCGCCAAGGTGCTGATGGGCCTGGAAGCGGCGACCAACGGCGAGGTGACGCTGGACAATGTCGAACTCGGCCAGCTCGCGGTCCAGAAGCGCGACGAAGAAACGATCTCGCGCCTCCAGATGGTGTTCCAGAATCCGTTCGACACGCTCAACCCCAGCCACAGCGTGGGCGGCCAGATCGGGCGGGTCATCAAGAAGTTCGGCGTCGAGACCGACCGGGAGAAGATCGAAGAGCGGGTTCACGAGCTGCTCGATATCGTCAAGCTGCCGCGCGATTTCGCCAAGCGGCGCCCGCGCCAGCTCTCCGGCGGGCAGAAGCAGCGCGTCGGCATCGCCCGCGCCTTCGCCGGCGATCCGAAGGTCGTGATCGCCGATGAGCCGGTCTCCGCGCTCGATGTGTCGGTCCAGGCGGCGGTGACCGGCCTGCTGATGGACATCCAGCGCGAGAACCGCACGACGCTCCTGTTCATCAGCCACGATCTTTCGGTCGTCCGCTACCTCTCCGACCGGATCGTCGTGATGTATCTCGGCCGGATCATGGAAAAGGGCACGACCGACGAGATCTTCGCGCCGCCCTACCACCCCTATACCGAAGCGCTGCTGTCGGCGGTGCCGATCGCCGATACGACGGTGAACAAGCGCAAGGTCGTGTTGACCGGGGAGCTGCCGTCGCCGGCCAATCCGCCGTCCGGCTGCGTGTTCAGCACCCGCTGCCCCTACGCCATGCCGGGCGTGTGCGATGTCACCGCGCCGCCGGTCCGCGAGTTCGCGCCGCGCCACAACATCGCCTGCCACCTGGAGCCGGAGCAGCTCGTGGCGATGGAGCCGGTGATCACCATCGAGGAAGAGCAGGCGGCCTGAGCACGCACCCCGGCGGGCATCCCGGGGGACCGGCGCTGCCGAAGCCTTTCGCGCCGATTGCTTCCGCGGCAAGCCGCGCTATCATCCGGCTATGAGCGACGAAGACACCGGAGCCGACTGGGCGTTCGCCGAGGCCGACCGGGCAAATCCGGACGAGGTCGATTACGATCTGGACCGGGTGCTCGAGTCCATGGTGGCCCTGCGGGCGGAAATCCCCGAGGACGCCTTCACCGCCGGTATTCTGGGCACGGAGCGGGCCGGCAACGGCATCGTGATCGACGAATCCGGCCTTGTCCTCACAATCGGCTATCTCACCGCCGAAGCCGAAACGATCTGGCTCAACACCCATAGCGGCGCCGCGGTGCCGGGCCACGCGGTGGCCTACGATTTCGAGACCGGCTTCGGCCTGGTCCAGGCGCTCGGGCGGCTGAATTGCCCGGCGCTCGAATTCGGCAGTTCGAGGAACCTTGGCGCCGGCTCGAAAGTCGTGGTTGCCGGCCACGGCGGATACGAACATGCCCTGGCGGCCCGGGTGGTCGGCAAACGCGAATTCGCCGGCTATTGGGAATACGTCCTGGACGAGGCGATCTTCACGGCGCCGGCCCATCCCAACTGGGGCGGCGCCGCCCTGATCGGGCCGGACGGCAAGCTCTATGGCGTCGGCTCCCTGTTCGTGCAGAACGCCCGTGGCGGCGAGCAGCGCTCCGACGGCAACATGATCGTTCCGATCGATCTGCTGCCGCCGGTGTTGAGCGATCTGCAGACCTACGGCGTCTCCAGCCGCAGCGCGCGCCCGTGGCTCGGCCTCTACGCCGCCGAAGTGTCCGACCAGCTCGTCATCATCGGCCTGGTCGAGGACGGGCCGGCCCATAAGGCCGGGCTGCTGCCGGGCGATATCGTGCTTCAGGTCATGGGCTCGCCGGTCGGCGATCTGCCGGATTTCTTCCGCACGGTCTGGGAAACCGGCACAGCCGGAACCCGGGTGCCACTGACCATCGCGCGCGAGGGCGAGGTCTCCCAGGTCTCGGTCAGGAGCATCGATCGCGGCAGCATGCTCAAGCCGCCGAAACTGCACTGAAAACCGCCGGCGCCGCCATGCCGTTCAGGAAGGCCGCGGCCGCGCTTCTCCTCCTGTCGGTCCTGTCGGCCGCGCCCGGCGCACGGGCATTCGACCCGCGATGCCCCGTGGCCACCGAGGAACGGGCCCGGGCGCTGGCGGAACGGGCTGCGGCCTTCCTGAAGTCGAACGGCGCAGGGGTGGCGCTGCCGGCCTTTACCGCCCGGACGCACGGCTTCGGCGCCGGCGATCTCTATGTCTTCGTCTTCGATTTCCACGGCACGATGCTGGCCAGCGGCGGCTGGCCGGAGCATGTCGGAGCGAATGTCGTCGGCCCGTACGGCGCCGGCGGACCCTACGCCCGCATCCGCCGCCTCGCTGCGTCTCCGGCAGGCCGCGGCTGGGTCCGTTACAACTGGTACAGCCCCTGCACGCGCTCCATGCAGCCCAAGATGACCTATGTCATCCGGGTCGGCCGCTACATCGTCGGGGTCGGGGCCTATACGATTCCGAGCGTGTAGCGGCGGGCGGCAGCCGGCTTCCTGCCGGTTCGGAACGCACCCGGATTCCGCTACCGCAGCGCGTCGATCGCGCCGGCCTCGACCGCCGCGCGCAGGGCGGCAAGCGCCCGGTCGGTCTCCCGCGCCAGCCGCCAGATGCCGGCGAAGTCGCGCGGGCGGCGCAGCAGGCCGGCGAGCACCGGCAAGGCCCGCGTCCTGCCATCCGGCATGAGGCCGGATCGCCGACGGCGCGGATCGCCGCGAACGGGATCCCGGCGTCCCGGGCCACGGCGGCGACGGCGTGGCTCTCCATGTCGACGGCCAGGGCGCCGTGGCGGCGGAACAGCCGGCGCTTGTCCAGCGCGGTCATCACCGGCCGGTCGCTGCCGACGATAGCGCCGCTGTCGAAGGCGCCGTCGATCCGCAGGAGGGCCCTGACCCAGGGTTCGTGCGCCGGCACGGCGGCGCCGTCCGGCCCGATGACCGAGGAGGCGATGACGATCACGCCGGCGCCGAGCGACGGGTCCAGCCCGCCGGCGACGCCGAAGCTGACCAGGCCGGAAGCGCCATATGCCGCCATGGCGCGCGCCGCGGCGGCGGCCTCCTCGGGCCGCCCGGCTGCAGCGCGGACCATCAGAAGTTCCGCCGCGCCCGCCCGGCGCAGGCAGGCGGCCTCTTTCGCGAGCCCGGTGACGATGCCGAGGCTACGCGCGGCAGTAGGCTTTTCGGTGGCTTCGGTCACACCCGGATCGTAGCGGGGCCCGGCGGCGCTGTCCTGCGGATTGTCGCCACCGGCGGATCGAAACGACACAACGGAGGGCTTTTCGGCTTGCAACGAAGCACGAAGGGTTATATCGTGAACAAACAGGCTGGAGAAAGATGCTGAGCCCTGAGATCATCGCTGTCGTCGGCACAGGCGTTGCCCTTGCCGCCACGATCCTGCCCTCGCTTCACTCGCTGCGGCGGGATGTGAGCGGTTTGCAACGCGATATCGGCGATCTGCGCGAACGGATGGCGCGACTCGAAGGGCTGTTCGAGGGGTTTACCGGGCGCACGCACACCGATCCTGCGGAATAGCCGCTGCCCGATTCCTTCTGTTCAGCGCGGTCCGGATCGCTTCCCGGCAATACCGGTCAGTGATCCCCGCCGGCCTGCGCCGCCTCGAAAGCGGCCTGCTGTTCGGCCGTCGCCTCCTTCTGGTACTTCGCCTTCCATTCGGCAAACGGCATGCCGTAGACGATCTCGCGCGCCGCCATCTTGTCGAGGTCGAGCCCCTTCTCGTCGGCGGCGTCCTTGTACCAGTTGCTCAGGCAGTTGCGGCAGAAGCCGGCCAGGTTCATCAGGTCGATATTCTGCACGTCGGTGCGCTGGCGCAGATGGCCGACCAGGCGGCGGAAGGCGGCGGCTTCCAGTTCAGTGCGGGTGGCGTCGTCCATATTTCCGGCTCCGGCTAGGATGGGTCGTCGGCGTGAATTTGGCGACGCCGGAGGCGAAATCCAGAGGGCAATTTCGTCCTTGGGCATCGTCAAGGCATGCCACAGACTCCCCGACGGCCAGCTTTCGTCATATCGACCGAAGCGGCCCGAAGGGCTGCGAAGCGGAAATATCTTTCCTGTGCAGCGCGGGGAGCCGAAGCACCGCGCGGGAAAGATTTCTCCGCTCCCTCCGGTCGGTCGAAATGACGGGTAGGGTTGGGGCGGAAACGGAGCAATGCCCTAGCGGAAAGCGAACACCGGGCTGCTCCAGGCCTGGAAGCCGTCTTCGGTGTAGACGCTGATCCACAGAGGGTTGTCGCCGCCGTCGGACAGCGGGATCGTCACCGTCTCCTCCATCTCGCGCACGCTCAGGGAGTCCGGCAGCCGTAAGGCTTTGACCCGCCGCTCCAGTCCGCCGGCCTCCAGCACGCTATCCTCCAGCCCGATCCCGCTCAGCGCCGCCGACAGGGTGCCGCGGTTGGTTTCGATTTCCACCGCACCGGCGTCGCCGTCCAGCCAGACGTCGAAGCCGCCGTAGTTGCCGGTGGTGATGGCCTCGAAGACGACCTTGCCGTCGCCCTCGGCTTCCAGCCGGCGCTCATGGTTCCAGACATTGATCTTCGCCAGCCGGTCGATCTTTGCGTGGCTGAACCGGGCCTCGCCGCTCCACGCGCTGTCCCGGCCGCGGCCACGGTATTCGGCGCCGCTCCAGAGCACGCGCAGGCGGTTGCCGAGCTCGCGCTCCGTGTAGGGGCGCAGGGTCCGGACCACCTCTTTGCCGTTGCGCACCTCGATGCGCTCGATCGGCATCTGGGCCACGACGTGGAGCCTCAGCGCTGCTTCCCGGTCCGCGGTCTGTACGATATCGCCCATCATCACGGAGTCGACGCGGCGGGTTTCCGTATTCGGGTAGACATTGGGATCCCGGTCGAAAAGCGTGCCGCCGCCCGCAAGAGACACCTGCACGTCCATGTGCATCCGGGTCCCGGTCGTGCCGTAGGTGTGGCGCCGGCGCACCGCGTCCATGATGCCGTCGCGGGTCAGCTCTTCGGCCAGAAAACAGGTCAACCCGCCATAGGCGCCGAACATCGAGGCGCCGGGATAGCTCGCACCCGGCCGGCCCTTGTGGCCGTCGCTGTTGCACACCACGCCGCAACGATGGCCGAGCGCGAAGCCGTCGGTCAGCAGCCATTCGAAGGTGCCCCAGGCGGAATGAATCTCCATCGCCTTCTCGACTCGCGGATCGTGGGCAAAGGCGGTATCGGCGTAGCGCCCGCCGACATGGGCGTAGACGAAGCAGTCCTCGCCCTCGAGCGCCTCGAACAGCAGGCGGGCGTTCGGCGCATCGGTATCCAAGTCCGAGCGGTCGACCAGCAGCGCGTGGGAGGACCGGCGGATCTGCCGGCCTTCCTGCCGGAAATACACGTTGCGGTCGCCGCCGACCGCCGTGTTGCCCGACCATTCGTAGCCCGGAAATGTCACGAACGTGCCCGGCTCGTCATGGCGCGCGGTCAGGCCGTTGATATGGGCCCAGAAGGCGTTGTTGACCTGGAAATCGTTGGCCTGGTGGCTGGTGACGTCGAGCACCGCCTTGTTGCGCGCGAAATCGAAATACTGCTCGGCGGTGGTGACGCCGATGCTCTCGCCGCTCTGGCCGTGCAGGTCGCCCCAGTAGCCGCTGTAGGGCCCGTCGCGCACGACCATCGGATGGCTTTCCGCCACGACCGCGCCGTCCGTATCGCGCACCGTAATGCGCAGCAGGCCGGGCCGGTCGACCGTCAGATTGTCGAACACGACCGAGCGGTTGCCCGTGTTGTAGCGGTAGCGCTCCGGCAGGCCGTCGACCGGCAGCGTGGTCTCGAAGGCGAAATCGCCTTCGGCCAGCGGCGTCGGGTTGCCCCAGGCGTCCTCGGCCTTGAGGCCGAAGCGGAAAGGCTCGCCCGGCCGGCGCAGGGAGGAGAGGACGGCGCGCCAGACCGCCGGCGGGCCCGGCACGACGGCGACGCTGGGCGTATCGACGATCGGCGTGAAATGGCCGGAGGCGCACACGTCGGCCAGCACCTTGAACTCGAAGCCGCCCTCCACGAAGGTCTGCATCTTCATGCCCGGCGACCCGCCCGAGGTATCGCCGAAGACGATGGTGATCGTGTCGCCCTCGCGCAGATAGCCGCCGCGGACCCGGGCTGTCAGCGCCCGCCAGCGCGGCCGGGAGGCGACGCCGAAGCCGGCATAATCGAGCACGATACGCGCATTGCCGTCGGTCTGCGCGGAGACGTAGCCGGGTGCGGCCGGATCGTCGACCTGCAGGCGGCCGAAATCGGTCATCGCCCGGAACGCCACGCGGATCGCTCCGGTATCGTCGAGGCCGTAGCGGCCGACCGTGTAGGTCAGCGTGAAGGTCTGCGCCGAGCGCGCGGCCACCGGGTCCGCGGGCTCCAGCTTCGCATGGCCGAGCAGCACCGGGTCCGCGCCGGGCTGGACCGCCGGCCAGGCCTCGCCCACCAGATGTTCCGGCACCGGCCCGTCGAGCGTATTGGTGAGCATGCTGGCAGTCCTCCTTCGTCCGGCCGGCCGCGCGGCAAATTACGGCGCTTCGCCCGGGACAGTGCGGTTCTCCCGCCGCGCCGAACCGACTCGACACCTGGCTGAAAGCTATATAGTTTTTCGGGGGTTGTGCAGAACAGTTTTCGTGGGAGGAAAATCATGCCGCATCATCCAAAATCCCGTCTGGCGGTTCTGGCGGTCGGGGCCGCCATCCTGCCGGCCTTCGCGGCCTACGGACCGGCCGGACCGGCCGTCGCTGCCGACTATCCCAGCAAGCCGATCACGCTGGTCATTCCCTATCGCGCGGGCGGCAGCACCGAGACCATGGGCCGGATTTTTTCCAAGGCGCTGGGCAAGGAACTCGGCACAAAGGTCATCGTCCGGACCCGTCCGGGCGCCGGTGGCGCGGTCGGTGCCCTGGAAGTCTCCAAGAAAAAGCCCGACGGCTACACACTGCTGTTTGCGGCGGCCGTGTCCCTGCTTTGGCACCCGCTGACGCGGAGCGTCGGGTTCGACCTCGACAGCTTCACCTATATCGGCCAGATCACGAATTATCAGCAGGCGCTGATCGCCCGGCAGGACGCACCGTTCAATACGATGAAGGAACTGATCGCCCACGCTAAGACCAAGCGGCTGAACTATGCCGACCAGGGGCCGATGATGCGCGCCTTCATCGATTACATTGGCACGAAGGAAGGCGTGAAATGGACCGGCATCCCGACCAAGGGCGGCGGTGAAATGGTGCCCTTCCTGCTCGGCGGAAAGGTGGATTTCGCATGGAGCGGCGGCATCCATCAGCGCTTCGGCGGCAAGATGAAAGTGCTCCTGTCGTTCAACAGCGGCCGGCTTGCGGCCTCGCCTGACGTGCCATCGATACAGGAGCGTTACGGTGTGTCGATGCCGAGCCAGGCCGTCATCGTCGGACCCAAGGGAATGGACGCTGCCGTCGTGGCGAAGGTTGAAGGCGCCATCAAGAAGGCCGTTGCTGACAAGGCGTTCCTCGATCTGCTTGCCAACAAGTTGCGCTTCCCGGCCAAATTCACCGGGCACAAGGCGCTGTCGGCGCAGATCCAGGAGGTCATCGCCGGCATGAAACGGGTCATCGCCGCCACCAAGAAGTGACGGACCGGACAAGCAAGCCCGAAACCGGCGCCGGTCCGGCGCCGGAGGAAAACCGCCCGGCGGCAGAACCGGCCGCCGGCCCGGGCCCGCGGCAGGAACTCGCCGCGGGTGCGGTGCTGATCGGCCTGTCGCTGTTCGCGCTGTTCTGGCTGATCCCGAATCACACCGGCGAAGCCACCAGCGACCTGGAGGTCGCACCGGGATTCTTTCCGCAGATCGCTGCCGTCTCCTTGCTCGTCCTGTCAGTACTGCTGGTCGGCCACCGGCTGATCCGCTTCCCCAAGCTGCGCAGCATCCAGCCGGAAACCGGCGGCGTTGCGGTTCTGTCTGAAATCGCGATCCTGGCGGCAGGCGGCCTGCTCGTCGCCTGGGCGCTGGGCGCAGCCGGATACCTCGTCGTCGCGCCGGCGGTGATGCTGGCCGGCCTTCTGGCGGGCGGCGAGCGGCGCTGGTGGATCATCGGGCTCGTCATCGCCGGCGTGACCGCCGCGACCTGGTTCGGCGCCGACCGGCTGTTCGGCGTCGTCCTGCCGTGACCCGGCACCGGCGGTAGCGGCGGGGCGGCACCATGATCGAGCAGCTGATCGCCGGCTTCGGCAACGCGCTGACGGTGACCAACCTGCTGTTCATCGCCGCCGGCATCACGCTCGGCATCGTCATCGGCGTAATTCCCGGGCTGGGCAGCGTGACGGCGCTCGCGGTCCTGATCCCGATCACCTTCTACATGTCGCCGCTCGCTGCCATCGCCTTCCTGGTCGGCGTCAACAAGGGGGGCACGTCGGGCGGCGCGATACCGGCCATCCTGCTCAATTCGCCCGGCACGCCGGAAGCGGCGGCGACGGCGCTGGACGGCCACCCGATGGCCAAACGCGGCGAATCCCAGCGCGCGCTCAAGTTCGCGCTGTTCTCCTCGGTCACGGGGGACACGATTTCCGATCTCCTGCTCATCGTGCTCGTCGTGCCCTTCGCCGCGATCGCGCTGGAGTTCGGCCCGCTCGAATATACCGCCGTGCTGCTGTTCGCTTTCGCCCTGCTCTCCGGGATCTCCGGCGATTCGCCGATCAAGGGCCTGATCGCCATCGCCTTCGGCGTGTTCCTGTCGACCGTCGGCCTCGACCCGGTCGACGGCTCCCAGCGCATGGTCTTCGACGAGGTCGAGCTCTATGACGGCTTTCCCCTGTTCTCCCTCGCCGTCGGCTCGCTCGCCATGGCCTCGGTGCTCGGCCAGCTGTTCGAATTGTGGCGGGCCAGGGGCGAGAAACGCCTCAGCGTCGAGGAATACGCCCGGATCGAGACCCGCCTGCCGGCGCGGGAGTTTTTCGGTCACTGGAAAACCATCGGGCGCTCGGCGCTGATCGGCTCCGGCGTCGGCATGCTGCCCGGCCTCGGCGTCACGCTGGCCGCCTTTCTCAGCTATGGCGCGGCGCGGCGGGCCTCGAAAGAGCCGCAGAGCTTCGGCCGGGGCAACCCTCAGGGCATCATCGCGACCGAGGCGGCGAACAGTGCCGTCGTCGGGGCGAACCTGGTGCCGACCATCGCGCTCGGCATTCCCGGCAACATCGCGGCGGCCCTGCTGATCGGCGCCTTCATCATCCACGGCATCGTGCCCGGCCCCTTCATGCTGACCAATCACGGCGAACTAGTTTACGCCCTGTTCGCCTCCATGCTGATGGCCAACGGCGTCCACCTGGTGATCGGCCGCATCGGCATCCCGCTCTGGGCCCGGATCGCCCGGACGCCGCGCGCGATCATCCTGCCGCCCGTCCTGGTCATGTGCATCGTCGGCGTCTACCTGCCCAACCAGTCGATCTTCGGGGTCGGCGTGATGCTCGCCTTCGCCTGCCTCGGCCTGGCGTTTCAGCGCCTCGGCTTCCCGATCGTCTGCATGGTGATCGGCTTCCTGCTCGGCGGCATGCTGGAAAATTCGGTGCGCCAGTCCCTGCGGCTGCACCAGTCGGACCTGACCGCCTTCTTCGGCAGCCCGATTGCCCTGGTCTTTCTGGCGCTCACGCTGTTCGTCCTGCTCCGGGCGCTGCGCCGTGCCTGACGGGCCGCCATTGACCGATCCGGTCGAACGCGCCCTGGCCGCCTATCTCGACGGCTCGGTGGATCCGGTGGCGCGCACCAAGCGCAGCGCCGTCCGCCTCGCGGTGGCCCAGGCGATGCGCGACGGCGTGCTCAGGGACGGCGACCTGCTGCCGCCGGAGAAGCGGCTGGCAGAAATCTTCGGCGTCAGCGTGGGAACCGTTCAGGCGGCGCTCCAGCAACTCCAGCAGCGCGGCGAGATCGTGCGGCGCAGCGGCTACGGCAGCCGGGTCGTGCATGGCGACGGCTTCTCGAGCGCGATCTGGCATTTCCGCATCGTCGACCGCGAACGCGGCCGGCGCCTGACCATTGAGGCGGAGCAAATCCGGATCGACGAAATCGGCGGCGCAGAACCGGACCGGGGCGACCCGGCCGATCCCCTGGCGCCTGTGTGGTCCGCCTTTCTCGGCGCGGACGACAGCTATATCCGGATTCGCCGCACTCTGACGATGTCCAACGGGGCGGCGGTCGCCGGGCGCATGGTGCTGCGCACCCGGACTGCACCGCGCCTGCTGGAAATTGCACCGGAAGAACTCCACGCGGTCAACATCCGCAGCTTCCTGCAGGACGAGTTCGGCGTCGCGACCGCCCGGGCGAGCACGGAAATCCACTGCGCCGACTTCGATGCGGTGCGCGACCTGTTTCCGGGGCATGCGCCCGCCGCGCCGGTTCTGGAGCTGCGCGCGCGGGCGGTGGCGCACGACGACAGGCCGGTCTATTTCCAGACGATCCACATCCCGTCGGAGACCTGCGCCTTCGCGTTTTGAGGCGGCGCGGCCACTGCGGGCCGCACGGAACCGGCTCAGGGCTCGATCGTCATGGCGACGCGGAACCCTGTCTTGCTGTTGCGGTCCTTCCACCTGCCTGACATGCGCCTGCCGCTCCGGATATCCCAGGGAATGTCGCTCCACGAGCCGCCGCGCAGTACGCGCTTCCGGCAATCGGCGCCCTCCGTCCG
This sequence comes from Rhodospirillaceae bacterium, assembly GCA_011523655.1. Classification (GTDB taxonomy): domain Bacteria; phylum Pseudomonadota; class Alphaproteobacteria; order Bin65; family Bin65; genus Bin65. The sequence continues at coordinate 67,389 of WTGH01000034.1, forward strand.
GGCGCTGCCGTCCGCCGGCGCGCCGCGATAGCCGGCGTGCCAGCAATCGGCCACCCATTCGCGGACGTTGCCGTGCATGTCGTGCAGCCCGAAGGCATTGGCCGGAAACGTCCCGACTTTTGCTGTTTTCCGGCCGTCCCAGCGGCTCCCGCACCCCTTGCAGTTCGCCCGGTTCCGGCCCGCGGCAGCGCCCCAGGGGAAGGCGGACCGGGTGCCGGCGCGCGCGGCATACTCCCATTCCGATTCGGAAAGCATCCGGTAGGGCTGCCCCAGGAACTGCTGCAGCCAGCGGACGTAGGACCGCGCGTCGCGCCAGCTCACATAGATCGCCGGGCGCTGGCCGCGGCCCCAGATGCGGTCCCCGGCCCGGTGGCCACCGCACCCGCCCGCGTTCACGCAGGCGTCCCATTGCGCAAAGGTGATCTCGAATTTGCTCACTGCGAAGCGCCGCGCAACGGTCACGCGACGGCGCGGCCCTTCGGACTCGCCGCCCATCGTGAAACTGCCCGCCGGGACGACGACCATCTGCGGGCAGAAATCGCAATCCCGGAATTCCTTCCCTGCCGGCCACAGCAGGTCGAGACGCTTTTGCTCAGCCGTCTGCCAGGATTGCTTGCCGGCCGCGGGTTTCAGTTTCGCGGCTTTCTGCGCCACCGGCTTTCTTTTTGCCGATTTCTTCGCCGCCACGGGTTTGCGTTTCGCGGCATTTTTCGCCGCCGGTTTGCGTTTCGCAGCTTTCACCGTCGCCGCCCGCTTCTTGCCGGGCCGCCAGGCCTGGGCCAGTTTGCGCGCCTCGGCCCGTTCCCGCGCCGTCATGTCGATCGCCAACGCATCGCGTTCGGGCACCGCCCTGGCGCTGCCGCGCGCGGCGGCGAGATCGAACCATTTGTGCGCCTCGACATAGTCCTGCGGCACGCCCAGCCCCTTGGCGTAGGCCAGACCCAGCGCCAGCATCGCGCGGGCGTCGTTCGCCTTCGCCGCCAGCTTCCATTGCGCCACGGCCCGGGCATGGCGCCCGTCTTCCCAGGCGCGCTGACCCGCCTTGTAGTCTGCCTGCGCCGCGACGGCGCACAACAGCACCAGCACGGCGCAAATCGCAGCCAGTGAAAACTTGCGGTCGACCATCTCTCTGCCCTTCCGTCCGCCCGCCATCGTCCGCTCACATCCCTCCCGGTTTCCTTCCCCTTGGTCGACCCGGTCGCCCCGGCGGTCTCCGGCGGCGGCGGGATCGTCCACAGGAAGACGAGGCCCAGGACCGCCGCAGCGGCCGCGACGGCGAGCGCCAGGGTAAAGGACCGGTTCAGCCGATCGGCGTGATAACGATATAGACCAGCGGCGCGCCGCCGAAAGCCGCCGGAGCGGCCTATTCGCGCTTTTGCCCGGCGGCCAGGGCTTCGAGCAATCCTTCGACCTTGCCGACGCGGCCTGCGAGACTCCAAAGGAAGCCGAGGATCGCGATCTGGAGCGGTCCGAGAATGCCGGCAAGAATGAGGATTGCAACGAACTCGGGAGTCATGTGCCAAACTTATTGGCAGCGTCGGCAAATTCAATCGTTTTCCCGGCAGGTTGTCGGTTCGAGCGGCTTGTTACGTTGTGTCCTCCCGCACCTCCGGCGGCGGCGGGATCGTCCACAGGAAGACGAGGCCCAGGACCGCCGCAACGGCCGCGACGGCGAGCGCCAGGGTGTAGGTGCCGGTCCAGTCGAACAGGGCGCCGGCGATCAGCGGCGCGGTCAGGCCGGCGACGCCCCAGGCGCTGAACAGCCGGCCGTAGACCCGGCCCAGGTTGGCCGGGCCGTAATATTGCACCGTCGCCGCCGGATAGCCGCTCGCCATGCTGCCGTAGGCAAAGCCGATCAGCGCGAGGACGATATAGACCAGCGGCGCCGAGCCGAAGATCGCGAGCGCGCCGAGCACGGCCGCGGCCAGCACCTTCGCGAGGAGCAGGACGGTGCGCGGCCGCAGGTAATCGGTGGCGAAGCCGGAGGCCAGCCGCCCGGCGCCGTTCGCCGCCGTGATCAGCCCGGTGCCGAGCGCGGCGGCCGGCGCGACCAGATCGTAGGCGTTGACGATGGCGGCGGCGTGGCCGAGCGCCATCAGCCCGGCCGTGCAGCCGCAGAAAAAGCAGAGCCACAGGCGCCAGAACGGGCCGGACACCGCCGCGCCGCCCTTCTGGTCGTCGGGGCGCGGAATCTGTGCCGGGGCGATCAGGAACGCGCTGACGATTCCCATCGCCGCGAAAATCGCCGCGATGATCAGGAAGGTATCCCACACGCCCCAGCGTTCGGGGCCGATACGGAACAGCGGCGCGAACACGACCGCGCCCAGCGCGTAGGAGGAGACCGCGATGCCGGTCGCCAGACCGCGCCGGCTCTCCAGCGCGCCGACTGCCGATTGCAGGGCCGCGCTGTACGCGATGCCGCTGGCGAAGCCGAACAGGACGCCGTAGCCCAGAATCACGCCCCACAGGCTTTCGGTCATGCCCGAGAGCAGCAGCCCGCCGGCCGCCAGCGCCGTCGTTGCGAGCGCCGGTTTGAGCGCCGAGCCCGGCCGGACCAGCACGGGCGCGAGGAACATGGTGGCGGCGAAGGCGACGGTCGCGACCGCGAAGATGCTGCTGACCGCCGCCCGCCCGACATCCAGCGCCTCCTGGGCGGGCGCGATGAACAGGCTCCAGGCATAGAGCGAGCCGGTCATCAGGTTGAGCAACACCGCGCCGGCAAGGATGCGCAGGACCGTCATCGGCGGTGACCGCCCGGACCGCTGCCCGTCCTGCGGATGGCCTGCATTGCGTCGCCCCCTCTGGACCGGTTCGCCGCCGTGTGTACACTCGCGGCAACCTCCGGGATACCCAAAAATGGAGGCGGTTCATGGCCGCTGTGGGGAAAGTCCGCGCCCGCTTCGGACGATCATGAACGATTCCCCCGGTCAGCGGAGCGCCGGCGCCGGTTTCAGGGGCTTTGCCGGATTTGTTGGCGGGACCGGCCTTGTTATTGTCCTCGTCGCTATCGCGGTCGCCCAGGTCGACGTCGCGGCGCAGTTGTACTGGCAGGCGTTCGAATTCCTGGCGCGACTAACGCCGCCGAACTCCGGACTTCCGACGGCGAAAGACCTCGCAGCCCTGCTTCCGGTGCCGGAGGGCGTCGCACTTCCCGGGGTTCCCGTCGCGGTCTGGGTCCCGACCGCGATCCTGGCGGGTCTCTGGAACCTCGTCGCGCTCGTCGTCTTCCGGTTCTGGGTGCTGCGCGTGCCGCTCCATCCCGTCCGGGGGCCGATCCGCCATCCCTTCGCCCTCACGCCCCTCAGCCGGCATTTCCTGCCGCCCGGGCGGCTGGCCTTCGCGACGGCCGTTGCCGTGTTCTGGCCGCTGCTCGCGGCGCGGGCGTTCCACGACCGGTCCGACCTGTTTTCGTCTGCAGCGGCGGGGGCGCCAGCGCTACAGGAATGGGCGCTATGGCCCGGTTCCGGCCGGGCGATGGAAGGCTGGCTCGAAGCGGCGACCGTCCACGCCGCAGTCGGCGCGCTGGGCCTGGTATCGATTGCCCTTGCCGGCGCCCTGGCACGGCGCGGCGGCCCCTTCCACCATTACCACTGGCGCACGCAGCCGGTCGCCAAGCTGTTCGTGCCGGTGTTGCTCGCGCACCTGGCGGCGTCGGTACTCGCGGCAGCCCTGTTTCCCAATCCGCTGCATGCCCTCGTCGTTCTGTCGTCGCTGCTGGCACTGACCCTCGCCGCGTTCCTCGGGCAAGTCGCCACCCTGTCGGTCGAAGCGCGCCGCGACCGGCGCCTGAAGCGCCTCGACGAACTGGCGCGCGAGGGCCGCGCCAAGCCATCCGACCTGGCGTTCCGGGAAGCGACGATCCGCTTCCTCCTGGGAGACGGGCCCAAGCCCTCCGGGAAGCCGGACCGCAAGTCGCAGCGTCGGTCCGGGCCGACTTCGCCGACGCGAGGCAAAGAGGCGGGCCGGCCCTCCGGCCCGGCCGGGCGGATGAAAAGGCGGCTCCGCTACATCGCCGCCGTCATGGCCCTTGCGATAACGGCATCCGCCGTACCGGTAATCTACATCTGGTTTCGCCTCCCCGATGCCGACCAGACCCGGCAAATCGCCCGATCGGTCCACTATCATGTCGAGAAGACGACAATCCCGGCGCAGGGCAATGGAGGAGCCCTCGTCCGTCTGCGGCTGATCGGCAACCGCTACGACTACAGCCTGAATTACAGCCGCGAGAATATTTCGGAAGATTTTTTCAATGCGGTGATTGCCAGCGAGGACAACAAGTTCGACAGGTCAACGGCCTATCGATTGCCGTACATCGTCTTCAAATTCGGCGAAGCGACGCTCTGCTACCTGGCAAAATCGACAGGCTTGCGAAGGCGGGATTGCGCCGGCAACAGCACGGTGCCGCAGCAACTGGCCCGGAACCTTCTGTCCAGCGAATACCGCAGCATCTGGCGAAAGATCGTCGAGTTCGTCTGGGCCCTCAAGATGGAATTTCATCTGGAGAACGACGAGATACTCGAACTCTACGCCAACCGCGTTTACCTGGGGAACCGGAATTACGGCGTGGAAACGGCCTCCCGTCACTATTTCGGAAAACATGCGAAAGACCTGTCGCTCGGGGAGGCCGTTTTATTGGCGGCGGCGATCAAGAAACCGTCCAGGTGGAACTTTTTCAACGATCGCTCGGGAGCTGAGGGGCGCGCCAGGCTGATTCTGGAACTCATGAAACGACAGGGCTACGCGCCGGCCGGCGCATCCTTCGGCGCCGGGTTCCGCCTGCGCCCGGCCGGGGTCCGCCCCAACAAGCCCTATCTCGGGCATCTGTGGATGTGGATCGAGCCCCGCGCGAGGAAGGTCCTTCGCGACCGGCCCGACGGAAAATACAAGATCGTCACCGCGCTGGACGCCGAGGCGCATGTCTACGCCAGGGCCGAACTCGAAAGAGAAGTCCGGCGCTGGCGGGACAGGGGAATTCCGGTCGCCGAAGGCGCGGTCGTCGTCATGCGTCCCGACGGCAGGGTTCTCGCCATGGTGGGCGGCGCCGGCGACGATCCGAAATCGCGCGGCACCAACCGGGCGAAGCGGACGGAAAAACTCTTCCCGCGCCCGCCGGCCTCGGCGTTCAAGCCGTTCCTGTATCTGGCGGCGCTCGAGCGCGGACTGAAGCCGAACCAGCTCATCGACGCCGGCCCGGTCAGCATTCCGATCCCCGGCGGGAAACGCTACGAGCCGGCCAACCATGACGGCGCGGTGTACCGGCGCAAGGTTCCGATGCGCGACGGCCTCGTGAAGTCGATCAACACGGCCGCGGTGCATCTGCTGCGCAAGCAGGTCGGATACAAACGTCTGTTCGACGTGCTGCGGCGGCTCGGCATCCAGACGCGATACCTCAAGGCGAAATGGGGCATCGCCCTGGGCCAGAGCGGCGTGCCGCTGATCGAGATGATGGGCGCCTACGGCGTGCTCGCCAACGGCGGCCGGCGGGCAACGCCCTACGCCATGCTCGCGATCATGCGGGAATCGGGCGACATCGTGTGGCAGCGCGAAACCCGGGCCAGGCCCCCGATCTTCGATCCGCGCCATGTCAGCGACCTGAACGCCATGCTGCTCGACGTGGTGAAGCACGGCACCGGCCGGCCGGCGGCACTGGGCGTGTCGGAGGCCATCCGGGCGAGACGTGAGCGCGGACCGGGCGAAGCTGCCGGGTGCGGCCCGCCGTCAAAAGTGAATGTCGCGGGCAAGACCGGCACGGGCGACGAATTCACCGATGCGTGGTTCATGGGCTATACCGCGGACCTGGTCATCGGCGTCTGGTTCGGCAACGACACGCCCAGGACGATGCCCGAACTTTACGGCGCGGCAGGACCGGCGCGCACGTTCAACGGCATTCTTTCCCGTCTGGCCAGATTTACCGCGGTGACCGACCCGACCTGCCCGCTGCCCTGACCGCGCCGTATGGCTGCGGTCGCTCCGCAGGGACGGTGCAGCAACGCCTGCACGCTATGCAGGCCGCCTTTCGCATGGCCTGCATCGCGTCAGCCCCTCTGGACCGGGTTGCCGCCGTGTGTACACTCACGCCATTGTCCGGGATAGCCGAAGAAGGAGCTGCCTCATGGCCGCGATCGAGAATGTCCGCATCCCCTATGGCGGCTATTGGAGCACGCCGTTTTCCAAATGGCAGAACAGCTTCGCCGAATTGCATTCGATTCGCTTCGCCGCCCATGTCGCCAGGGATGCGCTGGCCGAGCGGGAGATCGACCCGCAGAGTTTCGACCATGCGGTGATGGGCATTACGACACCCCAGGAATCGAGCTTTTTCGGCCTGCCCTGGCTGATGAAGATGATCGGCAACGACGCCGTGCCCGGCACCCAGGTCTCCCAGGCCTGCGCGACCGGCGCGCGCGTGCTCCAGACCGCCTCCTTCGAGATCGAGCGCGGCATGGGCAGCGCCTCGCTGTGCGTGGCGGCGGACCGGACGTCGAACGGCCCGGTGCTGAGCTATCCGAGCCCGTCCAACCCGGGCGGCGCGCCGGATATCGAGCGCTGGCCGATCGACGGGTTCGAGGGCGATCCACTGGGCGGCCCGCCGATGGTCGGCACGGCGGAGAACTGCGCTCGCGACTGGCAGGTTTCCACCGAGGAGCAGCACGACGTCGTGTTTCGGCGCTGGGAACAGTATGAGATGGCGCTGGCGGACGACCGCGCCTTCCAGAAAGGCTACATGAAGCTGCCCTTCGAGGTGCCGGACAAGCGCTTCCACAGGACGGCCGGGACAATCGACGGCGACGAAGGCGTGCGGCCTTCGACGCGGGAAGGCCTCGCACGGCTCAAGCCCGTGCAGGAAGACGGCACGGTCACCTTCGGCGGCCAGACCCACCCGGCCGACGGCAACGCCGGCGTCATTCTCGCGACGCCGGCCAAGGCGCGCGCGCTGTCGAAGGATCCGTCCGTCGAGATCGCGGTGCTCGGCTTCGGCATGGCGCGGACCAAGCCGCACTACATGCCGGCGGCGCCGGTGCCGGCGGCGCAGCAGGCGCTGGACATGGCCGGGCTGACGATCGGCGACATCGACGCGGTCAAGACCCACAACCCCTTCGCCGTCAACGACGTCGTGTTCGCCCGGGAGACCGGCTTCGACGTCGACGCGATGAACAATTACGGCTGCTCGCTGATCTTCGGCCATCCGAACGGGCCGACCGGCCTGCGCCTGGTGATCGAGCTGGTCGAGGAGCTGGTGCAGCGCGGCGGCGGGCGGGGCCTGTTCACCGGCTGCGCCGCCGGCGACAGCGCGATGGCGGTCGTCGTGGAGGTATCGCAAGCCCGATGAAAGACGTGCGCCCGATCCCTGACCCGATCCCTGACGCCGACCCGTCGACCGGCTGGACCAAGGACTGGCCCTACACGCCGCTCCGGCTCCCCGAACGCGCGCTGGAGATCGAGCGGCGGGACAACGGCGAGACCATCCTGCGCAACCCGACGCCGCTGGAGCCTTATCCGGTCCAGGTGTCCGACGACCTGCGCCGCCAGGCCGTGCGCATCCCGGATCGAACCTTCCTCGCCCAGCGCGGCGCGGACGGCGACTGGGTCCACCTGACCTACGCCGCGGCGCGCGACCGGGCGGACCGGGTTTCGCAATGGCTGCTCGACAACGGCCACAACGGCGACAATCCGGTTGCGATCCTGAGCGACAACAGCCTGAACTTCGCGGTCCTGCAACTCGGCGCGATGCAGGTTGGCATCCCGGCGATGCCGGTCTCGCCGGCCTATTCGCTGATGTCGAAGGACTTCGCCAAGGTCCGCCATGTCTGCGACAGCTTCACGCCCAGCCTGGTCTATGTCGAGGACGCGGCGCTGTTCAAACCGGCGCTGGACGCCGTGAAGCCCGATGCAACGATCGTGGCGACGCGCAACGTCGAGGCCATCGCCGGCGCTATCCCGTTCGACGACCTGCTGGCCGGCGCACCGGGCGCGGCGGTCGAGCGCGCCTATGCGGCGGTGACCGGCGACAGCATCGGCAAGATCCTGCTGACGTCGGGCAGCACCGGCCTGCCCAAGGGCGTGATCAACACACAGCGGCTGATGTGCTCGTCGCTGACCCAGATCGGCCAGGTCTGGCCGTTCCTGCACGACGAGCCGCCGGTGATCTGCGACTGGCTGCCCTGGAACCACACCTTCGCGGCGAACTTCAACTTCAACACGATCCTGCGCTTCGGCGGCACCTACTGGCTCGACGAGGGCAAGCCGGTGCCGAGCCGGTTCGAGGCGACCCTGCGCAACCTGCGCGAGGTGAAGATCAACCAGTATGTCAACGTCGCCCGCGCCTACGACCTGCTGGTCCCGGCGCTCGAGGCCGATCCCGCCTTCGCCGAACATGTCCTGGGCGACTGCCAGTATCTGTTCTATGCCGGCGCCGGCCTGCCCCAGGCGCTGTGGGACCGCATCGAGGCGCTGTCGATCCGGGTGCGCGGCGCGCGCATCCCGATGATGACCTCGCTGGGCTCGACCGAGACCGGCCCGCCGGCGATCAAGGGCTACTGGCCGTGCGACCGGTCGGGCACCGTCGGCCTGCCGATCCCCGGCCTGGAGGCCAAGCTGGCGCCCGCCGGCGGCAAGACGGAGATCCGCTTCCGCGGCCCGAACATCGCGCCGGGCTACTACCGCAACCCGGAAAAGACCGCCGAGGCCTTCGACGCGGAGGGGTTCTACCGGATCGGCGACGCCGTGAAATGGATCGACGAAGCGGACCCGATGCAGGGCCTCAGCTTTGACGGGCGGGTGGCGGAGAATTTCAAGCTGCTCACCGGCACCTGGGTCGCGACCGGCGTGCTGCGCCTCGATGCCCTCTCCTTCCTCGGCCCGCTGGTCTCGGATGCCGCGGTGACCGGCGAGGACCGCGACGAGGTCGGCCTGCTCGGCTTCGCCAACCTGGACGCCTGCAAGGCGGCGATCGGCCCGGCGGCGGAGGGCCTGTCGCCGGCGGACGTCGTCGCGCATCCGGCGGTGCACGACGCCCTGCGGGTAAAGATCGCCGCCTACAACCGCGAGCATCCCGGCTCCAGCCAGCGCATCGCCCGCGTCCTCTTGATGACCGCGCCGCCGGATATCGACGCCGGCGAGATCACCGACAAGGGCTACCTCAACCAGCGCGCCATCCTGAACGCCCGCGCCGAACTGGTCGAACGGCTCTACGCGGGCGAGGGAGCGGACGTGGTGGCCGCGTGAGGCCGACTTAACTGCCGCTGCCGCCCCGGCGGCGGAACGGCACCGATCGAATCCCTCTCCCCTTGGAATTCCTCTGCGAAAGGGGCTCTGTCTCGCCAACCGTCCCGCCTTGCTTCCCCGGACGGAGCGCAGCGACGATCCGGGGGCCAGAGCTACAGACGGAGGCCGTGCCGGGCGGCCCTGGTCCCCGGCTCTCCCTGCGGTCGGCCGGGGCGGCAAGAGAGGGAGAAGGGCGCGGGACAGCGCAGCCCGCGCTGCCGCCTTTCGCGGGGAAATCCGAGGATTCCCCGCGAAATGCCGCGAACCGGGCCGGCCTTTCGTCAATATTTCCTTTTTTTCGATAATATTCCTTGACACGGGTGATCCCGCGCCCTATATCGGCCCCGTCAACGCCCGAAATGCGCCTGCCGCGGCCGGCCGACGCCCGATCCGCCGCCTCTTCACCCCGTTTTCCGCCCATCGTTCCGTCCTTCGAGATGGGGCTTCGAGACGCAGTGCTGCGCACTGCTCCTCAGCCCCTCCTCAGGATGAAGCTGTAAAATTTGGCCGGACTCCCAACCCTTCATCCTGAGGAGGCCATTGAGGAGGCGCGTTAGCGCCGTCTCGAAATGGCCGTCTCGAAGGACGCCCCCCCGGTGTCGACCGGCGCTCGCGCCCGGCCGGGAGGCAGGAAAATTTCCTATATGGATTATTTTCTTGCACTCCCGTACGGCGTCTTTCCAACGATTCCAAAGGGTTAGGGCTGCCGGACGCACAAAAAAATAAAAGAAAAAAATTGAACATTCATTCAAAAATCCGGCCGTTTTCCGGCGTCCGGCCCGGCCGGCACACCCCTTCGCAGAGGAAGCCTTGGGGAGGTGGAAGAAGGCACTTAAGGCTTGCCGAACTGCGGCCGCCTTGATCGCCGCCGGCCCTCGCAGTAGCTTTCCCCTCATGAGCCATTTCACCGCCGCGCCGCTGCCGATCCGGGGCGACCTTGCCGCCGCGCTCGACCGCGGCTGGGCGCAGCTCGGCGAAACCGGCGCGTGGCTGACCGGTGCGGAGCGCGTCGCGGTGGTGCGCGAGGCCCGGGCGGCGTGGGACTGCGCGGTGTGCCGGGCGCGCAAGGCGGCGCTCTCTCCCTATGCGATCGACGGCGACCACGATGCGGCGACGGATCCGCCCGAGCCCTGGGTCGACGTCATCCACCGGGTCGTCACCGACGCCGGACGGCTGACCGAAAATTGGTGCCGCGAGGTCCAGGGCCGCGGCATCGGGGAAGACGAGTATATCGAGCTCGTCACCGTTGCGACCATCGCGACGGTCATCGACATCTTCGCCCTGGCCATCGGGCTGCCGGCGCCGGACCTGCCGCCGGCGCAGGACGGCGCACCGCCGCGCCGCCGCGAGCCGACCGCGACCCCCGGCCCCGGCTGGGTCGCCACCGTCGCCCCGGAAAACGCCGGCGCCGATTTCGCGGATTTCTACGGCAACGACTCCGGCTTCTACATCCGCCGGTCGCTCACCCTGCTGCCCGGCGAAGCGCGCAAATTCTGGTCGGTCATGAACCTGCTCTACATGCAGGACCCGCGCATCCGCGAGCTGGACGGGCTGGACCGGTCGATTTCCCGGGCGCAGATGGAGTTCCTCGCCTCGCGCGCCTCGATGATGCTCGACTGCTACTACTGAACCACCAGCCATGCGGCGCGGCTCAGGTTGAGCGGCACGGAAACCGGCGACGACTACGATCTCACCGCCATCACCGAAGGCGGCGACGGCGCGATTCCATACGGCGGCGAATTGAACGCCTTCGTCGAAGCGATCCTGGGGCGCGACCGGGCGGAGATCGCGGCGGCCCGCGCTGCGGTGGTCGAGGCGATGGGCGCGGCCGCCATGGTCGACGCCGCCGCCACCATCGCCGCCTTCAACGCCTATCCCCGCGCCGCCGACGCCACCGGCATTCCGCTGGAGGACGCCAAGCGGGAGGCGACCGCCGGACTGCGCCACGAACTCGGCCTCGACGCCCTGGAAGTGGCGGCCTGACCCTTCGATACGCCCCTTCGGGGCTACTCAGGGCGAGGGGCATCGTAGGGAAGGACATACCCAACCAATACCCTCATCCCGAGTAGGCGCGTCAGCGCCGTATCGAGGGGCGGAACAGGTCTCGAAGCGCTCTAATTTTTTGCCTTCGGGTGGGCGGCGTCGTAGACGTCGAGCAGGCGGGCGGTGTCGACATCGGTGTAGCGCTGGGTGGTCGACAGGCTGGCGTGGCCCAGCAGTTCCTGGATGGCGCGCAGGTCGCCGCCGCCGGCGAGCAGGTGGGTGGCGAAGGAATGGCGCAGCACGTGCGGCGTCGCGGTCTCGGGCAGGCCGAGCGCCGGGCGGAGTTTCCGGACCAGCAGCTGCACGATGCGCGGGCTGAGGCGGCCGCCTTTCTTGCCGACGAAGAGCGGCCCGTCCGGCGTGAGCGGATGGGGGCAGAGCGCGAGATAGCGCGCCACCGCCTCGCCGACGACCGGCAGGACCGGCAGCACGCGCTGCTTGTTGCCCTTGCCGGTGACGACCAGCGTCGGTCCGAAGGGCGCGGCGCTGCGGTTGAGGCCGAGGGCTTCGGCAATCCGCAGGCCGCAGCCGTAGATCAGCGTCAGCACCGCCTCGTCGCGCGCCGCGATCCAGGCCTCCGCGTTGTCTGTCCCGGCCATGTCCAGCAGTTCGCCGGTCTCCGCCACGCTCAGGGGCTTGGGCACGGCGTGGGGCAGTTTCGGCGCGCGCAACGCCGTCACTGTCGGATTGTGCAGAATATCCTGTTTATCCAGAAAATTATAAAAGCTGCGCACGGCCGAGACGGCCCGGGCGGTCGAGCGGCGCGCCTTGCCTGAGCGCGAGGCGAGCCAGGAGCGGAAATCCGCCGAGCCGAGCCGTTCGAGCGTGGCGCGGTCGGCCCGGGCGCCGAAATGATGGCCGAGAAACAGCAGGAAGGCGGTGAGGTCGCGCCGGTAGGCCGCCACCGTATGCTCCGAAGCCCTTTTTTCGTGCTGCAGCCGGGACAGCCAGCCGTTCAGGTCGCGGCTGACCGCGGGATCGAATGCAGCGTCGAAATCCTCGCCGGCGCCAGCCGATGTCCCGGACGGAAGCGGCTCCGCTCCTAGCCGGGCAGGTCCAGCCATGCGCGGGCCGTGCTCTCGATAACGCGGGCGAGGAAGAGATAGGGCTGACGCCCGCTGCGCTCGACGAAGGCGTCCGGATCGCGGCTGCCCAGGGCAAGCAGGCCGGCCGGCGCGCCGCGGCCGATGCTCAGGCGAACCAGCAGGTCGGACTGCACCAGCGAGGCCGCCCCGCCGTACAGGAGGCGCTCGGCCCGGACGGTGTCGCGGCATCGTTCGGCAATATCGGGGCCGCCCAGCAAGGCATTCACCGCCCCGCTGGGCAGCAGGTTGACGCCGCTGCGCGTCCGGCCGTTCGGCTGCCCGTCGCCGGCCTCGATGCACAGGCCGACCGCGTCGATCCGCAGGGTGCGGGCGACGTCGTGGGTGATCGCCTCGACGAACTGTTCGAAGTTGCGAGCGTCGATCAGCGCAAAGCAGGCTTCGTGAACCCGCGCCTGCTGCCTGACCAGCCGGCGCGCACCGTCAACCGCCGCCGCCTCTCCCCGGCGCGCCACTGCCAGATCGCGCTGCAGGCGTTGCACCAGGTACCGGCCGAAATCGATCGGGCCGTCCTTCTCGCCGGCGCCGGCCACCGGAGGCGGAGTCAGGATGGCGGCCAGTTCCGGCCGGTCGGTCAGGAAGTCCGGATGGCGGCACAGCCAGTCCGCGACCCGGTCGGCCGAGAGGGCCGCTGGCGCCGGTGCTCTGGAAGCTTCCGCCTTGCTCACCGCCCCGGCCCCCGGTTACCGCCCTACCCGGCTTTCTCGGCCGGCGCATCCTCCGACAGGATGGCCTGACCGGTCTTTTCCCAGTCGGCGAGGAAGGCCGCCAGCCCCTTGTCGGTCAGCGGATGCTGGAACAGTTGCCGCAACACCGAAGGCGGCAGGGTCGCGACGTGCGCGCCCATGCGCGCCGCTTCGACCAGGTGCATCGGGTTGCGGATCGAGGCGACCAGAACTTCCGTTTCGATCTCCGGATAGTTGTCGTAGATCCCGACGATATCCGCGATCAGCTGCATCCCGTTGGTCGAGATGTCGTCGAGCCGGCCGACGAAGGGCGAAACGTAGGTGGCCCCCGCCTTGGCCGCGAGGATCGCCTGGCCGGCCGAGAAACACAGGGTAACGTTGACCTTGATGTTTTCGCTGCGGAAGGTCCGGCAGGCCTTCAGGCCGTCCATCGTGAGCGGCACCTTGATCACGACGTTGTCGGCCACCCTGGCGAGCTTCTGACCTTCGCGGACCATGGTGTGATAGTCGGTCGCCGCCACCTCGGCGCTGACGTCGCCCGGCACGACGCGGCAGATTTCCCCGATCGTTTCCATGAAATCGCCGCCGCTCTTGGCGATCAGCGACGGATTGGTCGTCACCCCGTCGAGCAGGCCGGTCGCCGCAAGGTCGCGGATCTCGTTGAGATCGGCCGTGTCGATGAAGAATTTCATCGGGTCGTCCTGTCCTTCCGGCCGGCTGCCGCATCGCCTGGCCGGCTTTGCAGCCGACATGTGCTGGCAGCCGTCCTGCGCCTCTGTTATCCGTTTGCGCATGATAGCCCAGCATTACCGGCGCGCCAAGCCGCAGCCCCCTTGGCCGGCCTGTCCGCGGACAGGGGCGCATGTCTAGGGCGGACCGGGCGAAGGTGCTGCTGCCGATGCCGGTCGGCAGCGGCTACGACTACCGGATACCGGCGGATATGGCGGTGTCCCCCGGCGATTTCGTGCGGGTGCCGCTCGGGCCGCGGCAGATGACGGGCGTGGTCTGGGGCGCGGCCGACGGCGCCGTGCCGGACGACCGGCTCAAGGCGATGATCGCCCGGCACGACGCGCCGCCGCTCGCCAAGGCACACCGCCGGTTCATCGACTGGATCGCCGCCTACGCCGTCGCCGCGCCGGGATCGGTGTTGCGCATGTCCGTCCCGGTGCCGGAGGCGCTCGATCCGCCGGCGCCGGAGACCGGCTACCGGCTTGTGGCCCCAGCGGCGGGCCCGGCGGCGGCCCCCGCCCCGCCCCCCGCCCCACCCGGTGTGCGGATCACGCCGCAGAGGCAGCGCGTTCTGGACGCGCTTGCCGACGCGGGCACCGTCGCGGCCGAGCGGCTCAGGACCGCGGCCGGCGTGTCGTCTGCCGTCCTGACCGGCATGGCGAAGGCCGGCCTGGTCGAAGCGGCGCCGGTCGCCGTCCGCGCGGACTGGCCGGCGCCGGACCCGGATCGCGCCGGAGTCGCCCTGTCCGCGGATCAAGCAGCCGCCGCGCGGGCGCTCGCCGGGGCGGTCGGCGCGGGGTATGCAACCCTCGTGCTCGAAGGAGTCTCCGGATCGGGCAAGACCGAAGTCTATTTCGAAGCCATCGCCGAGGCGCTGCGCCAGGGCCGGCAGTCGATCGTCCTGCTGCCCGAAATCGCCCTGAGCGCCCAGTGGCTCGCCCGTTTCGAGCAGCGCTTCGGCGCCGCGCCGGCGCCCTGGCACTCGGACCTGACCCGCGCCCAGCGGCGGCAGATCTGGCGCGCCGCAGCGACCGGCACGGCCCGGGTCGTCGTCGGCGCGCGCTCCGCCCTCATGCTGCCGATGCCCGAGTTGGGCCTGATCGTCGTCGACGAGGAACACGACCAGAGCTTCAAGCAGGAAGACGGCGTGGTCTATCACGCCAGGGACATGGCGGTCGTCCGCGCGACGCTCGAGGAGGTTCCCGTGGTGCTCGCCTCCGCGACGCCGGCGCTGGAGACCGTCGCCAATGTCGAACGGGGGCGCTATGCGCGCCTGGTCCTGCCGGAACGCCACGGTCGCGCCGCGATGCCGGCGGTCGAACTGCTCGATCTGCGCGAGGAAGGACCGCCGCGCGGACGCTGGCTCGCCGGCCGCATGGTCCACACGATCGCCGAAACGCTGGCGGCCGGGGAGCAGGCCCTGCTCTATCTCAACCGCCGGGGCTATGCGCCGCTCACCCTGTGCCGCGGATGCGGCCTGCGTCTTGAGTGCCCGCAATGCGCGGCCTGGCTGGTCGAGCACCGGCTCGCCGGCCGGCTGGAATGCCATCATTGCGGCCACACGCGGACGCTGCCCCGCGAATGCCCGGAGTGCGGCGCGGAAGACAGCTTCGTGCCGTGCGGGCCGGGCGTGGAGCGGCTGGCGGAAGAGGTCGCCGGCCTGCTGCCGAGCGCCCGGGTGCTGGTGGCGACGAGCGACACGATCCGCGGGCCGGCGGCTGCGGCAGCGCTGGTGGGCGACGTCCGGGACGGTGCGGTCGACCTGCTGATCGGCACGCAGATCCTCGCCAAGGGGCATCATTTTCCCCGGCTGACCCTGGTCGGGGTGGTCGATGCGGACCTGGGCCTCGCCGGCGGCGACCTGCGCGCCGCGGAGCGGACCTGGCAGATGCTCAACCAGGTCGCCGGCCGGGCCGGGCGGGCGGAGCGACCCGGGCGCGTGATCCTGCAATCCTGGCAGCCGGAGCATCCCGTATTGCAGGCGATCGCGGCCGGCGACCGGGACGGTTTCATCGCCGAGGAAAAGGCGGGGCGCGAACGCTGCGGCATGCCGCCCTACGGCCGGCTGGCCGCCATCATCGTATCGGGGCGTCGCGCCGAAGCGGTGCAGCAGGCGGCGCAGGCGCTCGGACGGTACGCGCCGGTGCAGGACGGCCTGGCGGTGCTCGGCCCGACGCCGGCGCCGCTGGCCCTGCTGCGCGGCTATTTCCGCCACCGCCTGCTGGTGAAGGCCGCGCGGACGGTCAACCTCCAGGACTATATCCGGCGCTGGCTGTCGCGGACCCCGCAGCCCGGCGGCGTCCGGATCAAGGTCGATATCGATCCCTACAGCTTCTCCTGAGAAAAACGGGCCCGGCGCCGCACCTGCCGGAACCGCCCGCAAATCGCTGCGGCCACATTACGCAGCGCCGGTTTCTTGCCGGTTCCGAAGCCACTATGTTAGCAAAATCCGGCCTGACAGGCAGGGGTCCGGGCATGCGTTCGCCCCGGAATTTTCTGGAAAAATCACCAATTTCCACGGCAGTCTGCCGCGCTCCGGCGCTGAGGGTTCGCCGCATGCCGTGGAGCGGGACATCGGATTTTGGCGTCAAATTCGAGTGATACCAGCGGCATCGCCGAGCGGTACGCAACGGCGCTCTATGACATGGCGGACGAAGCGAAACAGCTCGACGCCGTGGCCGATGACCTGCGCGGGCTGAAATCCCTGCTGGAGGACAGCGACGACCTGCGCCGCCTGGTCCGGTCGCCGCTGATCGACCGCCAGGTCCAGACCGCCGCGATGATGGCCGTTCTCGAAAGGGCCGGTGTCGGCGACCTGACGCGCCGCTTCGTCGGCGTCGTCGGCCAGAACCGCCGCCTGTTCGCGATGGGCGCGATGATCGACGCTTTTCTTGCCGTGCTGGCGCGGCGGCGCGGCGAGGAAACGGCCTATGTGGCGAGCGCCGCGGCGCTGAGCGACGCACAGCTGGACCGGCTCGCCGAGACCCTGCGGAAAGCCGTCGGGTCGAAGGTGCGGGTCGAGACGGCGGTCGATCCGGCGCTGATCGGCGGGCTGGTGGTCCGGGTCGGATCCCGGATGGTCGATTCCTCGGTCAGGACCAAACTGCAGCGCATGCAACTCGCGATGAAGGGAACCTGAGGGCATGGACATCCAGGCCGCAGAAATCTCCGCAATCCTGAAGCAGCAGATCGCCGACTTCGATACGGAAGCCGATGTCGCCGAGGTCGGCCAGGTGCTGTCGGTCGGCGACGGGATCGCCCGGGTTTACGGGCTGGACAATGTCCAGGCCGGCGAGATGGTCGAGTTCCCCGGCGGCATCAAGGGCATGGCGCTGAACCTCGAGATCGACAATGTCGGCATCGTGATTTTCGGCGACGACCGGGATATCCGCGAGGGCGATACCGTCAAGCGGACCGGCGCCATCGTCGACGTGCCGGTCGGCACCGGCCTGCTCGGGCGGGTGGTCGACGGCCTGGGCAACCCGGTCGACGGCAAGGGCCCGATCGAGGCGGCCGAACGCGCGCGTGTCGAGGTCAAGGCGCCGGGCATCATCCCGCGCCGCTCGGTACACGAGCCGATGCAGACCGGCCTGAAGGCGCTGGACGCCCTGGTGCCGATCGGGCGCGGCCAGCGCGAACTGATCATCGGCGACCGGCAGACCGGCAAGACGGCCGTGGCGATCGACACCTTCATCAACCAGAAAGGCGTCAACGCCGCCGAGGACCCGGCGACCAAGCTGCACTGCATCTACGTTGCCGTCGGGCAAAAGCGCTCCACAGTCGCGCAGATCGTCAAGACGCTCGAGGAGAACGGCGCGATGGACTATTCCATCGTCGTCGCCGCCACCGCGTCCGACCCGGCGCCGCTGCAGTTCCTGGCGCCCTATACCGGCTGCACGATGGGCGAGTATTTCCGCGACAACGGCATGCACGCGGTGATCGTCTACGACGACCTGTCGAAGCAGGCGGTCTCCTATCGCCAGATGTCGCTGCTGCTGCGCCGGCCGCCCGGACGCGAGGCCTACCCCGGCGACGTGTTCTACCTGCACTCCCGCCTGCTCGAACGGGCGGCGAAGATGAACGAGGAGCACGGCGCCGGCTCGCTGACCGCCCTGCCGATCATCGAGACCCAGGCGAATGACGTCTCGGCCTACATCCCGACCAACGTGATCTCGATCACCGACGGACAGATCTTCCTCGAGACCAACCTGTTCTACAAGGGCATCCGCCCGGCCATCAATGTCGGCCTGTCGGTGTCGCGCGTCGGCTCGGCGGCCCAGGTCAAGGCGATGCGCCAGGTCGCCGGCTCGATCAAGCTGGAACTGGCCCAGTATCGCGAGCTGGAGGCCTTCTCCCAGTTCGCCTCCGATCTCGACGCCGCCACCCAGCGCCAGCTCGCGCGCGGCGCGCGACTGACCGAGCTGCTGAAGCAGGACCAGTATGCGCCGCTTTCGATGGAAGAGCAGGTCGTGTCGATCTTCGCCGGCGTGAACGGCTATCTCGACACGATCGCGGTGCGGGACGTGACCCGCTTCGAGGCCCAGTATCTCGCCGCGATTCGCGACAAGGGCGCCGATATCCTGGCGACGGTCCGCGAGGAAGGCGTGGTCAGCGACGAGACCGAAAGCAAGCTCAAGGCCTTCCTTGACGATTTCGTCAAGACTTTCGCGTAAGGGTTTCGGGGCTTTCGGGAGCGACCGCGAAATCGCCCGGCGATTCGCGCGGTCCGGCCGGGGAACGGAGCCAAAGGGATAGATCGGCGGCATGGCGAGCCTCAAAGACCTGCGCAACCGCATCGCGAGCGTGAAGTCGACGCAGAAGATCACGTCGGCGATGAAGATGGTCGCCGCCGCGAAGCTGCGCCGCGCGCAGGAGCAGGCGGAAGCCGCCCGGCCCTATGCCGAACGCATGGACCGGATGCTCGGCTCGCTGGCGGCCAGCCTGCAGGGCCGGGCCGGCGTTTCGCCCATGCTGGCCGGCACCGGCGACGACCGGGTCCACCTGCTCGTCGCGGTCACCTCCGACCGCGGGTTGTGCGGCGGTTTCAACACCGGCATCGTGCGCCGGACCCGCCAGATGGCCGCCGAGCTGACCGAAGCGGGCAAGACGGTCAAAATCGTCTGCGTCGGCCGCAAGGGCCGGGATCTGCTGCGCCGCGACTGGGCCGACGCGATCGTCGGTTCCTACAGCGATATCGGCCGGCGCAAGCTGGGCTTCGAGGACGCCGACGCGATCGCCGGAAAAATCACCGAGATGTTCGAGGCCGGCGAATTCGACGTCTGCACGATGATCTACAACCGGTTCAAATCGGTCATCAGCCAGGTCGTCACCGCCCAGCAGCTCATTCCCTTCGCACCGCCGGAAAGCGCGGCGGAGGACGA
Organism: Rhodospirillaceae bacterium; assembly: GCA_011523655.1. Lineage (GTDB taxonomy): Bacteria > Pseudomonadota > Alphaproteobacteria > Bin65 > Bin65 > Bin65. The sequence continues at coordinate 86,592 of WTGH01000034.1, forward strand.
GTCCGACAGCGCCGCCGGGGCCCCGGCGGCGATTTATTCCTACGAGCCGGACGAAGCGGAAATTCTCGCCGACCTGCTGCCGCGCAACCTGGCGGTGCAGGTGTTCCGCGGCCTGCTGGAGAGCGCCGCGAGCGAGCACGGCGCGCGCATGACCGCGATGGACAACGCGACGCGCAACGCCGGAGACATGATCGCCGGCCTGACGCTGACCTACAACCGCACGCGCCAGGCGCAGATCACCAAGGAACTGATCGAAATCATCTCGGGCGCCGAGGCGCTCTAGAGAACGGGAGCTATCGATGGCCAAGAATAACGTCGGCAAGGTCTCGCAGGTGCTGGGCGCCGTCGTGGACGTTCAGTTCGAAGGCGAACTGCCGGAAATCCTGAACGCTCTGCATACCGAAAGGGGCGGCCAGCCTCTGGTCCTGGAAGTGGCGCAGCATCTGGGCGAATCCACGGTGCGCACGGTCGCCATGGATTCGACCGAAGGCCTGGTGCGCGGCCAGAGCGTCGAGGACATGGGCCAGCCGATCGAGGTTCCGGTCGGCCCGGAAACCCTCGGCCGGATCATCAACGTGATCGGCGACCCGATCGACGAGCGCGGCCCGGTCGGCCATACGCGGACGTCGCCGATCCACAAGCCGGCGCCGGAATTCGTCGAGCAGTCGACGGAGCAGGAGGTGCTGGTCACCGGCATCAAGGTGGTCGACCTGCTGGCGCCCTACCAGCGCGGCGGCAAGATCGGCCTGTTCGGCGGCGCCGGGGTCGGCAAGACCGTGCTGATCATGGAGCTGATCAACAATATCGCGAAGACCCACGGCGGCTTTTCCGTGTTCGCCGGCGTCGGCGAGCGCACCCGCGAGGGCAACGACCTCTACCACGAGATGATCGAATCCGGCGTCATCAAGCTGGGCGAAGACACCACCGAGGGCTCGAAGGCCGCGCTGGTCTACGGCCAGATGAACGAGCCGCCGGGCGCCCGCGCCAGGGTCGGCCTGAGCGGCCTCACCCTCGCCGAATATTTCCGCGACGAGGAAGGGCAGGACGTGCTGTTCTTCGTCGACAACATCTTCCGCTTCACCCAGGCCGGCTCGGAAGTGTCGGCGCTGCTCGGCCGCATTCCGTCGGCGGTGGGCTATCAGCCGACGCTGGCGACCGACATGGGCGCGCTGCAGGAGCGGATCACCACCACAAAGAAGGGCTCGATCACCTCGGTGCAGGCGATCTATGTACCTGCGGACGACCTGACCGACCCGGCCCCGGCGACGTCCTTCGCCCATCTGGACGCCACCACCGTGCTATCGCGCCAGATCGCCGAACTCGGCATCTACCCGGCCGTGGATCCGCTCGATTCGACCTCGCGGATCCTCGACCCGCGCATTCTGGGCGAGGAACACTATCAGACCGCGCGCGACGTGCAGGAGGTCCTGCAGTCCTACAAGGCCCTTCAGGACATCATCGCCATCCTCGGCATGGACGAACTCTCGGAAGACGACAAGCTGGTCGTCGCGCGGGCGCGCAAGATCCAGCGTTTCCTGTCCCAGCCGTTCGACGTCGCCCAGGTCTTCACCGGCTTCCCGGGCGTTCAGGTGCCGCTCGAGGAAACGATCGCGGGCTTCCGGGGCATCGTGGACGGCGACTACGACCACATTCCCGAAGGCGCCTTCTACATGTGCGGCAACATCGACGAGACGCTCGAAAAAGCGCGGAAGATGGCGGCGGAGGCCGTCTGAGCGCCGCCTGCGCAGGCAACGCGCAGACGGGCCAAAAACGGGCGGGCCAAAAACGGGCGGGCCGGAGACGGGCTGAAACATGGCTGACGAGAAAGTCGAATTCGAACTGGTGTCGCCGGAGCGGCTATTGTCCTCCGAGGCCGTCGACATGGTCGTCGTCCCCGGCGCCGAGGGCGATTTCGGCGTCCTGCCGCGCCATTCGCTGCTGATTTCCGGGGTGCGCACCGGCGTGATCCAGGTCTGGAACGGCAATGCCGTGACCGACCGCATCTTCGTCGCCGGCGGATTCTGCGAGGTCACCGGCGAGCGCTGCACGGTGCTGGCCGAGGAGGCGGTCCGGGTCGAGGATATCGACCGCAACGCCATCGAAGCCGAACTGAAGAATTTACGCGAAGACGCCGCCGACGCCAAATCGCCCGAGGAACGCACCGCCGCCGAGGCGCGAATCGCAACGCGCGAAGCCATGCTGGCTGCGGCCGGCTGACCGGTCTTTCATCGCAGGACCGGACCGGATGTAAACGCTTCCGACCGCTGGACGCGCCGCGGCGCGTTGCCTATATTACGGGCGGTCAATCCGGGCGGATTGGGGGGCCGCCCCGTCATCGGTGAAGGCAGCGGACTGCCGACGGTTCGAGGCAAAGCGGTGAAGCACTGGACGCTCGACGATATTGCCTGGGAGAACTTCGACCCGGGCAAGGTTGATCCCGATCTGGTCAAGGTCATCAAGGCGGCAAGCCTTGTGGAGAAGAACGGCCGCGATTACGGCCGGTATCTTCAGGAAGTGTTCGAGGACGATCCCGAGTTTTCCGAAGCTGCGGTCGGGTGGGCCGAGGAAGAGGTCCAGCACGGCGACGCCCTGGGCCGCTGGGCCGAAATGGCCGATCCGTCCTTCGATTTTCCTGCCGCCTTCGAGGATTTTGCCGCCAACGTCAAACTGCCCACCGGCATGGCCAGGTCCGTGCGCGGCTCGCGGGTCGGCGAGCTGGTCGCCCGCTGCGTCGTCGAATGCGGCACCTCTTCCATGTACACGGCCCTCGCCAACGCGGCTGAGGAGCCGGTGCTCAAACAAATCTGCCACAAAATCGCCGCCGACGAATTGCGGCACTACAAGCTCTTCTACAAGCACGAGAAGCGCTATCTGGAGATCGAACGGATCGGCCGAATACGGCGCTTCTGGGTTGCGCTGAGCCGGGCGCGCGAGACCGAGGACGACGAGCTCGCCTACGCCTATTTCGCGGCGAACAACCGGGGCGGCGACTATGACCGTAAAGCCGCCAACCGGGAATATTCCGCGACGGTGTACGGCTTCTACCGTTTCCACCATGTCCAACGCGCGGTGGCGATGGCCTTCAAGGCGGCCGGCCTCAAGCCGCACAGCCGTCTTTCCACCTGGATGTCGAGAGTCATTTACACAGTTCTGAAATGGCGTACCCGGGCCGGCCGCCCGCCGCTCGCCGCAGAGGCCTGACCGGCGCCTCGAAACCCCAGCCCCGCTATCCGCGCGCCAGCGCCGCGATCGCCGGGGCGAATTCCGCCAGCACCGTTTCGTAGAGTGGCCGCTTGAATCCGACGATCAGCGCCGGCAGGCGCTCCGGCTCGATCCACCGCCAGGCGCTGAATTCGGCATGGGCGCCGTCGATGCAGATTTCGGAGTCCGCACCGTCGAAGCGCATGGCGAACCATTTCTGCGCCTGGCCGACATAGCGGCCCTGCCAGAGCCGGCCGCGCAGGTCCGCCGGCAGGTCGTAGCTGAGCCAGCCGCGGCTCTCCGCAAGAAGCGTCGTATCGTCGATACCGGTCTCTTCGGCGAGTTCCCGGTGCGCCGCCGCCGCCGGCGCCTCGCCCGCGTCGATGCCGCCCTGGGGCATCTGCCAGGCGCCCGGCGTATCGATCCGCTCGGCGACGAACACCCGGCCCGCACGGTTGAGCAGCATGATCCCGACGCCGCGCCGGTATTCGGGGCCCGGCCCGGCATCGTCCGTCGCCGGCGGCGGGGCGGCGCCGGTCACGGCCGAGGCGTCCGTAGCAGGTGCGGCCGCTGCAGCGGCGCCTATTCGCCGCCGTTCACTTTCCTGAAGAGCGCGAGTCCCCTCAGCAGGTCGACGGCGCGGGACAACTGGTAATCGTCGGGCGCCTTCTCGCCGGCCGCCGCGGGACTGTCGCCGCCGCTCGAACCGGCACCTTCCTGCTTCCTGCCGTTATCCTTCCTCTCCGCATCCAGGGCGTTCGGCAGGTCGACCTCCCGGCCGAGGCCGCGCGGCGCCAGCGCCGTCACCTTTGCCTGCTCGACGACGATGTCCGGAACGATGCCCTTGGCCTGGATCGAGCGGCCCGACGGCGTGTAGTAGCGGGCGGTGGTCAGCCGCATGGCGCCCTGGTTGCCCAGAGGCACGACGGTCTGGACCGAACCCTTGCCGAAGCTCTTGGTGCCCATGAGGATGGCCCGGCGATGGTCCTGCAGCGCGCCGGCGACGATTTCCGAGGCCGAAGCAGAGCCGTTGTTGATCAGCACGACGATCGGCAGACCGTCGGTCATATCGCCCTTCTTGGCGTTGTATCGGCTGCTGATCTTGGCTTCGCGGCCGCGGGTCGAGACGATCTCGCCGCGGTCGAGGAAACTGTCGGTGACGTCGATCGCCTGGGAGAGCAGGCCGCCCGGATTGTTGCGCAGGTCGAGCACGACGCCGCCCCATGCCTTGCCCGGCTTGCGCCGGAATTCGCTGAGCGCGGTATCCAGGCCGACCTTGGTCTGCTGGGTGAACGCCGTGATCCGGATATAGCCGATATTGCCGATCGTCCGGTGGCGCACCGACTTGACCGTAATGATGGCCCTGACAATGGTGACGTCGAACGGATCGACTCCCTTGCGCCGGATCTTGATCGTAATCTTCGAGTCGACCGGGCCGCGCATCATGTTGACGGCTTCGCGCAGGGAAATGCCGATGATCGGCTTGCCGTCGATATGGGTGATCAGGTCGTTCGCGCGGATGCCCGCCCTTGCGGCCGGCGTATCGTCGAGCGGCGAGATCACCTTCACGATGCCGCGCTCCGTCGTGACCTGGATGCCGAGGCCGCCGAACTTGCCTGCGGTGTCGACCTGCATCTCCTTGAAGGCTTCGGCGCTCATATAGTTGGAATGCGGGTCGAGCGACTGCAGCATGCCGTTGATCGCGGCTTCCATCAGCTTTTTGTCGGTGACCTTCTCGACATAGCCGGAGCGCACCCGCTCGAACACGGCGCCGAACAGGTCGAGATATCTGTAGGTGTCGGGTTCCTTCTCGTCCGCGGCCCGGACCGGACCGGAGGCCGGCACGGCGATCGTCGCCGAGACCAGGAAGAGAACGGCAAGCGCAATACGTTTCATCCGTCTACCTTGCGTTTATCCGCCGCCAGCCAGGGCTGCGGATCGATTGGGCGGCCGCGCTGTCTCAGCTCGAGATAGAGCCGGGGGCCCGGCGTCTCCGTTTTCCCGACGATACCGACCGGCTCGCCGGCCAGCACCCATTGCCGGTTCACGACATCGATTCGCACCAGACCGGCGATGAGAGAGTGATATCCGTCGGTATGCTCGATGATCAAGATCGGTCCATAGCTGCGGAACGACCCTGCAAACACAATTTGTCCGTCATATGGCGCAACGGCCTGCGCGCCGGCCCGGGCGGCGAAGCGTAGCCCGTTTACGGCGAGGCCGAACCGGTCCCGGTCGCTGAACCGCTTCACGACGCGTGTCGGGACAGGCGGGACGACCCTGCCGCGGGCATCGCGGAAGCGGCGCAGCCGTTCCGGCCGTGTCAGCGCGGCCGCGCGTGCCGGCCGTTTCGGCGCGGCGACGGTAGTCTCGCGTTTCAGGTTCGCCATCAGGTCGTGCAGCGTCTCCGCCTGCCGGGTCAGCCGGGCGAGGCGGCGGCGGACTTCGGCCTTTTCCTCCCGGGTCTCGGCCAACAGGCGGACCTGGCGCCCCAGCAAGGCGGCGAGCTCCTGCCGGGTGTCGCGCAGTTGGCCGGCCTTCGCCGCGATGTCTTCGCGCTGCCGGGAGACGTTGCGGCGGCGCTTGTTGTAGTCCGCCGCCTTGCGGCGCAGCAGGTCCGCGCGGGTGCGCAGCCGCGGCACCAGGGAGCGCAGGACGATCGTGCTGCGAATTGCGTCCTGCGCGTCGGCGAAATGCATGGCAAGGACGCCCGGCGGGTTGCTCCGGATCCGCCGAAGCGCCCCGACAATGCGCAGGAACTGCCGTTCGTTGCGCCGGTATTCGGCATTGTCCCGGCGAATTGCCTCTTCCAGCCGCGCCAGGCCGAGTTTGACGCGCATCAGCGCGCTTTCCTGGACCTGGAGGCGGCGGGCCACGGACACGACCCGTTGCCGAAGGGCGCGCACCTCCACGGCGAGTTTGCCGGCGTGCCGGGTCAGCGCCGCATCCCGGCCGCGGCCCTTGTCGATCCGGCGCTCGACTTCCTCCAGCTTGTCCCGTTCGTTCCGGGCAGCCGCTTCGCCCGTTTGCAGCGCAAAGATGACGGAAAAGGCGGCCATCGCGGCGACCGCCGCAAGCAGCGACCGGGCGGCGCTAGGCAGCAATGGTCGCCGAGCCTGCGGCGCGGCCGCCGAGCAGGGACGCGCCGGTCATTTCGGGAGGCTGGGCAAGCCCCATGAGATCCAGGACCGTCGGCGCAATATCGACCAGTGTCCCGTTGCGCAGGGTGCGCCCGGCTGCACCTGCGGCGAGCAGGATCGGCACCGGATTGCGCGTGTGGGCGGTGTGGTTCTGCCGGGTCTCGGGATCGGTCATCTGTTCGGCGTTGCCGTGGTCTGCGGTGATGAGCAGCGCGCCGCCCGCAGCCGCCACCGCCGCCTCCAGCCGGCCGAGACAGGAATCGACCGCTTCCACCGCCCTGACCGCCGCCGCCATGTCGCCGGTATGGCCGACCATATCCGTATTGGCATAGTTGACGACGACCAGGTCGAACGCGCCGCCTCCGACTGCCGCGACCAGCCGGTCCGTCAGTTCCGGCGCCGACATTTCCGGCTGCAGGTCGTAGGTCGCCACCTTGGGCGACGGAATCAGGATCCGCTCCTCGCCGGCAAACGGCGCCTCCCGGCCCCCGTTCAGGAAGAAGGTGACATGGGCGTATTTCTCGGTCTCCGCGATGCGCAGCTGTTGCAGGCCGGCGGCGGCGACCGCGTCGCCCAGGACGTTGGCCGGCGCTTCCGGCGGAAACAGCGTATCCATCCATTCGTTGTGCTGCGCGGAAACTTCGCTCATGCCCAGCGCGGCGGCGAATTGGACGGTCCGCGGCCGGGCGAAGCCGTCGAATTCCGGATCGAGCAGCGCGCTCAGGATCTGGCGCGCCCGGTCGGCCCGGAAGTTCGCCATGAACACGCCGTCGCCGTCTTTCATACCCTTGTAGTCGCCGACTACGGTCGGCCGGACGAATTCGTCGGTCTCCTCGGCCTGCCAGGCGAGGTCGATGGCCTCGCCGGCCGAACCGGCGCGGGCCGCCAAATTGCCTTTCCCTTCCGCCAGCGCTGCATGGGCGTCGGCGGTGCGATCCCAGCGCCTGTCGCGATCCATCGCAAAGTAACGGCCGCTCACCGTCGCGATCCGGATCGGGCCCTTGCCGGCAATGGCCTCCTCGAAATCTGTTATGAAACCCTTGGCGCTTTTGGGCGGCGTATCCCGCCCGTCCAGAAAGGCGTGGACCGCAACCGGAATGCCGCGCGCGGCAAGGGCGTTCGCCACCGCCGCGATATGGCGCTGGTGAGAATGCACCCCTCCCGGCGACATGAGGCCCATGACGTGGGCGGTGCCGCCGGTCGCGCTCAGAGATTCGGCGAAGCGGTGGAAGGCCGGCCGGTCTGCCAGCGAACTATCGGCAACCGCCGCGTCGATCTTGGGCAGGTCCTGGAGCACGATCCGGCCGGCGCCGATCGTCATGTGGCCGACCTCGGAATTGCCCATCTGTCCGCCCGGCAGGCCGACATGGTGTTCCGACGCATCGCCGAGCGCATAGGGGCAGGCTGCCGTGAGCCGGTCCCACACCGGGGTCTGCGCGAGGGCGATCGCATTGTTCGCCACCTCGGCGCGATGGCCCCAGCCGTCCAGAATGCACAGCACCACCGGACGGGGCGCAACGGGACGGGACGCATGGGCACGGGGCGGGGCGGCGATGTCGGTCATCGGCGGACGGGCGGCAGGGGCCGGAACTGGTTCTGCGGAATGTTGGACGGCCGGGGCCGGCTGGCAACCGGACTCCGGGCCGCAACCGCGGGCAGCGCCCCGGAGCGTGGCAGGGAACAGGCGGTCGGAGCACAAGGCCGGGGCGGTCGGGCAGGCGGCAATTGCAGCCGTTTACCGTTCGGCCTATGTAGGGCTTCCGCGCCGCGGCCGGTGTGGAAGCATCGCCGCAGACGTTTCCCGACCGGCGCGGCAGCGCCGGGGCCCGTAGCTCAATCGGTTAGAGCCGGCCGCTCATAACGGTCTGGTTGCAGGTTCGAGTCCTGCCGGGCCCACCACCTCCTGCAAACCGGCCGGGGCGGTCGATCCGAGCGCGTCGAGCACGCGCTCCGGTGTCATCGGGATCGTCCGCAGCCGCAGGCCGGTGGCGTGGGCAACCGCGTTGGCGATGGCGGGCGCCGCGCCGACCAGGGGCGGCTCGCCGATCCCCTTGGCGCCGAACGGGCCGGACGGTTCCGGCTCTTCGACGATTATGGGATGTATGTCGAGCGGCAGGTCGAGCGCGCCGAAGACCTTGTAGTCCATCATGCTGGGGTTGACCGGCTGGCCGTCCTCCCAAAGCAGTTCCTCAAGCAGGGCATAGCCCGCGCCCTGGACGAAGCCGCCCAGGATCTGGCCCTCGACCGACGTCGGATTGATCGCTCGGCCGACGTCGTGGGCCGCCCAGGCGCGCAGGATGTCCACCTTTCCGGTCACGGTATCGACCTCGACCTCGACGACATGGGCGCCGAACACATAGGTGCCGACGCGCTCGAAAGGATAGTTCCGGATGACCGCTTCCTTGTAGTCGAACGCCTCGCCGTCATAGACCAGCGCTCCGCTGCCGATGATCGGGCCGCCCGTCCGGTAGTGCGCGCGCAGCGAGATTTCTCCGAAACTCAATTCCCGCTCCGGCACCCCGACGATCCGCGCCCGTCCGCCCGGCCGGATCTCGATGTCGCCGGGCGCGCATTCGAAGGTTTCGGCGGCATGGCGGACGATCTGCTCGCGCACCGCATCGGCGGCCTGCATCACGGCGCGGCCGACCATATAGGTCACCCGGCTGCCGCCGGTGCTCCAGTTGTAGGGCGCTGCGCCGCTGTCCGCCGGCGCCGAATCGACCCGGTCGACATCGATATCGAGCGCGCCGGCGCAGATCTGCGCCAGCGCCGCTTCCGCGCCCTGGCCGAGATCGACGGCGCTGTGGGCGAGCGCGGCGGTGCCGTCTTCGAGCAGGCGCAGCGTCGCTGACGTCCCGAGCAGGCCGCAGATATGCGCGAAGGCGGAGACGCCGATGCCGCGGCGCTTCCCGCTCGCGCCGATGCCGCCGTCCCGGCGCTTTTCGGCCCAGCCGGAGGCGTCGCGCGCTTCGGTCAGGCATGTTCCCAGGCCGCAGGACGTGATCGTCTGGCCGCCGATCCAGTGCCCTCCGGCCTCGACGGCATTTTTCAGCCGCAACTCGACCGGATCGAGGCCCAGCCGGTCGGCCAGTTCGTCGATCTGCGCTTCGGTGGCAAAGGTCACCTGCGGGTTGCCGTAGCCCCGGAAGCCGGCGGCGCGCAGCCGGTTGGTGTAGACGGCGCGCCCGCGCAGCCGGCAATGCGGGATGGCGTAGGGGCCGCGCGCCATCAGCAGGCCGAAGCCGAGCACGGCAGGACTGTCCTCGGCATAGGCGCCGCCGTCGTAGACGATGTCGAGATCGCGGGCGACCAGGGTGCCGTCGGCCTTTGCGCCGGTCTTCACGCGAACGATTGCCGGATGGCGCCGGCGCATCGCCATGAAGTCCTCCTCCCTGGTCAGCGTCAGCTTGACCGGCCTGCCGGTCGCCCGGGCGAGGTGGGAGACCAGCGGCTGGACCGTGACGCCGGACTTGCCGCCGAACGCGCCGCCGACCGCCGGCGTGACGACGCGGATCTTCGACATCGGCAGGTCCAGGGCCCGCGACAGGGTCGCCTGCACCTTGTTGACCGACTGGTTGGCGGACCGGACGGTCAGCTTGCCGGCGCGGTCGAACTCGGCAATCGCGGAGACCGGTTCCAGATAGACGTGCGATTGGGACGGCACCTCGTAGACGCCCTCGACGATGACATCGCAATCGGCCCAGGCCGCCTCGACGTCGCCTTCGCTGAACTCCTGCCGCGCGATCTCGTTGACGCGCTCGAAGCCGAGGTCCGGGCGTTTCTCGTAGCTCTCGAACTCCCGGTGGACCGGGACCGCGCCGTCTTCCAGCGCCGCCTCGATGCTCAGCACCGGCGCCAGTTCCTCGTAGTCCACCTCGATCAGCGCCGCCGCCGCGCGGGCCGTGGCAAGGTCGGTGGCGGCGACCGCGGCGACCGGCTCGCCGACATAACGCACGACGCCGACGGCGAGCGGAGTCTCGTCGTACACGAACAGGCCCCAGCGGCGGTCCGGCAGATCGGCACCGGTCAGCACCGCCCTGACGCCGGGCAGGGCCCGGGCGGCCGCGGTGTCGATGGCAAGGATGCGCGCGCTCGGCCAGGGGCTGCCGAGGATCGCGGCGTGCAGCATGCCCGGCCGCGAAAGATCGTCGGTATAGCGCGCCGCGCCGGCCAGCTTGTCGGCGGCGTCGCGGCGCGGCAGCCGCGCGCCGATCGCTTCGGGAATCTCGTTCATCGCCCGGCCATTCCCGGCTCGCTCCCGACGGCACGCCGGCCTGCCTTTACCGCAGCCTCGACGATGCTGACATAGCCGGTACAGCGGCAGATGTTGCCGCCGAGCCAATGGCGCACCGCCCCGGCGTCGGGCGGTTCGGCGGAACCGCGGAACAGGTCCGTCAGGGCGACGATCATGCCCGGCGTGCAGTAGCCGCACTGGACGGCGCCGGCCCCGGCCATCTCCTCGCGCAGGAGCGCGGCGTGCGGGTCGCCATCCAGCCCTTCGATCGTGACGATTTCCCGCCCGGCGCAGTCGGCGGCCAGCATCAGGCAGCTTCGCGCCGCCTTGCCGTCGACCAGGACGGTGCAGGCGCCGCACACGCCGGTGTTGCAGCCGCGCTTGCTGCCGGTCAGCTCCGCCCGGCTGCGCAGGATGTCGAGCAGCGTCTCGCCCGGCCCGGCAAGCGGGCTCAGGGCTTCGCCGTTGACCGCGAGGGCGATCGCGACCGCCGCGGTCATGCCGGGGCCTCCGACCTGGCTCTGGCTGCCTCGACCGTACGCGCGACCAGGCCGGGAATGATGCGCCGGCGATAGTCGGCGGAGCCACGCATGTCGGCGAGCGGCTCGGCGGCATCCTGCAACAGGGCGCCGGCCCTCGCGACGGCTTCTCTGTCGAGTCGCGTATCCGCCAGCGCCGCGTCCGCCGCATCGAGGCGCAAGGGCTGCGCGGCGCAGCTGCCCAGCACGACCCGCGCGGCCCGGCAGATCCCGCCCTCCAGCGTCAGGGCGACCGCGACCGACACGGTGGCATAGTCGCCGTCCACCCGGGCGAATTTGTGGTAGGCGCCGACGGAGCCGGGCGGCGGCGGGGACAGGCGGATTTCCGTCAGGATTTCATCCTCCGCGAGCGCCGTCGTCAGATAGTCGAGAAAAAAGTCATCGGCGCGAATGCTTCTCCCGCCATCCGGGCCGATGGCGGTGAGCCGGGCGTCGGCGGCGACGAAGGCGGGCGGCAGGTCGGCCGCGGGATCGGCGTGGCACAGCGCGCCGCCGACGGTGCCGAAGTTGCGGATCGCCGGGTGGGCCACCTGCTGCGCGGCCTCGCTGAGCACGGCCAGCGCACCGGGCAGACCGGCCGATGCGAGGGTCGCCTGGGTGACGGCCGCGCCCATTGCCACGCTGCCGTCGGCGTGCCGGGTCAGGCGATCGAGGCCCGCCACCTTGCGGAGCGAAACCAGGGCGGGCGGGTCGAGCAGGCCGAGGTTCAACATCGCCACCAGGCTCTGGCCGCCGGCGATGCAGCGCGCCTCGTCATGGGCGGCAAGGAGGGCAACGGCTTCGTCGATCGTGGTCGGGTGGAAAAGCTGCATCGGGCCCGAAATTGTCGCGCCCGGCGGCGCGTTCGTCCGGCCATGTTAACAGCAGCGGGTTTCTGACAGAAGGAAATTGAGATACAATTTGAAACGGATCAGCGAGGAAACGGCAGGATGAGCGACGTTCCGGCATCCCGGATTCCCATTGTCGACCTGCACGACTACCTGGCCGGCGTCGAGGCGGGCCGGGCCGCGGCGGCAGCGGACATCTGCGCCGCGCTCGAGGGGATCGGCTTTTTCGGCATCGCCAATCACGGCGTTCCGAAGCGCGTCGTCCAGGACGCCTTTGCGGCATCGCAGCGCTTTTTCGGCCAGCCGATGGCCGACAAGCTGACGGTCCGGATCAACATGGGCCACCGCGGCTATATGCCGATGGCGGATCAGCACCGGGCGGATGCGGCGAAACCGAACCTCAGCGAATCCTTCCTGATCGGTCCGGAACTGGCGGAGGACGACCCGGCGGTCGTGGAAGGGCGGCCGTTGCACGGGGTCAACCCGTGGCCGGACGGGCTCGACGGGTTCCGGAACGCCCTCGCCGGCTACCGCGACGCCATGTCGACCCTCGGCCTGCGGCTGCTGCCGCTGTTCGAGACCGCGCTCGATCTGCCCGAAGGGTTCTTTGCCGCGCGCTACCGCAATCCGATGGGATTCGTGCGGTCCCTGCACTATCCGCCGGCGCCGGACAACGCCGACCCGGAGCAGTATGGCGCGGCGCCGCACAGCGACTTCGGCTTCATTACCATCCTGGCGCAGGACGATGTCGGCGGCCTGCAGGTCAGGACCCGCGACGGCGACTGGATCGACGCGCCCAACCTGCCCGGCGTGTTCCTGGTCAATATCGGCGACATGCTGATGCGCTGGACCAACGACCGCTTCCGCTCGACGGTGCATCGCGTGGTCAACGCGCCGGGCCGGGACCGTTATTCGCTGCCCTTCTTCTTCGACCCGGATTTCGAGACCGAGGTCGCTTGCCTGGAAAGCTGCACCGGCCCCGGCAACCCGCCGCGTTACGATCCGGTCGTGTGGGGCGACTACCTCACCGCCAGCTTCAACGCCAACCACGCCTACCGGAAGGACGCCGGCCGACCGTCCTGAAGCCCGCCCGGCCTCAGAGCAGCGACGGGACGAACAGCGAAAGCGGCGGCACCAGCACGATCAGGGTGAGGCGCAGGATGTCAGCGCACCAGAAGGGCGTGACGCCGGCGAAGATGGTGCCGGTGCTGACATCCGGCAGCACACCGCGCAGGACATAGACATTCAGGCCGACCGGCGGCGTGATCAGGCTGATCTCGGTCACCACCACCACGACGATGCCGAACCAGATCAGCACTTCCGCCTTGGTCATGCCGAGACCGTCGGCCAGCGCCACGATCAGCGGCACGAAGACCGGCACGGTGAGCAGCAGCATCGACAGACTCTCGAACACGCAGCCGAGCAGGATGTAGATCACCATGATGCCGAAGATCACGAAGATTGGCTGGATCGCCAGAGAACGCACGAACTCGGCGAGCTGGTTCGGCATGCCGGTTTCGTTGATGAAGTTGGCGAAGATCAGCGCGCCGATCAGCACCACGAACAGCATGGATGTGGTGACGCCGGTCTCCGCCAGCACCCGGAACAGCATCCGGCGGTCGAGCACCCGCTTGAACAGGGTGAACAGCAGCGCCCCGAACGCGCCGATGCCGGCCGCCTCGGTCGGTGTGAAGGCGCCGACATAGATGCCGCCGATCACGACGACGAACAGCACCACCACGCCCCAGACGTCGCGCAGGGCACGCCAGCGTTCCGGCCAGGCCGTCCGCTCGCCGGGCGGGCCGAGTTCCGGTTTCAGCCGGATCATGAACTGCACCGCGCCGACGTAGAACAGAATCCCGACGATGCCGGGGAGGATGCCAGCGGCGAACAGCTTGCTGACGTCGGACTGGGTGATCAGGCCGTAGATGACGAGGACCACGCTGGGCGGGATCAGGATGCCCAGCGTGCCGCCGGCGGCGATCGAGCCGGTCGCGATGCTGTCGGCATAGCCGAACCGGCGCATCGACGGCATCGCCACCTTGGCCATGGTCGCCGCCGTGGCGAGCGACGAGCCGCAAATTGCGCTGAAGCCGCCGCAGGCGACGATGGTCGCCATCGCCAAGCCGCCGCGGCGATGACCGAGAAAGGCGTTGGAGGCGGTGTAGAGCTGTTCCGACAGGCCGGCCCGGCTGACGAAATTGCCCATCAGGATGAACAGCGGCACGACCGAGAGGGCATAGGATTCCGCCGTGTCGCGCGCGATCTGGGCGATCAGCGAAAAGGCGGGCGGCCAGTCGATCAGGATCGCGTAGCCGACCGCGCCGACCAGCGCCATGGCGAAGGCGATCGGCAGTCGCAGGAAAACCAGGACCAGGAGGACGGCAAAGCCCAGGGCGGCGGCGAGCATGGCTGGCGTTGCCGGCTGCGCGCTAGATCAGCCCCGGCGCCGGCTCGGTATGGCCGCGCAGATAGCGCCTGATATTCGCCAGGAAGATCAGCGCGCCGACCCCAGCCAGCACCGCCATGTAATAGATGAGGGGCGCCTGGGGCAGCCGCAGATATTCCGTGACGTCGCCGTAGTCGGCGATCTTGACGGCATAGAGCCAGAGCCGCCACGCGAGGACGGCGAGGATGGCGGCGCAAACCAGGTTGATCGCGATCTGGCGCGGCCGCACCAGGGCTTCCGGCGTCAACGGATCGAGCAGGTCGATGGTGACGTGGCTTTCCTGCCGGCACACCGAGGGCAGCCCGGCGTAGATCAGGGCCGCCATCAGCACTTCGGTGATCTCGGAGCCGCCGGGCAGGGGCGCATTGAGCAGTTCGCGGCCGAACACGTCGGCCACGCTGACCAGCATGATGAAGAACAGGAACAGCCCCGCCAGCCCGCCGGACACCCGGTGAATTCCCTGGGTGAAGCGGGCTGGCGGAAGTTCTGTCGCCGAATCGGACGAAGCGTTCGGCATGACGGCAGGGCGCTTGCGCGCGTCCTGCCTACATGCCCTTCTTGACCTTCTGGACCTCGGCGCGCAGCGCCTTCAGCACGTCCGCGGCGTCCTTGGCGCCCTCGGCCACGGCGCGCTTGATCCACCAGTCGTCGAGCCCGGCCAGCTTGGCCTTGACGGCCTTTGCGGTCGCCGCGTCGAAGACGCCGACCTTGTTGCCCGCGGCCGTCAGCTTCTCGACGGCGAGGCTGTCGGCGCCGTCCCAGGTCCGGCCCATGATACCGGACATGTGCTCGCCGCCGACCTTCTTCAGCGCGGCTTTGTCGGCCGCGTTCAGGCCGTCGTATTTGCGCTGGTTCATCACCACGGCGAAGCTGGCCGAATAGAGGCCGCCCGGCAGCGCGTAGTGATGCTTGACCACGCCGCCCAGCTTGAAGCTGTAGATCGTCTCGATCGAGAAGAAGATGCCGTCGGCAACGCCCTGCTGGAGGATTTCCTGCGCCTTGGTCACCGGGGCGGAAACGCTCACGATGCCGAGCCGCTTGGCGATCTGGCTCTGGACGCCGCCGCCGGTGCGCACCTTCATGCCCTTGACCTGGCCGATGTTGGCGATCGGGCCGCGGGAGTGGACCAGGCCGGGGCCGTGGGTGAACAGGGCCACAAGTTGCACGCCCTTGTGCTCGTCGCGCTTGCCGAAACGGCCGGTGTAGGTGCGCCAGAAAGCGCGGGACATCTGCTCGGCGTTGCCGTCCGCGCCCGGCAGTTCGATCATCTGGGTCAGCACGAAGCGGCCCGTGGTGTAGCCGTGGGTGATCCAGGCCATGTCGGCGATGCCGTCGCGCACCCGGTCGTACAGGACGCGCGGGTTGATCGGCGGATAGGTCATCCGGACCTTGACCTTGCCGGCGCTGGCTTTCGTCAGGTCCTTGATCCAGGTCGGCCAGCCGTTGGTATTCATGGCATGGCGCGGACCGGCGTAGGTTTCCAGACGGATCGTGGTGTCCGCCTGGGCCACGCCGGCGGCGGTCAGCGCGGCGGCAGCCGCAATAACGGAAATCGTGCGATACATGAGCGAATTTTCCTCCCTTGAGACGAAGACAATCCCGGAACGCCCGCTTGGGCTGTATTCGTAACCGTTTCATATGCTAGTTCAAAAAGCGACGTTGTGAAAGAAGTTCCGGCTTGCGGGCCAACGACCGGACGGGGAGGCGGACCTTGGAATATCGGGACATTCTCGTCGAACGCCATGCGCTGGAACGCGGCGGCGCGGTCGGCACGATCGTCATCAACCGGCCGGACCAGCTGAACGCGCTGCGCATGACGATCACCGACCGCGAACTGATCCACGCGCTCGACGGATTTGAGGCGGACGACGAGGTGCGCGCCATCATCCTGACCGGGGCCGGCGAGCGCGCCTTCTCCACCGGCTGGGATCTGTCGCTGATCGAGGACACCTCGATCCCCGCGCTCGAAGGCCTCATCCGCGCCAATACCGACCTGTTCCTGAAAGTCTGGCACCTGCGCCAGCCGGTAATCGCGGCGGTCAACGGCCATGCGGTCGGCACCGGGGCCGCCATCGCCATGGCCGGCGACCTGACCATCGTTTCGGAGACCGCGCGGCTCGCCGAACCGGAAATCCGCCACGGCGCGCTTTCGCCGTTTCTGATCCTGCCCTTCCTGACCCACGCCAAGGCGGTGCACGAGTTCTACTATACCGGCGATGCGCTGGACGCGCAGGCGATGGTCCGCCTGGGGCTGGCGAATGCGGTGGTTCCGCCGGAGAAGCTGGCGGACGAAGCGATGCGCGCCGCGTCGCGCCTGGCATTGGTGCCGCCCTGGGGCTTGCAGATAAAGAAACGCAGCCTGCGCGCCGCCTACGATGCGATGGGCTTCGGCACCGCCATCCGGCAGCACGCCCTGGCCGACACGCTGGTGATTGGCGGCGATTTTCCGGAACAGCGCGCGCTTCAGGAAGTTCTGCAGAAGGAAGGCATGCGCGGCTTTCTCGAAGCGCGGGACGGGCCGTTCAGGGAAACCGCGCGGCCGAGTGCGCCCTCCCGCAAACCGTGACCGGAGCTGAAAGCACAACCGGACCGGTCCCGACCGTCGGCGCCCTGCTGGAGCGCCGCGCCCTGCTCGACCGCGACACACCGGGGATCGTCGCGGGGTCGCTGCGCCTGAGTTTCGGGCAGTTGCAGGCCTGGGCCGAAGCGGTCGCCGCTGCCCTTGCGGCCGCCGGGGTCGGCAAGGGCGACCGGATTGCCGTGCTCTCGCGCAACAGCGCAGAGGGCGTTGCGCTTTGCTACGGGGCGGCGCGCCGCGGCGCCATCCTGTGCAATCTCAACGTCCGCCTGGCCGCGGACGAACTCGCCTGGATTCTGGCGGACGCCGAGCCGGCGCTGCTGATCGCCCATCCGGATTTCGCCGGACTTGCCGGCACACTGGCCGCGCGGAGCGGGATCGGACAGGTCTGGCAGTTCGACGAAGCGCCGATGCCGCCGCCCGAAGAATCCGCCGCCGGATGCGCAGTGGCCGCGACCGCAGTCTCCTGCGATCAGGCGCCCGTGGCTGCAGCCGACCCGCTGCTGCTGGTCTATACCTCCGGCACGACGGGCCGGCCGAAGGGCGCGGTGATGACCCACGCCGGCATGTATTGGGTGTCGGCGACGATGGCGCATACCCTGGACTACCGCCGCCGGGACGCGAGCCTGATCCCGGTGCCGATGTTCCATGTCGGCGGCATGTCCTTCGTCACCTTCTTCGTCCATGCCGGCGCGACGGCGATCCTGCCGCCGGCCTGGGAGCCGGCCGCCGTTCTGGAACTGATCGCCGCGGAGCGGATCAACCACTTCTTCGCCGTCCCCGCCATGCTCCAGGGCCTGCTCGGCGCCCCGGGCTTCGCGCGGGCAAACCTCTCGAGCCTGCGCTGGATCATGGCC
This sequence comes from Rhodospirillaceae bacterium, assembly GCA_011523655.1. GTDB lineage: Bacteria > Pseudomonadota > Alphaproteobacteria > Bin65 > Bin65 > Bin65. The sequence continues at coordinate 104,417 of WTGH01000034.1, forward strand.
GGCGGCGCGCCGGTGCCGCCGGAGCTGATCCGGGATTTCGGACGGCGCGGCATACCGGTGATGCAGACGTACGGCACGACCGAAACCGCCGGGCCGGCGACCGTCGTCGACGTCGCTCATGCTGAAGCCAACGCCGGCTCGGCCGGGCTGCCGTTCTTCCACACCGATGTGCGCATCGCCAACGCCGCAGGGGCGGCCCTGCCTGCCGATACGGTCGGCGAAATCCAGGTGCGGGCGCCGCACCTGTTCGCCGGCTACTGGCGCAATCCGGCGGCGACGGCGGAAGCCTTCGCCGGCGGCTGGTACCGCACCGGCGATCTCGGCAGCCTCGACAGCGGCGGCTATCTCCGGATCAGGGGCCGCAGCCGGGACGTCATCATTTCCGGCGGCGAGAACATCTACCCGGCGGAGGTCGAGGCCGTGCTCGAAACCCATCCGTCGATCGTTGAAGCCGCGGTCGTCGGCCGGCAGGATGCGAAATGGGGAGAGGTTCCCGCCGCGGTGATCGTCTCCAGACCCGGCGCGGCGGCACCGGACGAAGCGTCACTGGCCCGCTTCTGCGCCGGGAAGCTGGCGCGCTTCAAGATCCCGAAGCGGGTCGAACTGTCGGAGACGCCCCTGCCGCGCAACGCTGCCGGCAAACTGCTCAGGCACCGGCTGCCCACTTGATGCGTCACGCGGCCTCGGCCCGGACCCGGGCGTCGATGATCCGCCGCGCGGCGACGCCGCCGGCATCGCAGTTGATCGCAAGGAGAGTCCCGCCGGAAGGGTCGGTCTCGATCATGCGCTGCTGGCTTTCCAGCACGTCGCGATCCTCCTCGAAAGTCTGGACGGTCTGCTGGTGCACCATCTTCGAGAGGTCTTCGTCGTCTTGCGAGAAGTTGCGCGATACCGCCCAGAAATAGTGGGTCGACCGTTCCGTTTCCGGCGTGAGCGCGTTCAGGATCCACCAATTCAGAACCTTGTCTTTCTCGGCCGGGCTGACCGGGGCGCCGCCGGCGTCGATCTTGATATGCGCCGGTGGTTCGAACCGGATCTTCTGCCAGCGGTCGATATTGCCTGCGATACCCCGCGCCCGCTTGAACAGCGGCGGCGGATTGCAGTCCTTCATCAATCGGGTGACGCGCACGATATCGCCGTCGACCTCGGTTTGCTGCGGCGTATGGGCGACCGCCATGTTGCCGATCGTGCGCGCGTGCACATAGGTCTCGTGGGTCAGGTCGAGCAGATTGTCGACCAGCAGCCGGTAATCGGCCCTGAAGTTCAGGTAGCCGCCGACCGGCGTCCAGCCCGGCGCGTCGTTCCAGTGATAGTCGGGGATGGAGTCCGGGTCGGCGAGCGCCGGATCGCCGAGCCAGATCCACAACCAGGTGTATTTCTCGAACAGCGGATAGGCCCGCGCCTTGAGGCGCGGCGGGATATTGTCCTGCCCCGGAATGAAGGTGCAAGCGCCGTCGCAATCGAAGCGCAGCCCGTGATACAGGCACTGCACCTCGTCGCCGGCGAGACTGCCGAGCGAGAGCTGGGTCTTGCGGTGCGGGCAGCGGTCCTCCAGCGCGACCGGCGCACCTTCTTCCTTGCGGAACATGACCACCGGCTCGCCGCAGATCCAGCGCGCCAGCAGCGACCGGCCGACCTCTCCGGCCGCCGCCGCCACATACCAGCCGTTCCTGATGAACATGCGCTCCTCCCGCTCAGTCGTCCGGCAGGTCGCCGGCATACTCGGCCAGCCAGGCCGCATCGACGCTGTCGATCGTCAGGAGTTCGGCCGCCGCCTCCGCTCTGGTCTGGGTGACCGCTTCGATATTGCGCTGGCGCGCGCCCTGGGCCGGCTGGCAGGCGAATTCCAGCCTTATGCCGTTGGGATCGCGCAGATAGACGCCGACCATGCCGGGCAACTGCTCGATCGGGCCGCTGTTCGGGATATCGTGCCGTTTCAGCCGCTCCAGAATGTCCTGAAAGCGCGCCGGCGTGCAGGCGATGGCGACATGCTGCATGCCGCCGATGGCGTTGCGGTTGGACTGCGGCTCCGCGCCTTTCGGAATCTCGAAGAAGGCCATCAGGGCGTCGTTGCCCATGTCGAAGAAATAGTGGCGGATTTCCTCGTAGGGCGGGTTGCCGCGGTTGCCCGGCCCGCTGCCAAGCCCCGGCGGCACCTTCATGGCGTGGACCAGCGGCATGCCCAGCACGCCGACGTAGAATTCGACGGTCCCCTTCATGTCCTCGGTGGTCAGCGCCAGGTGATGCACCCCGCGCGTCGGGGTTTCGCCGGTGTGGCGCCGCGACGGCACCGGTTTCAGCTGTTCGATCATGTTGGACCGCTTCGGCTGGCTGTTCAATCGACCGTCGTCCGGCGCCGCGCTGCACCCCTCTGCCGGCCTTTATGACACAGATACAGTCGGCCGGCCGCAAGGCAAAAGCGCGGTAGGCGCTAACGATTCGAGTCGTGGTCAACGCCGGCCGGGCGAACGGCCGCAATTTCGCCGCCGGACAAAAGCCCCGAAAGAAGGCGCTTGGCCGGAACTGCAAGACTGAAACCGGCCTGCGCGGCAAACCGTTAGCCGATGCACACCGACCGGTTTCCCCGGCATCCGGCGGACTTGACCTTTATTGTTCAAAATTGCATATAACTTCTTGAATCTTCACTCAAGATGAAACAGATTTTCTTTGTACTTGCTTGAACTCTGAGAAATGGCCGGGTGTGATCGTGTTCAATAATCCATTCGACTCATTTCATAATACTGTTGCCGAAGCCAAGGAAGAACGCGAACAACTTGACCGTTTACTGACTATTTCGACACCGCGCGAGCGCCTGCTGGTCGCCGCTATTGCGCTGTTGTTTTTCCTCGTCGCGGCATGGCTTTTTCTTGGCGATGTGGCCCGTACCGTTGCGGTCGACGGCATGGTGATCCAGCCCGGCGAACACCAGCCCGAAGGCAAGCAGCCTGTGCAGGCGCTCGTCTGGGTCGAGAGAGACGTCGCACCGCAAATCAAGGCCGGGATGCCGGCGGCAATAGCGCTAAGCACGAAGACCGGAGTAGCGGAGACACTTGACGGCAAGGTCGAGAAAATTGCTGCCGTCCCCTTGTCCGAACGGCTGGTACCGTATGATTCTTCGGCGCCGGGATCCGTATACCGCGTCGTGATCGCGCTCGACAGAAGCCTCGATCCTGCCGCCTTTGCGGGCAGCAAATGCCGCATTGTGATCGAACTCGGCAGGCAATCTCCGGCCGCACTCCTGAGTACAAGGCGACCGTAAGATGCCGCCGGGCGCCTCTAAAGAGGCTGACGGTAGAACCGCATCGGCCTTGTCGAAACGAAGAGTAGTCACGCCGAGATTCCTGCAGATGCATGCGTCGGAATGCGGCGCGGCCTGCCTCGGCAGCGTACTGGCCTACTTCGGGCGCTGGGCGCCGCTTACCGAATTGCGCGAAAAATGCGAGGTCAGCCGCGACGGCAGCAGTGCCGCGAGCATCCTGCGCGCCTCCAGACACTATGGTCTCGAATGCAGCGGATTGAGCGTACGCGCCGAGCAGCTGAAAAAGCTGCAGCTGCCCCTGATCCTGTTCTGGCAATTCAGCCATTTCGTCGTCCTCGAAGGGTTCGATGGCTCCAATGTCCATCTCAACGATCCGTCCACGGGGCGACGCAGGATTTCCGCGGAAGAGTTCAACAAGGGCTACAGCGGAATCGCGCTGCGCTTCGAGCCCGGCGCGGAGTTCAGCCCCGGCGGCGCGCAGCCCAGCCTGTTCCGGCAGATGGATTCCCTGCTCGCCGGGTCGCGGAGTGCGCTTACCGGCATAATCGCCTGCGGGCTCATGCTGACGGTGCTCAGCCTGATCGTTCCCGCTTCTCTCATTGTCTTTGTCGACGATGTTCTGGCAAACCACGGGCCCTGGGGCGGATTGGTGGCAGCCCTGCTGGGCGGCGGTGTCCTGGTCTACATCCTGTCCCTGCTCAAGCACCGGTTCCTGAAGCGGCTCGCCGTCCGGATTTCGGTGAGCGGTTTCAGTCGGGGCGTGTCCCGGCTGCTACGGCTGCCGATCGAGTTTTTCGAGCACAGGCTGGTGGGCGATCTGACCGACCGGGTCTCGTCCATCGACAGAATCGCCAAGAATCTCACCGACCAGTTTCTTGTGCTCATTATCGACATGGCGATGAGCGCGGTCCTGCTTATCGCCATGCTGGCCTACGATGTTCTGCTCACGCTGATCGTGCTGTTGCTGGCCCTTCTGCACGGAGTGCTGGCGCATTTTCTCAACGCGCTGCGGGCCGTTCGAAGCCAGACGATGAGGCGGGAACAGGGACTGCTGATCGGCTTCGGCATGCAGATGCTGAGTCATGCGGACAACCTGCGCATGACGGGATCGGACGACCGGTTCTTTTCGCGCTGGAGCGGCCAGCAGGCGCGGGAACTGCATGCGCGCCAGCTCTATTCCGAACTGGTCTCGGTCAACACCGCGCTACCGGGCCTGGTCGCCGCGCTTCGCAGCGCCGCGATCCTGGGTATCGGGGGCAGTCTGGTCATGTCCGGAGACATGACTCTCGGGACTCTGGTCGGCTTCTACATTCTGGCAGAGATGTTTCTGGCGCCGATCGGGCGCTTCCTGGAGTTCACCGACAAGCGCCGGGCGCTCGAAACAGACCTGCAGCGTCTCGAAGACATCTCCAGGACTTCCGAAGACTCCGTTTTCAGCCGCCGAAATCCGGAAGCGGAATCGATCCCCACCTTCAAAGGCCGGCTCCAGCTTGCAGGCCAGCTCGAACTGCGAAACGTCACCTTCGGGTTCAACAAGAGCCGGCCGCCCCTGATCAAGGATTTCAACCTCGTGATCAAGCCGGGGCAGCGCGTCGCCGTGGTCGGTCCCAGCGGTTCCGGAAAGTCGACCCTGGCGCGCCTGGTCTCGGGCCTCTACCAGCCCTGGTCGGGCGAGGTCCTGTTCGACGGCCATCTGCGGGACGAGATTCCCGAGGAAGTACTGCGCCGGTCCATTTCCATGGTGGCGCAGGAAAACGCGCTCTTTTTCGCGTCCCTGCGCGACAACATCACCTTGTGGAACCCGGCAGTTCCGGATGAAGCCATCTTCGCCGCAACGCGCGACGCCTGTATCCACGACGAAATCCTGCTCAGGCCGCAGGGATATGCGACCGTCGTGGAGGAAGGCGGGGCGAATTTCAGCGGCGGCCAGCGGCAGCGGCTGGAAATCGCCCGCGGGCTGGTGGGCAACCCGACGGTGCTTATTCTCGACGAAGCGACCAGCGCCCTCGATGCCGCGACGGAGGAATTTGTCGACGATGCCTTGCGGCGGCGCGGCGTCACCTGCCTGATCGTGGCGCACCGGCTGAGCACCGTGCGGGATTGCGACGAAATAATCGTGCTCGACAAGGGCGTGGAAGTGCAGCGCGGCGCGCACGACGAACTGATCGCCGACCGGGATGGCACCTACTACAAACTGGTCAAGTCAGGCTGATGCAGGGCACCGGACCAACCTACACGTCGATTTCCGAACTGGCGGCCCGCTCCGGCACCTCCGTACCCTGCGCGGGCAACCTGCCGGTGAATCTCGACGACCCTGATAGCGTCTGGTTCATCGACCGGGGCGCCGTCAATCTGTTCCTGGTGGAGTTCAAGGACGGGGTGGAGCAGGCGGCGCCCCAGCATCTGCTGCGCCGCAAATCGGGCCGGTTGCTGCCGGGCGTTGCGCCGGACCGGCGCAATAACGAAGAAGACACCACGCTCAACCTGATTGCCAAGGGATCGCCCGGCACCCTTTTGAAACGTCTGCCGGCCTCATTGCTTTCCGAGGTCGATCCGGCGGAACTGGCGGAACAGACCGATACCTGGCTGACCGCCATCACCGACACGCTTTCGCGTTTCGCAAGCCGCCTTCCGCGTCCGACCGCCCTGGCCGAACCCGGCATGATGCAGACCCTGGCCCCCGGCACCCTGTCCGTACGGCGCGGCGTGGTCTGGGTTTCCGAACCGCCGCGCGGCGCAAGCCTGTACATGGACATTGTCGACCAGGCAGAGCTTGCCGAGGCAGGCGGCCCGCACGAACCGGCGATACCGCTGACGCGGACAAGCTGGCTCACCCTGTTCGACGAGACGACGCTTGCGGGCAAATCGACCGAAACACTGGCGCAGGAAGGCACGCTGCTGCCGGCGCTCGCCACGTTCCATGCGGTGGCCTTCACGCTGGAACGCCTCAACCGCCAGCTGGCCGTGGTCGACGAGGCGAATCTCGAACGCGCGCGGACAGCCAGCCGCCGAACGGCCGAAAAAGCCGCGCGGCAGCGGCTTTTCAATATCTACGACCTGCCGATCGACCGGGATGCCGATGTCGAGGACACGGCGCTGGTGGAAGCCCTGCAGGCCATCGGCCGCCGCGAAGGAATCGACTTCAAATTTCCGGTGCGCTCGGAACCTTCCGAATCTCCGGTCGGCCTCGTCGACATTCTCGATGCGTCGGGCGTACGCGCCCGGCGCGTCAGCTTCAAGGCCGAAGGCGACTGGTGGCGCGGAGACAGCAACGCGATGCTGGGATTCCGCGCCGAGGACGGCCGGCCCGTAGCGCTGCTGCCGGGAGCGTTCGGGCACTACCGGGAATTCGACCCGGTCACCATGCGCAGCGTCCGGATTACGGCGGGTCGCGCCGGCACGCTGCGCGACGAAGCCTGGATGTTCTACCGGCCATTGCCGTCGGGGAACGTGAAACCCGCAGACCTGATGCGAATCGCCCTGCACGGATCGGCCGCGGATCTGGCGCGGCTGGTCTTCGCCGGGCTGCCGGGCGGCCTGATCAAACTGGTGCCGGCGCTCGCGCTCGGATTCGTCGCAGTTCAGGTAACGGAGGGTGGAAGTGCCGGAGCGCTCTATGCCGTGGCCGCGACCGTGGCGGCGCTCGGCCTGCTCGGCGCACTGCTGCACCTGCTTCAAAGCACGGCGATGATGCGGCTCGAGGGGCGCGCGGCGTCGCGGGTCGAGGCGGCGTTCTGGGACCGCCTCATGCGCCTTCCGCCCAGCGCCCTGCGGCGCCAGCCGGCCGGCGATCTGGCCATGTCGGGAATGACATTCCAGAATATTCGCGACGGCTTGCAGGGCGTCGTCGCCGACAGCCTGCTGTCCGTCATCTTTCTGCTTCCGGTTTTCGGCGTCATCTTTTTCTACGATGCCACCCTCGGCGTCATCGCCCTCGTCTTCAGCCTGGCGTCGCTGTCGATCACCGTACTTCTCGGGCTGCGCCAGATTTCGCCTTATGGGCGGATGATCAGCGCAGCCCGTCGCGTCGTCGGCCGGCTGTTCCAGATCGTCGGCGGCATCGCCAAGCTGCGTGTCGAAAACGCGGAAGGGTCGGCTTTCGCCATTTGGGCGCGGGACTATCGCGAGCAGAAACGCGCGGAGATCGACCTGGGCACGTTTGAGGGGCATTCCCAGGCATTCGGCGCCGCGCTCCCCTTTCTTGCCGGCGGCGCGTTGCTTTTCGCGGTGGTTGCGGTGGGCGACCGCAACCTCCCGGTCGGCGACTTTCTCGTCGTCTACACCGTTTTCATCGCATTCCAGGCCGCCATCGCGCGGCTCGGCGAGTCATTCGGCACCGTTGCCGCCATGCTGCCGGCGTTCGACCAGATGCGCCCGCTTTTCGCCGCCGTTCCGGAAGCCGCGGTCGAAGGCGAACCGGTCGAATATCTGGGCGGCGATATTCTGTTCGACCGCATTTCTTTCCGCTACGAATCCGACGGCCCGCTGATTCTCGACGATGTCACGATTCGCGCCCGCCCCGGCGAATTCGTTGCGATCGCCGGCGAATCCGGCGCCGGCAAGAGCACCCTGTTCCGGCTCGCGCTCGGCATCGACCGGCCGACCGCGGGCGCGGTGTATTACGACGGCCGGGATCTGCGGCACCTGAACCTGAAGCAGGTGCGCCGGAGAATCGGCGCCGTGCCGCAATCGGTCGGGCTTCACCCCCAGGACCTGTGGGACAACCTCGTCAGTCACCACGACGGCGTGGCGACCAAAGACGTGTGGGCGGCGGTCCGGATCGCCGAAGTCGAAGACGAAATCAAGGGCATGCCGATGGGCATGATGACCATGGTCGGCACCAGCGGGGCTGTCCTGTCAGGCGGAGAAAGCCAGCGCGTCACGATCGCCCGCTCGGTGATCGGCAGCCCGCGAATCATGCTGTTCGATGAAGCAACCAATTGGCTGGATAACGAAAACCAGGCTAAGGTCATGTCGAACCTCACAGCCCTGACCTCCACCCGGCTCGTCATCGCTCACCGCCTGTCCACGCTGGAACAGGCGGACCGCATTTATGTGTTGCAAGCCGGGAAAGTCGTGCAAAGCGGCTCGTTCAACGAACTCTTGGAGGTCGAAGGCGTGTTCAGCGAACTGGTCAAGAGGCAGATCGCCTGATCCGGCAACCGCACTCCTCGCGCGACCGGTCTCGTCGTGATTTGCGCTCCGGCTTGATTTCGGCTGCCGGAAATTCGCGCTCCGCCGGAACCGGCGAAATTGGAAGACATCAATGAAGAAGCTGGTCGGTTCGGCAGAAATTCTCGTTTCGAGAGCTGGCGAAGACAGGGATTTTCGCGAACGTCTGCTCGCCAGCCCGAGGGAAACGATCGAAAAGGAATTCGGCGTGACGCTGGCCGGAGGCCATGAAATTCATGTGCACGAAGAAACCTATAACACCACCCATCTGGTGCTCCCGCCGCCCGGCAAGCTCAGCGAAGCCGAGCGGGAGGCGGCAAAGACCGGCGCAGCGTCGCTCGAGTTTCTTCGCAAGACAATGTACGACCCCGCGCCGCCCCTTCGTCCCCCCGCCGTCGAACGGACGACGCCCGGAGAGCGCGCTGCCGCGTCCGGGGACCTTGCAGCAGCCGGCAGGGAAAGCATCCGCCGCGGTCTCGATTTCCTGGAATCGACCGTCGACGAGAACGGGGCATGGTCCTGCATCCGGTTCAACATAGCCGACCCGGACATTCCCCGGCATTTCGAAAGGCCGCCCTTTATTTCGGCGCTCTGCGTCCTGGCCCTCGAATGTAGCGAGGAACCGCAGGCGAAGGCCTTGTGCGCCGCGACCGGAGATTATCTCGTCGACACCATCGAATTTCCCGGCCTGTGGCGCTACTACCGCCATCTTCCCCCGGATCTCGACAGCACCGCGCTCTGTTCGATTGTCATCGCGGCCCACCCCTGGATTTTTCTTGAAAGGAACCTTCCGCCAATACTGGCCAATCGCGACGAGGCGGGCCGGTTCATGACCTGGGTCCTGGCAGAAGACGAGCCCGATGTCGTCTCGAGGTTTCGTATCGAAGCCGATCCCGTCGTCAACGCGAACGTCATCGCGTATCTCGGCGACCGCCCGGAAACCGCGGATGCCCAAAGTTGGCTGGAAACCCTGGTTGCCGAGGACGGAGTCGACGGTTCGTCCAAATGGTATCCCGACGCGGTCGCGATCTACTATGCGATCGCCCGCGCCATGGTCCGCGCGCCGACCGCCCTCGAACGGCTGCGTCCGATACTTGCGGATCGAATCCTGGAGTTGCACGCCGGGCAGGAAGGCTTCGGCAACATATTGCAGACCGCGCTGGCCGTGTCGGCGCTCTACAATGCCGGAAGCCTCGAACGCATCGACGCGACGCGCGAAACCGACAGGATCGTGAGTTCGCAGCGTGAGGACGGCAGCTGGCCGGAACTTCTCGCATTCGGCGACCAGGAGTTGAAATGGGGCACGGTCGGACAGATCGGGCATGGCGCCGAAGCCGTGACTTCTGCGTTCTGCATCGAGGCTCTGGAACGTCTCGTCGAAATCCTGAAGGCGGAATGATTCCGCCCCTTCGTTGCGTGAGGAGGCCGCATGGATATCGATCAAGCAGTCACCCTGACCCAGGACCGTCTCGCCGGAGAGGGCGGCACGATGAGCGATCTGCTTGGGCACTTTCGCAACCGGATTTCGCCGGTTCTTATCGGCGAAGCGGAATGGGAGCGCGTGCTCGAATGCGCCGGGAAACTTCCGATCGCGATGGGCGCCCTGCCGTTCGGCTTCGAACTGCCGCTGCACGAACGCAGGCCGGAGGCGGATTTCGGCGCATCCCTGGCGAGCGGCACCGGACCGGCGGCGTTTTTCGAGGAGCGCGCGCGGACCGACACGACGGATGAGACTGCGAAGGCGATCGTGCGGCTGTTCAAGGAAATGGAAGCCGAACGCTCGCCTTTGCGCGAGATCGTCGGCCGCAAGTTGATGCTGGAATACGATATCGGGTCGGCGCGGGACGGCGACCGGTCCTTTCCGGGCATGTTCCTGCGGCCCGGCGAACGGCCGATCGTCGGCGCCGGCGGTCAGGAGAATGATGTCGCTACGGTGGTCGATGCGCTCGTTTCCTGCGTCGGCTGGACGATGACCGACGCCGAGCGGGAGAATGTCGAACGAGTCTACCTGGCGCAGCCGGGAGATACGCGCATGGATTCGTTCGGTATCTTCCCGTCCCGCTCGCGGGCGATCCGCCTGGCGATCATGGGCTTCAAATCGCGGCGGGACCTATGTTCCTATCTTGAAGAAACGGCTTGGCCGGGCCGGATCCCGGCCGTCGATTCCGTGATTGCACGCCTCGGGAAACGCGTGAACATCGTCAGGATCGGGGCGAATATCGACGTGCGGGAAGAGGGTGTCGGCCCGACGCTCGGCCTCACGCTCATCGTCAAGCAGCGCTATACGAAAGATTCACGTTACTGGCTCGACGGCCTGACGGACTGGGATCCGTTTCTGGAAGCCCTGAGCCATGAGGAGCTTGTCGTTCCGGATAAACTCACGGCGCTTGCCGACTGGGTCTCGAAACCGACAACCCTGTTTGCGAAATCCGGCCGCTATGTTCTGTTACGCGGCATTCACCACATAAAGCTGGTCATATCCGGAAACCGGCTTCGGCAAGCCAAGGCCTACGTGTTCATGGTGCTTTCCGGCGCGGTCGCTCCCTGAATTTCAGCCTGATTCAAGACGCACCGGACCCGCCCCCGGCCGGGGGCGGGTGCATTCGGTCCGGACTGTATTCAAATGCGGATTCGGACCGCTCCGAATCCCCACCGGCTACCCGCCGGGATTTAAGGCTACCAGCAGCAGCAAAGGCCGGCCGAGATGGCTTCGAGCTGCTCCTCTGTGATGTTCGGGTCCGGCGGCAACGCAAGATGCACCGTCTGCATGTCGCTCTCATGGACCTGGATATTCATCGAATCGGGAATCGTAATGCCCAATTCCTCACAGATGGTAGACTTTGGATCCGCGAGCAGCTGCTGCCTGAAATCCGCGTCCAGGGCGGACTTCTCGACAATCTGCTGTAGCATTTCATCGCCACTTCGCATGGCAATTTCCCTGCATTTCAGGTGACTTGCGAACCCAACCGCTATTGAACGCAAAAAGACACTATAAACCAGTATATTACGAATTTGTTACGAGATCAAGTTTTCGCAGTGTCGCAAATTCCGATCCGATGTGTATCGGCCGAAGGCCTGCGGCGGCGTCCGTTTAGGCCCCGCAGTTTGGATCGGGCTGCTTATTCAGGTTTCCGCCGCCGATTCCGGTCGAACGCCATCAGCAGCGCCGGCAGGAGCGTCAGGTCGGCGATCAGCGCAAAGCCGATGATCGTCGCGGTCAGGACCCCGACCTGCGCGGTCGGAACGAATGGCGAAAACACCAGAATCAAAAAGCCGGCCACCAGCACGACCGTCGTCGTGAACAGGGCCCGGCCGGCCGTGTCGAAGGTCTGGCGCACCGCGTCTTCCGGCCCCAGGCCGTATTCCTGCCGCGCGCGGCGGTACTTGGCGAGGAAATGCACCGTATCGTCGACGACGATGCCGACGGTCATGGCCACCACGACGGACAGCGAGAGGCCGACCTGCCCGACCGTCAATCCCCACACGCCGAAGCCCAGCACGGCGGGAACCAGATTGGGAACGATGCTGATCAACCCCAGCCGCAGCGATCGCAGGGCGAAGAGGAGAATGGCGGAAATGGCCAGGAGCACGACGATCGTCCCGATCAGCATGGCGCGGATGTTGCGCTGGCCGATATAGGCGAACAGCGCCGCGGGGCCGGTGCTGTTGACGCCGGCAACGTGCGGTGCGTTTTCCTTCAGCCACGCCTCGGCGCGCGCGTTCAGTTCGAGAAGCTCCTGCGAACTGAGCGTCTGTGCCGACACCGAAACCCGCGTGGCCGATCTGGAACTGTCCATCTGATTGTTCAGGTCCAGACCCTGCGGCAGCGAGATCTCGTACAGCAGCAGATATTGCGCTGCCAGGTCCTGGCTTTCCGGAATCCGGTAGGCGGCCGGATCGTCGCCGTGCATGCTCTTGTTGAGTTGCCGGAAGGTATCGGTGACGGTCGACACATGGCGTACGCGGGGCTGCTTGCGGTACCAGGCGGCGAAATTCGAAACCTCGGAGAGGAAACGGGGATCGGTGACGCCGCCCTCGGCAGACGCCCGCAGCGAGTATTCGAGCAGCGTATTGCCGCTCAGGCGCTCGTCCATGAAGTCGGTGTCCTGTCGGAACTCGACGCTCTTGTCGAAGAAGTGGACCAGGACGTCGTTGAGCTCGTTGCGCGGAACGGCCAGAGCCATCGCGGCCACGAACGCCAGCCATCCCCAGATCAGCGCCTTCCTGTAGCGCAGAACGAACTCCGCCAAGTGGTTCATCGTGGGTCCGCGGAACCGGCGGTCCTTTGCGGCGCGGACGGGCAGAAGCGAAAGCACGGCCGGCAGGAAGGTGACGGAAAGAATGAAAGAGGCGGCGATACCGAAGGCGACGAAGTTACCGAGATGACGGTAGGGCGGCACTTCGGAAAAGTTCATGCTCAGGAAACCGAGCGCCGTGGTGAGGCTCGCCAGAAACACCGGGTGCAGGTTGAGCCTGACGGCTTCGACGATGGCATCGTGCCTCGAATCCCCGGCGCGCAAGCGCTGCTGCAAAGCCACCAGCAGGTGCACGCAGTTCGCCACCACGATCATCAGCACGATGGTCGGCGCCGGCGAGATCGGCGGGCTGAAGGGCAGTCCGACCCAGGCGCCCAGGCCCATCGACGCGAGTATGGAAAAGACGATGACCAGCCCGGTCGCCGCCACCCCGGCCCAGCCCCGGATGAGAATGCCGAGAATCAAGGCCATGAGCAGGAGGCTCGCCGGCAGGAAGACCGTCTGGCTGCCGATCGAGGCCTCCACGAATGTCTGGTTGACCATGACCGTGCCGACGACGCGCAGGTCGATGCCGGGGAATCGTTTTTCCGCCTCCGCGGCGACCGACCTGGCGAATTCGGCAACTTCGGCCGAAGCCTCCAGGAGGCCCTCCTCCGGCAGTTCGATGGTGACGCTTACAACGCTGACATCCCCGTTCCGGGCCAGAATGCTCCCTGCGATACGCGGATCGGACAACGCGACGGACCGGATACGCGACCGCACGTCCGCCCGGCCCAGTTCCTTCGGATCGACCAGATCCTGAACATACAAATCGTCGCCGTCGGCGGTCGTGTATTGAAAATTGGCAAGCGAGTCGACGCGCCTGGAATGCGGCGTATTCCACGCGGCTTCCGTGAGCCAGACGGCAGCCGAGAGCGCCGTTTGCGACGTGGCGTCGCCATCGTCCGGAACGATCAGGAAGGCGACGTTGTCGTTCTTGCCGTAGGTATCCTCCAGCGTTTCCAGCGCCTGAAGCTGCGGATTGTCTTCGTCGAAGAAGATGCGGTAGTTGGCGGAGAATTCGAGCAGCGCAATGCCGCCTGACGCGGCCGCAACGAAGAGAAGCGTGCCCAGAATGACCGGCCAGCGGGCCGCGAGCACCCGCTCGGCAAATCGCTTTGCGAACGGCTCGCTTGCTATGCCGCGCTCGTCCACGGAACCGGCGCCATTGGTTTCGTATGCACCCCGGGGGCAGGCGGCGCGCCGGGCTTCATTGCGACAGAAGCCCTGCGGCCGGACGGCAATCCCGCGTACCTGCAGCCTGGAGCCCGGCCGCGCCGGGGGCAATCCGATACAGACACATGCTCCGAACCTGCAGAATCGAAATGTAAGACGATCGAGGCATTTAGCGTTCGCGACAATACACACCGAAGGCCGATGCGGAGCAAGACCCGCTCCGCCGATCGAGGGGCGAATCGGCTCCGCCGCATTCTCCGGCCAGCTTGCCCCTCAGACCGTCGATGCACTAACTTTCGCACGGAACCTGTCCGTGGGGGCGAGTCGTGCGCAGCAGATCCTTACGGAAGGTCGCGGTCGTCGGCCGGGGAACCGCCGGGTCCCTTGCGGCTGCCAGCGTATCGCGCCTTCACCCTGACGACGATCACGAACTGCATCACATTTTCGATTCGCGTATTCCGATCATCGGTGTGGGCGAAGGCAGCTGGCCGAGCCTGGTTCAGGAATTGCAAGAGCTGACGGACTTGCCCCACGAAGCCGTTCAGCAGCGCCTGAAAGGAACCCGCAAATACGGCGTTGCGTTCGAGGGATGGGGGCGCCGCGACCGGGACTTCACCCACTACTTCACGCCGCAGCAAGTGTCCTACGCCTATCACCTGTCCGCCGATTTGCTGGCCGATCTGCTGCACGAAAGCACGCGCGCGCGCCACATCGACGCGAAAGTGCACAGGATCACGAGGATCGACGGCGGCGCCCAGGTGGAATTCGAGGGCCGGGCGCCGGAACGCTACGACCTCGTCTTCGACGCCCGCGGGTTTCCCAGGGAACTCGATCCCGGCGAGCATATCGACATTTCCTTCATCCCCACCGATACGGCCGTCATCCGCCGCTGTCCGGCAATCGTCGAAGAAACGCAGAACGGGCCTGTTCTCCAACACACCTACACCCGTGCGGTTGCGCGGCCGCATGGCTGGATTTTCGTCATTCCGCTGACCGTTCACACATCCTACGGCTACATCTTCAACCGCAATGTCTCCAGCCTCGAAGACGTCGAAGCGGACTTCGATGCGTTCCTGGACACCGACGGCGTGACGGAATTCGAGCCGCGCGCCGTCATTCCGTTTCCCAATTTCGTCCACCGCCGGATCTACGACGGCGCGGTGGCCCGCATCGGCAACGCTGCGGCCTTCATGGAGCCCCTCGAAGCGACCGCCATCGTATCCGCCCAGTTGCAGATCAGGATGGTGCTCTTTTTGCGGTTCAACCGTCCGAGCGAGCATCTCGAGCGCGACGCGCCGGTCGTCAACCGCTTCCTCGTCGACAACATGCTGCGCTACGGCCTGTTCGTCGGCTGGCACTATTCCGCCGGCTCGCGGTACGACAGCGAATTCTGGCGCTATGCCCGCGACCGTGCCTGGCCGAAACACCGCACGGCAGCGGACCCAGAGGCGGTCGGTTGCGACGCGCTCGGCAAGTTCGACGACATGATCGGACTGCTGAACCGGCCGGTCATCGACAAGGCGGACCGGGACCGGATGTGCGCGGTCCCTCTGACCAGCTACGCCCAGGTGTCCCAGGGCCTTGGCTGTTAGGCCGGGCCCCGGAACCCTTCGGCGGCGGTTTGTGCCGGCCCCTCACGCAATGACGGGCACGGGATTGAGTTCGTCTTCGGCGAGCGCGCGATTGCGCCGGCCCGTTTCGACCGGCACATGGTAGAGGCGGCCCGGCGCGAAGCGTTCCCAGAAATGGCGCAGGCCGGGCACGATGACCCGCACCACCGGCATGCCGATGTCCGGCCGCGTCTGGTCGAGCACCAGGAATTCCATGCCGCGGGCTTCGACCAGCGCGCGGCACCGTTCGACCGCGTCGCGCGAGTCCGCGGTATCGGGGACGGGATAATCGGCCTTGCCGCGCAGCGGTTCGCCGGCTGCCGGCGCCAGATACGGATGGTCCGCCAGTGTTGCCGTCTTCCACCACCGCAAGGCCAGCGGATCGTCGATCGCCGGCCCCGGACCGCCGCCCGGCCGCGGCAGCCAGGTCAGGCACTGGTTCAGCTCGCACACCGCGCGCAGGGCGGCGATGCGCGGATCGGTGTGCGCCCCGGCGCCGTAGATGATGTCTTCGCTGTCGCCGCCGGTCCGGCGCGAGACGGCGACGAAGGCCGGGATGCCGAGATCGGCGGTGACATCGAGGACCCACATCTCGCGCTCGTGCCGGCGGTAATAGTCCGGCGCCGCGGCGAGATAATCGTCGCCGAACCTTTCCAGATCGACGCCGGGCACGGCCAGCCGGTTGTACCACCAGATCGCGAAGGCGTCGCGTTCGACCAGCTCGAGGAAGCCTTGCAGGATCGCCTCTTCCAGTGTGTTGCCCGCCGCGCAGCCGTTCGAATCGGCAATGAAGTCTGCGGCGCCCCGCTGCTCGGCGGGCATGCTGTAGAGCATCGATGTCGGGAGATAGCGGTGGCGCGCCTGCGTCAGCGACCACACCGGCGACCAGTCGATTTCGGCCTCGGGGTCGAGGCGCGGCGGCACGATATTGTAGGGATGGCCCCGGGCGTTGATGGTTTTCGCGTCGTCCAGCTGGCGTTTGCTGAACAACTGCACGTCGTTCGGATGGATCGCCGCCCCATCGCCCTTCGCGGCGAACTCGGCGAAGCGTTTCCGGCAGCGGATTTCGTCGCCGTGAAAGGCGCCGGAATAGCGCTCGATCGCCTCGCACAGGGCGCTCGCCTCCGACTGTTCCCGCGTGCTGCCCTTGCCGGCGCTCTTGCTGCGCAGGCTGCGCCGCAACGAACTGAGTTTCCGGCTGCGCAATCCGTAGTTGGTTCCCGCCCAGTAGACATGGAGCCAGGGATCGGCCTCGTCGGTGGTGCGTGCGACCCAGGTGACGACGCCGCTGACCGGGCTGACCAGATGGCGGTAGCGGGCCAGCGTCGCTTCCGGGGAAACCGACCGCACTCCGCCACTGTTGCTGACGCCGGTCGGGCTCGGCCGCAGCTGCACGGGAACCGGCGGCCGGTCTGCGCGGTACAGGTCCGCGTCCCCGCAGGCGAAGCACTGCGGCCGGCGCATCACCGGGTGGCGCTCGCTCCCCAGTTTGCCGACATCCAGCGAGATGGTGTGCGCATGAAGCGGCGCCGTTTCCTCCAGAACCAGCCATTTTGCGACCTCGGCCGCGACCAGCCCGTAGACCGTATCCAGCACCGCCGGCTCGGCAGCGCCTGGCCGGAAGGCCGCCTCGTCGCCGGCGAGATTGCGCAGGAAATTGTGAACCTCCCGGTGGCTGCGCAGGCGGTAGGCGAGGCAGGCCCAGCACGGACCCTGCTCGGCCGGCCGGAAGACCGGGCCGAACAGCGGATGCAATCCCTTCGGCCTGACCGGCATCCAGGGCGCGCCGGAGGCGAGGTGGCGCCGGTTGATCGTATCGCAACACGCGTCGAGATAATCGGCGCAGACGACGGCCGTGAGCGCCGGACTTTCGGCATCCGTCGCGACGCCCATGGCTTCGAGCCGCCGGGAGAGATGGCCGCCGTCGCCGTCGACCGCCACCTTCGACGCCGCAAGGCGTTGCTCGGCCCGGCGCGGCGAGGCGCCGAGCGAGGACCAGTAGGCCGCCCGGCCCCGGTCCATCGAATGGTCGCCGGAAACCGCATAGCCCCGGGAGGCCAGCCCTGCCAGCGCCGCGCGAACGTCGGCAGCGCCGTGAACGCCGTCGAGGGCCGCGACGATATCATCCTGCGGGCGGCCGTCGAGCAGCGGCAGCAGATCGCCGTAAATCGGCCCGTGCAGCAAGGTGTTGAAGGATTCGGAAACCAGCAGGGTCCGCCCTTCCTCGACAGGATGAAAGTCGAGATGCGGGGTCAGCGCCGGCCGTTCGATAAGGCCCCGGTCTTCCGCCGAAACCTTTGTCAGAATCCCCTGCGGCGCTGGCCGGCGCGCCGGCGCCGGATCGCCGTCCGGTTGCGGTCGGTCAGACATCCGGCAGAAACGGGCTCAGGCCGGATCGTCCGGGGCCGCCGCGCGCCCGTTCCCTGCCGGCGCGCAATCCACCGTATCGTCAAGGGAGGCGATCTGCGCCGCGGCGCGCGCCGCAGTTTCGCCGATTGCGGTGTGCAGCGCGTCGACATCGTCCCGGCCGCACGACTGCGCGAGCACGGCCCTGGCCCGGGAGCCCAGGGCCTCAACCGAAGCGCCCTCTTCCGCCACCAGCCGCAGGGCGCCCCGGAGGTTCCGCCACAGCGTTGCGGCATCCGCCAGGTCCGCCGCCGCATCGTCGGCAATTCGACCCTGCACAGCGGCGGCCCGGAAGACCGAAGCGGCAGCGGGCGCCGGATCGTCCGGCGCATTGCCGGCAAGGTGCAATTGAAAGAGCCTTGCGGTGCGCTCGACATGCTGCACGCCGCCGCGCATGTCCTCCAGCGCGGAAAGGCCGGGTTCGGCTGCACCATCGCCGGCGTCACGCAATTCGGCGATCAGCGTGTCGCGCGCCGCGCCCGCGCCCAGGGCCTCGCGCCGCGCCTCTTCGAAACGCTGCCCGATACCGGCCGCGCCATACTCGAAGATGCAGCGCGCGCGGGTCAGTTCCAGAAGATCTCTGTCCGGCGCGGCGGTCCGGAAATGTTCGGCGAAATCGGCCAGGGACCGGACGGGACGCCCCTTCCGGCCGCTCGGGATCGGCGCCAGAAACAGGCTGTCGCGCGACAGTTCCCTGAGCGCGTCGAGGAAGCGCCAGCACAGGCCGTCGTAGCTGTCGTCGGAACTCCCTTCATAGACGAAGAGAATATCGAGCGCCGCGCCGGGCGCGGCCTCCCGGCTCGCCAAGTCGCCGAGCACGGCTACGGCCACCCCGCCATCGCCGCGCGGAACGAGCCGGTCGGCAAATTCATCCGCGACGGCGGACAGGACGGCGGCAATCGCGGCTTCGGCCAGGTTGGACAGGGCCGTTCCCGCCTCGACGGGAGACAGGTTGCCGCGCAGGGTGTGCATGGCGATCTGGAACGCCTTGTCGTTCGACCAGTTGCGTACGGTTTCCACGCTGTCCCGGACATCCTGGACCGGAGTTTCCGCGATTCGCTCCTTCATTTCCGCAACGCCGAACTCGTGCGTCCAGTAGAGGCGCGTCAGGCCCCGGCGCGCGATCGCCTCAGCCTCCGGGTCCGGCCCGAACCCCTGGGGCAGGTCGAGATCGGTGAATTCCCTGTCCTGCAGGTTGTCGAGCAGCTCCGGGTGCCGCTCGATCCATTTGGCCAGCCGGGGCGCAGCGCCGTAAATCTCGACGATCGCGTCGAACGCTTCCGGGCGCGCGGCCGAGACCAGGCTGTCGTAGGCGCTCCAGTCCTCGATTTCGGGATAGAATTGCGCGCGCCACCGGTCGACCAGCGGGTCCATCGTCGCGAACCAGCGTTTCGGACGCACGACCAGGTTGAACATCTTGGCGTAGCTGTACGGAAGTTGCGGCGACTCGTCGGGGCCGCAATTCTGCAGCAGCGGGTAGGGCCGGCTCGCCACGGCATGGTGATCCGGATGCCGCTGCATGTTGAAGAACATCCAGTTGCTGAACTTGTAGTTGGCGTTCCAGGAATGCCGGGGCCGGACCTTCTCGAACCGGCCGCTGCGCAGGCGGACCCGGCGCAGCCCGTAATGCTGCATGTAGTTGCTGATCTTCATCGAGAAGACCGCGCCGAGGCACAGGAAGGCGTAGGCCAGGGCCGCCCAGATACCGCCCATCCAGAAAACGAGCCCGTACCAGAACGCGGTTTCGATGCCGTAACGCCAGAACGGGTTGCTGTAGTGCCAGATCGGCAGGCGTTTGCGGGCCAGCCGCTCCCGGACGACCCGCCACGAACCGGTCAGGTTGCTCGCGACCTCCCGGGGAAAGTAATGCCAGAAGCTCTGCCCCTTGGGCGCGGAACCGATGTCAAGCGGCGTGCCGACCTGTGCGTGGTGGATGTAGACATGCTCGGTGGCGTATTGCGGGTAGGAGGCGGACGCCAGCAGGAACTCGCCGAGCCGCCGCTCCCAGGTCGCGCGCCGGTGGATCAGCTCGTGGCCGACGATGAAGACCGCCTGGGCCTCGACGGCCAGAATCAGCGCCAGCAATATGCCTTCCCAGACCGTGAACTGGCCGGAGACAAGGATCTGCCAGAGCCCGAATGCCAGCGTCGGCGGCCAGAGCAGCGCCCATCCCCAGACCGGCAGGTTGTGCCAGAACAGCTTTCGTTCCGGCGTCTTCGCCGGGTCCATGTTCCGCTCGTCGTCGCCGAAGGCGAGATCGAGCGGTCCGGCGAGCATGAAAAAGACGAGCGGCGCGACGATCCACCAGCCGCCGTAGATCAGGGCAAGGAGTATCAGAGGAAAGACCGCCAGCGGCAGAAACTGCGGCAGGGCGTTGACGAAGGACGGCTCGACCGCTCTCGCAGCCGCCGGGTCCGGACCGTCAGGTACCGCAATGTTCTCAGCCATCGTGCGATCCCCGTTTACATCGGTCGACGCGAATTTTCGTGCTGCTCGTATTGCGCGGTCAATACCCGAGAGACAGTTCCGGCGGAAAATTCGGGCAGGAGGCCGGCCTATGCCCGACGCCGGATTTCGATCCCGAACGGCAGCGCCCGAAAGCAAAATACCCGAAAGCAAAATAGAAGTGTTGCACCCACGATACAAATTCAAGATCGGGCCGATAAACGTCCGACCGTACGGGGCCGCGGCGCCGCTACGGAGGGCCCGCCCGGCGGGTTCAGGACTCCTCGCCGCCCCCGCCCCGCTGCGGATAGTGCTCAGCCAGCCAGGCCTCGCCGAACTTTCCGCTGGTCAGGTCGTCGTCCAGGGCTTCCGGCGCGCGCTCGGCGGGATCGCCGTAGCCGCCGGCGCCGGGCGTGCGCACGACGACCGCCTCGTCCGGCGCAATGGTCACGGCGATCGGCTTGTTGGGCAGGCGGGCTGCCGTGCCGTCCGCTGCGACATGGCGGAACGCGCCGGTTGCCCCAGGGCCGCCGCCGAATACGCCCCAGGGCTGCCGGGCAAAGCGCTCGCCGGCGCCGTTGAAGGTACAGGCATGATCGACCGGCGCGACGACCCGTTCGAGGCCCAGGCCGCCGCGCTGCCGGCCGGGCCCGCCCGAATTGGCGATCAGGCCGTAGGAGCGGACGCGCAGCGGATATTCCATCTCGATCGCTTCGACCGGCAGGTTCGACGTGTTGGTGATGTGGACCTGCACGCCGTCCTTGCCGTCCTTCGTCGCGCGCCCGCCGAAACCGCCGCCCAGGGTTTCCAGGTAGACATAGTCGTCGCCCGAGCGCGGATCGGTGCCGGCGAAGACGGCGGTGGTGTTGGCGCCGTTGGCCGCGCCGACCGCCGCTTCGGGCCGGGCAGGCGCCAGCGCGCCGAGGATGACGTCGATGATGCGCTGGCAGGTGTTGGCCCGCGCCGCCACCGGCGCCGGGAAGGCGGCGTCGAGCAGGCTGCCCTTCTCGACCGTGAGGCGCGGCAGATCGAGCACGCCCTGGTTGTTCGGCGCGTCGGGATCGAGCAGCGCCTTGAGCGCGTAGCAGACCGAAGCCTGGGTGGCGTTGCGGGTGACGTTGATGTTGCCCGTGACCTGCTTCGCCGAGCCGGAAAAATCGAAATGGATATCGCCGCCGTTCACCGTGATTTCGAGCCGGATCGGGATGTCGGTCGCGCCCATGCCGTCGTCGTCCATCGCATCCTCGAACCGGTAGACGCCGTCCGGCAGATCGGCGACGGCGGCCCGCAGCCGGTCGGCGCTGCGCCGGACGATCTGTTCGAAGCCGTCGCGCAGCGCTGGAATCCCGTAGGTTTCGACAATCTCGATGAGCCGGCTGCGGCCGAGCCGGCAGGACGCGATCTGGGCGAAGTAGTCGCCGCGCCGTTCGGTGGGCACCCGGACGTTGAGAAGGATCAGGTCGAGCAGGTCCTGCTGCAGCACGCCCTCCCTGAACAGACGCACAACCGGAATGCGCAGTCCCTCCTGGTAAATCTCGGTCAGGCCGCCGGCCATGCTGCCGGGCACCGCGCCGCCGACATCGGCGTGGTGGGCGATGTTGCACATGAAGGCGATGAGTTCGCCTTCGTGGAACACCGGCATCGCCATGTTGATGTCCGGCAGATGGGTGCCGCCGGCGACGTGGGGGTCGTTGGCAACGAACAGGTCGCCGTCGCGCAGCTCGTCGCCGAATCGGGCGAGCAGGCTCTCCATCAGCCCGCCCATGGAGGCGAGATGGATCGGCAGCGAAGCGTCGGCCTGGACGATCAGCCGGCCGGCCGGGTCCATGACCGCCGTAGAATGGTCGCGCCGTTCCTTGATGTTGGTGGAATAGGCGCTCTTCATCAGGGCGGCGAAGGTCTCGTCGGCGACCGAGCGCAGGCCGTTGGCCATGATCTCCAGCGTGACCGGATCGACCGGCGCCGCAACGGCGCTCATCCTGCGTCTCCGACAGCGATGACCAGGTTGCCGGCCTCGTCGACCGCGGCCCGGTCGCCGGGAAACACGGCGGTCGTGGAATCGAGCTGCTCGACGATGGCGGGCCCGGCGAACGCCATTCCGGCAGTCAGCGAGTCGCGCCGGTAGACCGGCGTTTCGACCGCGCTGTCGCCATCGAACCAGACCGGGCGATGGCCGGACGGCGCCGGTGCGCGTTCCGCCGCCTCTCCGGAAGCGGGCGCGGCGACCGACGCGATCCGGCCGGTCGCGGCGACGCGGACGTTGACGATTTCGATCGGCTCGCCGGCGCTGTGGAAGCCGTAGTGCCGCTCGTGCTCCGCATGAAAGGCCGCGGCGACCGCATCGGGACCGGCCGGCCGCGCCAGCGCGCCTTGCGGCCCGCCGGGAAAGGAAACCGGCAGTTCGAAATTCTGGCCGACGTAGCGGGCGTCGAAGCACAGGGCCGCGCCGCGGTCGTCCGGCGCGACTCCCTCCGCGTCGAACCAGGCGCGCGCCTCCGCCTCCAGACCGTCCATCGTGCCGGCGATTCGCGCCATGCCCGCCGCGTTCAGGGCAAAGCGGCCGCTGCGCACGAATTCCTCCTTCAGGTCGGACACGATCAGCCCCTGGGCGCACAGGATGCCCGGCGCGCCGGG